>NZ_BMII01000022.1:18096-101778 GCF_014641855.1 Shewanella inventionis
ATTGGTCGAAGGTTCGAATCCTTCACGACCCACCACTTTTTAAATCGTGGCTAAAGAATTTAAATGTTTTATCCAGATGGGTCGTTAGCTCAGTCGGTCTTGAAACATAGACAGTTGGCTTTTGCTCCAGTAAGTGTTGAAACTTACAAAACCAAAATGGGTCGTTAGCTCAGTCGGTAGAGCAGTTGGCTTTTAACCAATTGGTCGAAGGTTCGAATCCTTCACGACCCACCACTTTTTAAATCGTGGCTAAAGAATTTAAGTGTTTTATCCAGATGGGTCGTTAGCTCAGCGGGTCTTGAAACATAGACAGTTGGCTTTTGCTCCAGTAAGCAATAAAACTTATAAAACCAAGATAGGTCGTTAGCTCAGTCGGTCTTAAAACATAGACAGTTGGCTTTTGTTCCAGTAAGCAATAAAGCTTACAAAACCAAGATGGGTCGTTAGCTCAGTCGGTAGAGCAGTTGGCTTTTAACCAATTGGTCGAAGGTTCGAATCCTTCACGACCCACCACTTCTTGATTTCTCTTCATATTTATTTTTCGTTAGTTTAATTTTCTGTTAGTTTTATTATTCAGCTTTGCATTGATGCTAAAAACCAAGATGGGTCGTTAGTTCAGTCACTTTGGTTTAAATCAACAACGGCAGTTGGCTTTTAACCAATTGGTCGATGGTTCGAATCCTTCACGACCCACCACTTCTTGATTTATCTTCATATTTATTTTTCGTTAGTTTAAATTCCTCTCAGATTTACAATCACTTTTTTCGTTTATACCTAAACCAAAATGGGTCGTTAGTTAAGTCGGTCTTGAAACATAGACAGTTGTCTTTTGCTCCGGTAAGCAATAAAGCTTATAAAACCAAGATGGGTCGTTAGCTCAGTCACTTTGGTTTAAATCAACAACGGCAGTTGGCTTTTAACCCATTGCTCGAAGGTTCGAATCCTTCACGACCCACCACTTCTTGATTTCTCTTCATATTCATTTCCGCTTATCTACTTTTGTCTCATAGACTTATTGCCAATGTTACTTGGATGTTAATTGTTCGATATTGCAGAGGATTAAAATAAAATCAATAAGGGAGTTGGTTATGAAACAAGCGACATTAAATTTATCTATTGTAAGTGCATTATTGGTGATGAGTGGGGGTGCTCATGCAGCAACAGATATGACATTTGGTGGGTATATTAAAGCCGATGTTATGTTTAGTGATTATGGCAATGGTGCACCGGATTCAGGTGCGCTTTCAAGGCAGTTTTATGTGCCAGGGACGATTTACGGTACAGAAGGAAATGGCAAAGAAGTTGTTGATTTCCAAGCGAGAGAGTCTCGTTTTAATTTTAAGACAGTTACTGATTTAGATGGTCATACATTGACGGGGTTTATCGAATTAGATTTTATGACACACACGGATGGCAATGAGCGAGTATCAAACAGTTATTCACCCAGAATACGGCATGCATTTGTGAGTTACGATGAATGGACTGTAGGTCAAACATGGACGACGTTTCAAAACCCTGGTGCATTACCTGAAAATTTAGATTTTGTGGGCGCCGCAGAGGGGACTCCTTTTGTTAGGCAGTCGCTCATTCGCTATAGCAGCGGTAATTGGCAATTTGCGATAGAAAACCCTGAAACCACAATTACTCCTTTTGGTGGTGGTTCGCGTATAACGAGTGGCAGTGGTGTCGTTCCGGATTTTGTTGGTCGATATAATTTTAATACCTCGGATGGTTCGTCTTTTTCGGTAGCGGCTATTGTTCGACAACTTAATGTTGAGCAGGTGGTTGGTACTACGTCTTATGACTCGTCAGAGATGGGGTATGGTGCAAGTGTTGCTGGGGTGATACCCGTAGGTAAAGATGATTTTAGATTTACAGCAACTTACGGTGAAGGGCTTGGCCGTTATATGGCATTAAATTATGCTAATGCAGGTGTGGTTGATGCTGATGGTGATATTCAAGCAATTAAGTCATTTGGTGGGTTTGTTTCATATCGTCACTGGTGGACGGAGCAATGGCGTACTAGTGTGACATTTTCTGGATTTACGGCTGATAATGACATTGCTCTTACTGGAGAGGCTGTGAATAAATCGGCCTATTCAGCTTATGTCAATTTATTGTATTCACCATCAAAACCATTAACCTTTGGTGTGGAGTTTATGCATGCTCTAAACGAGCTTGAAAATGGCTATGAAGGCGATTTAAATCGAATTATTTTTTCTGCTAAATACGTGTTGTAATCTCGTAAAAAAGAAAAAGGCAACAGTTACGTTGCCTTTTTTAAGTCTTAAGTTTGACTTACTTGAGCAAGTTGTTTTGACGAACATAAGCTTCAAAATCAGTGCATCCACCAATTGGCTGCTCATCAATAAAGATTTGTGGCACAGTTTCTACCGTTTTACCTACACTTTTAGATAAATCGGCTTTTGTAATACCTTCTGCGTGAATGTCGACGTATTTAAATTTAAAATCTTCATTTTGAGCGGCTAACTTTTCAGACAGCTCAACAGCGCGAACACAATATGGGCAACCTGGACGGCCAAAAATAACTACAAACATGGTAACTCCTGTTTAATGGTATGGGCAATTTATACCATATGAGCTTTTTAATTCATAATGCTTAGCGATTAATTATGTTTTAACTCATATCGATTTTATATTTGCCTTGATAATCAAAAAATGACTCAATTAAATCCCAACGATGTTTATTTTTTTTTAACAATAATAAATCCGGTTTTCTGAAACGCGCTTGATCAATCAGTACGTCATCAACACAACGGTATTGTGGGTGTAATAAACCAGGTGTGCGAGTGTGCCTTATGACAAATACGGCATAAAAAGCGCGTTGTTGTGCTTTGGTTGTTAATTGAAAGGTTTGCGTAAAGTCATTACCCTCAATATCGAAATAGCGAATAAATAACTTACCTTCTTTGTCACTTAGCAGCATTTCCTGACATTTAAATAAATGGTGATGTTGCGCATTGAGTACTTGTTTTAGGCGTTTGTCTGGATCAATCAAGGTTGACTGGCAAGTTTGACAAATACGCGCGGCGATATCATTTTCTGCACCGCAATCAGGGCATGATTTTGAGCGGAAACGAAAATCACATTGTTTAGTGTCATCTATCAATCCCTGACAGCGACGACCAAAGTGTTCAATGATGTCGCCATCAGCGTCAACTAATCCCCAAAAGGTATTGGCAAACTGACAAACAGGGCAGTGTACTTGCACTGGTACTGACTTACTGTTTGGCTTAGTTTGGCCAACTTCTGGATAAAATAAATCGTAACCATTGGCGGCGTAATCAATGACCAGACAATCGGATTTATTGTCAGCTAAACGTAGCCCTCTACCAATCATTTGTTGAAATAAACTTATTGAGGCTGTGGGGCGTAAAATAGCGATAAGATCAACATGAGGCGCATCAAACCCAGTGGTAAGCACGGCAACATTGACAATAAATTTAAGGTGTTTGTTTTTAAATTTTTCAATGATGTCATCTCGTTCATTATTCGGTGTGTTTGCCGTTATTAATGCGGCATCATCTTCCATTAATGCCATTATCTCTTCTGCATGGCGAACTGTGGCGGCAAATATAAGTGCACCTTGACGCTGTTGAGCTAATTGTTTCACTTGCTTAATAATGGCGGTAGTCGCTCGCCCTTGATGACTGAGTAAATTATCCACTTCTGCTTGTGGGTATTCATTGGCTTCAGGCGGCGCTAAACGGCTAAAGTCATACTGAGCACTGAGGCCATCAAAGATTGTCGGTTTAGTTAAATAACCTTTCTTAATGAGCGGACGCATCGGCAATTCAAAAATACATTTTTCAAAAACTGGGGTGTCAGTATTGCCGACTTTACCGTGATAATGGTGTCGATATATCCAGCCTAAACCTAATCTATATGGCGTGGCCGTGAGCCCGAGTAATTTAAGTTGTGGGTTTTTAGTGCGTAAGTGCGAGAGTATTTGCTGATATTGACTGTTTTGCTCAGTGCTCACCCTATGACATTCATCAATGATAACAAGTGAAAATGCTTGGTTGAATTGATTAAGCGATCGAGACGCGGATTGCACACTGGCAACAACGGTTTTGCCATTGGCTTTTTTTTGTTTAAGCCCAGCCGAATAAATATTAGCCTCTTGAGTCAATAATCCTACTTTTTCAGCGTTTTGTGCGACCAACTCCTTTACATGAGTCAGTATTAATACGTTGCCATTGGCAATTCTTGCCAGTTCTGCAATCACAATGCTTTTGCCTGCCCCTGTAGGTAGCACTAATACTGCCGATTTTTTGCTTTGTTTAAAATGTGTCACAGCAGCGTCTACGGCTTGCTGTTGGTAGTCTCGCAGGGTAATTTTCATGTTTGGGCTAGGCTTTATTAATGAACAGTAGACTTAAAATTATTTTGCAATAGAGTAACATAGAGATTAACGGGATAAATACGATTTAGTGTTATTTAACGCTGATTAGGCATGTTGCTTTGATGAGTTAATCACATTTTTTTTGTTGAATTAGTGTAGATTTATTAAAAGTACGCAATCGATATACTGATAATAAAAATAACAGTTTCAGGAGGATATATGCGATACATATTAGCGTTTATATTGTTAATAATGAGTCAGCTTGTTATGGCGCAACAAGGGCTTGTCGTTGAGATATCAATTGAAGAAAACGTGCAAAACTCGCAGGATGTGACCATGTCAATGTCAAAAATTGTAATGGGGTTAAATGAAACGGCATCTGTAGATGTTGAAGGTGATTATGGTGTAACAATTGTGTCAAAACAACTGCAAGGTAAAAGAGTTAACCTGCTTGTGAGTTTGCATGATCAATCAAATGGTGCTCCAAAATTAATTGGGGACAAAGTGCTAAAATTAACTGTGGGGCGCTCAGCTGATTATAAATTAAGAGCAAATGATCATTTATACAAAATAAATATCGATACCCGGTATGGTGAATTAGATGACGATGATGCTCAGAGAGACTAAATCAACCTCGAGTTTTATTGTAAACCCTTATTAAATAAAATTTTACGCAGTAGTGATTCGCTTCACAGTCAAGGCGTGCTATTGGAAACTACAATTTACATGAAAAAAAGGCCCCTCACAGGAGGGGCCAAGCGAGAAATTGGTCAGGATTTCTCATGGGTGGATAAATTATTCGGTTTTGTTTAAACGGGTTTCAATTAAGCTGTCAATCACGGCAGGATCTGCCAATGTTGAAGCGTCACCTAAATTAGTCACTTCATTGGCGGCAATTTTACGTAAGAAGCGGCGCATAATTTTGCCAGAGCGTGTTTTAGGTAGTCCGCTTGCCCATTGGATTAAATCTGGGGTTGCTAATGCACCTATCTCTTTTCGTACCCATTGACGCAACTCTTGGCGTAGCTCTTCAGTTGGCTCTATGTCTCTTGTCAGAGTGACATATGCATATATGCCTTGGCCTTTAATGTCGTGCGGGTAGCCAACAACAGCGGCTTCTGCGACTAACTCGTGGGCAACCAGTGCGCTTTCGACTTCTGCGGTGCCTAAGCGGTGTCCAGATACGTTAATGACGTCATCTACACGACCTGTTATCCAGTAGTAGCCATCTTCATCTCGACGAGCACCGTCACCTGTAAAGTACATGCCACGGAATGTTTTAAAGTAGGTCAGGGCAAATCTGTCATGATCGCCAAATACTGTTCGCATT
The DNA here is from genome assembly GCF_014641855.1 of Shewanella inventionis. Taxonomy (GTDB): domain Bacteria; phylum Pseudomonadota; class Gammaproteobacteria; order Enterobacterales; family Shewanellaceae; genus Shewanella; species Shewanella inventionis. The sequence goes on from NZ_BMII01000022.1 coordinate 23,793, forward strand.
TGTCCTGGCCACGAATCAAGGATCACTAGATTGCCTTCAGTGGCGCCTTCAACAATATTACCCATGTTGTCGACTAATGCGGGCTGTACGCCAAAAAATGGTCGAGTGGCAGAGCCGGGTTTAGTGTCTGTTGCGCCCGGTAATGGACTAATGAGAATACCGCCGGTTTCAGTTTGCCACCAGGTGTCTACAATCGGGCAGTTTTCATGGCCGATCACCTCATGGTACCAACGCCAAGCTTCAGGGTTAATGGGTTCTCCGACAGAGCCCATAATCCTCAGTGAATCACCTTTGTAACTGCTAAATTGCTCTTTACCCTCAGCCATTAACGCACGGATTAACGTTGGGGCAGTGTAGAGAATATTTACTTTATGGCGGTCGATCATTTCACCTAATCGTGCCGGTGTTGGATGATTTGGTACCCCTTCATGAATTAATACCGTCGCTGCATTGGCAAGCGGGCCATACACCATATATGAGTGGCCAGTAATCCAACCCACATCGGCAGTACACCAGTAAACTTCATCTGCTTTATAGTCAAACACATATTCGTGTGTCATTGAGGCGTAAACCATGTATCCGCCAGTGGTATGCAACACACCTTTAGGGTTACCGGTTGAGCCAGAGGTATAAAGTAAAAACAGTGGATCTTCTGCGTTCATTTCTGTTGGCGCACAATATTCAGAAGCCACTTCCATTAATGAATGCCACCATACATCGCGACCAGCGACCCAATCTACATCACCACCGGTACGTTGTAATACAATGACTTTTTCAACGCAGTCTACATCGGGATTTGATAATGCTTCGTCGATACTACGTTTTAATGGAATTTTACGACCGCCGCGTACACCTTCATCTGCAGTAATTAATACTTTTGATTTCCCATCAATGACACGCGAAGCAATTGAATCGGGGGAAAATCCGCCAAATACTACAGAGTGGATTGCACCAATACGAGCACAAGCTAGCATAGCAACCGCAGCCTCAGGCACCATTGGCATGTAAATAGTCACAACGTCACCTTTGCCTACACCTTGGCTGCGAAGTGCATTGGCAAATTTACATACGTCAGCGTGTAATTCTGCATAGGTGATTTTACGCTGTTCATTTGCGTCATCACCTTCCCAAATGATGGCCAGTTTATCGCCGTGCTGTTCTAAATGACGGTCTAAACAGTTTGCTGAGGCATTTAGTGTGCCATCATAAAACCAGTTGATGGATAAGTTGTGGTCATCAAAAGAGGTTTTTTTAATTTTGGTATACGGTTTAATCCAATCAATACGTTTGCCATGTTCTCTCCAAAAACCTTCTGGATTTACGATGGACTCCTGGTACATTTTCTTATATTGATCGTTATTAACCAGTGCGTTATCTGCGATGTCACTAGGAACTTTGTAAAGAGACTGCGAGCTCATAGGGGCTTCCCTTTCTAAAAATGGCGTGAGTAAAGTATCATCTGCAACTGACCGTTAACACTATTAGACCTTGGTCTAGTTTTAAAATATCCTTAATATTTAGTCTGTTGCACGTGTTACAGTGAGTCAATTAACTATGTAGGTAGCCGTTGATGCCGAGGTTTGGCCTTGCTTAGTTTGTTTTATGCTCAATGCATTAGATTATGATAGAAGTAAAATCGATTGTGAGTCACCTTATCTGTAAAACTGAGGTAAGGATAAATATTAAAATGATAGCGGACGTTTAATGAATTTAACTCTTATTGTTGCCACTATAGCGGTGTGTTATGTGTCGTTGTTATTTATTTTGGCATGGGGTGCTGAGCGTTGGTTCAGTAAAATAAGTCAAAAATTGCAGGTATGGATTTATGGATTAAGTCTTGCTGTTTATTGTTCATCATGGAGCTTTTTAGGCACGGTAGGGCAATCGGCTACTGATTTATGGTCTTTTTTACCCATTTTTGTTGGCCCTATTTTAGTGTTTACGCTTGGGTTTGGCATGCTACGAAAAATGGTGGTGGTGTCAAAAGCGCAAAATATCACCTCAGTGGCTGACTTTATCGCTGCCCGTTATGGTAAGTCTCAATTACTTGCCGCAATCGTCACCCTTATTGCATTATTTGGCATTATGCCGTACATCGCGTTGCAACTTAAAGCAATGGTATTCAGTCTTAATCTGTTTCAACCCGACGACAACCCGTTAAGCCCCGTTGCGGTACCATTGTTAATCACCATCATCCTTGCTGTTTTTGCGATTTTATTTGGTACTCGAAAATTAGATGCAACAGAGCACAACCCTGGAATGATGGTGGCTATTGCATTTGAATCGTTAGTGAAATTAGCGGCGTTTATTATTGTTGGCGTTGTGATTAGTTTTGGTTTTTTTGATGGTTTTGGCGATATTTGGCAGCAGGCCTCAGCGAAAGGATTACTAGAAAATAGCCATTTACGCCTTGAGTCATTTTTACCCGAGTTATTTGTTGGTATGGCGGCTTTTTTGTGTATGCCAAGACAGTTTCATGTCATGGTTGTGGAGTGTGGCGGCGAGCATATTTTAAAGAAATCTCGCTGGATATTTCCTATTTATTTAGTGCTATTTGGTATGTTTGTCGCCCCGTTAGCGTTAGCTGGCCGAGTTTATTTAGGTGACTCAGTTGCCGCAGATACCTATGTTATCAATCTGCCATTAGCACTCGATCAACCTTTTTTAGCTGTAATCGCACTTTTAGGCACTTTGTCAGCAGCAACTGGCATGGTCATTGTAGCCGTGGTAACTATCAGTGTGATGGTGAGTAACGAATGGCTGGTGCCGTTTTTGTTGCGTACAGGTCAAATCAGAGAAAAGAATTTTAGTCAGTTTTCGCATTTGTTACTCAATGTACGCCGTTTAGCAATAGCGGTGATTTTAGGCTTTGGTTATTTAAGTTACTTAACCCTAGCAGAAAGCGACTCATTATCGCATCTAGGTATGTTGTCATTTGGCGCATTTTCTCAATTGGCGCCAGCGTTGGTGGGAGGATTGTACTGGAAGCACGGTAATCGAACCGGGGTTTATTTGGGGCTTGCTGTAGGTTTTAGCTTGTGGTGTTTTATTTTATTACAAAGTGCAGGCGCCAGGTTTATTGGCGGCGAGTTTGACTTACTGAGATCCATTAACCCAAATGTGAGTGATACGTTAGTCGCGTTACTGGCTAATGTGGTGTGTTACGTTTTAGGGTCTATTTGGTTCAGAGCCGGCGTCGCTGAACGTATTCAGGCGAGTAATTTTGTTAAGCCCTGGGCGCTAAAACAAGATGCAAATAAACGTCAGGGGCCGATATCTCAGCAAGATTTACTTATTTTGGCAAGTCGATTTGTCAGTCCGACTCGTGCCTATGAAAGCTTTAGCCGTTTTTCTCCCGACGCGGTAAAAAGTGACGGTTGGTATAAGGCGGCTCCAGAGGAGTTAATTGCCCACACTGAGCATATGTTGTCTGGTGTTCTTGGGGCGTCTAGCGCTTCGCTGGTGATGGACTCTGTGCTGCAAGGGCGGGATTTAGCGCTTGACGAAGTGTTTAGCCTGGTCGATGAAGCATCATCCAAAATCATTTTAAGCCAAGATATGCTTCGTGGTGCTATTGAACATGCCTATGAAGGGATGAGCGTGGTAGATAAAGACCTGAATTTAGTGGCTTGGAACTATCGATACGCCGATTTATATCAATACCCAGAAGGCTTTTTGCAGCAAGGTATGCCAATAGCAGATGTGGTTAGATTTAATGCCTCACGGGGGTTTTGTGGTAAAGGTGATATAGAAGAGCAAGTTGCTGTTAGGGTGCAGCATATGCGCAACGGCACACCTCACACTTCAGAGCGTGAGCGTAAAGATGGCAAAGTGATAAAAATTCAAGGTAATCCAATGCCTGATGGCGGCTTTGTGATGACATTTACCGACATTACTCAATACCGGTTGCAAGAAAAAGCCTTACTTGAAGCCAATGAAACATTAGAGAGTCGAGTAAAAGAACGCACCTATGAACTGGCGATGCTCAACAGTGAGTTACTTGAGGCAAAAGCGCAAGAGGAACTGGCCAATGCTTCTAAAACTCGATTTCTGGCTGCCGTTGGCCATGACTTAATGCAGCCTCTTAATGCCGCGAGACTTTTTACAGCATCATTATCACAATATCCTAATTTAGATTTAGAAGCGCAAACAACCTTAACCCACGTTAATAGCTCATTAAAAACTGCTGGAGAGTTGCTAACAGATTTACTCGACATTTCTAAGCTTGATTCCGGCATGGTTGACGTTAATCGGCGCGACTTTGCCGTATCTGAAATCATTAACGGTTTGTCTGTTGAGTTTGACGCGATGGCGGCAGATAACCAAATTTCATTTTCGATGGTGCCATGCTCGGCAACGGTAAATTCAGATCCATCGTTACTGAGGCGTATTTTGCAAAACTTTTTAACCAATGCGTATCGCTATGCTCGAGGAGGCAAGGTGTTATTGGGTTGTCGTCATCGTGGTGATTATATCGAAATCCAGGTGCTTGATACCGGATGTGGTATTGATGAGCATGAAACCCAAGAAATCTTTAAAGAGTTTAAGCGCTTAAATCATCCTAGCAGCCGTAATGTGAGTGGTTTAGGTCTTGGGTTGGCGATTGCCGACAGAATAAGTAAAGTGCTTGATCATCCTATCCAAGTTCGATCGTCGCTTGGAGAAGGTTCAATGTTTTCTATCATGGTGCCGTTAGGGCAAACAATTAGCCAGGTGGCGGCTAAACCAACCCCTTCACTTATGCAACCTCTGGCAGGCGTTAAGGTGTTATGTATTGACAATGAAGAAGCCATTTTAGCAGGGCTGGATTCCCTTTTAAGCCGTTGGCAATGTGAAGTTATTTGTGCAACAGATATTGCAGATGCTCGCATTAAGTTAGGCCTTAAAGGTGTGGCGCCAGACATTATTTTGGCTGATTATCATTTAGATGATGATAAAAATGGCGTTGATGCCATGGATGATATTCGCTCACGCTATGGTGCACACGTGCCCGGGATTTTAATCACCGCTAACACCAATAAAGATCTTGTTGATGACATTGAACGACGTGGGTATCACTATATGGCAAAAATGGTAAAACCAGCGGCTTTACGCGCCCTGATCTCGAGTTTAGTTAAAAAATAGTGGCTACATTGGAGTTGAAATAACATGATAAAAGCTTACGGCGACAGTGTGTCTGGCAATTGCTACAAGGCGCAACTGGTGTTACATATGCTCAATATTGAGCACCAATGGCAAGAGATGAGTATTGCTAATGGTGACACACAGACCGCAGCCTATTTAGCTAAAAACCCGACAGGAAAAATACCGTTAATTGAACTTGATGATGGCAGAGTATTATCTGAGTCAAACGCGATTATGGGGTATTTGGCGGCTAATTCTTCGCTCATTCCTGACGATCAGTTTAGCAAAGCGAAGATGTATCAGTGGTTGTTCTTTGAGCAATACAGTCATGAGCCTTATATTGCCGTGGCCCGTTATATTCAACTGTATTTAGGCTTACCGGATGATCGTTTAGCCGAGTACCATGCTTTACATGCTAAAGGCTATAAAGCGCTCAGCGTCATGGAATTTACACTTTCACAGCAGCCTTTTTTGTGTGGCGAGCAATTTACCTTAGCCGATATTGCGCTTTATGCTTATACCCATGTGGCGCATGAAGGTGGTTTTGATTTAGTTGATTACCCACAGATAAGAGCTTGGTTAACCCGCATTACACAAATACCAGGCTTTGTTGCAATGCGGGCTTAGCACTTACATTGTATTGTTTAAGCGGTTTGTTTACCCAGTTTGGCAAAATGTTTTGTTACAGCAGGCTCATAGGGCGTTGATAAGCCAACATAAGCTGGACCAAATGCTTGCAAGCCGCGCTGGGTAACAAATTCTTTTGGCGCCGGTAAAATCACAATAGCGACATTTAAGCCAACATGGTGATTCGGAGTTGTAATTGCTACTTGGTTGTCCATATCAATACAGCAAATCAAGTCTGGGATTGTGACATCAACTTCACCATTGCGGCGTGCTACAAGATGCTCATTTTTGATTTCTAATTGGTATTGCTCTTGCTGGTACTCACCACTTCCATCAATGGTTACTGTGCCAATGGTAAAGCCTTTTTCGGTGCTAAATTGTGATTGTGAAACCTGACCTCTAAATGCAACATAGCCCTCACCGTGAATTGCTATGGCCTGTGCAATATCTTGACCTTGCTCTTTTGCAAGACGGTAAGCTTCACCAATGGCCAGTGCCTTAGAAATTGTGCCTTTAATTACCGCGTCTTTGACTTGTTCAATTGGCATGGCGTGATCGATAGCGGCAATATCATTACGGCTGATCACAGATAATGCGCGTACCACTGTCTCGGCGCGTAAATCATCAATAATATTTTCACAAATAAAACATTCGCCAAACTCATTTGCTGCCACAATTGGTGCTGCGGGGATATCATTAAAATAATAGGTAGAGTGGGTGATTTCTGGCACGGCGCGCCCTGCAACGTCGGCATCAATAATATAGCCATCGGCCATTGCGGCAACATAAAAAGAAATTGCCGTATTTGAGCCGCCGAGTTCACAGCAAATGGTGCCGTAAAATTTATCTTTGGTGTATTGCTCAAGGCGTTTAAATGCGGTCATCATGGATGACATATCACTTTTAGGTAATCTGGCATAAACGGCTTCTTCGGCTTCAGATAGCGCCGATAACGCACCCAGCATATAAGGAGTGCAGATTTTTTTCCCTACAGGGACCTCGTCTACATCCACAAGGGTAAAGGTTTTGCCTGCGGCGAGTGCAGCATCAATGTAGGCAATACCTTCATCCATTTCGCCACCGCCACCTGTGCCTAAAATAACACATCCGTGTAAAATATCTATTAGCTCTAAACGCGTTAATGACTTCATATGACTCTCTGGTATATATAATTAAATCAGTGGTTTAATTTGTTTTGTTGTTGGTTTTATAAGCTGTGTGTTGAGTTTTGTGGCTTACTGCCTGCCGTAAATTTTTTGAGGACAAAGTAAAGTGGGGCTGTGATTAACATGGCGTCGCATACTTCAATACCTGTCAGCGTTAGCCAGTCGTTATTGGCCATCATGGCAAACCCAATCCCGCCAACCCAAGCCACTAATGCGTGAAAATTAAACGTAGCAGTTTGATTTAAATGTTCAATTTGATAAATTTTTTGCTGTTGAATAAGGAAAAAGTCGACAATGTAAATTGCGGCAACAGGGCTAAATAGAATTGATAAACTAAAAATGAACCCGGTAAAGTTATCGAGTAAATTAAATGATGCCATCACTGCACCTAACACTCCGCCAGCAATGATGATTTTCCATTCTGACCAATGAGGTGTAATGGCATTAAAGCCTAAAGCTGCGCTATAAAGGTTGACCACATTGGTCACGGCACTTGATGCAATTAATAACACAAAGGCAAACATCCCTAAGCCAAGGGTTAGCATCACTACAAGAATGTCAGCGTTCACCACTGCTAAACCGGCAATTGCTGCTGCGATATAGACAAAATTGCTGATAAACATAAAAGGTAAAAAAGAGGCGATGACCGTGTCTTTTGGCTTAGCGGCAAAGCGGCTAAAGTCTGGCATTAATACCACACTCACAATAAAACTGCCGACAACGGCTGACACTGCTTCACCAAAGGTAAAATTTATCCCTGTTATACCACTTGTTGTGGGCGTGTCGTTCACCACATAGCCCAAGCTTTGATAAAGCATGTAGGCCACCAGCAAAAACAAAATGGGCACAAAAAAGCTTGAGACGCGCTCAATAAACTTAAAACCCCATAAGGTAGTTAAGGTGATCACTATGCTGGCAGCAATATCGAATGTCCAAATAGGTGGCGCATAATCAAAAAGCTGCATTGAAAACTGAGCCGCAACCTCGCTAAACAAATTGATGTTAACGCCGTACCAACCAAGTAATGACAATACAAAGGCTAAACTGACAATATTGGCACCTTGCAAGCCAAAGACAAATTTCATCGTCATACACGAGCTTAAGCGGTTTTTCATGCCCACATAGCCTGTAATCGTGCCTAACACCGACAAGATAAACCCGCCGATTAAAAAGGCATATATGCTTTGCTCTAAACCTAACGCGGAGCCGATTTCTAGGCCGGTAATGAGTCCTGGTACCGCAAAGGCTAGGCCACCATTGACCATGCCAATACGCCAACCATTATGGGTTTTATTTTGCGGCACCGGTGTGGTTGCGTAGTCTTCTAGCAAGTCATCGATTGTGTGGGGCTCAGCCATATTGATTCCTAGTAAAGGCGCAGGTATTCGCGCCATTAACACCATGTTAAATTGCTTAGAAGTTGTAAATCGCTTCTATACCAAAGCTACGCGGCTTATTGGGTTGACGTGCAAGATCGGTGACTCCGTCAGCCACAATAAACAAGTCTTCTATGCTTCGCTCATCAGTGAGGTTGTCAACATAAGCTTGAATTGTCCATTGCTCAGATTTAACCCCAACACCTAGATTAAATGTGGTTGAAGACGATGAGCGAATGTCTGCAATATCGATTGAAAATGATTGTGGCCCAACAACTTGCACGTCTGCACGTGACAATAACGCCCATTCGCCATTGAGTTGATAGTGGTGATTCATCGACAGTGCATAGTTGTAATCGGCGACATAAAATTGCGTGTAGCCGACCAATTCTGGTTGACGGTCAAACTCTTTGATTTCAGAATCGACAATCCCTGCACTGAAACGCAGATCTAAGTCATCGGTGATTGCAAGGTCGGCTTCAAGTTCAAGCCCTTTTGTTTCAACTTTGTCGATAGACAGGTTTTCTAGGGTATAGGTATCAATATTAAATTGAGTGATTTGTGCATTTGACTGATCTATCCAAAACAATGCGCCATTTAGGGTTAAGCGGTTATCAAATAAGCTCGATTTAAACCCTGTTTCATAACTGTCCGACACTTCTTTGTCAAATGAGCGGCTAATGCCTTCTGCGGGTTCATTAAAACCGCCGCTTCTAAAGCCTTTTGAGTAACCAGCATATAGCAATAAGTCGTTTGTTGCTTGATAGGCTAGCGTGGCTTTTGGTTGCCATTGGCTAAATGTTTTTTGAGCAAAAGTCTCTTCACGTGCACCCGGGTCATAGGATTCACGTTTGTCTTCGTCGTAACGTAATGCGGTGGTTAATTCAAGTTTGTCAGTAATATCGTAGTTTGTTTGCCCTGACAGTGCCCAGGCTTTACTGCTATTTTTATCGGCAATAGTAAAATAGAGGCTGTCGTCATTAAAGTCCGATCGAGATTGCGCCGTATCACCGGCAAAGTCATCAAAAAAGTTAATGGTGTTGTCACGTTGTTTATCTTGGTAAAAAGCAGAAACAGCCCATCTTAATGCTTGATCACCACGCGAGGTAAAGCGTGACTCGAGGGTGAATGATCCAATGTCATAAAGCCCTTCGGTGGCAAATGGCGCTCTAAAAAAGCCGTCTTCATCAATGAAGGTGGCATCTGCTGAGTAATCGCCATCATAAAAATGTTCGTTTTCAGAATCGCTATAGGCAGTGATGAAGTCAAATGTACCTAGGTCATACTCTTGGGTTAATTTAGCGCTTAACTCATAAACATCGCGTTGGTCATTGTTATCAATGTTTTGTGAAGTCTCTAGGTCATAGTCTTCTTTGCTGTCTTCTGTCACATTTTGATAATAGGCAAAACCTGCATCTGAGGTGGTATAACGTCCTTTAAGGTTTAGGCTTGTCTCTTCAAACAAGTCAAATTGAAGCTGTGCAAACGCTGAGTCTTCTGATAGATAGTCAGCCTCATCATTTAAAAAGACGTTATCAATTAATCCGTCGCTATGTTTGGTATAGCCGCCGACACGGAAAAACGCGCTATCTTGTTCATTTAACGAGCCCGATACCACGCCACTGAGATTATAGGTGTTGCCATTGCCATAAGAGCCTTTGACTGAGCCTTCAATATCTTCGGTCGGTTTTTTGGTGGTAACAATTACGGCCCCGCCAATAGCCCCTTTACCGTACAACGCACCTTGAGCCCCCCGCATCACTTCAATACGTTCTATGTCGACCAAATCTTGGTTGATAAATTCTAAATCTGGGGCGGTAACGCCATCAACGACAAAGGCCAGCGGTGCATCACCCACTTGAGGGGTAATTAATCCTCGGATAGTAATGCGTGCCAGTCCTGGGCGAAAGTTATCTAATTGGCTCAGGTTAGGCGTCATATCTGCGACATCACGAAAATTAGTAATGCGCTGGGTTTCAATCATGTCTGCACTAAAAGCGGTAACAGAATCGGGTACATTTTGTAAGGTTTCGACACGACCACGGGCAGTAATAGAAATCCTTTCTACGCCATTAGTATCAATGGCTTCTGCTTGGCTTTGGGTTTCTTCTGCTAATAATGGGGAGCTTATCGCCATCGAAATCGCTGCAGCAACAAAAGATTTTTTTGCAAATAGAGTCTGGGCATATGAGCTCATGGCGTTCCCTCTTGGAGTTATAGTCGTATTTAATCGTAATCAATTTGTTAAATAAATTACCTACAGTCATTTTGGGACTTTGTTTGCAAAATAATATTTTGTAATTAGGGCTAAATTCGAAAATTTTGTAGCGGTTTTGCACAAAATCACCTTGTTTTTGCAAATTAACTAACGATGATTCAATATAGAAAGCTGCATTAAACCAGTGGATAGAGCCAATGAAGAAGAAATTGAAGATTGACAGTTACAATAAAAAAATATTATCCACATTGCACTTAGAAGGGTCGGTTACCAATATTGAATTAGCTGAAAAAGTGAACTTATCGCCCAGTGCCTGCTTTCAACGAGTTAAAGCATTAAAAGAAGCGGGTTACTTTCGTAATTTACATGCCGATATCAATCTGGATCAGCTGTGTGAACATGTGCTGGCTTACATTGAATTTACCTTAGAAGATAATAGCGCACCGGCTCGGCGTCGTTTTGTTAATCGGATTAATGATATTCCAGAGATAATGGACTGCATGCAGTTAAGTGGTGATGTGGATTATATTTCGCTTAGCTGTTTTCCTAATATTAAGGCATTAAATCAAATTTGCTCAGAGTTGAGCGATCAAGCGGATTTAAAAATCAAACGCATTAATACTCGAATTGTACTTGAGCGAGCTAAATGGTTTTTAGGGTATCCATTATCAAAGTTGAAATGGTTAGATGACGATAATTTTGACAAAGAGCGGATGTCCGAAAGAGTGAATCTTTAGATTAACTGCTAACTAACCTGAGTTCGAGGTAACGTTTTGATTTTAATTAATATGAATTAATTAGTTATCCCTAGGAACAGGTTAGCTCAAGGTTGTCATTAGTAGGGCCGCACGTTGTATTCTAAAGTAAGGTGGTCAACAACGAGTAAGCCACAATTAGCATAATCGCGCCAACTAGACTGTCGATTAAACGCTGTACATTAGGCGTTCCAAGCCAAGGCGCCAGCTTAGCAGCACCAAAGGCAATGGTATAAAACCAGAGAATTGATGCCAACATGGTACCCATCGCAAATGCCCATTTTTCGTTGCCTTCAAAAGTGCCACCCACACTGCCTAAAATCATAACCGTATCTAAATAAACATGAGGGTTTAATAGGGTGACAGCAAAGGTGGTACCGATAATTTTTTTACGACTGTTGGCCGCTGCAACGTGCGATGTAATGGTATATTGATTGGTGATGACATTTTTAAACGACATCATGGCGTAGACCACTAAAAATGATACACCGCCCCAACCAATAATAAGCATTAACCAATCGCTACTGGCGATTAATTTTCCTCCGCCAAAAATACCAAGTCCAATCAATAACACATCACACAACATACATATGGTGGCGGCTAAAAAATGATGATTGCGCTTGATGCCTTGGCTCAATATGTATGAGTTTTGTGCACCAATTGGAATAATCATTCCCAATCCGAGAATAAGCCCTTGAAATAATGCAGAAGTAGCCATGAGAGTATAAGTTGCCTGTATTGTTAGAGGTCGCTAAAGTAGCAGGATTTGTTTTATAAGTTAAATTAATATATTTTCTTAAGCATAAGAATAATTAATGTAATACCAATATTTAGCCGTTTCCATAATGGCCAATATTGCTAAAGGGTAGGTTGTTGTGAGTAAACTCGATTACAAATTATTGCTCGCATTGAGCTGTGTTATAAAAGAGCAAAGTTTTGAACGCGCAGCAGAAGTATTGTGTTTATCGCAATCGGCAGTGTCACAGCGTATTAAACAGCTTGAACAGCAGTTTGCTCAGCCTGTGCTGATAAGAAGCCAGCCCATTCACGCGACGGACCTAGGTAAGCAGCTATTAAAACATTATTACCAAGTCGTGCAACTTGAGGCAGATTTACTCCCAAGTGCCATGCCTAATTCACCACAAACCCCGTTAACCTTACATATCGCAAGTAATGCCGATACTTTGGCGACCTGGCTTATCCCTGCCATTGCTCCAGTGATTAAGTCACATCTAGTTGAGGTCAATTTGCTCATTGATGGTGAAGAACACACCATAAATCGTGTTAAAGACGGTCAAGCTTTTGGGGCAATTTCTCTGCAATCAACCGCCATTAAAGGGTGTCAATTAACTCGGCTAGGCTGCGTAGATTACTTGCTTGTTGCATCACCAGAGTTTAGGAGTAATTATTTTCCAAACGGAATTAGCGCAAATAGTCTTAAAAAAGCCCCAGGTATTGCTTTTGATCATAAAGACAATATGCACACAAGATACATTCAACAGCATTTTGGTTTAACACAAGGTGAGTACCCATTACACACAGTGCGCTCATCTGAAGCCTTTGTGACTATGGCGAAACAAGGTGCAGCCTATTGTTTAGTACCAAAAACACAAATTAAATCAGAACTGGCATCAGGTGAATTAGTGCACATCTGCAAAGAGCATATCATTACTGAAACGCTCTACTGGCACCATTGGATTTTACTTAAAGGTGTCTATAAAGATATTTCAGACGCCATTATCGCCCATGCTCAATCAGAATTAGATCAGGGCGTGTAGTGGGTTACCCATGACTGATCAAAGTGTGATTGCTTTTTGAAGGGACAATAGAGCCTGCAACGGCCAACATGGCTGACGTTAACTGGCTTAACTGTGCTGAACTAATGGTGTATGGCGGCATAATATAGATATAGCGGCTAAAAGGTCTTACCCAAACCCCTAAGTCGACAAAGGCTTTTTGTAAATCAGCCGTGTTGACTGGGCTGTGCATTTCTAATACCCCAACGGCGCCCAATACGCGTACATCGTTAACTTGGGCTAAATCAATGGCACTGGCAAGCTCTTGTTTAAGTTGGGCTTCAATGGTGCTGACTTGTTGTTGCCAGTTACCTTTAAGCAATAAATCTAAACTGGCAGTGGCTGCAGCGCAAGCTAATGGATTACCCATAAAGGTTGGGCCATGCATAAATACGCCAGCGGGTGAGTCGCTAATGCCATTGGCGACTTCGTCACTGCACAGGGTGGCGGCTAAACTGATGTAACCGCCAGTCAGTGCCTTACCAACACATAAAATATCCGCTTCAATATTAGCGTGCTCATAAGCAAAACAGGTTCCGGTGCGGCCAAAACCGGTGGCAATTTCATCTAAAATCAGCAGCACTTGGTATTCATCGCATAAGGCTCGCAGCTTAGTTAAATAGGCTGGCGAGTAAAAACGCATTGCGCCAGCACCTTGCATGATAGGCTCAATGATCACCGCGGCAATATCCTGATGATGTTGGTTGAATGCATTTTCCAATGCATCTATATCGGTTTGATTGAGGGGTTCTTCAAACTTCGATGTGGGTGCGGGAATAAACACCTGTTTAGTGACATTATTGCCAAACATAGTGTGCATGCCGCCGTCTGGATCGCACACGCTCATGGCGGCAAAGGTGTCGCCGTGATAACCACTTTTTACCGTCATAATTCGCTGTTTATGTGGCTTATTGCGGCCTTGCCAATACTGCAACGCCATTTTTAGGGCCACCTCAACGGCAATAGAGCCTGAGTCGGCCAAGAATACTTTGGTTAAATTGGCGCTGGTCATTTGCACTAGGCGTTTTGAAACCTCAATAGCGGGCTGGTGGGTGATGCCACCAAACATCACATGGCTTAGGCTTAACAGTTGCTGCTGCATGGCCGCTAAAATGGTCGGATGACTGTAACCATGCACACATGACCACCAAGAACTGGTGCCATCAATTAACACTTCACCACTGTCTAACGTCAGCTCGCAACCTTGAGCAGAAACCACACCATATACAGGCAGCGCCTGGGTCATAGAGGTATAGGGGTGCCAAATATGCTGTGCATCAAAAGCATAATCGATAGTGGTGTTTGTGTCTGAAAGTGCCATAATTATGGGTGCTCTTTTTTTAATCACTTGTAAAGTATGAGGTGTTCGCTGCGTTGACAGTTTACGGGCTCAGGGTATCCTAGCCAACATAAAATCAAAATAAAGGAAAGATCCATGTCGTTAGCTGAAGTTCGTCACGATTGGCAAAAAGCAGAAATCGAAGCATTGTTTGCATTGCCGATGAATGATTTATTGTTTAAAGCCCACAGTATTCATCGTGAAACGTTTGACCCTAACGAAGTGCAGATCAGTCGTCTTTTGTCGATTAAAACCGGTGCATGCCCTGAGGATTGTAAATATTGCCCTCAAAGCGCGCGTTATGACACTGGGCTTGAAAAAGAACGTCTACTTGAAATTGAAAAAGTATTAACAGAGGCTAAAAGTGCAAAAGCTGCTGGCGCATCGCGTTTTTGTATGGGCGCCGCTTGGCGAAACCCACGCGATAAAGACATGCCGTATTTAACTCAAATGGTCAAAGATGTGCGCGCGTTAGGCATGGAAACGTGCATGACCTTAGGCATGTTGTCATCTGAGCAAGCTGAGCAACTTGCTGATGCGGGTTTAGATTATTACAACCATAACCTTGATACTTCGCCTGAATACTATGGCGATGTGATTACTACCCGTACCTATCAAAGCCGCTTAGATACCTTATCGAACGTACGCGCCTCAGGCATGAAAGTATGCTCTGGTGGTATAGTGGGTATGGGCGAGCAAGCCACTGACCGTGCCGGTTTGCTGCAACAGTTAGCCAATTTAGAGCACCATCCAGATTCAGTGCCTATCAACATGTTAGTTAAAGTGGCGGGTACACCATTTGAAAAGTTAGATGATCTCGACCCACTTGAATTTGTGCGCACTATTGCCGTTGCGCGTATTTTGATGCCTAAGTCGCGGGTGCGTTTATCCGCCGGGCGTGAAAACATGAGCGATGAACTGCAATCAATGTGTTTCTTTGCTGGTGCAAACTCTATTTTCTATGGCTGTAAGTTACTGACTACACCAAACCCAGAAGAAAACGATGACATGAGTCTGTTCCGTCGTTTGGGCTTACACCCAGAGCAAGGCCCACAAGCCAATATTGAGTCCGACAGTGCATTACTTGCTAAAGCCAGTGCTAAGCAAGATAAGTCGACAAAGCAGTTTTACGATGCCGCGGCACTGTAATTAGCCATGGCAAAATCAGATCTGTCAGTAACGGATAACCATCCACTCGCTCAGCGGATAAATACTA
Organism: Shewanella inventionis; assembly: GCF_014641855.1. GTDB lineage: Bacteria > Pseudomonadota > Gammaproteobacteria > Enterobacterales > Shewanellaceae > Shewanella > Shewanella inventionis. The sequence goes on from NZ_BMII01000022.1 coordinate 39,410, forward strand.
CCCTTGAGCAATTACACACGACGGGTCTTTTGCGTCAAAGGCAGGTTAATGGGCTTGTATCGCAAGCCAAGGTTATTGATTTTAGCCACAATGATTACTTAGGGTTATCGCAAGAACCTGCGTTAGCTAAAGCCCTTTACCAAGGGGCGCAAACATACGGCGTAGGCAGTAGAGCCTCGCCATTAGTCAGTGGTTACAGTGTTGCACATCAACAGCTTGAACAGCGCTTGTGTGAATTAACAGGCCATCAGGCGTGTATGCTATTCAGTTCTGGCTTTAGTGCAAACAGCGCGCTGATGAAAACCCTATTTAATGCCAATGACACAGTGATTGCAGACAAGTTAGTCCATGCGTCTGTGATTGATGGCTTAAAAGACAGCCAATGCAAAATTAGCCGTTTTTTACATAATGATCTTAGCAGTGCAGCGCGTGTTATTGAACACCATCCCAACTGCGCAGTGGTCACAGAAAGCGTATTCAGTATGGACGGTGATATCGCCCCCATTGCTGAACTTTCAAATTTATGTCGCGAGCATCACGGTTGGTTGATTGTTGATGATGCTCATGGCTTTGGTGTGTTACCCAGAGACTTGGTTAACGCAGACAAGGTCGATATTCAAGTGGTGACCTTTGGCAAAGCATTAGGTTGCCAGGGCGCGGCCATTTTAGCCTCTCAAAACGTGATTGATTATTTGGTGGCGACAACGCGGGAATACATTTACTCAACGGCGTTATCTCCTGCTAATGCCCATTTGGCGTTAGCGGCGATTAATTGGCAGCATTCGCACCCGCAATTGTTAACCCAATTGTTAGCCAATATCGCGCTGTTTAGACAGGTCGCTACACAAAATCAATTACCGTTAACTGAATCGTTAACGGCTATCCAGCCCATTATAGTTGGAGACAATCAGCGTGTTGTTACCATTGCCAAACAGTTAATTCAGCAAGGTTTTTTGGTGGGAGCAATACGCTCGCCTACAGTGCCTAAAGGGCAGGCCCGGTTACGGATCACCCTTAATGCTCTGCATCAGCCTGACGACATTCGTGCCTTGGTGGCTGCCGTTGCATTAGCGCTTAATCATTCTGATGTTGATACAAACACATCAGCGACGTTACCCACATAGTAACGACATTTATTTGGATCGATGAGAAACCTCATGACGTTAGATAATCCACTGGCCAATAAGTTTTCAAGCGCTGCACGCCAATATAAACAACATGATGTATTGCAACGTTTAAGTGCACAGCAATTATTAAAACAAGCGAATTTAAACGGCACATTATTGGATATAGGTGCTGGGCCTGGTACAGATTTTTCAGCATTGACTGCGGTTAATCAAGTCGTGGCAGTCGACATCGCCCATGGCATGTTAACTGAGCTAACTCAACAATTTACAGAGTATTTGCCTCTGTGCAGTGATGCTCAGGCTTTAGGGTTACAAGCCGAGTCTGTCGACAGTATTTATTCTAATTTAGCCTTACAGTGGTGCCCAAATTTACCTCAAGCATGTTGTGAGTTGCACAGAGTGTTACGCCCAAATGGCGAGTGTCATGTGAGTATTGTTGCCGATGGCAGTTTAGCCGAGTTGAAAACCTTAGGTTTTCATGTCAATCAATTCAATTCCGTTTCGGCGTTAAAACAAGCATTTATGTCATCGCAAACTCAAAATAATACATGGCAAAGTATTGATATCAAACTTGAATGCATTCAAGTCTATTTTGATGATTTACGTAGCTTGCTGTACTCCATTAAAGGGGTAGGAGCGTCATTTGCTCAGCATAACCCAAACCGGACAGTGCTAAACAAGCAGCAATGGCAACAACGTGTTGAATTAGCCGAGAGGCTGCGCACAGAAAAAGGCATTCCTTTAACATATCAAATCGCGTTTATTCGCGCTAAACGGGGCTAAAAGTATGCTGTATTTTGTCACTGGCACCGACACCGATAGCGGCAAAACCTTAATATCTGCGGCATTGCTGGCCAAAGCACAAGGGCATAAATGCGGTTTTAAACCTATTGCCTCAGGTTGTGAAATGACTGACGATGGGTTGCGCAACCGTGATGCATTGATGTTAATGGCGCAATCAAACATGGGCTTAGCGTATCAAGAGATTAATCCAATTAGTTTTGAACCCGCAATTGCACCGCATATTGCAGCATTGCAGGTCAATGCTGCGTTAAGTGCACAAGGTGTATTTGATGCGATGTTTCACCCGGCAATGGTTAATGCTGACTTTGCCTTAATTGAAGGTGCTGGTGGTTGGCGTTTACCGTTATGTAATGGCGAGTATTTATCTGACACGGTTAAGTTATTGCAGACTCAGCTTCAACAAGAGACATCCACTTATGGCAATAGTGTTCAGTTAAGTCATGCTGTAACGAAAAACACTAAAATTGAAGTCGTTCTGGTTGTGGGTATGAAACTTGGCTGCTTAAATCATGCGTTGTTAACGCAAGAGGCGCTGCTAGCCGATGGTTTGAGTATTGCTGGTTGGGTGGCCAATCAGGTTGATGCCGACATGGCGTTTATTGATGAAAACTTGCAAAGTTTACAACACATGATGCAAGCGCCATTTTTAGGCTATGTGCCACATCTTGCAAATCCGACGGCCGACAATGCGGTGGCTTATGTGCAATTACCAATGTCGGAATAATGAGTTAATAAAAAACTCAACCGGATGAAGGTTTATTCATCTCAAGGTTGAGTTTTATGGTTTTTTGGCCAATTAACTTAACTGGCTATTGGCATCACTCGGTTACGGCCAAGGCGTTTTGCCTCATATAATAATTTGTCAGTTGCTTCAATTAACTGGGCCACATTTTGTTTTGGTTTCCATTCTGCCACACCAAATGAGGCTGTTATTGAGTCAATCACTTTATCGCTACGACGGTCTTTTACGCTGAGTTTTTCTATGGCTCTGCGGATCGCTTCAGCCAGTTGCCTTGCCACTCTTAATTGGCTGCTAGGCACGATTATGGCAAACTCTTCTCCGCCAAAACGATAGAGTTTTATACCATCACGACACGCTTCTTGGATACGTTTAGCTACTGTTTTTAATACCAAATCACCCAATTGATGACCAAAAGTGTCGTTAAAGGATTTAAAGTGGTCAATATCAATTAAAATCAAACATGTACCAGTAGGCGATAAATCAATCTGTGCTTCAATATCATGGTTAAATGCGCGCCTGTTTAATACATTTGTTAAGGCATCAAATAACATGTCTTTTTCAGATGCTGCTAATCGCGTTTTTAGTGTATCAATTTCAGATTGTGCTTTTTGTAATTGTTCGGTAAAGCTCACTGTACTAGATCGTATATTTGATGACTCTTTAACAATACTTCTCACAACCCCAATCACTTGCTCAAGTGAAAACCCTTTGGTTTCCAGGTCGCTTAATTTTTTAAAATCTTTGTCAATTTGAGACTGGAAGGTCTCAGTATCTAAATTAGTATCCCGTAGTGATTGTGATAGCTCGCAAACCATGGCATCAAGATTTTTACGCATTTCGCGTACATCGAGCTCAACAGGATCGCTTACATGTTTTCTATAAAGTAACTCACTGGTAACAGGGGAACAGGTTTGATTTTGCTTTATTGCGGTGTCGAGATCTTGGTTCAACAATGGATTTTGTTCACCAACATAGGCATACCAAAGCGCATAATTGGTGGGTGTTGTTGGGATTTTGTACTTAAGCATTAGTGGCACTGCTTTTTTCAAATTAGCAGCAGCAGTTTGTAATAAGGTGTTAGGCATTAAGTACCTCATGCATAGCGCGATGAAAAGACTGGTAAGGTTATTGAGTATGATAGAGATTATAGCAATACATTATCATTTTACTGATCACAAAAGAGCATATCAATGGGATTATGAAGAGGATATTGTTAGCAAACTAAAAACGATATGACACAGCAAACAGAGGGCCAGTAAAGCTGTAATTGATGTTATGATCGAATGTTTTTAGTACATTGTTGTTCATTTTCCGTTGTTTTTCTATTGTGATATCAACATCATAGTAATTATAAGCCAGTTTTAGTGACCAGTTCTCAGAGCATTGAGTTTCAATTCCTAATCGAACATCGATTAGCGAACCATCAACATCATCATAAGCGACTGAAAAATACTGCGCATACGCTGAAAAAGTCCATCCATGATACAATTCATAAGAACCATAAATACCGATATTAGGCAATGGAGCCGTAAGCGTGTCATCAACAACCTCGGGTGTTGCGACCACATTACTGCACAAGCTAGTTAAAGAAGAGTCTGGGATACAAGTGCCTATTGTGCCTTTAAAAACGGCTTCAATAAACATGGTATGAAAACCGATAGAAATACCAACAGCATAATCAGTGCCTTGCCAAACATCATAACCATATCCCAGTCGTAAAATATCAATATTGAGTTCGGTATCGAGTTTGGTTCCCACCTCGATTAAGTAATCTTTGCCATCAATGTCTTCGAGGATAAAATCCTCGTTTACATGGTTGTTATCTGCTTGGCGATCTAAAGATTTCCAGTCGATGTAAAAATGATGACGTTGATTGAATGTGTAGGTTAGCTCAAAGTACGGAAGGTACTGTTCTTCAGCTAGTAGTAACGTGTCTTCAAAATCTATGGGAAACGTGCCGCCTGTTTTAGGGTTAGTGACGGCCATATTTGAATCTGAGTTAGCGTAAAACACCCCAAAATCCAGGGAGAACGTGTCCATAATGGACATAGGATCACTATTGTCGATATTCGAAGCGTTTGCGCTTTGTGTGCACAACAGCATTATGACAATATAAAAAATGGACTTAATCATTGAAACTCCGCACTTATTATTTTTTCTAAAGCGACTTTGTATGCGACTTCATATGATGCAGTTGCGGTATTTGCGATTGAATTTTTTTGTTACGACAGATAACCAAAGTGGGGTTATTAAAATGTGTCGTGGCTGATATTCAAATAAACAAAGATGAGCACAAACTGTTCAGCACACATACTAACAGGTCACTACAAGATGTGAAGTATTTGTATCTAAATGTTGCATAAAATCATGTTTTCTTCGTTGGTGTGAACTGGTACCAAGCCACAGTAGAATAAAGCAAGGGCAAGTTGACCTTTGTTGGGTGAATGTTGTTCGAGATAAAATGGATTAAGCGGGGCGTGTGAGTGGATGGTAATTGAAGCAGATTGGCTCAACAAAGCATACTGCGTTTTTAACCTAACATTTCGGGCTGTACTTGTTGTTCGTTTTTAAGACGTTATTGGCTTTTTATGAAGAATAACGACACGAAAAATCCTCAGCCATCTCTGAACGAGCAACAATAGACTGCAATATATCTTGAAAGATAAACGCGTCCCCAAAGGGAACGGTTTTAAATTGCGAAAACAAGGCGTGATGAAAAAGTATGTGTATTTAGTGGTGAGAGCAGAGTTGAGCACCTAAGAGTAGAGTCGTGTTAATGGCTCTACTCATGAGTGGTCATTGAATTAATGACATTTTTTGATGACTGAATAAGGGTTATTCCGATTCATCTGTGTCAGATGCGTCATCTTCAACGTCATCAAATTCAATTTCAATTTTAGCACTTGCTGGGGCATGAATTGTGCCTACTACAGCATAAAAGGGTTTTCCTTTTGCTAAACGACAGTATTTAACCCACAATAATTCCATTGTGGTCGAGGCGGGTAAAATACCTTGAGCCACTTTTACAAATTGGTCTTCGTCGACATTGCAGGGTAATTGTTTTCCGTCAGCTAAATCTTTCATTGCTTGACCATGTTGTTCAAGCAAGTCAGCTTCCTTACTGGTAAAATCACCGCAACGCTTAAATCCTTTGGGAAAATTCGCGTCATCATAGAAGCGTTTAGTAGAGCGGAAACTGTCACTTGACCCATTGGTGTGAGCTTCAATACCTTGTTTAGCATTGACAAATGATTGCTGAGACATAGCTAATACCTTCTAGATTATGAGATATAAAGATTTTCAACTGGAGTATTGGCTAGTATTATCATTTTTAAAATCAAAATATTTTGTCCTTAACGGTAAAGAATTTTTATGGATACAGATTTATTAAAAACCTTCTTAGAGGTTTCTCGTACACGTCATTTTGGTAAGGCGGCTGAAAATCTTTACCTAACCCGCAGCGCAGTGAGTTTTAGGATTAAGCAGCTAGAAGGTATTCTCGGGGTCGAGTTATTTGAGCGTTTACGCAATAATATTCAGCCAACACCGGCAGGTGAGCGAATGCTTGGTCATGCAGAGGCTGTATTAAATGCGTGGGAAAGGGCAAAACAAGATATTATTTTAAATCAACAGCATAGTATTCAATTGACGGTATCTGCAGGCCCGAATATTTGGGAAGCTTATTTGCAGCCCTACTTGCAACCATTGCATATGGAGCTAGATGGAGTGTCATTACGAACCGATGTGTTGTCGGCATCGGTTATGACTCGACAATTAATAGAACGTAGCCTTGATATCGCGATAAGTTTTGACCCACCCAAACTCGATAAACTTGAACTGGTTAAATTAGCGCAAGTTAACTTGGTGTTGGTTGCCGATCAGCACAACCTTAACCTCGCGCAAACCTCATCAATACCATATATCAAGGTTGACTGGGGGACGGCATTTAATATTACCCATGCACAAGAATTTACCATGTTGCCGTTACCGGTATTGCATACCAGTTCGGCAAGAATGGCATTGGATTTTATATTAAATAATGGGGGGTGTGCTTTTTTACCTGAAGTGCTCGTGAAGCCATATTTAACCAATAACACCTTGTTTATGGTAAAAGGAGCAAACAACATTACACGTAATGTGTATGCCGCGTATTGGCCAGAAAATGAACGACTAGTTTATATTGAAAAAACGATTGCCATTTTAGCTCAAACCTTAAGTCATGAGACTGTTTAGGGTCTGTTTATCTTTGTTTATATTTTATGTTGAGAGATAAAAATGGTTTTGGTAGGCAGATAATTGCGGCCATAGTTGCCTTAGGTCGAGATTACTTAACGCACCATAGAGTCATGTTAGCCTCAGAGCGATGGGTTGCGGCTGTTTTTTAGCCGCACGGCCATCAATTTACTGATCCTACGGGCTAAACGGCATTCTGTTACGCTTGTCTGACAGATAAATACGCCCTAATGTGGTGAATGATGTTGTGAGTAAGTGCTTTTGCTTCATTAATGTCTGACAACCCGCCATAGGCACTTACACCAAACGTTTAATCATATACCGCTATCCCCTAAACCTATAGGCGTTAAATCAGCGGTATTAATATCATTGCCCAGGTGATTGCACACAGCGCTAAACTGATAAACACAGCCGCTGAGGCAATGTCTTTGGCTTGCCCACTTAATGGATGAATTTCATCGCCAACCCGGTCAACAACGGCTTCAATGGCTGAATTGATCAATTCGACAATTAAGACAATCATCAATGTCATCATCATTAATATACGCTCTGCCATACTCACATCAATGATAAGTGCGATTGGCAGCATCAATAGGGCTAATATTGCTTCTTGCCTAAAGGCTGTTTCGTTTTTCCATGCCGCTAATAAGCCTTTAATTGAAAACCCAGTAGCTCTAAAAACGCGCTTAAGACCATGATTATTTGTTGGTTTCATTATATTTATCTTTTGGTTATCTCTGGCTCAATTGTAACATCGTTGCGCTATGGAAACAGTTAATTTAGCGAAATATGGATATCTATCTGAGTTGTACTAGGCTTTACTTTTTTACAATAGTTTCGCCATTGGCAAGGATTGCTTATGTTACGCAAAGTGTGTTTTATGCTGTTAGCACTATTACAGATGACTAGCCTTTACAGTTATAGTGACGTGTTGCCCAAACCCGATATTCAACTTGCCAGCCATTATGATGCCAATCTTGAGGTGAGCGATTATCTGGTCAGTGAAAAGCTTGATGGCGTGCGCGGTTACTGGACAGGAAAACAAATGTTAACCAGAAGTGGCCGAGATATTGCCTTACCAATATCATTCATAAAAGGGTTTCCTGATTATCCTGTTGAGGGAGAGCTGTGGCTCGGCAGAGGGCAGTTTGAACAAATATCCGCATTAGTCAGACGTGAGCAGACACTCGAGCAAGAATGGCAATCTGTCAGGTTTATGATATTTGATTTGCCAGAGCATCCGGGTACATTTGAGCAAAGATACATTGCGATGCAAAAGTTAGTAAAACACGTTGACTCTAAGCATTTACAAGCCATTAGTCAGTTATCAATTTCAGATAATACGGCACTTTTTAATCAGCTCGATAGGGTTGTTGATGAGGGCGGTGAAGGCTTAATGTTGCATTATCGGCAGGCCTTTTATCAAGTTGGTCGCAGTCAATTTATCGTAAAACTCAAACCTAAATATGACGCCGAAGCGGTTGTGATTGGGTATACCGAAGGTAAAGGTAAGTACCTTGGGCTGTTGGGTGCATTAACCGTTAAAACCCCAGATGGTGTTGTATTTAATATTGGCAGCGGATTAACTGACAAGCAGCGAAAAGTGCCTCCCGCCATTGGGGCGACGATTACGTACCAATATTCAGGGTTTACTCAAAAAGGAACGCCAAGGTTTGCGACATTTTTACGAGAGCGTCCAGCTCAATAAACGTTAGCGAGATGACAGCACATTATGTGTTAGTCGGTTTACTTTATCTTTTGATAGTATGATTATACCAAATACAAATATCTGGTTGAATTTATGAACAATAAACACCGTTTAGCAGATGTGTCGTCTGTTTTATTTGTCTGTATGGGGAATATTTGTCGCTCTCCGACCGCAGAGGCCGTTTTTAAACAGCAAGTAAAATTACATGGTTTATCATTAAAGATTGATTCGGCAGGGACCATAGCATACCACCAGGGCAACGAGCCAGATAGTCGCAGTATGGCTGCTGGGCGCAAACGTGGTTTAGATTTTAGTGGAATGAGAGCAAGGCAAATTACCGAGCGTGATTTTACCGAGTTTGATTTGATACTGGCTGCCGATAATGCCAATTTACACGATTTGTACGCGCGCTGCCCTAAGCAATATCAGCATAAGCTTAATTTAATGCTAGTGTTTGCCGGTGATGAAAATAGTGAAGTGCCCGATCCTTACTATGGTGGCAATGATGGCTTTGAATTAGTGATTGATTTACTTGAAAACAGTTTAGCTAAATTAGCTAAGCAAATTGCAGAGGCTAAAAAGGGGTAAATGATTACCCCTTTTTTAATGTTCTAGCGGTCGTTAAAGGTTAATCGTTATGTCGTTTACCTGAACGCTTTAACTTTTCTTGTTCAATCTTCTGTTGTTTTAATGCTTCTTTTTCTGCTAATAGTCGCGCCACTTCCAGTTTTTCTGCTTCGGCCATTTCAGGTGTTTCTAGGCTTAATAGTCCGATGCGTCCAGAGCGGTAATCGTGTAAAAGCAGTTCTGACACTTTATGATAATCAATACGACCACCAGGGCGAAGTGCACCACGAGAGCCTGCGATGGCTTCAAGTAAACCAATATCTGTCTCTGGCAATGAACTGAGTTTGTACCGCTCTAGCATGGCTTCAGGATAAGCCTTTAAAAAATATTCAGCGGCAAACATGGCGACATCTTCATATTCCATTGCCGTGTCTTTAATAGCACCAGTAACCGCTAGGCGATAACTGCTCGCTTCGTTGTCGACTTTTGGCCATAAAATGCCCGGGGTGTCTGAAAGCACAATACCGTTACGTAAATTAATCCGTTGCTGTGTTTTAGTAACAGCAGGCTCGTTGCCGGTTTTGGCAATGGTGCGCCCTGCAAGGGTGTTGATGATGGTTGATTTACCCACGTTTGGGATCCCCATAATCATGGTACGGATGTCTTTTTCTATCACATCACGATGTGGCACCAGTTTACGGCAAATATCAGGAATATTTTTGACCATGCCCGGCTGTAAAGTCGTAATTGCTGAAGCCTTAACCCCTTGTTCACGTTCAAGGTATTCAATCCATCGCTCTGTCACGGCTGGATCGGCTAAATCAGATTTATTGAGCAGTTTAATACAGGGTTTATCGCCACGAAGTTGTGACACCATTGGGTTTTCACTGCTGTAGGGAATGCGAGCATCGAGCACTTCAATAACAAGATCGACCTGAGGCATTGCCTCTTCGATCTCTTTGCGTGCTTTGTGCATGTGTCCTGGATACCACTGAATTGCCATGATGTTGCCTTATAACCGAATGCCTGCTCAAGTAAATAAAATCAATATTTACCGAGAAATGTAAAAGCCATATTGTACCTTGTTAGCTCAGTAAAAACATAAAAAAAGCGCCCGGAGGCGCTTAGTCTTGGTACTTTTGAAATGCGATACGTTTAAATAACACCTAACTCACGTAGCCTTTCCATCAAGTAGCTGTCTGCGGTATAACGCTCAGACAAGACTACCTCTGGATTTGGGTGTAAAAATAATGGCAAAGAAATACGCGACTTAGTTTTGTCGGTACCCTCTGGATTAATTACCCGATGGGAAGTTGAAGGGAAATAGCCCCCTGAAGCTTCTTGGAGCATGTCACCAATATTAATAATGATGCTGCCAAAATCACTTGGTACATCAATCCATTCACCCGTTTTGGCCTTTACTTGTAATCCAGGTTCATTGGCTGCAGGCAATAAGGTGATTAAATTAATGTCTTCGTGAGCGGCTGCGCGGATTGCGCCTAGCTCTTCGTCGCCCTTCATTGGAGGGTAATGTAAAATACGTAATAATGTTTTTTGACTTGCTGCAATCATATCAGGGAGCGGAATTGAATACTTTGCAGCAACTTCTGGCGGAGTGTGTTTTTCTATCCACCCCAATAGCTCTGATGCTAAGGCGTTGGCATGATCATAGTAAGCGAGGATGTTGGCTCTAAGTGAGTCAGGAATGCGCCCCCAAGGATACACATGATAATATTCTTTGATATCTTTGACTGTGTTGCCTTTAGCGGTTTCTGATATTGAAGCCGGGAAAAATCCATCGTGTGTTTCTGGTTTAAACAAAAAGTCATGTTTTTCATCTGACAAGAAGAACTCGTACCATTCTTTGTAAATGTCTTCGACCAGTTGTTTTTGGATTGGATGGTTTGATAATACCCCAAATCCAGTTTCTCGAAGTGACTCGACAAATCGTGCAGCACTATCTGGTGCTAAATAATCAATTGTATTAAGTTTCATTATATATTTCTTATTAGTGTGTTGACCCACGCTAATGTTAACCTTAGTCACACTTTGTCGCAATTCTTTGCTCGTTTTCACATGTAATTGGTTGAACCGATATTCGTTCATCTGCGTAATGTTTGTGGGGCGGCAATTAATGAGAGCTTTCAATGAATAAATTAACTGAATTTGAAAAATACGTTATTGAGCAAAAAGGCACCGAACGTCCTTTTAGTGGTGAGTATGTCGATCATAATGCTCAAGGTATTTATTGTTGTAAAAAATGTGAAGCTCCCTTATATAAAAGTGAGCACAAGTTTAATGCGCATTGTGGTTGGCCCGCCTTTGACGATGAGATAGCGGGGGCGGTTGATCGCACAATGGATGCAGATGGCCGCCGAGTTGAAATCACCTGCCATCAATGTGGTGGCCACCTTGGGCATGTATTTGAAGGTGAGAGGCTAACGGACAAAAATATCCGTCACTGTGTTAACTCTGTATCTATGGTGTTTAAACCCGTGAATGAGTTAAATCAAGTTGCTACCTCTACCACCGAAAAAGCCACTTTCGGGGCTGGGTGTTTCTGGTGTGTAGAAGCTATTTTTGCTCAACTAAACGGTGTATTGAGTGTTCAGTCTGGGTATTGTGGTGGTGATGCCAGAGATGCTAATTACGATGCGGTATGTTCTGGTAAAACGGCTCATGCTGAGGTGGTGCATATCACATTTGACCCAAATATCATCAGTTACGAGACATTATTAACGGTACTGTTTGAAAGTCACGATCCGACCACATTAAACCAGCAAGGTAACGACAAAGGTCCACAATATCGTTCTGTGATTTTTGCTCATAATAGCCAGCAAGTCGATGCAGCAAATGCGTTTATTGAACACTTAACAGCACAGCAAATCTGGCCAAATCCCATCGTGACACAAATAAGTGCTTTTGATACGTTTTATGCCGCTGAAAGCTATCATGATGATTACTTTGCTAAACACGGTGAGCAACCTTATTGTCAGTTAGTGGTAAAACCTAAGTTTAACAAAGTGATGGCAAAGTTTGCCGAAATACGTAAGCGTTAATCTGTTGGTATAAGGAAAATATTAGCGATATCAGCCTCGTTAATGAGCAATAAAAAAGCCATGCTAAATTAGCATGGCTTTTATGTTTGCGTCATTAGACGTCTTTTTGACTACTTACCTGGACGCGCCATACCTGATGATGCGCTGTTAGCTATCACTGATTTTGGTGCGCTGTTTTCAGTTTGTGTGTCATAAGCTTTGCCTTGTGGCACTGCTTTTTGTTCACGAACACCAACAGTAGGTTTGGTCATATCAGATGACACCATCGAACCAAAACGACTGGCTTTTGCTGGCGCTTTAGGTGCAGTTTCAACAACTGCTATGGTGTCTGCTTGAACTTCAACCTGAGTTTCAGCGGCCGTTTCTACTTTCGCTTGACGTACAACTGGTGCAGGCTTTGCCATTGGCGCAGAAGCATTTAACGTTGACTTGTCATTAGTGACAGGTGCAACTGGCTCAACTGCTTTAGGCGCTTGAGGGGCAGCTTCTACAACTGGCTCAACTGCTTTAGGCGCTTGAGGGGCAGCTTCTGCAACTGGCTCAACTGCTTTAGTAGGCGCTTGAGGAGCAGCTTCTGCAACTGGCTCAACTGCTTTAGGCGCTTGAGGGGTAGCTTCTACAACTGGCTCAGCTGCTTTAGGCGCTTGAGGGGCTGCTTCTACAACTGGCTCAGCTGCTTTAGGCGCTTGAGGGGCAGCTTCTGCAACTGGCTCAGCTGCTTTAGGTGCTTGAGGGGCAGCTTCTGCAACTGGCTCAGCTGCTTTAGGCGCTTGAGGGGCAGCTTCTGCAACTGGCTCAACTGCTTTAGGCGCTTGAGGGGCCGCTTCTACAACCGGCTCAGCCGCTTTAGGCGCTTCAACTGCTGGCGTGTTAGTTTCGGCCGAGTCAGCTTTTACTGTAGCGGTATCTTCAGTTGAAGAGGTTGCTCCCGTTTGTTTAGATTGCTCAGCATTTAATTGCTTTTCTAACTCATCAACAGAGGTAAATACTGCTTGTTGGTTAGTGTCTGTATCATCACGACGACGACGCTGACCTGCGGCTCTTAGGTGGCGAGGGCTACGACGGCTACGACGTTGACCTTCACGTCCTTCAACTTTAGTATCTTCAGCCGTTTCTGAATCAACGTCATCAGATGCATCACTATTTGAAGCATGTTGTGCTGCTACAGAGGCCTCATTGATGTTCACGTCATTGGTAGCGACAGTGGTTTTTTCAACATTATCGCTATTGGTTTGCGCTTTGACATCTGTTGCATCTGTTTTATTGCCGTTGTTAGCGGTTTGAGATACAGGTTCTACTGGTGCGTTATCAGCATTTTCTGAAACGGTAGTTGTCTCGTTTTTAGCTTGTGCCTCAGTTGATTGCTCACTTCTGTCTTTACGTGGCTGGCGACGGCTGCGCGGTGCTTTGGCTTCAGATTTTGCTTCAGTTGCTTTTGGCTCCGTTGTTTTGACCTCAGGCACGTCCACAACTGCAGGTTTATCTGTTGCAGTGTTATTAGCTGTGTCTGCATCAGTCGCTTTTGCTGCAACGGCTTCGCTTTGTTCGTTTTCGATACGCACTTTACGACGCATATTACGGCGCTGACGACGTTCGCGAGCAGCTTCTTGCTTAGGCGACTTCTCCGTGTTTGTTTTGACTTCTGCCGCTTTGGGTTCATTAACCTGTTGCAGTGCTTTGTCTGTTCTTTCAGTACGCGGCTTGTTCTTAGCGTTGTCGTCTTGAGCGTTATTTTTGCTATTACGATCATTACGCTTATTACGAGTACGAGGCTCGTTGGTGTTTTTTGCATTGTCGCCGTCATTACGCTGACGACGGTTGTCGTTGCGGCTTGTATTGCGATTGCTATTTTCGTTGCGGTTGTCATTGCGACGAGGGCGACGATTATTGTTTTGTGCTGAATCTGTTGTTTGTGTAGCTGTTTTAGTGTCTTTGTTTTGGCTATCGCTAGTTGAAAACAGTGCGCTAATGGCTGACACAATACGAGCAAAAAAGCCTGGTTGCGATGGTGCAGATGCAACAGGTGTTTTAGTTGCTTGCGCTTGAGCTGGTGCAGCTTCAACAGTGGCTGATTTTTGTGGGGCGGCAAACCCTTTTAAAGCAGGCTCTGGTGATGCAGCTCGCTCAAGTTTACGTGGCTCGTATAGTTTTGATGCTGGCTTCTCAACGCGTTTATAGCTTGATTCGCTCACTTCATCATCGCTCTTACGACGAACGACGCGATATTCTGGTGTCTTCATGTGAGCATCTGGGATGACATACACTTCAACTTCATGACGTTCTTCTGTGATACGAATTGCTTTGCGCTTTTCGTTCAATAAGAATGCTGCCACATCAACCGGCACAATGGCTTCGATTTGCGTGGTATTTTCTTTAATGGCTTCTTCTTCCATTAAACGTAAAATAGACAGTGCAAGTGATTCAGTACTGCGAATAGTACCTTGTCCATGACAACGAGGGCATAGATGTGCTGCTGACTCTTCAAGCGAAGGGCGCAAACGTTGACGTGACATTTCCATTAAGCCAAAACGAGAAATGCGGCCTAACTGAACACGTGCGCGGTCATGGTGAACGGCATCACGTAAACGGTTTTCAACTTCACGCTGATGGCGCACAGGTGTCATATCGATAAAGTCGATAACCACTAAACCACCTAGGTCACGAAGACGTAATTGACGTGCAATTTCGTCTGCGGCTTCAAGGTTAGTGTTTAGTGCAGTTTCTTCAATATCGCCGCCTTTAGTCGCGCGAGCAGAGTTGATATCGATAGACGTTAATGCTTCTGTAGGATCGATAACAATTGAACCGCCTGATGGTAAACGCACTTCACGTTGGAATGCAGATTCAATTTGAGACTCTATTTGGAAGTGAGTAAACAATGGCACTTCAGATTCATATAGCTTAACGCGCTCAACAAAATCAGGGCGAACTAGGCCAATGTGTAGTTTAGCTTCTTCAAAAATGCGTGGATGGTCGATAAGGATTTCACCGACATCGCGACGTAAATAGTCACGAATAGCACGTACGATCACGTTACTTTCTTGATGAATTAAGAATGGTGCTGCTTTGCTTTGAGCGGCTTCTTGAATGGCATCCCAGTGGTGTTGTAGAACTTTTAAGTCCCATTTTAATTCGGTAGACTCTTTACCTACACCCGCCGTACGTACAATTAAGCCCATGCCATTTGGCACTTCAAGCTCACTCATGGCTTCTTTTAGTTCAGTACGCTCATCGCCTTCAATACGACGCGAAATACCGCCAGCGCGTGGATTATTTGGCATTAATACAAGGTAAGAGCCGGCTAAACTGATGAAGGTAGTAAGTGCTGCACCTTTATTGCCACGCTCTTCTTTATCAATTTGAACGATGACTTCTTGGCCTTCTTGCACCACTTCTTTGATGTTTGGACGACCTTGGAAAGAGTATCCTTTAGGAAAGTACTCGCGTGCGATTTCTTTTAGCGGTAAAAAACCATGGCGATCAGCGCCATAGTCAACAAATGCCGCTTCAAGTGAAGGTTCTACGCGGGTGATTTTACCCTTGTAGATATTTGATTTTTTTTGTTCGTGACCTGGACTTTCAATATCGAGATCATACAGTTGTTGCCCATCTACAAGGGCAACACGCAACTCTTCTGATTGAGTTGCATTGATTAACATACGTTTCATGATGACGTGATTCTTCTAAATGAGGTCATCAAACAACACGATTTTCTGCATTACGGGCCTGAATTAATCGGTATAACCTCACGGTTAGTTTCAGGCAATTAGGTGCTCATTTCTGTAAAACGCAGTCGCTGCGTGTCGCATCCTATTTATGGCTTATTTTCTAATATTTACAAAAACAAGGAATTCGTTGACTTACAACCAACCCCATAAATTATGGTATTTAATCCGTTAATGCCCAAGTCGAATCGGTTTGTTTGATAACAAGCTAAAATTTTGTTCGAATTTGGGGCGATTTACTGCAGTTAAATTGAAATTTTTACTGAATACTTACGGTTTGATTGTCGAAACGTTTTTTGTCGTTTTTTATTTATATACAACCTGCAAATCAATGGTTTGCTACCGATAAAGCTCATTTTCTTAATTACAGTTTTTCGCATTTGGTGAAAGTTGTGAACACTTTATCCACTGTTTACTCTCAGCCAGAGCGCAAATATAGCAACAAACACTATGTTCATCAATCAAAAGCCCATATTCTTTCGTGTATTTATTTCAAGTCGCCCATGTCACCAATGGTCATAGCCAATCATTTGCAAGATAAGGTACACTATTGCGGTTACTACTATATGGCGCATCATGAATACTGAAACTACCCCCCAAGTTGAATACGTGAGTATCGACGAAGATAATGTTGAACAACGGATCGATAATTTTCTGCTGACTAAGCTAAAAGGCGTGCCCAAAAGCATGATCTATCGGATTGTGCGAAAGGGAGAGGTGCGTGTAAATAAAAAGCGCATTAAACCAGAATACAAATTGCAGATGGGTGATGTTGTGCGTGTGCCCCCCGTGCGAGTGGCTGAAAAAGATAATCGTACCGCGCCGTCTGCTAATTTATCTCGAGTGTCACAATTAGAAGAGCGGATTATTCATGAGGATAATCATTTAATCGTGTTGAATAAACCTGCTGGTATTGCTGTGCACGGTGGCAGTGGTGTGGATTATGGCGTGATCGAAGGATTACGGTCTTTGCGTCCGCAACAAAAATTTTTAGAGCTGGTACATCGCTTAGATAAAGACACATCAGGTGTGTTGTTGGTTGCTAAAAAGCGCAGTGCATTAAAACATTTACATGAACAGCTTCGCAGCAAAACCATGCAAAAAGATTATTTAGCCCTTGTGCGTGGTGAATGGCAAGCAAGTGATAAAGTGGTAAAAGCGCCGTTATTAAAGATTACCTTAAAGTCTGGCGAGCGAATTGTTCGGGTAAACAAAGAAGGTAAAGAGTCTGAAACCCGATACAAAATTATGCAGCGTTACCAGGGATGTACGTTGGTAAAAGCCAGCCCTGTAACAGGACGCACTCACCAAATTCGTGTGCATTGCCAATATGCTGGCCATGCGATTGCCTGCGATGATAAGTATAGCGAACAGCAATTTGATGACAGCATGCGTGCATTAGGACTAGACAGGTTATTTTTACATGCGGCAGAGCTTAAGTTTACGCATCCTGAAAACAATGAAGTGATGCAGGTTAAAGCACCGTTAGACGAAGTGTTAGTTAATACATTAGATAGGCTTAAAAGAGCGTAGATTAACGTAATCGCAAACATGTTAACCTGAAGTTGCCGTGGATTGACTAAAATAGGGCGTGATGTTGAACAGTAAAGAGAAAGCATTTGATTTAATCATTTTTGATTGGGATGGTACTTTGATGGACACGGTCGGTAAAATTGTGTCTTGTATGCAAAGTGTTGCCCAAGAGCTTATGTTGCCAGTACCTACAGAGCAACAAGTTCGAGATGTTATTGGTTTATCTTTGCCAAACATTATGCCTATTTTATTTTCACAGCATCACGATCATCAACAAATTATCGATTGTTATCGACGTCATCATTTAGCGAGCGATTATCCTACTCCGTTATTTGACGGTGTTGAAGAGTTAATAAAGCAACTGCATGAGGCCGGATATTTATTGGCCATTGCTACCGGCAAAGCAAGAGAAGGGCTTGATAGAGTGCTTGAGCTGACTGGGCTGGGCCAATACTTTCATGCATCTCGGTGTGCCAGTGATGCGCAAAGTAAACCGCATCCAGAAATGCTACATGCATTATTGGGCTATTTTGATGTTGCGGCTAATAAAGCCATTATGGTTGGTGATTCAATTCATGATTTAACCATGGCCAACAACGCAAAAATGGCCAGTATTGGCGTGAGCTATGGCGCTCATGATGAAGTCACGTTATCACCGCTTAAGCCTCTTGCTATTGTTGACCGAGTTTCTGCTATTCGTGATTATTTGTAATCAAGTGTTTTGCCTTCACAGAAGAGCGTGAAGGCTTTTAGTGACATTAATGCTTAGCTTAATACGTCCATACCGTGCATCTGCAGTAATTCAATCAATTTAATCAGTGGTAACCCAATTAATGTATTGGGGTCGTTACCTTCTAGGCGGCTAAATAGCGCAATACCCAGGCCTTCGCTTTTAAAACTTCCAGCACAATTTAATGGCTGTTCAGTGTCGATATAATACTGGATTTGTGCTTGCGATAATGGTTTAAAATGAACGATGAAAGGCTCCACACAAGACAGCATCTGTTCGGTTGTACTGTTGTAAACCGCAAGGCCTGTATAAAAAGTGATTGACTGACCAGACGCCGCTGTGAGCTGTGCAACGGCGTTATCAACAGTGTGAGGTTTACCGATAATCTGCCCGTTAATAACGGCAACTTGATCAGAGCCGATGATCAATTGAGGTGTATCAGTGTTAACGGCTAGTTGAGCACCTGCCTTTGCTTTTTGTTCAGCTAAACGTTGCACTAGTGCCGTGGAGGTTTCATTGATTTGCGCTGTTTCATCAATATCTGGACTAACGCAGTCAAAAGGGCACATTAATTTTTGCATTAATTGCTGTCGAAAAGGCGAGGTGGACGCGAGTATAAGATTGTATTTCATTGCGTTTATTTAATTTCACTGTGTGATATGAGCCATTATCTGTCAGTTTACTGTAATCAGTGGACCAAATGGAGCATTTTTCACCGAGTAATGCTTGTGTGATGGGGGCGGGTTCGGTAAAATTTGCCAACTTTCAAATTCAATGCAGGATTAAAGAATACCTAATGAGTCAGTGTTAGGTGCAATTACCGTTATTTTACGGAAATTTTCTTTGACTCCAGCGTTTTCAAACTATAATATGCGCGCCTTATGCAAACAGTAAAGATACCGGTTTCAATTGATCCTATACGCGCTGCCTCAAGCGGCCTTCGTTATGAAGGTTATGTGCCAGGCAAGCAACTAAAGCGATTAAGCGAGTTATGTGCCGGCGACTGTTCCGACGTAGTTGTGTCGTTGGAATGTGGCGTCGATTTACAGGGGATAGTCTACCTTCGCGGGAAGGCTGTGACGGAGCTCACTCTGTTATGTCAACGTTGCATGACACAATTTACTACTGAGGTTACGGTCGACTTTTGTTTTAGTCCTTGTCGGACTGAGGCAGAAATCGATGAGCTCCCGGATGCGTATGACCCAATTGAGTGTAATGAGATTGGCGAAGTACGTCTGCATCAATTGATTGAAGATGAATTGATAGTCGCTATGCCGATCATCCCTATGCATCAGGAAACTGATTGCAACCTAGGGTCGAAAGATATAGTTGTAGGCGAGATCGAACCCGCTCAAGAGGAGCGTCCAAATCCGTTTGCAGTGTTAGAAAAACTGAAGAGCAAGTAATCTAGGAGACAGGTCAAATGGCTGTACAACAGAATAAAAAATCACGTTCAAAGCGTGGCATGCGTCGTTCACATGATTCATTGAGCACTGCTCAATTATCAGTAGACGCAACTAGCGGTGAATTACATCTACGTCACAACGTGACTGCTGATGGTTTTTACCGCGGTAAAAAGGTAATCAACAAGTAATTTGTTGATTATCTGATGACAAATCTGACGCTTGCGTTAGATGCGATGGGGGGCGATCACGGCCCCCACGTGACAGTGCCTGCAGCGATGCAGGCATTGAAATTTCATAGTATGCTAAAAATAATTTTAGTTGGTAATCAAACCGACATTCAAAAATATTTACCTCAAACTCCTTCTGCAGATTTAGACCGCATTGAAATAATTCATACCACTGAAGTCGTCACCATGTGTGATAGGCCTGTTCATGCGTTGCGTTCACGTAAAAATAGCTCAATGAGAATTGCATTGGAGTTAGTGCGTGATGGAAAAGCAGCCGCTTGCGTTAGCGCAGGAAACACAGGTGCATTAATGGCAATGGCTAAAGTGCTGCTTAAAACGTTGCCCGGCATCGATAGGCCTGCGTTAGTATCTTGTTTACCTGCTGTCACCGGTAAGCCAGTTTATTTACTCGATTTAGGCGCAAATGTGTCTTGCGATTCTGAAGCATTATTTCAATTTGCTATCATGGGCTCAGTATTATGTGAAGCTGTCCATAAAAAAGCTCGTCCAAAAGTTGCATTATTAAATGTGGGCATCGAAGAGGTTAAAGGCAATGATCAGGTGCAACAGGCTGGTCAATTGTTACAGCACACAGACCAAGTCAATTACATTGGTTTTGTTGAAGGTGACGAAATCTATACGGGTAACGTAGACGTGATTGTCTGTGATGGTTTTGTGGGTAATATTACCCTTAAAACGTCAGAAGGCATTGCCAAGTTATTAGTGCATCAATTAAAGCGTGGGTTAAAAGACGGCTTTTTTGTACGTTTACTCTCCAAACTCATCGCTCCACACATACAAGCTGTTCTCAGTAAGATGAACCCCGACCACTATAATGGTGCAAGTCTGATAGGATTGCGCGGAATAGTAGTAAAGAGTCATGGTAACGCGGATGAAGCTGCATTTTTACAAGCATTAAATTTAGCAGCAACAGAAGCAAAACGTCGTCTTCCTGAAATGATTAAAGATCGTTTGGAGTCGATTCTTTTAGACATCAATAGCTGATCTCATATATGCATACAAAAATTCTCGGAACAGGTAGTTATCTGCCTGTGCAAGTTCGTAGCAATCAAGATCTCGAAAAAATGGTTGAAACCAGTGACCAATGGATTGTGGAAAGAACCGGTATTTCAGAGCGGCGAATTGCTGCAACAGACGAATCGGTAGCAACCATGGGTTATCAAGCTGCATTACAAGCGCTTGACATGGCCGGTATTGACGCCAGTGAGCTTGATATGATTGTGTGCGGAACGACAAGTGCAACTAATGCATTTCCTGCAGCCGCCTGCGAAATTCAAGCACTATTAGGCGTTAAAAATATTCCTGCCTTTGACATTGCTGCGGCATGTTCCGGCTTTGTTTATGCCTTGTCGGTTGCCGACCAGTTTGTGAAAACGGGCGCGGCTAAAAAAGTACTCGTCATTGGTGCCGATGTGTTGTCACGCATGTGCGATCCCGCCGATCGAACAACGGTCATATTATTTGGTGATGGCGCGGGTGCAGCTGTGATTGGTGCAAGTGACACCCCTGGTATCATTGCCACTCATATTTATGCCGATGGTAGCCAAGGTGACTTGTTAAAGTGCGCTTTTCCTCCTCGCTCAGGTGAAGGCTCAGAAGCCGTTAGCTTTATGACTATGAAAGGTAATGACGTATTTAAAGTCGCGGTAACTCAATTATCTAATGTGGTCACTGAAACGCTACGCCTCAATAATGTCGACAAGTCAGAAATTGACTGGCTAGTCCCGCATCAAGCCAATTTTCGCATTATTAATGCCACTGCCAAAAAGCTCAATATGAGTTTAGATAAAGTGGTGCTTACCCTTGCCAAGCACGGGAATACCTCGGCCGCTTCTGTGCCTATCGCGCTTGATGAAGCCGTACGTGATGGTCGTATTCAACGTGGTCAATTATTATTGCTCGAAGCCTTTGGTGGCGGTTTTGCGTGGGGCAGTGCATTAATTCGTTTTTAACTTTTACATTATTTTACAGGTAACCAGTTATGGAAAATGTTGCTTTTGTATTTCCGGGGCAGGGGTCTCAGGCCGTAGGAATGTTAGCTGAATTAGCTCAATCTCATGCCATTATTGGGCAAACTTTTGCCGAAGCAAGTGGCGCGTTAGGCTATGATTTATGGGATTTGGTCGCAAATGGCCCAGCTGAAACGTTAAATGAAACAGATAAAACTCAGCCGGCGTTGCTTGCTGCAAGCGTGGCTATTTGGCGCGCTTATCAAGCGTCTAACAAACCAACGCCTTCATTACTAGCCGGTCACAGCTTAGGTGAATATTCTGCGTTAGTGTGTGCTGGTGTGATTGAGTTTACTGACGCGGTAAAGCTAGTCGAACTACGCGGTAAATTAATGCAACAAGCGGTTCCAGCGGGTTCTGGAGCCATGTTTGCCATTATTGGTCTTGATGATGATGCTATTGCCACAGCGTGTGCAGAGTCTGCTCAAGGTGATGTTGTCAGCCCTGTTAACTTTAATAGCCCTGGACAAGTGGTTATTGCCGGTGAAAAAAATGCAGTTGAACGTGCAGCTGCCGCTTGTAAAGCCGCTGGCGCTAAAATGGCTGTAGCACTTCCTGTTAGCGTGCCATCACACTGCGCCTTAATGAAACCCGCTGCCGATGAATTAGCCAAAGCGTTAACTCAAGTGACATTCTCAGCGCCTACCATTAAAGTAATTAACAACGTTGATGTGGCAATGCCAACAGATGCCGATGCAATTAAAGATGCATTAGTGCGCCAATTATATTGCCCAGTGCGTTGGAGCGAGACCGTTGAGTTTATGGCGACACAAGGTGTTACAAATTTAGTAGAGTGTGGCCCTGGTAAAGTATTAACCGGATTAACAAAAAGAATTAATAAATCGATATCCGCTCAAGCGGTAAATGATGTTGCTTCATTTGCAGCATTAACCGAATAAAGGAGTTTTTATGAGCTTTAATATCAGTCTAGACGGCAAAGTGGCATTGGTTACCGGTGCAAGCCGTGGTATTGGCCGTGCAATTGCTGAGTCCTTAGTGCAAGCCGGTGCTGTGGTCATTGGTACAGCTACGAGTGAAAAGGGCGCAGAAGCGATTCAACAATACCTAGGTGACAAAGGCTTTGGGATGGTGTTAAATGTCACTGATACTCAGTCTGTTGCAGATTTATATACCCAGATCAAAGAAAAAGCTGGCGATGTTGATATTCTAGTGAACAATGCAGGTATCACTCGTGACAATTTATTGATGCGAATGAAAGACGATGAATGGCAAGACATTATTGATACTAATCTAACGTCATTATTTAAATTGTCTAAACCTGTAATGCGATCTATGATGAAAAAACGTTTCGGACGTATTATCAGTATCGGTTCAGTAGTAGGTACAATGGGTAATGCTGGCCAAGTTAATTACTCGGCAGCAAAAGCTGGTTTGATAGGATTTACAAAATCTCTTGCAAGAGAGGTTGCATCTCGTCAAATAACAGTGAATGCTATTGCACCTGGATTTATTCAGACAGACATGACAGATGAGCTGACACCTGAGCAGCAACAAGCTATTATGTCGCAAGTTCCGATGGAACGTTTAGGGCAAGCACAAGAAATTGCCAATGCAGTATTGTTTTTGGCCTCGGATTCAGCCGCTTACATCACAGGTGAGACATTGCATGTGAATGGCGGTATGTACATGGTTTAAGGGCGATAGGTAGGAAACTACCTTCATTTGAGTCAGTGTTAGTGACAATTCAATGTTAATTTTTGTGGTTAGACCACAAAATCTAAGCTTGCATTGTTATCTAATTCGAATAAACTACTCGCAATCTTACGCAAGTGCGTAATTTGAATAGGAAAGAAAACTAATGAGCAACATCGAAGAACGTGTAAAGAAAATCATCATCGAGCAACTTGGCGTTAAAGAAGAAGACGTTAAATCAGCTGCTTCTTTTGTAGACGATTTAGGCGCAGATTCTCTAGACACTGTTGAATTGGTTATGGCTCTAGAAGAAGAGTTTGATACCGAGATCCCTGACGAAGAAGCTGAAAAGATCACTACTGTTCAAGCAGCGATCGATTACGTTTCTAAGAATCAGTAATCAAGAATTCACAGAAACAGGCGGCATTTATGCCGCCTGTTTTTGTTTAAAGCATTGGTAAACGCTCGTTCCATTTAATTGCATGACAACATTCCCCCTGATTTTTCTTACGTTTTATCGCAATAATGGCAACGTAGCTGATTTTATTAAAAGGTAAATATCATGTCTAAACGTCGTGTCGTCATCACAGGCCTTGGCCTCGTAACTCCTGTAGGTAATGATGTAGAGTCTTCTTGGAATGCCTTATTGGCAGGTAAGAGTGGTATTGCCCCAATTACTAAATTTGATGCCAGTGAGTTTGGTACTCGTTTTAGTGGTTCGGTAAAAGATTTTGATATTGAACAATATTTATCAAAAAAAGATGCACGTAAAATGGATTTATTTATCCAGTACGGCATGGCCGCGGGTATTCAAGCATTAACAGACTCTGGCTTAGATATGAGCCAAGAAAACCCAGCTCGAGTAGGTACCGCAATTGGTGCTGGCATGGGCGGTATGTGGTTAATTGAACAAGGCCATTCTGCTTTACTTAATGGCGGCCCACGTAAAGTGTCTCCCTTTTTTGTACCAAGTACCATTATCAACATGATAGCGGGTCATCTATCGATTATGTATGGCATGACAGGTCCAAACTTTGCCGTGACTACAGCCTGTACAACAGGTGTGCATAACATTGGATTTGCTGCTCGTACAATTGCTTATGGCGATGCCGATGTAATGGTGGCTGGTGGTGCTGAAGATGTTACTTGTCCGTTAGGTGTGGCAGGTTTTAGTGCTGCTAAAGCATTATCAACTCGTAATGATGATCCCACCGCGGCAAGCCGTCCCTGGGACAAAGACCGTGACGGCTTTGTTATTGGCGATGGCGCGGGTGTGATTGTGATGGAAGAATATGAACATGCTAAAGCACGCGGCGCTAAAATTTACGGCGAATTAGTGGGTTTTGGTATGAGTGGTGATGCATTCCACATGACATCTCCTCCGAGTGATGGCGCAGGTGCTGCAGCTGCAATGGTTAATGCCATTAACGATGCTAAGATTAAAAAAGAGCAAGTGGGCTACATTAACGCACATGGCACTTCAACCAATGCGGGTGATAAAGCAGAAGCGGCAGCTGTAAAAGCAGTATTTGGGCCACATGCTTATGACTTGTTAGTGAGCTCAACTAAATCAATGACCGGACACTTACTGGGTGCTGCTGGTGCAATTGAAGCCATCATTACCTTGCTTGCACTGCGCGATCAGCATGTTCCGCCAACCATCAACTTAGATAACCCTGATGAAGGTTGCGATTTAGATTTTGTTGCGCACACTTCTCGTCGTCATCAATTTGATTACGCTTTATGTAATTCATTTGGCTTTGGTGGCACAAACGGTTCTCTGTTATTCAAAAAAATAGATTAGAAATGTTCACGATAAAAAGCGCCAAGTGCGCTTTTTTTGTACCTGTACTAAGTGTATCGTTAGTAAATATTGCATGACTTGGAGGCTCTATGGCCGGTAAAGATAGACAACTTACATTGCGTTTTTTGGCCGAACCTGCAGATGTAAATTTTGGTGGAAAAGTGCACGGTGGCGCTGTGATGAAGTGGATCGATTTGGCCGCATATGCATCAGCAGCTGGATGGAGCGGTAAATATTGTATTACTGTTTACGCTGGCGGTATTCGTTTTGTTAAACCTATCCATGTTGGCAATATTGTAGAGGTGACAGGTAAAGTGATTTATACCGGCAGCACTTCGATGCATATTGCGATAGATGTTAAAGCGGGTGATCCTAAAGAGTCTGAACGTCATTTGACCACACATTGTATCGTGATTATGGTGGCCGTTGATTATGAAGGTAAGCCCACATCAGTCCCTGAATGGATCCCTGAAACTGCTGATGATGTTCGTTTACGTGATAGTGCATTACGATTAATGGATATGCGTAAACGCATTGGTGCTGAAATGGAAGCACATGTTAAACCATCTGTTGAATAAATAAGGAAAAATCATGGCCAAGGTTGCATTTATTGGTTTAGGCGTTATGGGTTACCCTATGGCTGGTCACTTAGTCAAACAAGGGCATGAGGTTACGGTTTATAATCGTACAACGTCAAAAGCTACTCAGTGGGTTGAGCAATTTGGTGGCCAATTAGCGTTAACGCCAAAAGATGCCGCGAAGGGACAAGATTTTGTGTTTACCTGTGTGGGCAATGACGATGATTTACGCCAAGTGGTACTTGGTGAACAAGGCGTCGCTCACGGTATGCACCCTAGTGCGGTGTTAGTTGATCATACTACAGCTTCAGCTGATGTTGCCCGTGAGATTGCTGCGCATTTAGCGTTGCGGAACATCGCCTTTCTTGATGCGCCGGTATCTGGTGGCCAAGCAGGCGCCGAAAATGGTGTGTTAACCGTGATGATGGGTGGCGAGCAAACCCATTATGATGCTGTAAAACCGGTTATTGACGCTTATAGTCGCTGTGCAGAGTTGTTAGGTCCTGTAGGCGCTGGCCAGTTAACAAAAATGGTTAATCAAATCTGTATTGCAGGTGTTGTGCAAGGTTTGGCAGAAGGCCTTCATTTTGCTAAAAGTGCTGGTTTAGACGGTCTTAAAGTGATTGAGGTTATTAGTAAGGGAGCGGCCCAAAGCTGGCAGATGGAAAATCGTTATCAAACCATGTGGCAAGGTAAATACGATTTTGGTTTTGCTATTGATTGGATGCGAAAAGATTTAGGGATTGCATTAGATGAAGCTCGCCGTAATGGCAGCCATTTACCCGTTGCCGCTTTGGTTGATCAATTTTATTCAGAAGTTCAAGCGATGAAAGGTAACCGTTGGGACACCTCAAGCTTGCTTGCACGGCTAGAAAAATCACGCAGTTAATATAGCAATTATCGATGTTTGACAGTAACAAGCCTCCACATTTAATTGGGGGCTTTTTATTGAAAATCGCTTCAACATTGGCGTTTGCTGTATTAGGGTCTGTTGATCTTTCAAGATTGTTTTTGCAGCGAATTGTTGGCCATTTCTACAAGGCAGAGACTTTGAGGTGTAGTTATTCTACATAAAAAGTCGATAACGAAGTAAAAATGGCCAACAAACGCTGCCTGAAAGGTTCGGCTAAAAACGTTTTACTCTTTGTTGAATGGATTTTGCTTAGATGACTAGGCATCAATCCATTCGTCTCGATTAAAACGTTTTTAACTCGAACAAAATTCAAACAGCAAAGATCAACAGACCCTAGTTATTTACTTTCAATTTATTCACGAAAAACCATCGAGTTACATGATGTAGCGCACATAATCAATCCAGTAACACTGCTATCATTGTTTCATCTAAATTAATTTTGCTTAAAGTGACTTGCTTAACTACTTTTAAATTGTCCATTAATTTAGATCTCTATGGATATCAAATTTAATGATTAGCGATATAAATAGTTGAGTGATGAATTAAGTTAAGTGTCGTGCTTCGGTGTAGGACCTGCGTCAGATAAAAAGAATGTGGGCATACACTAAATTGGAGGAATGAATAATGAGCAACAAACTGCTAAGTGCATTGTTTGCGGCAGGTTTTTCGGTAATGATGATGTCTTCTGCATCATTTGCAGCTGACGAAACCCTTGCTGAGTTTCACGTTGAAATGGGTGGCTGTGAAAGCTGTCATGCTAATGAAGAGCCATCAGCTGATGGCGCATATGAATTTGAACAATGCCAAAGTTGTCATGGTTCACTTGCTGAAATGGATGATAACCACAAACCGCATGATGGTGTATTAATGTGTGCTGACTGTCACTCACCTCATGAAGCTAAAGTGGGCGATAAGCCAACATGCGATACATGCCATGATGATGGTCGTACTGCTAAATAATTCGTTTATTTAATTAAAAAATACCGACATATTATGTCGGTATTTTTGTTTTAGACTGAGTATCGTTTTAAACTTAAACTTATGGACATACCTCTTTAGAGGTATATAAATTCTTTTATTTTCAATTGGTTGCGCACTTTAACTGTGCTGTGTTGCACTTATGTTGCGCAATTTTAGTGTTACTTCGCGGTAAAAACTCTCCCTTTTTAAGTTAAATCAGTAGGTTAATTTTTTTGGCACGGCTTTCGCAGTATTAATCACATGAAATGATTAATCTGAAAGGGTCAATGTATGTCAACAATCCAATCTAGTTGTGCTTATTGTGGTGTAGGGTGCGGCGTTAGTGTGTCCTCAACTCAAGCAGATTGGGAAAATGCTGACGTGTCTACACTCACTTTAACGGGAGATAGTCAACATCCTGCTAACCACGGTCATCTATGTGCTAAAGGTGAGCGTTTACTCGACAGCTTATCTCAGCCTAATGTATTACGTTATCCAGTGTTACGTTCAGGTATACCAATAGCCTGGGATGAGGCCAGTTCGTTAATAGCTGATAAGTTTGCCCAAACGATTGCCAAGTATGGTCCCAACTCTGTTGCGCTGTACCTTTCTGGTCAATTACTTACCGAAGATTATTACGTCGCAAACAAATTTGTTAAAGGTTATCTTAAAACCGCTAATGTCGACACGAACTCACGCTTATGTATGTCATCTGCTGTCAGTGCCATGCAACGAACATTTGGTGAAGATGTTGTGCCTGGTTGCTACGATGATATTGAACATGCAGAAGTGATTATTTTAATCGGTGCCAATACCGCATGGACTCATCCGGTTTTATTTCAGCGTATTTTGGCCGCTAAAAAAGCCAACCAAACGACATTAGTGGTGATAGACCCCGTTGCTACCGCCACTGCAAAACAAGCTGACATTCATCTCGCTGTTGCACCCGGTGCGGATTTGGCGTTGTTTCATGGTTTATTAGGGTATTTAGCCGATAATAAACAGCTTGATCATGAGTATATCGCTACAAATACACAAGGCTTTGAAGAGGTGGTCGGGGATGCACAGCTGTTGAGTGCTGATGTTGCAAAACTGGCTAAACAAGTGGGTGTAACAGAGGCTGAACTTACCCAGTTTTATCAATTATTTACGCAAAATCGAAATGTACTTACAGCGTCGTGCCAGGGTATTAATCAGTCGGTTATTGGCACAGATACCACTAACGCCATTATTAATTGTCATTTAGCCTTGGGGCATGTGGGCAGGGCTGGCAGCGGTTTTTTCTCCTTAACTGGGCAGCCAAATGCCATGGGCGGTCGTGAGGTGGGCGGCCTAGCAACTCAGTTAGCTTGCCATATGGGGTTTTCTGCTCCAGAGCGTGAACTACTCGCCGATTTTTGGCAAGTTGACCATGTTGCAGACAAAAAAGGCCTCGCCGCGGTCGATATGTTTGATGCTGTCGCACAAGGCACAATAAAAGCCATTTGGATTATGGGCACTAACCCGGTTGTGTCACTCCCTAACAGCAACAAAATTGCGCAAGCGTTGGCAGATTGCCCTTTTGTTGTGGTGTCCGAAATCAGTCCAGATTCTGATACTGCAAAACTGGCAGATGTGTTGTTACCCGCTCAAGGTTGGTCTGAGAAATGTGGCACTGTTACTAACAGTGAGCGCACCATCACGCGTCAGCGTGGTTTTATTGCTGCAAAGGGGCAAAGCAAACCAGATTGGTGGGCCATTAGTCAAGTTGCTCAAAAAATGGGTTTTAATGGTTTTGAGTTTACTAACAGTGCGAGTGTATTTCGCGAGTTTGCTGGGTTATCTGCCAAGGTGAAACAGGTTTTTCCAAGTAAAATATTCGATTTAAGTGGATTAACAAACTTAAGTGACAGTGAGTATAACGACTTATTACCCACGCAATGGCCAATCGCATCGGCTGATCAAATTGGTCAACAAGGTGTGCGGGTATTTACCCATGGTGTGTTTGCAACACCAACGGGTAAGGCGCAATTTGTCACACCTGCTGACACCAATATGAGCAATAGCACAACGTCGACCGGTACAGTGATATTGAATAGCGGCCGTAGTCGCGATCAATGGCACACCATGACCCGTACCGGCCATATTGCTAGTTTGCGAGCAAGTATTCCTGAGCCCATCATTCAACTGCATCCTGAAACACTTGCACAATATTCAGTGAAAGAAGGCGAGCTCGTTACTCTTGAGTCGGATGTACAACATAATACCAGCCAATTTGCGCTTGCACGTGTGGTGATTGACCAAGATATACCTAAGAGCATGGCTTTAATGTCTATGCATTGGTCTGAGCAATTTTCATTAGGTAAGGGTGTGAACCAGTACCTTGATAACCGAGTCGATCCCGTTTCTTTGCAGCCTGGGTTTAAGTCTCAAGCGGTTGTTATTAAGCCTGTAGAACTGGCATTACAAGGTATTGTGTTTGGCTCTCATGATCCTTCAGCTCAAGGTATGTGCTGGCAGGTTGCGCAAACATTAACAACAGGAGTATGCCATCACATCGGTTTTAGCCGAGCTGAAGATGGTTTTGCTTATCAGTCTACACCTCACTCATTATTATGGTCAGCTAACGTAAATGGCCAGCGAGTGCATGTGCAATGCAATATGGAAAAAGACATCGTTTGTGCCATTAAAGTGTTGTCTACCACCCGTGTTCATTTGGCACTAGAGCCCATGAATGCGTTTATCGGAAAGCCCATCGATAAGACATTCATTAAGAAATTACATCAGCAAATAAATGCTGGAAACAGCCCATTGATTTGTGCTTGCACAGGGGTGACTGAGGCACAAATTGCTAACCAGATAAATGCCGAATTTGATCAACAAGTATTTCATCATGGCAAACAGCATTTGCAATTTGATAAGGCATTAGATGCCACTCAATCCAGTTTAGGCTGTGGCCGTCAATGTGGTAGTTGCCAAAGTGAAGTTAAACAATGTGCCCAAGCACATTGGCAGCAAGCACTAACCTATGTCGATTTAGAATACTCAACTGAAGAGGATGTTGCCTAATGCAAACTATAGATAGCGTTATCCAAGGCGTTAACTTGACTGGTGCAGTTAACTCAACATCATTGCAATCGGGTGAGGTTGCTATCGTTGGTGCCGGTTGTGGTCAGTTAGAGTTAATGACAATAAAAGCTGCGCGCATTGTTGCTCAAGCTGAAGCACTGGTATTTGATAGCCTGGTCAGCAGTGAAATCCTAACCTTGGTAACACCCACTTGCCAGCGTCATTTTGTTGGTAAACGGTGTGGCCAACCGAGTATCAAGCAAGAAGACATCAACGCATTGCTATTGTCGTTGGCTCGGCAAGGCTTAAAAGTGGTGCGTTTAAAAGGTGGTGATCCGCATATTTTTGGTCGCGGCTCTGAAGAAGCACTTTATCTTGCCCAACATGGCATTCGTTCTCAGTTTGTTGCAGGTGTTACTGCGGCATTAGGTTGTGCCTCAAGTACAGGCATTCCGCTTACGTTTCGCGGTATGGCACGCAGCGTTACCTTAATCACCGGTACTAAAATGTCGGATGATGATAATGCGGTGGCTCCTGCTCAGTGGCAAGCCTTATTAGCTGCTCAGTCGACGTTGGTTTTCTATATGGGCAAAGAACAAGCCGCCCGTATTTCAGTGGGTTTGCTTGACGCACAATGTGACGCAACTTTACCCGTGGCCTTTGTCACCAATGGCGGCAGACCGAATCAAATAGTGACTTACGCAACGGTCAAAACCATGGCTGAAGCCGCATTAACCATTAAAGATTCTGGACCGACCTTGATTATTATTGGTGACGTGGTTGGCGTTGGTCAGCAATTAACTTCGTTACTAAATGATATTGATTTTGCTTCGTCACAGCCACATCAAGAATATGAGGCTTTATATGCCTAAAATTGGCGAGCTAACCTTAACATCAGCCGAAGCATTTGATTTTCGGTTATTAATAAAGGCACTTGGCAAAGGTGAAAAGGGCTCGCGCGCGTTAACTTTTGCAGAGGCTGCTTTATTGATAGAAGGGTTTGCCTCCGGGCATGCCACTCGCGTACAAATGGCCAGTGCCATGATGCTCATGCGAGTGCGCGGTGAAACCGTTGACGAAGTCGCAGGCATGGTTGCCGGATTACGCCGAAGTGTTGTTACTGGCTGGGAGTCACTCACGGTCGATATTGATTGGCCCGTTTATGCCGGTAAACGTGAGCAATTGCCTTGGTTATTGTTGGTGGCAAAACTGCTCGCAAGCCAAGGGATTAGAGTGATGCTACATGGCGATAGCCAGGCATTGCCTCATCGTCGTCATGTTGAATCTTGCATCGATGCATTAAATATTCGTTGTTGCACTTGCCCAAACAGTGCGCAGGATGCATTAAATTCTGATCATATCGTTTATGTTCGTGCTGGGGATTTAGTGCCTGTTTTAGATGATTGCCGCCAATTACATCAAGAACTCGGTTTACGCAGTTTAATTCAATCAGCAGCACGTTGTATTAATCCAACTAATGCACCGATCAGTTTACGCAGTTATTTTCACCCTGGGTTAGATGATTTACATCAGCAAGTATGCGAAACCCTATTTGCACATAAAGATTACTCAGCAGGTCAGATTGCTATTTTTAAAGGGTTGCAAGGTGAAACAGAGATTAACCCTAGAGTGGCGACAGATATCAGAGTTATTAGTGGGCAAGCTAATAAACTTGTGTTGTCGAGTATCACTATCCCAACATTATTAGAAGGTTTTTCTGGTGCAAAAATCGGCCAAGCTGAATTGTCTAGTGAGATCCTTGCGCTGTTATGGCGCGAACAACAATCGTTAAATACAAATATGCTCAGTGAGTTGATGTCATGCACCATGATAGAACAAGCACTGAGTAGCATCACTGCAACGTTAGCGGTTGTCTTGCTGTTACTTAATCAACAATCGAAACATAGACTGGGTTTACAGCAACCTTTTACCGTAGAGCAGGCCATCAGTGTCAGTCAACAATGCTGGCAAAATCGTTTTAGTTCTGTAAATAGTCCATTGGCTAATTGGCACAACAAGGAGTAGCAATGCGTAGCTTAATTTTGTGTGATCCCAGTTTTTCAGTTGTGCCGGTAGTCGATTGCGAAATGGTGCAATATCAGGCTTGTTTGGCCGCATTTGGACACGTCACTGTATTGGCTTCAATTAGTCAGGTTGAGCAACGGCTTCACCAGCAGCAGTTTGATACGTTACTGATACTGACTGACAAATTACATAGCCAAATTCAGGGGTTAATTCAACGCACTTTAGCCAGCAACCCCATGGTGATTATCGTCAATGCTAAATCCTGGGAACAAACAGTGTTGTCTGAATTACTCGATTGTGGACGCATTACTTTTATTCCTGACATGTTAACTGTTAACCGCTTAACGAGCGTGATCAGTTTGGCTCAAATTCGTTTTAATGCCGCCAGTAAAACGCTTGCAGAATTTAAAAAGCTGGATGATGAAATTCGCAGCATTAAATTACTCAGCCAGGCTAAATTGATCTTGATGCAGCAAGGGTTTGATGAAGCTAAAGCCCACCAAATTATTCAACAACAAGCCATGCAAAAAGGCCTATCGTTGGCACAAATGTCTTCTCAAATTATTGCGGTTGTCAATCAATCTAAGCGTGATTGCGCTGAACCGATCAATCATGGTGCGCCCCATGTTGGTGCGGTTGTGTCTAAGGTGAACATCAACTCGACTAACCATAAAGGTTGTTAAGTATTAAATTGTTTAAAATCAGATGTTTATTTTGCTATGTCTGTTGGCATAAAGTCTGCAATATCACAGTATGTTACTGCGCATAGATAATGGTTGATTAACCAAAGTGTGTAACCAGTAAAATTAAAAATTCGGGATTGTAACTGGCAATGGCGCCAACTCTTTAATTGGAGTTGGCGCCATTTTGTTTTTACGGTCTCAGGCATGAAGGAGTAGGAAATGACAATCTCAAAACCCAAATTAGTGGTCGTCGGTAATGGCATGGTAGGTCATCACTTTGTTGAGCAACTGTGTAGTTTAGGGCTCAATAAAACATTTGAAGTGCATGTATTTGGTGAAGAGCCTCGTCCCGCTTATGACCGAGTGCAATTGTCTAAATATTTTGAAACAGGCAGCGCTGAGCCACTCATGCTAACAAGCGCAAAGGACTATCAAGATTGGGGGATCACGCTTCACCTAAATACGCCAATCGCGTCTGTTGATATTGCCGCTAAAACCGTTACGAGTGCTCAAGGTGACAGTTATTCATATAACCGCTTGGTATTAGCTACTGGCTCCTATCCATTTGTGCCACCTATTCAGGGTAACGATAGGGCGCAATGTTTGGTGTATCGCACCATTGAAGATCTCGAGGCCATTCAAGCTGCGGCGCAAAATAGCCAAGTTGGTGTGGTTGTCGGCGGTGGATTATTGGGTTTAGAAGCTGCAAATGCCATGATGCAATTAGGGGTAAAAACGCATGTTGTTGAATTTGCCCCACAATTGATGCCCGTTCAGCTAAATGACAGAGCCGGTGAGTTACTTTGCAGTAAAATTGAACAGCTTGGCGTCAGTGTACACACATCTAAAGCCACGACAGCGATCATTGATGGCGAAACCGCTATTCATCGAATGACCTTTAATGATGACTCGTATCTTGAAACCGACATGATTGTATTTTCGGCCGGTATTCGCCCACAAGATGCACTGGCAAGAGTATCTAATATTAGCATTGGTGAGCGTGGCGGTATTGAAATTGATGATTACTGCTTAACATCAGCTCCAGATGTTTATGCCATTGGTGAATGTGCTTTATGGCAACAAAAAATATTTGGTTTAGTGGCGCCAGGTTATCAAATGGCTCGTGTGGCGGCATCTCACATAGCCTCATCGACCTCAAACGTGCCAAGCCAATCATTTACCGGAGCAGACATGAGCACCAAGCTCAAGCTGTTAGGCGTTGATGTGGCGGCTATTGGTGCTAGCCGTGGGTTTGAACATGCTCAGTTTGTAGAATTATCAGACAATCAAGCTGGTATATACAAAAAGCTTTGGCTTGATGACAGCGGCAAGTTTTTAAAAGGAGCCGTGTTAATTGGCGACAATAGCGATTATAGCCGTTTGCTTGATATGTATTTATCGCAAGATGAGATTGAAGGCTCTGCCGTTGATTTGTTACTGGCTGGGGCTGAAAACGAAGCAGATCTCAAAGATACCTCCATTGTGTGTTCTTGCCATCAAGTGACCAAAGGGGACATTGTTAATGCGGTGAACGCTGGCAGTCATAAAATGGCTGAGATTAAGTCTTGTACTCGTGCCGCTTCTGGTTGTGGTGGTTGTGCGCCTTTAGTGCAAAAGATTATTGACCAAACCTTGCAAGCTGCAGGGCTTGATTTTAATGCCGGAATTTGTGCCCATTTTGACCATGACAGACAAGCGCTTTATCACATTTGCCAGGTCGAAGGCATTAGCGATTTTAATACCTTGATCACCCAGCATGGTAAGCCTTGTGCAAATGGTCTCACTTATGGCTGTGACATTTGTAAACCTGCAGCGGCATCGATTTTTGCCAGTTTACAAAACCAATATGTTTTAAACCAAGATAATGCTCATGTGCAATTGCAAGACACCAACGATGCATATCTAGGTAATATTCAAAAAGACGGTACTTACTCAATTGTGCCGCGAGTGGCTGGCGGTGAAATCACACCGGCCAAATTGATTGCGATGGGACAAATCGCTCAAGAATACGACTTGTATACCAAAATAACCGGTGGGCAACGTATTGATATGTTTGGTGCAACCTTATCGCAATTACCTGAAATTTGGCAAAAACTCATTGATGCAGGCTTTGAAACAGGCCATGCATATGGCAAATCTCTGCGTACCGTAAAGTCTTGTGTAGGCAGTACCTGGTGCCGATATGGTGTACAAGATTCGGTTGGTTTTGCCATCGATTTAGAAAACCGCTACAAGGGATTACGCAGTCCTCACAAATTGAAATTTGCCGTTTCGGGTTGTACTCGTGAATGCGCTGAAGCACAAAGTAAAGATATAGGCGTAATCGCAACCGACAAAGGTTGGAACCTCTATGTTGCCGGTAACGGCGGTATGCGTCCACGCCATGGTGACCTATTTGCCACCGATCTATCAACAGATGAGTTATACCAATACATTGACCGCATTTTAATGTTTTATGTCAAAACGGCAGATAAGTTACAGCGGACATCAACCTGGATGGAGTCGTTAGACGGTGGCTTAGCCTACTTAAAATCGGTTGTGATTGATGATGCACTTGGCATTAATGCCGCACTAGAGCAGCAAATGAACCATATTGTTGCCACCTATCAATGTGAATGGAAAACCAGTCTTGAGAAACCAGAGTTTCTTGCGCGCTTTAATGAGTTTGTGAACCCAAATGAGGCGCCAGGACTTGATACCAATGCCTATCAGCGAGTGCGTGAACAGCGTTTTCCCAATATTAAAGATGCAGGAGCTGGCACCATCGCCATTAAAGACATCACCGAGCAACAAACAACAGCAGATGAGGTAGTAGCATGAGTTGGATTAATGTGTGTGAAGAATCTCGTTTACCTGAAGGAACCGGAGTGGCGGCCTGGGTAGCGGGTAAAGCTGTCGCTATTTTTAACTTAGGCAAAGATGGTTTATATGCCATTGATAATGTTGATCCTGCGACCGGCGTTAGTGTGTTAGCGCGCGGATTAATCTGTGAAATGGACGGTGAACTTTGTGTCGCGTCACCTCTGTATAAGCAACATTACCAATTGAGAACGGGTGTGTGTATTGAGGATAACGCTTTAATTGCCAGTCCTTTTGATATTAAAACCGAACAGGGCCAGGTCCTTGTGTTAGCAAAAGGATAAGGAATATCACTATGAGTGCAGAAAAATTTAACCTGTTTTCATTTAGCGGCAAAATGAAAATTATGCATTTAAGCTGGATGGCATTTTTTATCACGTTTGTGGTGTGGTTTAACGCCGCGCCATTACTTAGTGTGATAGCCGATAGCCTTGGGCTGACAACAGCACAAATTAAAACCTTGTTGATCCTCAATGTGGCATTAACCATTCCAGCCCGAATAGTGATAGGCATGGTGACTGATAAATACGGTCCGCGCATCACCTATTCGGCATTACTCGCTATTTGTTCTATTCCGTGTTTTATGTTTGCCGTTGCTGACAGTTTTGAACAACTGGCTTGGGCGCGTTTTTTGATTGGCTTTATCGGTGCAGGTTTTGTGATTGGTATTCGTATGGTCAGTGAATGGTTTCCTGCCAAAGAGCTCGGCACAGCAGAGGGAATTTATGGTGGTTGGGGCAACTTTGGTTCTGCCGCTGCTGCCTTCACATTACCTGCGGTTGCACTGGCATTTGGTGGCGCAGATGGTTGGCGTTATGCCATTGGTATTACAGGCTTAATGAGCTTAGTATTTGCTTTTGTTTATTATTTTAACGTAACCGATACCCCAAAAGGCTCAACCTATTTTAAACCTAAAAAAGGCGGCGGATTAGAGGTGACCAGCAAAGGCGACTTGGTGTTACTGATTGTGATGAAAGTGCCTATGTATGCCACGTTAGCGTTACTAGGCTGGAAGCTGTCACCATCGGGTGTCAGTATGTTTACTCAAGATGTGACTAATTTGATTTATGCTGGCCTTGTATTGGTGTTTTTAGTTGATTTTTATCAGACCTACCAAGTTAATAAACATTTGTTTTCTATTGAAGTACCTGAGTTTGAACGTTATGAGTTTAAGCAAGTAGCGGTGTTAAATGTGTTGTATTTTACCACGTTTGGATCTGAACTCGCTGTAGTGTCAATGTTGCCGCTGTTTTTTGCTGAAACATTTGCACTGGGTATGGCACAAGCAGGCATGGTGGCATCAAGTTATGCCTTTATGAATCTAATGTCTCGCCCTGGTGGTGGTTGGTTAAGTGATAAGTTTGGTCGTAAAACAACGTTATTGATTTTAACAGCAGGCTTAGCAATAGGGTATTTCTCTGTCGCGCAAATCGACTCTAGTTGGGCCTTACCACTGGCTGTGGTTGTGGTGATGGCATGTTCTTTCTTCGTACAAGGCGGAGAAGGCGCCGTGTTTGCTGCTGTGCCATTAATTAAGCGCCGTTTAACGGGGCAAATTGCAGGTATGACAGGTGCTTACGGTAATGTTGGAGCTGTGTTCTTCTTAACGGTATATTCAATGGTGTCAACGCAAACGTTCTTCTATGTCATTGCGGTAAGTGCCGTATTTGGTTTTGTCACCTTATTCTTTATGAATGAACCTAAGGGCCATATTGCCGAAGTGAATGAAGACGGTGAAGTGACTTTAATTAGCGTTAGCTAAACTGATTACATAGGACATTTATGCCTCTTGAGCCCGAACAGCAGCCAAATTCTTCGCTGCCTTTTGCAACCAGTTTGCAATTGGCGGTGGGGCAAGCATCTGAAAAAGGTCGTAAATCGCAAAATGAAGATGCGATAGGGATCCGTATTCCGAGCGGAGTCTCATTGAT
Organism: Shewanella inventionis; assembly: GCF_014641855.1. Taxonomy (GTDB): domain Bacteria; phylum Pseudomonadota; class Gammaproteobacteria; order Enterobacterales; family Shewanellaceae; genus Shewanella; species Shewanella inventionis. The sequence goes on from NZ_BMII01000022.1 coordinate 77,755, forward strand.
GACCAAAGGAATTGTCAGTGTTATTAGCGATGGCGTAAGTACGGCAGAGGGAGGCGCACAAGCCTCGGCTATCAGCGTGAGTAATTTTTTAGCCGATTATTACTCAACCCCAGAAAGCTGGAGCGTGCAAACCTCAAGTGCAAAAGTACTAACTGCATTAAATCGATGGTTGTATGGCTTAGGGCAAGACTACCGCGATGCACGGCGAGGTTTTGTGTGTACGTTCAGTGCCTTGGTTTTTAAATCCTGTACTGTGCACATGTTACATGTGGGAGACTCGCGAATTTACCGCTTTCGCCGCGGTGAGTTAACGCAATTAAGTCATGATCACAGCACAAAAATTAACGCATCACATCAGTATCTTACCCGTGCATTAGGCATGGATGTTAAACTCGATGTAGATTACAAAGCACTGAGTGTAGAGCAAGACGATCTGTATTTATTAACCACAGATGGCATCCACGATCAATTTACCGAGTTTGAATTACAGCAAAAACTCACGACTTTTTGTCAGCTACATCCTCAATTATCAGACTCTTTGTGTGAGCAGTTTTGCCAACTATTAATCAGCAAAGCCTATGATTTAGGTAGTAAAGATAATCTCAGCGCGCAACTCTTATTTGTTGAACAACTTCCAAAGCAAGCAATCGATGATGTGTACTTAAGTTTGTCTCAGCGGCCATTTCCGCCTCCCCTGAGTGTAGGGATGAAACTAGATGGGTACACGGTCACGCATATTATTCATCAGTCGCAACGAAGCCAGGTTTATCGTGTTGTTAATGGGCAAGATCAGGCTTTTTGCATGAAAACCCCCTCTGTAAACTACATTGACGATGCCGCTTATATTGAACGTTTTATGCTTGAAAGTTGGATAGGTCAGCGGATAAACAGTACTCATGTGGTGAAAGTGGTTGAACAACACAAGCCTAAATCAGCACTGTATTATTTGACCGAATATTTATCAGGCGTGAGCTTAGCGCAATGGCTAGTTCAGCACAAAAGGGCTCCGGTAGAAGAGGTTCTGTTACTGCTTAAGCAAATTGAATTAGGTGTAAGGGCATTTCATCGCCGAGAGACACTGCATCAAGATTTAAAGCCAGATAATATTTTTATCACCCGTGATGGCGTGGTTAAAATTATCGATTTTGGTTCTTGCTTTATTAAAGGTGTGGCTGAAATCAGCACCCCTCTGACACGTGACCATATTTTGGGTACTGCAGATTATACCGCGCCAGAAGTGATATTAGGGTATCAAGCTGATGGTCGCGCAGATTTGTTTTCATTGGCGGTCATCGCCTACGAAATGTTGACCGGTGAGTTACCTTTTAATGCTAAATTGGCCAAATGTAATACAAGGCAAGCATTTTTACGCCTGGAGTATGTGAATGCTCATCAGCTTAATCCTATGGTGCCCACCTGGATAGATGCAGCCTTAAAAAAAGCCTTAAACAATGAACCTAATCTTCGTCAAGCTGACACCTGTGAACTTATTCATCAATTAACTACGGCAAGTGCCAATCAACGCCCGCAACATTTTGTCCCTTTTATGAGTCGCAACCCAGTAAGGTTTTGGCAAATAACTTCGATAGTCCTATTCTTGGCATTAATGACGAGCTTGTTGGTTTAATTCCTTAAGTTTATTGACGATTAATAAAATGGCATAAACTCATCGCTTAATAACGCAATAATCGATCGACTCGACTAAAATGATGGTATTGCAAATTGTCATAGTACTAAAGTCTAGGTTTGTTATTGTGATTATTCTTTTGGCTTATTTGCACCAAAGGCGTTGATTGATAATATTAAGATGTTTGAATATTGATTGGCGTTGAAGTCGTTTAGTTGGTTCACATGGAGTGTATGGGATGTTTAAAGTTGTTAATTGGATGATTGTTTCACGATCTCAGTTGCTAAGTGATTTGCTCGATAGCCGTTGGCCCCAAGAGTTTTTGGTTAAATTAACTAAAGCTCAACCTGGCAACATGGCAAAAATGCTCGTTGAAGAGCCTGTTTCTGTGGTGTTTTTTGACTTATCAACCATTGATATTCAACAGGTTTATCAATTGCAACGGCTTATTGAGCGTGAATATTGCGCCATACATACAGTCTTTATTAATTTCCCTAAACAACTCGACACCCGCTTTCTTATTCATCCTGCAACGACCCTAGGGGTGTTTTATGCAGATAGCAGTTTGGCTGAGATCAGCCTTGGCTTGAATGAAATACTCAAAGGGCGCAGTGTTATGCCGCAAGAGTTATTACATTCAATGATGAATGACGATACTGAGGCAGAGGGTGAGCAACTGACCATTAGAGAGCGTGAAGTGTTACATGCGCTGTTGTCAGGCAGTACCAATTTAGATATTGCTAATCAATTGTTTGTGAGTGAGTCGACGATTAAAACACATTTATATCGAGCGTTTAGAAAAATTGGTGTGTCGAGCCGAGGTCAAGCAATTGCATGGGCGCAAACTCATATGCATGAGGTGAGGGTATAGCCTCATTTTCAACTGTTTTTATTAACAAAATAAAAATGGGTATCAATTGATACCCATTTTTGTGTCAGCTGGTCGTGATTAACCACAATTAATAAGACACTATATGTTAAGCCGCTGTTAGTTAAACCAAAGTGCGGTTTTACTGGCATCATTGATGGTTAAAGAAATAGTATCTGCGACGGCTTCACGTACAGGCAATTGCCCTTGCATTAATTCATCGCGTCTAAACCAATGTAAATTGAGCTCTTGTCCTACGCTGTAGCTTTGCAGTTGTTGCTCAAATTGGGCGGTAACTTGTAAATTATCAGCGGCAATCAGTAAATCCCCGGCGCTTAATCCCGCTTGGTGTGCTGGGCTGTTTTGGCTAACCGTTAATACTTTAAGGCCAAGGGATTCTGGTTTTGTTTTAGCGCCAAAAGCAATTTTATAGCCTTTAGCCTCTCCACCCCCTAAATCATTGACTCCTTCGCTTGGCCTCACTGTCATGGTGACGCCGACTTGTTCGAGTAAACTGCTCAATGGTAAGTCTTGGGTGTTGTCTAAATAAGCAAAAATATCGTCACAGGGGCGATTTAGCAGGCTTTCAACAATCTGTTGGTGGCTCATGCTGTGAGTGCCAATGTGTGGCAGGCCATATTGTTGCCATAACGCGCGCATTACATCGTCTAAACTGTGCTTACCCTGGGTTTCAATGCGGATGGTTAAGTCTACATACAACGCAAATAAGGCGCCTTTGGTGTAATAACTAACAATGGCATTGGCGGCATTTTCATCTTGCTTGTAAAACTTGGTCCATGCATTAAAACTTGATTGTTTTAAGGTTTGTTTAAAGCGCCCCTCGCCGCGATACACACGCGTCATGATTTGACTCAGTAGAGTTAAATAACCTTTTTCATCAATACATTTTGATTTAAAAGTAATTAAATCATCGTAGTAGGAGGTTATCCCTTCATACGCCCATAACTGCTCTGTGTACGACTCTTTTGATAAATCAAATGGGGTAAACTCGGCAGGTTTAATGCGTTTAACATTCCATGAATGGAAGTATTCGTGGCTGCACAGCGACAAATAGGTGCGATAGCCTTTATCGACAGGCCCATCGAGTGACAAGGGGAGGTCGTTACGTGAGCACATTAACGCGGTTGAGGCTTTATGTTCTAATCCACCAAAGCCGTTATCTAAAACCGTGGTCATAAACACATAACGCTCAAACGGCGCCGGTGTGCCAAATAAATTAATTTGATATTCGCAAATGGCGGTTAAATCCTTAGCCAGGCGAGCAATATTGGCGCGATGCTTACCACTGAGTACGATATCGTGAGGCACGCCTGCTGCGAAGAAGGTTTCGATGGTGAGCTCGCCCATTTCTACTGGGTGATCGATTAAATCATCGTAGTTTTCTGCACTAAAATCGCCAAAGCCAAATTGTTCACCAGCGGTTCTTTGCATGCTGGTGGCTAACATCCAGTGGGCTAATTCAGGCAGTGCGGGCTTTGCAATTGTGACTGTGTGAGGGTGAGATTCAAGCCCTTTGGCGGCTAAAAATACGCTACTGCCGTTAAAGAAGCCGTGGTTTGTATCAAGGTGGGCGGTGCGTACAGATAAATCCCAGGCGTAAATTTGGTAGCACAATACGATGTCGCTACCCTGGTTGTTGAGTTGCCAAGTTTGCTTATCTAGCTGGGTAACCGTTAAGGCTTGTTGGTTTTCTGTGGCCTTTATTTCAATAATGTTTTTGGCAAAGTCACGGATCATATAGCTGCCAGGTAGCCAAGCGGGTAAACAAAAAATTTGTGAGGGGAAGGCTTGGGTAACCGTTAGGGTCACTTCAAATAAGTGTGCTTTAGGATCGACCGCATGGATATGAAAATGCATAAAGAGTTCCAAATAGTAGAAGCATTACAATCAACAAGATTGAGCTATAATCGACAATGCTGCCAAAAATGACCCAGTTAAGCAAACGAATCCCATTTTATGTAAAAGATAGCTGATTTTGTGTGTTTTTTCTGGAGTCAGAGATTAAAGACTTGGTACTATTAACCGCAGCAACATGATGTCATTCATTAAGGATCTTAAAATGGCCGAAGAAACCATATTCAGTAAAATTATTCGTCGTGAAATTCCTGCCGATATTTTATATCAAGATGAGCTAGTCACTGCATTTCGTGATATTGCCCCACAAGCACCAACGCATATTCTTATTATTCCTAATCATCTGATCCCTACTGCCAATGATGTCAAAGCATCAGATGAAAAAGCATTAGGCAGAATGATGACTGTCGCAGCTAAATTAGCCGATGAAGCCGGTATTGCAAAAGATGGCTATCGTTTGATTATGAACTGCAATAAACATGGCGGCCAAGAGGTATATCATATCCATATGCACCTTGTTGGTGGAGCGCCATTAGGCCCGATGTTGAGCCGCGGATAATGAAGATTAACAGTGACTTTTTTCCGTTAACGGAAGTGGCAACACGCTTTGTTAATCAATTGGCGCAGTGTCGCCGATTAGGGTTAAGTGTTAAAGAAGCCAGCGAGCACCACGTGTTAATTGAACTGCCTTATAGCCGAGATATTATTGGGTATCCAGATACAGGCGTAATTCATGGTGGGGTGATCACCACCTTAATTGATACCTCCTGTGGTACTGCAGTGGTGTGTGCGATTTTAAAAAAATATCAATCACTTGAGTTGTCGCCCACGTTAGATTTGCGAGTTGACTACATGAAGCCTGCTGAGCCTCATAAAGCGGTGTATGCCTTTGCAGAATGCTACCGTTTGTCGTCAAGTGTGGCTTTTACTCGCGCGATTGCTTATCAAGACAGTATTGATGAACCCATTGCTCATGCCGTTGGTTCGTTTATGCGTATCAGCCCAGAAATGGTTGGCGAAGAGTTTCGTCAAGCGCTAATGGGCAATTTGCCGGAGAGTCAAGATGACTGAGCAAACAACCCAAGCGGCATCAAGTGAGTTGGATGTTCAAGATGTGGTAAAGCGCGCCATTGAGTTAAATGACTACAGTTATTTGCTTGAAAAAGTGCCATATTCACAATTTATTGGCATGTCGGTGGCCCGTTTTGGCGACGAAATGGTGTTTAAACTGCCCGCTAAAGATGACAATATTGGTAATCCAATCTTGCCGGCTATTCATGGCGGTGTAATTGCTGGTTTTATGGAAATGTCGGCCATTGTGCAATTAATGGTGTTTATGCAAGCTAAAAAGGTGCCTAAAATTGTCGATTTTTCAATTGATTATTTACGGGCTGGTTTACACCAAGACACCTTTGCAGAATGCAAGATTACCCGTCAAGGTCGCCGGGTGGCCAATGTGAGTATTAATTGTTGGCAAACAAACCGTAAACAGTTAATTGCGACTGCGAGAGCGCACTTTTTGTTAGACTAATAACCCAATACCGCCAGTAACATTTAAGGAAAAGATTATGAAACTTGCATCATTTTTTGTACTCACTTCAACCTTGTTATTTGGCGCCTGCGCCCACAATACCGCGGGTATTGCCGTTGACTCTAACGGGCAAGTGCGAGTGGATAGCAGCTCTTTTGCCAGTGATGTTAATGTGACTGACATTTCATCAATAATGATTGGAGACCTAGTTAAAGCGTCTGCATTAATTCAAAGTAAATCGAGCTATGACCAACGCGTGCAATACAAATTCACCTGGTTTGACGCCAACGGCTATACCATTGAAGATGAAGCAACGAGTTGGAAGTCGCTTAAATTACATGGCATGCAACAACTGCAAGTGAGTGCCGTCGCACCTAATACTCAAGTCAGTCATTTTGAAATATACGTGCGCGAAACCTACTCTGATTAATCGCTGTTGATATGTGATAACTCAATACTGAGCAAGGCTTTGTTTACTTGAATACAAAGAAACACCGACTTGATATTGACACGCTATTTTGTGTTATCAAATTGTATGAAGGATCGTGTAATCAAATTTTAGATAGTTTATACTCGTGGCCGCCAAGGGGTGTTCAGCACTACTGAACTGAGATGTCTTAAGACGAACCCTTAGAACCTGATCCGGCTTATACCGGCGTAGGAATGGGCCACACTATCTATAAGTGCACCTCTTATTCGCTACTCTTGCCGGATCTCAAAATAACTATTTGAGGTCCTATGTTCACGAAAAATTCATTTGGGTTATCCCATTCGCCAATTGCTTTAGCGGTTATTACCGCATTGAGCTCGCCCGTTACTCTGGCTAAAACTGCAGATATTGAGCGCGTCACACCAGAATACGAAAAAATGGAAGTGATTGTTGTCAATGCTGATTTTAGTCATATCAGTCTTGATAAAATGCCATCGAGTGTCACCGTCATTGATGCGCAGCAATTAGAAGATGAAGGCGCTCAACATTTCGAAGATGTACTCAATTCTATCGCTAACTTTAACTGGTCAGGCGGAAGTTCGCGCCCTAAGTATTTTCAAATCCGTGGTGTGGGTGAGCAAGAGCAATACCAAGGAGCGCCTAATTCTTCAGTGGGTTATGTGGTCGATGATATTGATTTGTCTGGGCTTGGCATGGTGTCGAGTATGTATGACATGCAGCAAGTTGAAGTGCTGCGTGGACCGCAAGGGACGCAATATGGTGCCAATGCATTAGCTGGATTAATTTACCTTAAAAGTAACGACCCAACCGACTCGTTTGAGCATGGCGCTAAAGTCAGCGTGGGCGATGATGATTTACGTACGTTTTCTGGTTTTAGCTCTGGGCCATTAAATGATACAGGTAAGTTGTTATATCGCGTGTCTGTAGAGCAGCACAATCAAAATGGGTATCGTGATAATTTATACTTAAACCGTGACGACACAAATGAGCGTGATGAGCTAAGCGCCCGCGCTAAATTGCGTTGGTATGCCAGCGACGATTTACAAATTGATTTAACCTTACTGCATGCCAATTTTGATAATGGCTACGATGCCTGGACACTCGATAATAACACCAGCAATACCTTAACGGATAAACCGGGTGTTGATACTCAAAAAACCACAGGTGCAGGGCTTAAGTTTATTTACAGTGGTGCAAGTGCATTTGACTTTACCTCGCTCACATCACTCGCACAAACCGATCATCATCATGCGTATGACGGCGACTGGGCAAACCCTGATTACTGGGCCAGTAAGCAATGTACAGCGTATGACGACGATTACAATGTTATTGGCACTGAGCCCTGTGTATACGATTACACCTGGGATAAAGCGGGGGACCGTCGTACATTAACCCAAGAGTTTCGTTTATCGTCAAAAGATGCCGGGCGTATTTTTGCAGGCTCAACGGATTGGTTAGTGGGTGTGTATGCCATGAACCTCAATGAAGATAACGACTTGTACTCAGAGTACAACACCTGGCCAGATGAAGTGCTGCAGTCAAGTTATGAAGCCACAAATTATGCGGTATTCGGGCAATTGGACAGTCATTTAGGCAACGACTATTTGTTGTCAACCGGTTTGCGTTTTGAGCGCCGCGACAGCGAATATACTGACAGCAATAATGATAATTTTGACCCGTCAGAAAACATGTGGGGCGGCCATATTGCTTTATCAAAAGCGATTAATAGCAACCATAATACTTATGCCCGTATTGCGCGAGGTTATAAAGCGGGTGGTTTTAACATGACCCTGCCTACTGAGCTTGCCAACAAAAAAGAGTTTGATACTGAGATTTTGTATAACTATGAAATCGGCATGAAGTCGACATGGTTAAACGGCCAAGTTGATTCTACGCTAGCGATATTCTTTATGGATCGTGAAGATCAACAAGTGGCTGCGTCTTTACAAGATCCTGATAATCCTCAACGGTTTGTGCTATTTACTGAAAATGCCGGTAGTTCGCAAAATTACGGTGCAGAGCTGGATGCCAAGTGGTACGTTACTGAAAATATTGAATTTTACGGCGGTGTTGGTTGGTTGGAAACCGAATACGGTCAATATGAATACAGCGACAAATACGGTTCTATTATCGACTTATCTGGCCGTGAACTCGCTCATTCACCTCAATTTACCTACAGTGCCGGAATGACTTATGTGGCTGACTCTGGCTGGTTTGCTAACCTTAATGCCAGTGGTAAAAGTGATTTTTATTACTCAGACAGTAACGAATCAACCTCAGATGCCTATACCATTTTTAACACACGTATTGGTTATGAAACCGCAACCTGGTCAGCTTATTTATGGGGCAGAAACTTATTTGATAAAGAATATGGTGTGCGCGGGTTCTACTTTGGTAACGAACCCGATTTAGATTGGGCCGATAAGCAATACATACGTTATGGCGACCCTCGTCAAGTGGGCGTTACATTCGATTATAAGTTTATGTAAGTTCAACAGCGGCACCACCCGGTGCCGCATACCTTTTAGGATATAAGCGATGAAATTAACTGCAGAAATCAGTATGTATCCCTTTAACGAAAACTATCTTGACCCGATCAAGTGGTTCATTGGTCGTGTTGATAGTTACAACAATATTGAACGTGTTACCAATGCCATGGCAACGCAAGTGTGTGGTGAATACAGCGATGTGATGTCAATGTTAGCCATCGAAATGCAAGCCGCTCACGAAAAGTGGGGCAAAGCCGTGTTTGTGTGCAAATTTATTGGCGGCGAACTTAACCTAAGCCATAGTGAATAATGACCATGAATGACATGATATTAGCGATTCAGCAAGCCATTAACGAAGCATCGGTAATGACCTTTTGGGAGGCTATCGCGGTCATGCTTGCACTTGTGTATCTTATTTTGGCCATGCGGACCAATATATGGTGTTGGTCTGCTGCATTTATTAGCACAGCAATTTATACCGTTTTGTTTTGGAATGTGTCGTTGCTGATGGAGTCGGTACTTAATATTTATTATATGGGTATGGCGGTTTACGGTTACTGGTTATGGCTGCATGTGCCGCCAGCACAGCAAACGCAGCAACACCATGTTAGCTCCCATCTTAAGATTACCAGTTGGTCACTTAAAACCCATAGCATCGTCATTGCCGTGACATCTTTAGTGTCTGTGATTGTTGGCTACGCAATGGCAAATTATACTTCTGCGGCTTTTCCCTATATTGACGCAGCAACAACCTGTTTTGCAGTGGTCACTACCTATTTAGTGGCAAAAAAAGTGCTCGAAAACTGGCTCTATTGGGTTGTTATTGATGTGGTTTCTATCTATTTATACTTTCAAAAAGGCTTAATGCTCACTAGCGGTTTATTTATTTTATATGTTGGAATGGCACTCGCGGGTTACCTGATGTGGCGCAAAAAATATCAACATAATGTTGTAGAGCAAGACAAGGTTTCTTCACAAGTAATTAGTGTATAATCACTGCATTATCAGATTGTTATAGCGTTAAATCACATGCCATCACCCTTGCTGACTTTACCAAGTGAGTTAATCAACACATTGCAGCAGGCCATGCCTGCTGCAATGTATCACTCATTATTAACCCAATGCAGCGCAGTAACTTTATTAAATGCAGGGTTAAGTAACCAAAATTACAGATTGTCTTGCCCCACAGGTGACAAGGTATTACGCGTTAACCAACGCCACAGCCATTGGTGTAACCGAGAGCTTGAAATTGAATGTTGGCGAGCAGCCATTGATGCAAATATTGCCCCGCAACTTGAGTGGGTGAGTGATGACAAGCAATTCTATTTAAGTGAGTTTGTCGCTCAACAACAAGGTGATTGGAGCCAATTCTCATCAATGTTTGGCCACTCATCTTCTCGGCCATTGGCTGCGATGTCTCATCCTCATGTTGATGCAGTTACTTTGCTGGCACAATTGTTTGCCTCGCTGAGTCAATTACCTGTACCGTCTAAAAGTATCACCGTTAGCGCCCAATGGCAGCAGTATGCCCAGCAACTTGCACAATACAGTGCAGAACAAACTCAAGGGCAATGGCAACAAGCATGGCAACAATTGCAGTGCATGAATGTTCGCGTAAGGCATTGGTTATCACAACTAGAGTCGTGCGTATTATTGCCAATTTTCTGTCATCGTGATTTAACACCGCATAACGTATTATTAAGCAGTACATCGGCTTGCCAAACTCATGATGATAATGTCGACCAAGCGAAATTGTATTGTATTGATTACGAATACGCTGTTGCCAGCCACCCGCTATTTGATTTAGCCAGTGCCGTAGCTACACATGAGTTAACAAATGAACAAGTAAATCAATTGACCCACAAGGTTATTGTGCAATATTGTCAAATGGCGAGTTTAACAGACGTGGCAGCTGCCAAGGCGGCATTACCTGCAGCAATAAATTGTTTTTGGTTGTTTTCGGCGATGTGGGCGCTGCTTATGGCCGCTGAAACCACTCAAGAAGATACATTAGCGATGTCTAAATACATTAAGTTTTACAATCAATACTTGGCTCTCATCCACTAATCAATGTACATATAAAGAATATAAATTTTGAGGGTTCAATCGTGACCAAAAAACTGTTGCTGTTATTGTGCTGTTCAATTTTCTTTGTAGGCTGCTCAACCAAGGTGAGTTATTTTTTTCTTGATTGGGCCATTGAATGGGAAGTTGAAGAGTACGTTGACTTAAACCGCGATCAGCAAAATAAGTTTGATCATTTGGTGGAGCAATTTTTAGTATGGCATCGACAAGAAGAGCTTGTGCGTTACCGTGATCAATTAACCATACTCTCCACACAAGCCAATGACTATTCTTTAACCCCTGAGCTGTGGCAGCAACAAGTCACTATGGCCAAAGCACATTGGTACCGTATTTTTGACTTTGTTATGCCAGAGCTACTGCCCATTATTGCCAGCTTTGATGACAAACAAGTTCAGCAAGTATTAACTCAGCTTAAAAAGGAGCAAAAAGAGCTTATCGAAGAATACGCTGGTAAAGATCAGGCTGAGTTAATAAAAGACTCAGATAAACGCATTGAAAAGCAGCTCAAAGAGTGGACGGGCAGTGTAAGTGATGCACAAAAACAGATTATTCATCAAGCCAACACCGAGCGGCTCGCTACACTTGATATGTGGTTAGAATATCGTCATGAATGGCAACGTCAATTTGAACAAGCTTTATTGCGCCGCAATGAAACAGAGTATTTTACCACCCAAATGACTCGCTTATTTACCGCACCCGATGAACTCAAATCGTCAGTTTACCGAGACAATGTTGATGTGAATACTCATAAGTTTGGTGTCATGATAATTGAACTTAATCAGAGCTTTAGCGATAAACAGCGTAAGCATTTTGACCGTAAACTAGCTGAGCTTGTTGACGATTTAACCGAATTACACCTAGATAAATAATCTTTGATTGAAATGTTTTATTGAGCTTACGGGTCTTTTAATTCAACAGACAATCAAAATAGGCTATTTATGCAGACATTAATTGAGTTATATCAAAAATTTTTACACACTATTAAGCATTTAGAAGGCTTAGCCGCTTTGGCGTTAAGGTTGTACCTTGCCCCCGTATTAATGCAAGCAGGATACAATAAATTGTCGCACTTTAACGACACAGCAGCTTGGTTTGGTAATCCAGATTGGGGCTTAGGGTTACCCATGCCAGAGGTGATGACGGCATTGGCCGCAGGCACAGAGCTCTTTGGCGGAGCATTATTATTAATTGGTCTTGCAACAAGATTAGTGGCTTTACCTATGATGATCACCATGCTGGTGGCTGCATTTGCGGTGCATTTACCTAATGGCTGGTTAGCGATTGCCGATGCTAGTTCATGGTTAGCGAACGAGAACGTGATTGCCTCAGCAGAAAAGTTAGCCGCGGCAAAGTCTATTTTACAACAACACGGTAATTACGAATGGCTGACCAGCTCAGGCAATTTTGTGATTTTAAATAACGGGATTGAATTTGCCATCACCTACTTATTTATGTTGTTAGCATTACTGGTCATTGGCGGTGGTCGTTACACCAGTGCCGATTATTTTATTCGCCGTCGCTTATTAAAATAGTGTTGTTCACTGTGCAGATGAAACACGTTTAATTTATCCCACCAAATTGGTGGGATTTTTGTTAATATCATTTGCAAAATATTTCATGAAAGGATTGCATCTTGGACGCTAAACAACTGTTACTGACCCGCCAATCAACACCCCGTCTTGTGGCCCCAGCGCCTAACGATGAACAACTGACTTTTTTACTCGATGCCGCCGCCAGAGTACCCGATCATGGCGCGCTAACACCGTGGGAATTTATTATTGCCGTTGACGATGGCCTTGCTAAGTTAGCTGACATTTTTGTTGCCGCCGCCAATGCGCAAGGTGCCGATGACGCCATGATAACCAAGGCTGGTAACATGCCATATCGTGCGCCTATGGTAATTACCGTTGTGGCCAAAACACAACAGCATGACAAAGTGCCGGCCATTGAGCAGCACATCGCAGCAGGTTGTGCCACCATGGCCATGCAACAAGCGGCATTTGCAATAGGATTAGGCGCTGTGTGGCGCAGTGGTGATTTTGCATTTAATGCTGATGTAAATAACGCACTGGGATTAGCTGCAGACGATCAAATTGTCGGCTTTTTATATGTCGGCACCCCAGCGGTGGTCGCACCCACTAAACCGCTTAAAAGTGGCCAACAATTTGCGCGTTATTTGTAAATATCACAAGGTCATCACGTTTTGACGTTTTGACCAGTGGCCATCTTCATGTAGATGGCCTTCGGGCATTAACCTTGGGCGCTTCGCCCAGTTTTACACTTCATCTGTATCTGTCTACAAAAATCGAATCAATATCCTTTGTCATTAGACCATTACAGTCAGCCCTGTCTCCCATCTTTATGTTGTGTGCACTGTGTATCAAAACCCTTGTCATTTTTTGGCGCCTCTTTAAATTTAACCGGCTCGTGCTTTTAGCAATAAAATAATACAAACACATATTGAGGCTCTCATAGCGCGATTTTTTTGAAATAAACAATGCTGCCTGACGCTTTCATTCCTACGAAATATCAAGGCACTAAAACAAAATGGATTTAAAAAGTAAAGCGACGCAAGAAACTAAAGCCGAGACATTTATCGGTTAATTCCAAGCTTTTTTACTGCTGAGCCGATTTTATCTATACACAAATCGTATTGATTCAAGGTTAAAATACTATTTTTGTCATTGATTGGTTCGCCCTACAATTTGTTTATCTACTCATGCATCGAAGTGATAAACAAAATTAAGGCGGGATTATGTCAACAACCCACAATGAAACATTAAGTCAAGGGCGCTTGTTACTGATGTCGAGCGCTGTCTCGGCAACGGCGGCAAACCTTTATTATAATCAACCCATTTTACCCAATATTGGAGCAGAGCTTGGGTTAACCGGTGGACAATTAGGCGTGGTGCCTGCGGCGGGACAAATTGGTTATGCCGCTGCGTTATTGTTTTTATCTCCTTTAGGTGACACCCTGCCACGCAAACGGCTCATTGCCATTTTATCCGTATTGTTAGTGCTATCATCACTGGTTGCGTTTTCTTCATCGGGTTTTATTGCTTTGGTTATTGCCTGTTTTATCATTGGCTTAAGTGCCAATATAACCCAGCAGTTGATCCCATTTGCTGCGTCGTTAAGCACGCCCGAAAACAAAGGTCGGGTCATAGGTACATTGATGACAGGTCTGACGGTGGGCATTTTACTTTCTCGAACACTCAGTGGTTTTGTGGGTGAGCAGTTTGGCTGGCGGGCTGTATTTCTTATGTCAGCTTGTATTGCAACCTTGTTTGGTGTGTTGTTAACCGTTTTTTTACCAACCAATACACCGACAATTAAGATCCCTTATTTTAAGCTTGTTGCGAGCATGGCAACATTATTTAAACAGCATGCCACACTGCGAACTTCGGCTTTTACTGGCGCACTTTGGTTTGCGTCCTTCAATGCGCTCTGGGCAACGTTAGCCTTACATGTTAGCGAGTCTCCCTTTCATTATAATGCTCAGCAAGCAGGGCTGTTTGGGGTGATTGCTATTGCAGGTGTTATTGGTGCCAAAGTATCTGGCTCGTTAGTTAGTCGATTTGGATCTCGTAACATGATAAGTATGGCATTGATGATCATTGCGATTGGTTTTGTTATTTCTGGTCTATTTGCCGACACATTATTGGGGTTAATTGCCGGTATTATACTTATCGACCTTGGGGTGTTCAGTGCTCAGGTGTCTAATCAGGTACGAGTATTTTCAATCGATCCACAGGCCCAAAGCCGCATAAACGGTATTTATATGCTTGGTTATTATCTGGGTGGGGCTCTTGGGTCATTTGTGGGCATTCAAGCATTTGATCTGGCAGGATGGTTTGGTGTTGTTTGTCTGAGTATCACCTTGGTTGCATTGAGTTTTGTTGTTAACAGAGCCAATAAACAGTAATGTTAATAAAGTCGTATTTGTTTTTATCAATCACCAAGGAGCAAGATAATGAAATTGGGCTGTTTTTCAATTAGCTTGGCGGTAAAAGACTTGAAAAAATCGAAAGTATTTTATGAGAAATTAGGCTTCGAAGTCTTCGCCGGCGAAGAGTCCCATGGTTTTTTAATCATGAAGCATGGGGACACCAATATCGGTTTGTTTCAGGGGATGTTTGAAAAAAATATACTGACCTTTAATCCTGGCTGGGATCAAAATGCTAAAAGTGTAGACGCATTTGATGATGTACGTCAGTTACTTGAGCAGTTTAAATCTAAAGGTATCGAAATAGCTGAAAATTCAATAACTGGAGACAGAGGGCCATCGAGTTTTGCAATTATTGATCCTGATGGAAACCCGATACTCATCGATCAGCATGTTTAAAAACAAGTGTCGGGTGCACCTATTTGAACTCTCTGCCAAGCAATGACAAGATTTGTTACAGGTTCAAATAATGCCATGTTTCATTTACGTACAATAAGCTGTAAGTGAAAAATTTCAGGGCTCAGTGCTCGAAAAAGTCAGTTAAATCTGTTCACTGAAGTACCTTTTGAAGGTTAACCACCATAACGAGGCCATAGCTCATTGTGGTGGACAGCCCAACGGATTTTGTACCAACATGTTCAACAAAGTTGGGTTTTCAAGTGTAGTGCGTACACAATGGATACGCTCGACTGTTTATACCGTAAAGCCTTTTTAACCATATATACCATTGGTATTACACCTAAACGTGTTGTCGCAATCTATTCGTAAAACTCAAGTGGAATAAGGTTTTGGTAGACGTAATACCCTAATGGACCCATTAACAAACTGAGCATTGCCCACACGATGCGCTGGGCGTTTTTGATATGTGCTTTCGAGGTAAATGCCCGATAGCAAAAGTGAATGTGTAAAATCAATAATGCAATAAGCATGAAGACTAACGTAATATCCATATTGTTCATGTCATGTTCCTTTGCGTTTCAGCAATGACGATAATTAAGTGTAAGCCTAAATTTAACTTTTGCAGAAAAAACAACCAAAACTGCGTGTTTTTAGCTGTTATTTACATTTGACTGATAATTTACTGTAAAATTAAACAGAATAATAGTCAGTAACCTACTAAATATTCATAAAATTTTCATTTTTACACAAAGGTATGACATTTACTTATTGTTGCTATGCTTGCTTGAGCTTCATCATGTTTCGCTGTGGCAACCAAAGAGGTGTCTTTTGCATGACAGCTAAAAATAGAGGGCTGTTGACTAATTGGCTTAACCACTGGCTTAGCTTTGGGTACGGTTTTGTTGCAAACCACTGCGGTTCTACATTGGCAAATTGGCGAATAAACGGAAAAATCGCAAAGTCAGCTAATGTTGGGCTATCTGCGCATAGGTACGCCTGTTGAACTAATTTTTCTTCTAATAACTGCAAAAACAGTTCTGCCTGTTGTCTGTACCATGTCTGGCTTTGCTCGGGAAATCTGTCTGCATATTTATACTTGTCTAACCAGGGTTTAAAGTGGTTATCATTAGCATTAATCAGCTCATTGGTTTGTGGAGTTGATATGCTGTTAAGTAAGGTTTGGTAGGCATTTGGGCTTAACCAAGGGCAGGTTAGATCGGGATGTTGTGTTAGCGCAAGCTGCATAATTTCAATGCTCTGAGCTATTACACTGCCATCTGCCGTGATTAAAACCGGTACGGTCCCTTTTGCTGACACCGCAAGCATTTCATCAGGTTTATTTTTGAGTTCTATTTCACGAATGTATGGGTTAAGTGTGCTTAAATGCAGTGCAATGCGAGCGCGCATGGCATAGGGGCATCGACGAAAAGAATACAAAATTGCAGAATTCATAAAATACACTTATTTAGGGAACGAAAATCTTAGCTTATGCCAACATTTGCAAGGTGAATTAACCATTAGTGGAGATAGTGTAAAGCTAATTTGAATACAGATCGAATTTGTGGGTGTGTTTCAATTGTGATTTAGGTATACTTTCGGCCGTTTTTTTGACTTAGCGCATGGTGCGCCGGGTTTATTTATGCACTGGAAATTAAGTTCCAGCCAGCGGAGTTGTAATTGTATGCAAGACATTAATGTAGACCAAACATCCCCTGTTCAAGTTGTTGTGTGTGCCCTTTATAAGTTTGTTGCCTTGCCCAATTTTGAGTCAATTCGTCAGCCGTTATTGTCGGTAATGGAACAAAACGAAGTGAAAGGCACATTGTTGCTTGCTCAAGAAGGCATTAACGGCACGGTTGCTAGCACGCAGCAGGGTATTGATAACTTACTCGCTTGGTTAGACAGCCAACCTGGTCTAGATAACATTGTAACCAAGTTGTCTTTTGATGATGAAATGCCATTTTATCGCACCAAAGTTAAGCTTAAAAAAGAAATTGTGACCATGGGCGTTGAAGGCATTGACCCACGTAAAGTGGTGGGTACTTATGTTAAGCCTAAAGACTGGAACGCGCTGATTTCTGATCCCGATGTGGTCTTGGTTGATACCCGTAATGATTACGAAGTGAAAATAGGTACCTTTAAAAATGCGGTTAACCCAGTAACAGAAACCTTTCGTGAGTTTCCTGAATACGTAAAACAAAACCTAGATCCTGCTAAACATAAAAAAGTGGCAATGTTTTGTACCGGTGGTATTCGCTGCGAAAAATCGACCGCATATTTAAAAGAGCAGGGCTTTGATGAGGTGTATCACCTTGAAGGCGGCATTTTAAAATACCTTGAAGAAGTTGACCAAGAGCAAAGCATGTGGGAAGGCGAGTGTTTTGTGTTTGATAATCGCGTTGCCGTTAACCACAGCCTAGAGAAAGGTCAATATGACCAATGTAATGCATGTCGTATGCCGATCACCGAAGCTGAAAAACAATCTGAGGCTTATGTACAAGGTGTGAGTTGCCCGCATTGTATTGATAAAATCCCTGAAGAGCAGCGTCAACGTTTTATTGAGCGTGAGCGCCAGGTGCAATTAGCTAAGCAACGCGGTGAAGCGCACATAGGCAGTGACGTTAATCAAGTGATTGCCGCACGTCGCCAACAAAAAGAAGCGCAGCGTAAAGCACAAGAAGAAATGAAAAAGTAAGTAGACTATCTATTAACTGCTGATGTTTGCAGCCCAGTAAAGCTGGGCTGCATAACAGATTAAAAACGTAAACTTATCCCTAGTAACGCCAGTTTTTTCTGCTCTTGAGCTAAATCTCGGCAAAGTAAATCATTTTGTAAACGTTGACCCTCTATTAACGATAATGTCACGGTTTGTTCATCAACGGTTATGCTAACCGGTTCGATACTGTTGCTTATCCGCCCCAGGTTCATGACCATTGCCAGTCTAAAAATAACCAATAATCGAATCAATATGATCTGTTCGTCGTCATCCAGTTCGCTAATGGCCTCGACATCTATGCGCTTACGTTGATTGGCTACGAGCAAGGCGAGTAGGTGCTGTTGTAATTGATTAAACCCAGGCAAGTCACTGTTTTGAATTATGTAGCCACCGTGCCGTTGATGAGCACGTGAATTGATTTGAATACCTATTTCATGCAGCATGGCGGCATCGTGAAGCAGCCATTGGTACTCACTAATGTGCCATTGCGAGGCCACTTGCGAAAATAAATGGTCGATAGTTGCTGTTACATTTGCAGCCTGATCAGGGTCGATATGATAAAGCTGCGCCAGGCTACTCACTGTACGTTGTTTGACGCCCTCAAGCTGCTCAATTTGCGCCAGCTCATATAACACTCCCTCACGTAATGCCCCTTGTGCTACTTGCATTTCATTGATAGATAAGCGTTTAAAAAAACTGATTAAAATACTGAGTCCAGGAGCCAATAGGGGAATTCGTTTTGGGTCGAGGTTGTCTAGCTTAATGTTGTCAATGTGACCAACACCAATAAGATACTGCTTTAAGGATTTTAAATTTTCTAAGGTTAAACTTTGCTGGGGATCGGTTATGCATTGCAAGGCTTCTGATATGGCTTTAACTGTACCAGAGCTGCCTAATACCAGTGGCCATGACGATTTAAAGTAAGCATTACTGAGTTGTGAAAATTGTTTGTCAGCAGCACTTTGCGCAGCCTTAAAGTGGTGTTTAGTCAGTGCGCCATCATGAAAGAAGCGCTGCTGATAACTAACACAACCACATTTTAAACTGGCTAAATGAGAGGTTGAAGAAGCTTTACCCACAATGACTTCGGTTGAGCCACCTCCAATATCAATCACCAGGTTTTGCTCCGCTAACGTTTGGCTGTGCATAATGCCATGGTAAATTAATCGTGCTTCTTCGTGGCCAGAAACGATTTCTATTGGATAAGGAATGATTTTCAACGCGGCTTTAATAAATTGATGACAATTAGTCGCAACGCGTAAAGTGTGGGTGGCGACAAGCCTAACCCGAGTTTGTTCTAAATCTGAAAACCGTTGATTAAACTCGGTTAAACAGGCCAGACCACGAGCGATGGCGTCTTCGTCTAGGGTGCCGTCGGGTTGCAGGCCTTTTGCCAGTTGCACTTGACGTTTTTCTTTATGCAGTATTTGAATGCTGCCATGTTGCTCACGAGCAATAACTAAATGAAAGCTATTTGACCCCATGTCAATGGCGACAAAATGTAATGAGTGTTCAGTAGATGACACGTGATATTAAGCCTTTTTTTGTTGTGGTTGCTCAAGCCTATCTGTTGCGATTTCTGCTGTGTTATCAGCACTTGCATCGATTATTCGTTGAGCCTGCTTGGATTCATATTGGGATAAATAATGATGAATAGCAATCTGGCTGCGTACTTTTCGTTTATTACCTCTGGCTTTATAGAGGTTTTGTTGTAAAGGGTCAATTATGCGAGCTTTGGTATTATCACTCAGTTGGATGTTCAAAATATCGGTGATCATTTTTTTCAGCTCACTATCATAAACTGGCGTACAGACTTCAATACGTTCATCTAAATTTCGTGACATCCAATCAGATGAGCCAATATAGATTTTGTCGGCGCCATTAGCGTAAAACTGCATTACTCGAGAGTGCTCTAAAAAACGGTCAACAATACTGAGCACTTCAATGTTATCGCTCATGCCTTTTACCTGTGGTAATAAGCTGCACATGCCGCGGATTAGCAATTTAATTTTTACGCCCGCCTGTGATGCTTCATAGAGTTTGTTAACCATAATATCATCAACAAGATTGTTAATTTTAAGGGTAATTGCAGCAGGTTTTTTTTGCTTGGCGGCAATGATTTCATCATCGATAAGCGCTAACCAACGTTGGCGGGAATTAAAAGGCGAAACAATAAGGTGTTCAAAGTTGTCTTTGTGGTAAGGGCGCTTTAATAGTTCAAATACTTGTTTAACTTCTTGGGTGATGTTTTGGTCGGCAGTAAACAATGAAAAGTCGGTATAAAAGCGTGCGGTACCTTCATTAAAATTCCCTGAGCCGATATGCGCATACAATACTGTTTCATTGCCTTCTTTGCGGCTAATGAGGCAGAGCTTGGAGTGGACTTTTAAGCTAGGAATACCATGATGCACTTTTACGCCCGCCTCGGTTAAGCGTACGGTCCAGTCGATATTTGATTGCTCGTCAAAGCGCGCAAGCAGTTCAATAACGGCGGTGACTCGTTTACCGTTTTTAACTGCATCGATTAACGATTGCATAATGTGACTATTTTTAGCCACGCGGTATAAATTGATTTTTATCGCTGTAACCGCTGGGTCGTATGCCGCTTGACGGACTAACTCGGTAAAATGAGAAAACTTATGGTATGGATAATTTAATAAAATATCGTGCTGACGGATGGCTTCAAAGTTGTTGGCGCAAGCGTTAAATTTGACACTACTTAATGCGGGTATTTTATCGTTTAACAGCTTTTTACGCCCAAGATTAGGGAAATTAATAAAGTCTTTAAAGCTATGATAACGCCCACCCGGAATAAGACATTCTGTTGAGCTAATGTTTAATTGCTTTTTTAATGTGTTGAGCATGTGCTCTGGCATTTCACGGTCAAACACCAGCCTAACAGGCTGTGCTCGTAAACGCTTTTTAAGGCCGTTAGACATTTGTTCTAGCTGGGTTTTGTCTAGCTCAACAGCTATATCAAACTCCGCATCTCGAGTCATTTTCATTGAAAACACTTCGATATGATCATATTCAAAAAACGGTTTAAACAACTGGTCGATACAATGTCTGATGATATTGTCTAGCAATATAAGATGCTTAACCTTGGTTTTGTGTTGCGACGGAAGCTCAACAAAGCGGGGCAGGTTTGCTGTGGGCACTTCGACAAAGGCATATTGCTTCTCGTCTCCTTGATGCAAACAGACACATAAATACGTGGCATCGTCGTTGATGTTTTTAACCAATTCACTGTGTTTGGTCAGAACAAATGGGGCAATGTGGCGCATTAGGTTGTCATTAAAATATTTATGTAACCATTGACTCTGAAACTCATTGAGCTGCAATTCATTGATTAAGAAAATATTACAGCGCACGAGTTCTTTAATGAGTTCGAGGTAAATTGAATCAAATCGCTCCTGCAAATCAATGACTTTTTGCTGAATTTGTTTCAATAATTCACGGCTAGAACAAGGTGAGTCTGACAAGCTCGATAATAGAATTGCTCGGCGCACTGAGGCTACACGGACTTTAAAAAACTCGTCCATATTGCTAGAAAAAATCCCTAAAAACCTTATTCTCTCAATTAACGGCACCTGTTTGTCATAGGCTTCTTGCAGTACTCGCTCATTAAAAGAAAGCCACGACAATTCTTTATCAATATATTGCTCACTAATAGCAGATGACATTGCTGATCCTATCAACGAATTAGGCTGTGATAATTCCTTCACACCCAGTATATGCTTTATCTCGTTAGAGATAATTTAAGTTACCGAACATATTATGTGATTTTTATGACAGATTTATTTCTTGCACTTGCCCAAAGCGGCAATAAAACCCGTATATAGTATAAATGGTTTAGCAAGCGCCATAAGTGTGTTATTTTGAGCGCTTTTTTCGATTAGACGACTGAAGGTAAGCCAATGTTTGTTGGATTTGATTATGGCAGTGCCAATTGTGCAATAGGAGTGATGATTAATGACGCAGTAACCTTACTGCCATTATCTAATCATTCAGATTTTATGCCTTCAACCTTATATGCCATGGACCGAGAGCTTATTGCTGAAGCGGTATATCAAGGTTTACCTGAGCCTTTAAAAGCTCAATATTCTCATATTCGTAGTTCGCAGTTAATGCGCGCTAAGCAAATGCGCCATGAACTCGATTTGCTGCCCAATGAGCAAGCGGTATTTGTGGGGCAAGCCGCTATTGACGCATACCTTGAAATGCCAGAAGAAGGTTTTTATGTCCGTTCGCCAAAATCATTTTTAGGCGCCAACGGCCTGCGTCCCGATCAGATAGGCTTGTTTGAAGACATCGTCACTTTAATGATGCAACACGTGAAAAACCTTGCCGATAAAGCCCTGCAACAAAAATCATTGCCTGCATCGACTCATGCTGTAATTGGCCGACCGGTTAACTTTCAAGGCATTGGTGGTGAAGACAGTAACCAGCAAGCTGAAGCTATTTTACGTCTTGCGGCATCGCGAGCAGGGTTTACTGAAGTGACATTTCTATTTGAGCCATTAGCGGCAGGAATGGATTTTGAGTCAACCCTGGACAGTGACAACACGGTATTGGTGGTCGATGTCGGCGGTGGTACAACAGATTGCTCTGTCGTGAAAATGGGGCCTTCGCACTGTAATAATCACGATCGCAAACAAGATTGTTTGGGTCACTCTGGGCAGCGTATTGGCGGTAATGATTTAGATATTGCCTTGGCGATGACAGGCTTAATGCCGAGTTTTGGTTCTGATACCGTAATGACTAACGGTAAACCTATGCCCAGAGCACCTTTTTGGAATGCGGTGTCGGTGAACGACATTAGTGCCCAGCGCGATTTTGTTAGTTTAGCGTCACGTAAATTGGTTGAGCAGTTGATAAAAGAGGCGGAACACCCACAACTACTTAAACGCTTACAAATAGTGCAAAAAAACCAAATGAGTTATCAAGTGGTACGTCAAGCTGAAATGGCAAAAATCAGTTTGTCTGATGTCGACAGCACCTCGTGTTCGCTTGATTTTATTGAAAAAGACTTGTTTGTCACTCTTACTGCGGTTCAGTTTGAACAAGCCATTAGCGATCCACTTGCCAAAGTTGAAGCCTTAATGAAACAAGCGATGCAAACGGCAACAGCTCAAGCACAACAACAAGATTGCGCTTTGCCAAGCAGCCCTGATATTGTTTATGTTACGGGTGGTACAGCGCGTAGCCCGGCGATATATCAAAAAATAGCCAGTGTTTATCCTGCTGCAAAAGTGGTGGTTGGTGATCACTTTGGTTCGGTAACGGCAGGGTTAACCCGTTGTGCCCAACATGCTTTTAACTAAAAAAGAGTCAATAATATGCACAGTCAATTAAGCTTTAAGTTTGCAAAGAATGCGTCTAAAACGGCATCACTGTTATTAGCCACATTGCTAGGCAGTGTAGTACTGAGTGGCTGTAGTGATGATGTGGGCAAAGTCAGTTTAGGGCTGTTTACCACCAAAGATGTGATTATTGATGCTAAACACGATCCTAAAATTCCTGGGGTGACTTGTCATATTAGTCGTATTGAGGCCAATTTAGATTTAGCTGATCCGTCTGATATGAGCATCAGTTGCCGTCAAACCGGTCCGATTAGTCAGGCCGAGCTCGCCCAAATTGACATGGGTAAAAACGGCGAAGTGGTGTTTAAAGAATCTTTAAGTATTTTGTTTAAAAGCTTAAAAGTACGTCGTATTTTTGATGCTGAAAATCAAACCTTGTTGTATTTATCGTATTCAACCAAAGAAACCAACGGCAGCCATAAACATGCATTATCAACGGTGCCTTTATACGGTACAGATGCATGGCAAAAGCCATTAACCACAAAATAAACGCATAATAAAAAAGGCAATCAAAATAGATTGCCTTTTTTATTGATGAGCGGGCATGTTATACCAATTCCACTAATTATCTGGTCATTCAGCGGGAATTCTGTGCCTTCTAGGCAAGTAATAGGATTGTAGGCATAGTTGCTCTACGTCAAAATACTATTAAGCAGCATAGAAGGCACAGAAAC
>NZ_BMII01000023.1 GCF_014641855.1 Shewanella inventionis
TACATTCCGAAGAACAAGAAGACAATTTCGAATAACTCAATACCTGTGAATGTCCACACAGATTTCTTGTTTAGATTGTTAAAGAGCGTTACTAATACCAAAAGAATCAATCTTTCGCTTAGTGGCCATTGACGCCAGGTCGTTGGCTTGGGCTGCGTATTCTACGCTTTCCCATCTTCGCGTCAAGTGTTTTTTCAAACTTTCTTTTCGCGCTGAAGATTTCATTTTGAACCCTTCAGACTGACTCTTCATTGGCGTGAGCCGCTTGCCGTGTCAGTGGTTGCGCATTATAGGGAGCTAAAACTTTTGTGCAAGCATAAAATTCAGAAATATTGCAAAAACATGACTAAGAGGTGTTTTTTCAATCGAAAAGAACAAAAAAGGGACTATTCGCCCCTTTTTTGGCTATTTTGCTCGGTTTTACCCGCCAAAGAATCGAGTTTCTTGTTTTATCTCTACTGGATTGCCATCAATCACTGCGGTGATTTTAATGTCTATCTTTGTGATAGTTCTTTTCAGTTCAATGGGGTCTACTGCAATACTCACTGGTAACGTTAAAACCTCACCAGCTTCAATGGAGACATGTTGTGGTCCTATCCATTGCGCATTGGTCAACCCTTCAACACTTAATTCATATTCCTGGGGTTGCTCTGTTTTATTGAGGATTTTTAATGTAAATGTATTCTCGGTATTACCTTGGTTGTTTTCTCTAAATAATGAATTACGATCACGGATGACATCCATACGTACAGGAGCAATCGTTGCACTGGCATATATAAAGACGAGGATCATCACAGTAAGCACAACGCCATAACCAATAAGTTTAGGTCTAACGACTTTTTCTTCTATGTTGTCGAGTTTGTTTTCAGTGGTGTAACTAATTAGTCCTTTATCGTACCCCATACGCTCCATCGTGTTATCACATGCATCAATACATGCACCACAGTTAATACATTCGTATTGCAGGCCATTACGAATATCAATACCTGTTGGGCAAACCTGTACACATAAGTCACAGTCTATACAATCACCTAATCCCATCTCCTTGGGATCTTGTTTACGAGTTCGTGGACCTCTCGTTTCACCGCGCTTAGCATCATAACCCACTATATAGGTGTTTTTGTCGAACATTGCTGCTTGAAAACGAGCATACGGACACATGTGAATACACATAATTTCACGCATCCAACCAGCATTACCGTAGGTTGCTAACGTAAAAAAGATAACCCAAAAGTAAATTCCACCGCTGGCATTAAGTGTAATGAAATCGATGTAGAGTTCTCTACTTGGTACAAAATAAGAAACAAATGTGGTGGCTGTTAGTAATGATACTAGTATCCAGGAGGTGTGTTTTGCGGTTTTACGCCACAGCTTATCGAAACTCCATGGCATTTGATCCAACTTGATACGTTTATTACGCGCGCCTTCCAACTTCTCCTCAAACCAAATAAAGATAAAAGTCCATACTGTTTGTGGGCAGGTATAACCACACCACACTCGGCCAAGGTAAGTGGTTACAAAAAATAGCCCGAAAGCGGCAATCATAAACAGTGCGGCAAGTAAGGTAAGATCTTGTGGCCAAATGGTTAAACCAAATACATGAAATTTTTGCTCGGCAAGATTAAACCACACTGCCTGACGTTCTCCCCAAGGTAACCAAGGAAGTAGCAGAAAAAATAACATTGCAATCCAACCCATTTGGCGACGTAATGTGGTCCACATACCATCAATAGCGCGTACGTAAATACGGTTGCGCGGATTGAAGCGGTCTGCTTTACTGGCATCAGGTTGATGGATTTTAATACGTTGTTGTTTTGAGAAATCCTTGGGGTTAGATTCTTTCGTCATTTTACAGCCTTACTGCTTTAATATTGAACGATAACTAGCTTATTATATAGGTAATAACACATTATTGGATAAAAAGATGAGAGGTTGGATAGGTTTAGCAATAATCGCGGGCGTTGTTTATTATTTCGCGACAGAAACTGACAAACTTGATAAGCCAATTAATGACATCAAAAGTATGTTTACTAAGGCTGACAAAAAGTTGGATTCGATGACGGGGACAAAAATCATCCGTGTCGATACACATATTCCGCAAGTTAAAGCAGAAATATACGAGCGATTATCAACGATAGAAATTCGTGAATTAGATGGCATATTTGTGAGTAATGAAAGTATTGCCGAGTTTAAAAATCAATACTGCCATAGCAGCGCCCGCCACCCAGTTTTTAGCAAAGAAAATCTGCAATTTATTTGCGATAAAATCTGAGTGAGTTAACGCTTTTACGGTAACAAATTGACCTAAGTATCAAATAAGCCTAGCCTTTGTGTAATATTTACAATAGAGGCTAGGTTTTTTTTATGACGCAATCTCAACCTAAATCAGTATCAGACATCTTTGACCCAGCCTTGTGGGATGTTGTCACGGGATTTAACTTTGAAGACATTACTTATCACCGCGCAAAATCTCAGGGTACCGTTCGTATCGCAATTAATCGTCCAGATTGCCTAAATTCATTTCGCCCTAAAACGGTAGACGAACTCTTTATAGCATTAGACCATGCCAGACAATGGTCTGATGTGGGTTGCGTACTATTAACCGGAAACGGCCCTTCGGCAAAAGGACAGTATTCTTTCTGTGCCGGCGGCGATCAACGTATTCGCGGCAAAGATGGCTATAAATACGAAGGAGCTAAAGAAGGTCAACCTGATGTTGCCCGCATGGGCCGCCTGCATATTTTAGAAGTACAACGCATGATCCGCTTTATGCCTAAAGTTGTGATTGCTGTTGTACCTGGATGGGCTGTTGGCGGCGGCCACAGTTTACATGTTGTGTGTGATTTAACCTTAGCGTCTAAAGAGCATGCAATATTTAAACAAACGGACCCTGATGTAGGCAGTTTTGATTCAGGATATGGCAGTGCTTACTTAGCGAAGATGATTGGGCAGAAACGCGCTCGTGAAATTTTCTTCCTTGGTTTTAATTATTCAGCAGAAGAAGCCTTTAATATGGGCATGGTAAACCGCGCAGTTCCTCACAATGAGCTCGAAACTGAAGCGCTAGCCTGGGCCAAAGAGATTAACTCGAAATCACCTACTGCAATGCGCATGTTAAAGTACGGCTTTAATATGACGGACGATGGGTTAGTTGGTCAGCAGCTCTTTGCTGGTGAAGCCACACGATTAGCCTATGCGAGCGAAGAAGCAAGAGAAGGACGTGATGCCTTTTTAGAAAAACGCGACCAGGATTTTTCACGCTTTCCTTGGCATTATTAAGACAACAGCCACAATAGTTAATCTCATCAAATTTGAAGCCCTTTTTAAGGGCTTTATAATTTAAAGATTACAAAACAAATCCTAATCTAAATTACCATTTGAGACAATCGAATCAACCCTCTTTACATGATAATGAGAACTGTTATCATTTAATTAAATCAAACAGGGGGATTTATCATGAAAAAGACCATTAGCTTTGCCATATTACACTTCAGTGTCGCGTTTTCGATTACTTACTTATTAACTGGTAGCATTGTTATCGGTGGTGCGATTGCCTTATTAGAACCCGCTGTGAATACCGTGGTGTTTTATTTTCATGACAAAGTTTGGAAAAACATTGAGTCTAAACAGGCTCATTCTGTGGCAATAGCAGCAGAGCCTGCTCACCTTGCAAACTAGTGACATCATGGTTAACAACCTAACCACGATGTCACCAAAAAAGCTTAATTGAGTTTAACAATGGCTACGTCATAAGCTGCAAGATTAGCACTGCCTAGCACGTATTGACCTTGTAACTCACTTGGTACTGTTTGTGAGTAACCCGCATAGTTAAACAGGTAAGCATACTGACCACGTTGTACAAGTCGCATATCTTTTGGAAGCGCAAATGTAACTAATCCCAACTCAGCGGATAACACGGTAAAATATTCACGTAAAAACGCATCACACGTCAGTGTGGCCACATAGCTAGTATTTTGATGACGTGCAACAGCAGGGCTGCCATCATGATAAGTCGCAACAACATCTACACCATCAGCAAGTGCTAACTCTTCTCGCCAGCACTGACTCTCAAATTGAATACCATTAAAATGCAATACTTCACTGCAATCAGGACGGATAGTTTCAGTCGACAACACTTTGACAGGCACCAATGCTTGTAATACACCAGGGGCTAACGTTGGCACTAACGACAGCTCATCGGTTTTACTGCCAGATCGCGGGCCTATAACCAAGTGCACATCAGCTTGTTTGCATTTATCAACAAATGCTTGTGGCACAATAGGTAAACAAGGGGCTACCACTAGCGCATATTGAGCTAGATCATGGTCAACCGACACAAAATCAACAGCTAACCCTAACTGACGTAACGCTGAGTAGTATGCAAATTCAACCCGTTGATGATTATAACTGTCACCCTGGCGTTCAATTTCGGTCACCCACTGGCTATTAGCACCCGTTACAATCGCCACTTTCGCTTGCACTGGATCGCTAATAGTAAAATCGACCTTGGCCAACTCATCGCGCATTTGTTCAACTTCAGCCCAGGCCGCCGCTTTGGAGTTGTCATTACGTTTAATACCAGCGTGCATTTGCTCTTGCGCAAATGGCACTTGGCGCCAACGGAAGTAACATACACAGTCTGCGCCATGAGCAAAGGCTTGCCACGACCACAATCTGACCATGCCTTTTTCTGGACGCGGATTATGATGTGCCCAGTTTACAGGCCCCGGTTGTTGCTCCATTACCCAAAAGTTTTTATTGCTTACGCCACGGCTTTGGTCAAAGGAATAGCTTGAAAAGTCAGGGTGGCCCGTGCGCATATATGGTTTAAATTGCTCCGCTGGCATATGTTTAAAAAACATATCAGAGCGGCCTAACGGGTAATTGTCATAACTAACAAAATCGAGGTTTTTAGCCAGTGCAAAGTTATCGGTTTGTGTGTCCACCAGCGGGATAAAATTGTGCGTTATAAATCGATTTGGCGCATGAGCACGAATGATCTCAATCATGGCATCGTGAAACTTCACCACCTGATCTGAACTAAAACGACGATACGCCAGTTGATGTGCAGGATTAGTTTCGGTCACGGCTAAAATAGGCAGTTCGATTTGCGCAAAGTCTTGATATTCCATCGACCAAAACACATTACCCCATGCCGTGTTTAGCTTTTCAATATCGTCTTGATAATAGTCTTTACACCACTGTTGGAATGCCAACTTGGCCACCAGTGAACCACTATGGGTTGTGTCATGGCACGCAATTTCGTTGTCGGTTTGCCAACCACACACGCTTGGATGATTACCGTAACGCTCTGCTATCACAGTTGAAATACGCATGGCTTCGCGAAAATAATTTTGGCTAGAAAAATCGTAATGACGACGCGAACCAAAGCCACGTGTGGTACCCGTGTTAATGTCGACAGGTAGAATGTCTGGGTATTTATCGATTAACCACTTAGGAGGTGTAGCTGTCGGGGTGCACATGATCACCTGCAGACCTTCACTGGCAAGAGTTTCAATCGCTCTGTCTAACCACTCAAACGAATACTCTCCATCGCGAGCTTCAATTCTAGACCACGCAAACTCACCAATACGCACATACTGCAATCCGAGCTGACGCATTTCTTTTGCGTCTTGCTGCCACATAGATTCAGTCCAATGCTCTGGGTAATAGCAAACTCCTAACATGTTAATCTCCAATAAATAGCAGGTAAAACCTCAGGCTTGAACCTAGATATTTTTAACACAATACCCTACCGTTACAAGCAAAGTTACAAGGTGACTTGACGAATTTTTAATGATGAATAATATACTAACCCAGTATTTATATGATATATAGTATTTTAAATAAACTGAGTATAAATCATCGTATGTTGCCGGCGTTAGCAGTGGCTCAATCCACTGCCCTACAGTAATATTTTGCAGCTATGTTTGTTAAGTGATACTCCCAATCAAGGAATGTTAAATCATGTCGCATCATCCCAATTTCGTTTTACTTAATGGCCAACACACAAGCGTAGTGGTTGACTGCAGCAATAAAACGCCAGCTATTTTGTATTTTGGTAAAAAAATATCCTCTAAAACCACATACGACATGATGAAACAACTTAGCACTCGCCAAGAAGCAAAATGCTCAGTCGTTGTTGAGGCGCCCATATCACTATCGCCGTTAATGGGCGAAGGATTTACCGGTGCTCCCGGTATTGAAATATTTGACAACAATATTGCCTGGTCTATTGGCGGTACATTAACCTCAGTCACGCAACCGTCAGCTAATCAGGTCATTTTTGAGTCTATCGACAGTTTACGTAATTTAAGCGTAAAGCATCACTTAACCTTAGACCCGCATTCTGACGTGCTCAGTGCAACCACACAATTAACCAACTTAGGCAATAACGCGGTAAATGTGAACTGGTGTGCAGCACCAACAATCCCAATGCCACTTCATATTGATCAAATCATGTCATTTGAAGGCCGTTGGTCAAATGAGTTTCAACGTAAATCGTTCGACATGTTTTTAGGCAGCTTTGTACGTGAAAACCGCAAAGGGAAAACGTCACACGACAATTTCCCGGGGATGGTCATGCACAACAAACTCACTCATGAGCAAGGCGGTGAGTGTTATGGGTTTCATTTAGGCTGGAGCGGCAATCATAAAATGCGCGCAGAGTTACTCGCTGAAGGTCGCAGTTATGCGCAATTAGGTGAGTTATTGATGCCTGGTGAGTTAGTGTTAGCCCCTAATGAATCATATACCAGCCCAACACTTTATAGCGCATACTCTAACCAAGGTTTTAGTGGTTTGTCGCATCATTTTCATCAGTTTGTTCGCCAATCACTGATCACCGATAAGGTACGCCAAAAGCCTCGACCTGTTCACTACAACACTTGGGAAGGCATTTATTTTGACCACGATGTTGCTGTACTACAGTCATTGGCTACACAAGCGGCAGACATTGGTGCAGAGCGATTTGTGCTCGATGATGGTTGGTTTAAAGGGCGACGCGGTGACTTTGCCGGTTTAGGCGACTGGACCGTTGACCGTGACATTTACCCCAACGGGTTACAACCATTAATTGATCATGTCAACAGCGTGGGCATGGAGTTTGGTTTGTGGTTTGAACCTGAAATGGTTAACCCAGACAGTGACTTATACCGTAACCACCCAGAATGGGCACTGCAAACGGCAGGTAACGAACAGCTTAAATTTAGAAAGCAGTTAGTGTTAGATATGACTAACCCAGCAGTAACCGATTACCTCTTTAATGCCATTAACGACATTTTGGTCGAGTACCCCCAAATTGTGTATATAAAATGGGACATGAACCGCGACCTTAATCATGCAGGTAACTTTGCCGGAAAACCTGCTGTGCACCAGCAAACACTCGCAGCATATACGTTAATTGAACGCTTAAAGCAAGCACACCCCCATGTTGAAATAGAAAGTTGCTCATCTGGTGGAGCTAGGGTTGATTATGGCGTACTACGTTATACCGATCGAGTATGGACATCTGACTCAAACGACGCATTAGATCGACTCACTATTCAACGTGGTTGTTCGTTTTTCTTCCCGGCGGAGGTGATGGGCGCACACGTTGGTCCGCGTGATTGCCATATCACAGGGCGCAACATTAGTATTGCCATGCGCGCTGCGGTGGCCTTTTTTGGTCACATGGGCATAGAAATGGACCCGCGTGAATTAACCGATGACGAACGTCAGCAATTACAACAGATTATCAAACTGCACAAACAGCATCGTCAGCTGATCCACAGCGGTAAATTGGTGCGGTTAAATTCAGATGGCGACTCGATTAACTTTGGCATTGTTAACGCCGACCAAAGCCAGGCTTTGTTTGCATACAACAGTGTGAAAGAAACCCAGCGCACTAACCCGCCTAAATACCATTTTGCCGGATTAGATGCCGACAAAGATTACACCTTATCACTAGTGTGGCCTGCTGGGTTCTCGTTTTACTCACCATCAGTGCTCAGCGTCATTGACAAGCAAACCTATAGCGGCGAAGCATTAATGACCTTTGGTATGCAGTTACCTATTACGTTCCCACAGACGTCATTGATTTTTGAGTTAAACCAAGTGAAATAGCACAGTAAACCGTTCTTACTATCCCCATAAGCAAAAGAGCATCTAGGTTAGATGCTCTTTTTATTATCGGCTTATCCATTTACGATTATAATTTTGACTCAATCAACTCAAGTGCTTCTTCTAAAATCATTGATACTGCTGCACGTGTTTGCTGGGGGTTACGCGCTTTTATCGCCTCATAAATTTCAGCGTGTTTTTGCACATCGGCACCCGGTACGCCTTTTATTTTATTGGTATAACGAATACTCACTCTAAGCGCTGTACTGATAAACTCAGTTAATTGCACAAAAAAACGATTACCACTGGCAATCAAAATACTGGTATGAAAAGCAATATCAGCCTCTAAAGGATCATCTAATCCTTGCTCAGCTTCTACCATGCGCTCAAGGGCTTTGGCAATAGATGCTATTTGCTCATCCGACGCATTCATGGCGGCCAGCGCGGCAGCTTGAGGTTCTAATGCAACACGCACCTGAGTAAATTCTTTCAACAAAGACAAAGAAGGCTTACTGCTTAAAATCCATTTTAATACGTCAGTATCAAACATATTCCAATTGCTTTCAGGCAACACCCGAATACCTTGCTTTGGTCTTGATGAAATCAGCCCTTTTGCAGAAAGCATTTTTACTGCTTCGCGGGTTGAGCTACGGCTCACATCATACTCGATACATAAATCTGCTTCAGACGGCAATCCTTCGCCCACTGGGTAAACCCCTTTAACAATGGCAATGCCTAAATCATGGGTAAGTTGGTGGGTTAAATTTTGACGCGGTGAAGTGCTCATGCCTGTTGCTGTCCAGTCTTTAGTACATAAATCTGTTATATCATATTTAAACACAAAACCGATATAACTTTGTTTTCATCGTCGTTAATGTTAAAAATAACTTTTATTATTACGGATTAATCCGTTAATCCTCAAAATACCGCCAGTTAACCATAATCAAAATAATAGGTTTGGAGCGTTATCTGTGAGTCAGTCAACTCAATACCAAGACTTAACAAACAAAGTCATTTTTATTACCGGCGGAGCCAGTGGTATTGGCGCAGCAATGGTAGAAGCCTTTGCCCGCCAACATGCCAAAGTGGCCTTTATTGATATAGACCAACAAGCCGCCGACGCACTTAAGCAAAATCTGTCGCAATATGACCTTAATGCAATTTGGTTTCGCGCTGTCGATGCCACGGATTCAGAGTCGTTGCAATTAGCCATTAGAGATGTTGCTGAGCACTTTGGTCGTTTTGATGTGCTCATTAATAATGTGGCCAACGATGCACGCCAAGATGTCGAAACCATTTCGGCACACGACTGGCACAAATGCATGCAAATCAATTTAGACCCTGCTTTTTTTGCATCTCAAGCAGCCTACAGTCACATGAAACTCCAGCATTCGGGCAGTATTATTAATTTTAGCTCCATTACCGCACTACTTGGTTCGCAGCAGATGACAGGCTACGTAACCGCAAAAGCAGGCCTCATAGGCATGACACGGTCATTGTCGCGTGAGTTTGGTGAAGCCGGTATTCGGGTCAATGCCATTTTACCGGGATGGGTGGCAACTGAAAAACAACTCGCCAGTTGGCTGACCGAACAAGAAGAGCAAAAGTGGACGGATGCAATGGCGTTAAAACGCCGCATTACACCAGAGGATGTCGCTAAACTGGCACTGTTTTTAGCGTCTGATAACAGTGAACTCATCACCGGGCAGTGCATTAATATCGACGGTGGGAGAGCCTAGCTTGTTTACTGAATACCAACATTTTATTGCTGTTGACTGGGGTACAAGTCATTTACGGGCATACCTGTGTTTAGCCGAAGCGAATAAACCGCTCACCGTGCTTGAACAAGTTAATAATGTCGGCGTAAAAAAAGTACTTACCGATTTTCAAACCACCTTAATGGACAGCATTGCACCATGGGCTAAACGTTTTGGTCATCTGCCTATTTTGATGATAGGTCAAATAGGCTCAAGCATCGGCTGGAAAGAAACCCAATACCTGCATTGCCCTATTTCGCCAACAGATGTGATTTCGGCCGGCACCCAGTTTAATTGTCAGGGGCATCAAATCACTATATTCCCAGGGTTACGTTGCCAACTGCATAATCATTTGCATGACTCAATGCGCGGTGAAGAGTTTCATTTACTTGGATGGCTTGCGATGGCTCCGCAACACCTTGTAGGTAAACACCTCGTGTGTTTGCCCGGCACTCACACAAAATGGGTCTTAATCGAAGATGGTAAAGTCGTACTATTTAAAACGGCGTTAACCGGTGAGTTATATGACTTGTTGTCATCTAATAGCGTATTGATCCAAGAGAAAGTGTCCGATTTAGAATTTGATTTTGACGCCTTTATTCAAGGTGCTGACTTTAGCTTGTCATCCGCTACCGACAATTTCGCCCATGGCTTGTTCAGCGTAAGAAGCAAACAATTGTTTGAAGGTTTTACAACTAAGCAGGCACATGCTTATTTGTCTGGCATATTAATTGGTTGCGATGTAAGGGCTGCAAAACATGCAACAGAATGGGCCTTAAGCCAACTCAGCTCAATAGCCATAATAGGCCCACCCCATTTAAACCAATGTTTTGCCAAAGCGCTGAATCTCTGCAATGTGAAAACAACATTATGGAACGTAACTGATGCCACATTAGCTGGGTTTAATGTGGTGTATCAACAAGGTATTCCATTAATCCATGAGTAATCATTCAGGCTGCATTGGTAAACTAATTAACGTTATCCCATCACAAAATCAACTAGGCGAAAATGCGTTGTGGCACGCCGAGCACCGCGCCATTTATTGGATTGATATTATGGCGGGTAACATTCATAAATACCGAGTCGACGACCAAAGCCACCAGCAATATCATTTACCCTATCGTATTGGTAGTTTTGCCTTTTTAGCAAACCAAGATACCTATCAAGTGATTGTGGCTTTTGAGCAAGGCTTTGCACTGTACCATTTTGAAACACACGCCATCACCTGGCTAAGCCAACCAGAAATAACACAGCTTGGTAATCGATTTAATGATGGTCGAACCGATCGCATCGGTCATTTTTGGGCTGGAACCATGGTAGAAACAAGGCATACGCCTGAGCAGCAAGGCAGCCTTTATCGAGTAGATAACCAAGGGCAACTCCATAAAACCTTTAGTAATATTAAGATATCGAACGGCTTATGCTGGAGCCCAGATGGCAGCATTATGTATCACGCAGACTCTGAACGTCATTGCATTTATCAGTACAATTATTGCCAACAGAGCAATACACTTACCAATAAAAAGGTGTTCGCAAACACAGAACAGCATGTATTCCCCGATGGTTCAACCGTTGATACCCAAGGTTATATCTGGAATGCCCAATGGGGCGATCATAGTGTCGTGCGTTATAACCCTGATGGGGAAATAGTTGAAAAGCTGATAATTCCAGCGGTGCAACCTTCAAGCGTTGCTATTGGTGGGCCTAATTTAGATTGGTTAATTGTCACCACATCTCGTATAGCGTTATCGCCACAACAATTACAAGACTACCCACTGTCTGGCAATGTATTTATATACCAACTACATAACATCACAGGTATCGTTGATACGCCATGTGGTTTAATACACACCTAAACAACGCCAATATCAGTAAAGGTACTGACGCTCAACATTGTTAGCGCTTAATTAACCCACCTGTTGCTGAGACTCAACATCAGAAGCTACAGCGTTAGCCGCCTGCATATAGTCACTCAAATGCTGTTGTTGCTCAGCAGAAAAATGTAACCCTAATTTGGTTCTACGCCACAGAACATCCTGGCCAGTGCAAGCCCACTCATTGGTCATAAGATAATCGACTTCAGCTTGATAAAGCCCGTGGCCAAAATCGATACCTAATGCATCTTCTGAGGTTGCATCATTTAAAATATATTGCGTCCTCGCACCGTACGTACGCAGTAAACGGCTAATGTATTTTGGCGCTAACCATTGATATTGCTGCTGATAAATACGAGTTAACTCTGTCAAATTGCTAAAGTCACCACCGGGCAATACCTGCTGAGCAGTCCAAGCCTTACCCATTTTAGGATGAAATGGCTTAAGGCGATTCACCGCGGCTTCGGCCAATTTACGATAAGTGGTAATTTTACCGCCAAACACCGATAACAATGCCGCTTTACCTTTTGGAGCATCAACGATAAAAGTGTAATCACGGGTTACTGACTGAGCCGACTCAGACTCATCATCCATTAAAGGTCTCACACCAGAAAAGGTATGAACAATGTCTTGCTCGCTTATTGCGGTATTAAAATAATGGTTGGTAATATTTACCAGATAATCAATTTCTTGTTGATCTATCTTCACCTCTTTTGGATCACCATTAAAATCAACATCTGTGGTACCAATCAATGAAAAATCATCTTCAAACGGGATCACAAATACAATCCGCTGATCTTCATTTTGTAAAATATAAGCTTGCGGTTGCTGGTGGATTTTAGGCACCACAATATGGCTGCCTTTCACTAAACGAATTTTTTGTGGCGAAGGCTGTTTAATCACATTACTAAATAAGCTCGACACCCAGGGGCCAGAAGCATTCACCACAGTGTTAGCGAGTACATCTCGCACCGATTGATCAGCTTGGTTTTGTAACGTTAAGCGCCATAACGCCCCCTCACGCTCAGCATTAATGCATCGTGTTTGGGTACAAATTTGCGCACCTAACTCTTTAGCGGCTAAAGCATTTAACACCACCAAACGAGAGTCATCAACCCAGGCATCAGAATATTCAAAACCTTGAATAAAACTAGGTTTTAACGGGCTATCTACACCAAAAGTGATTTTTTTTGAACCGCTTAACGTCACACGAGATGCTAAATTATCATATAAAAATAACCCTAAACGGATCATCCATGCGGGGCGCAAATGGGCCTGATGAGGGAGCCTAAAGGTTAATGGCGTAATTAAATGAGGGGCTTTTTTTAATAACACTTCACGCTCAGCTAACGCCTCTTTAACTAAACGAAATTCATAATGCTCTAGATAACGCAATCCGCCATGGATCAATTTACTGCTGTTTGATGACGTAGCAGAAGCCAAGTCATTTTGCTCACAAAGCAATACACTTAATCCACGCCCTACCGCATCGGCCGCTATTCCAACACCGTTTATGCCGCCACCTATCACGACAACATCAACAATTTCTATATCGGCTTCCATTTACTTACCCACCCACAAATAAATATGATAAATAATATATATTGAGCATATCATAGAGTGACTCACCTCTCGTTGACAAGCACATTTAGAAAGATCTTGTCGAAACTGATTACATCTTGTTAAATAAAAAACTTAATAGTAGTATTTATCATATAAATTGAATTTGTATAATTTATCATCGTGTCAATGTGGCGATACACAACAGTAAAGCGACACCATAAACATAGATAAAAGGATCCCCATGAGCCAGTTTGAATTTACCCACAGACGCAAAAACCCGTTAACGGGTAACTGGGTATTAGTATCGCCGCACCGAAACAACCGACCATGGTTAGGTGCGACAGAAAAAAGTGCCCCTTCAAACCTAGCAGAACACGATGAGTCATGCCCTTTATGCCCAGGCAATCAGCGTGCAAATGACACCCACAACCCTGAATATAACAAGACATTTGTATTCACTAACGATTTTGGTGCACTTACTTCACAAGTGGCAGAGCAAGCAGCACAACTTGAAGCAAACCCATTATTTGAAATAGAAGCCGCCACTGGTGAATGTCGGGTGATTTGCTTTTCACCTAAACACAACAAAACCTTACCTGAGTTGTCAGTTAACGAAATAAAAGACGTGGTCGACACCTGGACGCAGCACTATGTAGAGCTATCAGCTCAGTACGCCTGCGTACATATTTTTGAAAACAAGGGCGCAGTAATGGGCTGTTCGCAGCCGCACCCACATGGCCAGGTATGGGCGCACAACCATTTATCAACAGAAATTCAACTAGAACAAGCCAGCCAGCACCAATACCAACAAACACACGGCAGCAATTTACTGGCTGATTATGTTAAACGTGAAATTGCCGACGACGTGCGCGTGGTATACCAAAATGATCACTGGCTTGTTGTCGTGCCATTTTGGGCTGCATGGCCATTTGAAACCTTATTAGTGAGTAAAGACGACGTACGTCATTTTGGACAATTAACTGAAGCTCAATCTACTGCTCTTGCCGACGCCATAAAAGTACTCACCACTCGGTATGACAACGTGTTTAATTGCAGCTTCCCGTATTCGATGGGTTGGCATTGTGCTCCAAGTGACCTAACTGATGATAGCCACTGGCGCATGCACGCACATTTTTACCCACCATTATTGCGCTCTGCTACGGTAAAAAAACACATGGTCGGCTATGAAATGCTTGCAGAAAGCCAACGCGATTTAAGCCCTGAAACCGCTGCAAAAATATTAAAAAATGCCAGCAACGTACACTACACCGAAGGAAATCAACATGACTAACAATGCGCTACAGGCCTTGTTTACCCAGCAATATGGATCCGATGCGCAAGGTGTGGTCAGCGCACCGGGTCGTGTTAATTTGATTGGTGAATTTACCGATTACAACCAAGGTTACGTTTTACCTTGTGCTTTAACATTTC
Organism: Shewanella inventionis; assembly: GCF_014641855.1. Classification (GTDB taxonomy): domain Bacteria; phylum Pseudomonadota; class Gammaproteobacteria; order Enterobacterales; family Shewanellaceae; genus Shewanella; species Shewanella inventionis. The sequence continues at coordinate 14,726 of NZ_BMII01000023.1, forward strand.
GCACCCAAGTACTTTATCGTTTGCGCGACGACAATATTGTCAATGTCATTTCGACCATGTACCCAAACGAGCAAGAAAGCTTTGAAGTTAATCAAGCCATTACAGAAGGTAATTCGCAATGGGGTAACTACATTCGCGCAGTGGCTTTTGTGCTTAATCGTGCTGGCCACCAGCTAAAAGGGGTCGATTTACTGATTGAAAGTAATGTCCCACAAGGCAGCGGTTTGTCATCGTCTGCCGCCCTTGAGGTTGCCATTGCAGGGATGTTCAATCACGTTTGTGAATTGAACCTAAGCGAAGAGCAAATTGCATTATTTGGCCAAGAATCCGAAAACGACTTTATGGATTGCCAATGCGGCATTATGGATCAGCTCATCTCGGCCAAAGGTCAACAAAACCAGGCATTATTGATTGACTGCCAAGATCTTCGCACCCAGGCGGTAACCATTCCAACTGATCTGTCTATCGTAATCGTTAACTCTAACTACCCGCGTAAATTAGTCGACAGCGAATACAACCAGCGCCGCATAGACTGTGAACAAGCCGCCAAAAAAATGGGGCTTAGCACATTACGCGACGCCAATTTGGCTTTACTAAGCCAAACAAAGCCACAACTAAGTGCAAATGAATTTGCTCGAGCTCATCATGTCATTACGGAAAACGACCGCGTTATTGCGGCCACCAAAGCACTGGCCAATAACGACATTGACCAGCTGCGCATCCTAATGACCGCATCGCACCAGTCGCTTAAACATGACTTCGAAGTTACTGTGCCAGCAACCGACGGCCTAGTACAAATTTGCCAACAAGCACTCGGTGATAGAGGTGCTGTTCGTATGACGGGTGGTGGCTTTGGTGGTGCTATTGTTTGCTTATGCCGTCACGAGGATGTGGCCGTGATTCAGCAAGCTGTTGAACAACATTATTTTACTCAATTCAATCTGCAAGCAGACATCTATGTGTGTACCGCAGGCAACGGGCTCACAGTGCAGCAATACTAAAGCCGTTGACACATTATGCGGGCGTTCACTCAATGCCCGCTATGTATTAATCATTGATGTAGATGGAAATCACAACCGAAAAGGACAGCATTAAATTGATAACAAAACACTCAGCTGCGCAGCATTACTTTGGTTAAGCACTACCTCGGCCGTAATGGCAGACACACAAAAACCAAATATCAATGCAACACCTCAACCTGAGCAACTTTATCCTACATTACTGCCCAAAGAAGCTCTGTCCGAATTAGCTCAAGTAGGCCAATACCCTGTGGGTGTTAAAACGCTTCAGTTGGTAAATAAAAAACAGTTCAACCCAAATACCCAAACAGTAGAAGACCGCAAGCTCACAGTAGAAGTCTGGTATCCAACCAATAAAACCCCGACGAATACCCCCAAAGCGACCTACGTTAACGAAACTCGTTTAGGGTTGCCTTTTGCCTTACAAGGTAATGCCACTCGCGATGCACAAGTGGTTAACTTAACCGGCCAACCGTTTCCATTAGTGGTGCTGTCTCATGGCTACACCGGCTATCGCACCATTATGTTTTACCTTGCAGAGCATTTAGCCTCCCATGGTTATGTGGTTGCAGCACTCGATCATACCGACTCAACCAATGCAGAAGTTGATATGGTTAATGCACCCTTTAGCGGATTTTTTAGCACCTTACTAAATCGATCACGCGATCAACAATTTACCCTTGACCACTTTAGTGGCACAGAAAACTTTGTTAGCAGCATAATCGACACTCAACGAGCAGGATTAATAGGTTACTCCATGGGCGGTTATGGCGCCGTAAATACTGTGGGCGGCTGTTATCAATTCAACCAACAAACTGCAGCCACGTTCACTGGTAGCCAAGATCTTAACGTGATTAATGGCGCAATTGAATTACTTAACACCTGCGCGGCTGGGCAAAAGGCTCCCGCAAAAGTAGATCCTAAATGGAAAGCCATGATAGCTATGGCCCCCTGGGGAGGAAACTATCAACTCTTTAGCGCTGAGTCGTTAGTCAAAATTACCACCCCAACATTATATGTCTCTGGTGATCTTGATGATATTTCAGGTTACAAAGGCATCCAGTCGCTATATCAACACACAGGTGGACAGAGCACCTATATGCTCACCTATCATAATGCGCGTCACAACATAGCACCTCACCCAGCACCACAGATAGCTTACAAAAATGAAATCGACCTTGGCCATTACTTTGAGCCAGCCTGGAGCAATACTCAGCTCAACACAATCAATAAACACTTTGCATTAGCCATGATGGATTGCCATGTTAAAAATCAACAGGATAAATGTGAATTTTTACAACTAACAGGTCAATCAAACGAGCAAGACACCCAAGGCAACCCAACACCCGCCTGGAAAGGATTTGCTCATCGCTATGCTACAGGCATGTCATGGGATATGAAAACGCCTAAAAACTAAACCAAAAACCAGTACACTTCTGAAAATAAACTGTCTGTTTTTGGCAGTTTATTTTTCAGAAATCACAGTTCTTAATTAACAAGTCATCAACAAGTGTTGGAGCGAGTCAAATTTAGTTTGTCTAGAACGGATGATCACAAGGCTATGAAAATTAACTATAAAAAACCATTAAAAACAAATGCACCCGCAACGCTTATGCAATTAATGCTTAAAAACACATAAAAACAGTTAAAAAACACTAAGCGACCTGCATCACATTGTTAAGAAAAGGTTGATATTTAGCCTTAATTACTATATTTATAAGATAAATAAGCTTATTAAAAAAATAATAGATTTATAAAAAAGCAGCAACATCAACTGGGGGAAGAAAAATGTCTACAAAAGGAATCGCGACTTTTGGCAAAAGGACGACGTTAGCACTTGCTATTGCTGGGGCAATTGGCAGTGTACACGGAGTTACTGCAGCAGAAGCTGATACACAAGCCAATGAGCAAATTGAAGTCATCGCAGTAAAAGGGATCCGTAGCAGTCTAAAAAACTCAATGGCCGACAAGAAAACTGCGTCAGTGGTTTCAGATGGTATTTCGGCAGAAGATCTGGGTAAATTTCCAGACTTAAACGTAGCAGAATCATTGCAACGTATCACAGGTGTTTCAATTGACCGTAGCGGTGGTGAAGGCCAGGCAGTTACTGTTCGTGGATTTGGTCCACAATTTAACACCGTACTGGTTAACGGCCGCCAAATGGCTACTGACAGTGCAGGTCGTGAGTTTAACTTCGACATCTTATCTGCCGAGCAAATCACTGGCGCCAACGTATATAAAACAACCAATGCTAGCATGCAAGAAGGCGGCATTGGCGGTACTATCGACCTCACAACAGCACGTCCGTTTGATTATAGCGGCTTGCAAATCGTCGGGTCAGTTAAAGGCATGTACGAAAGCCTTTCTGAAGAAGTATCTCCAGCAGTTTCAGGCTTAATCAGTAACACCTTTAATGATGAAACCATGGGTGTGTTATTGGCAGTGAGCCATCAAGAACGTGATGTTCAAATTAACCAAATTAACACTGCGGGTTGGCGCGGCGGCCAAACGATTTCTAACTCACGTGACGGCGTATTATTTACTAACGCATACATTCCACGTAACTGGGACCAAATCGTTGACGAACAAGAGCGTACTCGTACTAACGCTAGTTTAGTATTCCAATATGCACCCTCTGACGATGTCAGCATTACCTTAGACGGCTTTATTTCTAAGTTTGAAGTCGACTCACAAGTTACCGATTTAGCCTCTTGGTTTGAACCCGATCGCGTCGGCAGTGCCACAATTGACCCAGCAACCGGTACATTATTAACCTTCACTCAAGATGTGGGGTTACACCAAGGCAGTGGTGATCCAGCAACCGACTTTGTATCGCACACTCGTAACTCTCGCGATGTTACCAACAGTGGTGTTGGTTTAAACGTAAAATGGGATATAAACGACCAACTAAAAGCCAACTTTGATGTATCAAACTCAAATGCTGAAAACGATCGCGCTGGTCGTGACCGCTTTAACGTTGTGGGTATGATCAATAGTTACGAATTTGATGGTACCGGTGGCGTACCAACGGTTGTACATGATGGTTTCGATAATGGCAGCCTACCTGATGCCAGCCTAGCTCGCTTACATTACAATGAAAAAGGTAATCAGTTTAGCGATGAAGACGAGATAACTGAATTCAAAGCGGATTTTGAATACACACCTGACTCATTAGTATTCACCAAAGCTAAATTCGGTGTTTATCGTCAAGAGCGTGAAAAATCGAGTTATCAAATTTTTGGTAACCAATGTCAGTTCTGTGGTTACGGCACCGAAGCACCTTTAGATGCGATTGATTTTAGACCTTATACCGCTAATAACTATTTCTCTGGTTTGATTGACACATTCTACACCTACGACGGTGATGCAATGGTCGACTACTTAGCCGCAGAAGGCTACCCAATCGTTCCAACATTGCAAAACAACCGTTATACCATTAACGAAGATATCAGCAGCTTATACATGAACTTTACCTTTGTGTATGACGTGGGTGATATGCCGTTAACAGTAGACTTTGGTGCTCGATATTCAAATACCAATGTCGACGTGAGTGCGGTACAGAGTTACATCTCTGACGTAGTACCAACTAGCGACGCGACCTTATTTGCTAACATCTATGGCCCAGCGTCAGACATTACCCAAGGCACGTCTTACTCTAACTTATTACCAAGCTTAAACATTAAGTTAGATCTGCAAGATGACATGGTGTTGCGTTTTGCAGCATACGATTCATTAACGCGTCCAACAATGTCACAGCTTTCACCAGCAACGACATTTAACGAACCTCGTCGTCAAAACTTAACAGCAAGTGGTGGTAATCCAGCACTAGAACCATTCCGCTCAGAAAACTGGGATGTGTCGTACGAATGGTATTACGATGATGCCAGCTTATTTAGTTTTGCATTTTTCAGCAAAGAAGTTGACGATTTCATCGTGAGCTTAACCGGTGAAGAAACGTACCAAATGACCGACCGTACAGGTCCTGACTATGGCTGTAGCACCACTAACTCTGATCTTTGTTCAAGTGATGTAGTGTCAACAACTGAAGAGTTAAATGGTCAATCTGAAGTGTACACTGTTACACGTCCACAAAATGGTGAGTCAGCGCGTATTACCGGTTATGAAATAGCATTAACTCACGTTTTTGAAAACGGCTTTGGTTTTACAGCTAACGCAACCGTGGTAGACAGCAATGTTAAAGTTGATGCTAACTCAACACAAAGCTTTGCGCTTGAAGGGTTGGGCGACTCACAAAACTTAATCCTGTTTTATGAGCAAGATAACTGGCAAGCACGTGTTGCATTTAACAACCGCGAAGGCTTTTTACGTCAGTTAGATAACGGCTTTAACGGTGAACCTATCAACACTGAAACGTTCGGTCAGTGGGATATTAGCGCGAGCTACGATATCAACGAAAACATCTCAGTATTTGTTGAAGGTATTAACATCACTGAAGAAGAGTTAGTGCAAACAGGCCGTTTCGCCAACCAGATATACTCGGTTGAAGACAACGGTTCTCGTTATGCAGTTGGGTTTAGAGGCAAGTTTTAATTTATAAACCGTAAAAAGACAGGTGCAACCGCGCCTGTCTTTTTGTTTATAACAAACCAACAACCCTCACCTTGTGATAGTGTCTAAACACTCAATTGCAAACAGGATGTTAACCCAATGGCAAAAGCAATAAAAAAAATAATCATTGTGGGCGGCGGAACAGCAGGCTGGTTAACCGCGGCAATCATTGCATCACATCATAAAAGTCAAACAGATCAGGCGATAAACATAAGCTTAATTGAGTCGTCAGATATTCCGACTGTTGGCGTAGGTGAAGGCACCTGGCCAACCATGAAAAATACCCTGCAACAAATAGGGCTAAACGAAAGCGAAGTATTCAGAAAGTGTCATGCCACATTTAAGCAAGGTGGAAAATTTGTCAGTTGGGTGCATGGCAATGGCGACTTTTATTATCATCCATTTACAGTCCCATTGGGCTATGGTCGCCTCGATTTAGCGCCGTATATTGATAATATTAAAGATTATGCCGAACAAACCAATTTTCAACATGCTATTTGTGAGTCAGGCCTTGCGCCGCGCAGTATGGCTGAGGGTGATTATCAAGGCACATGCAATTATGCCTACCACCTCGATGCTGGCGCTTTTGCCGACCTGCTCAAACAACACTGCAAAACACAGCTTAACGTTAATCACATTATTGGCACCGTCGACCAAGCCAATGTCGACAACCAAGGAAACATCAGCAGCGTAACACTGCTTGATCAAGCGCCAATTGAAGGTGACTTATTTATCGACTGCACCGGGTTTGCATCGTTGCTGCTCGGCAAAACCCTTAATGTCCCGTTTATTAAGCTTGACCACGTGTTATTTAATGACCGCGCAATCGCAATGCAAGTGCCATACAACAATGCCAACAGCCCCATCGCCTCTCACACCATTGCCACCGCACAAGACTCTGGTTGGATTTGGGATATAGGGCTAACTCACCGTCGCGGTGTGGGCCATGTTTACTCAAGCCGCTTTATGAGCGATGAGCAAGCAGAAGCTAACTTACGACGCTACATTGGCCCTCAAGCAGAAGGCTTAATGGCCAAAAAAATTCGCTATGAAAGCGGCCACCGTGAACGTTTTTGGCAAAAAAACTGCGTTGCCGTGGGTATGGCAGCAGGATTTGTAGAACCACTTGAAGCAACCGCGATTATGTTGATTGAAATTTCAGCCCGCTACATCGCAGAAAATTTACCCGTTAACGACAGTGTAATGGCATTAACGGCCAAGCGTTTTAACCAGCAAATGGATTATCGTTGGAGCCGAATCGTCGACTTTTTAAAACTGCACTACATGCTTACCAAACGCCCAGAGCCATATTGGCAAGCACACTGCAACCCAGAGTCTATACCGCAAAGTTTACAAGACGATTTAAGCATGTGGGCATTTAGAGGCCCAACAAGCAAAGACTTTAACGGCCCTAACGAGTTGTTCCCCGCTGCCAGTTATCAGTATGTGCTTTACGGCATGGAGTTTACGCCAGATTACACTCAGCACGCCCATCTTTACCAACAGCACGCGCAGGCGTCGCAAATTTTAAACCGCAATGTTCAACTCACGCAGCAAATGCTCAATACCTTGCCGCCTCATCGTGACTTTATAGAACAATGGTTATCTCACTCTCAACAGTAGAATAATAATATGAAAACACTGACAGAATTAACGCCACAACAACATCAAGAGTTACGCATAGCAGACGACTGTGCCATTCAGTTTGCCCAACAACAAAACATCATGAATTTACGTGTAACCGAAGTCAGCCAAGCGGCTTGTTGCATGCCTATTTTTTATGTGCGCAACAGCCAAAATGGCCAATGGGTGTTAACCGGTTTTACCAGTTTTGAGCAAGGCTGTAATTTGTTTATTGATCAAGGCCAGTGGACCGCATTGCACACACCCGCCAACATGCAAACATTTCCGTTTTTCTTGATGAAATCACCAGAAAACCCACAGCAATACACCATAGGGATAGATGAGGCACACTCTGTGTTTTCAACCACCAGCGGTCAGCCTATTTTTGAAACCAATGGCAAAGCATCACTGCATTTATCCAGAGTAAAAACGTTACTTGAAGCCGACATCAAAAATGATATTCGCACCCAGGAATTTAGCCACTACATCAACCAACTCGGTTTATTACGCCCAATAAATATTTTAATCCAACAGCAAAATGGCAACACACCGAGTTTATCTGGCCTGTACACCATCGACGAAGACAAACTGCAATCGCTTAATAAAGACACCTTATTTGAGCTGCATCAAAAAGGCTATTTAGCACCAATACAATCAATGTTGATGTCGCTATTTCAACTAAACGCACTCATCAAAAAGCACAACAAGATCCAAACGTTAACGCCAATAAAAAGTATAAAACTAGAAGTCAGTAAAAACTCAACGGCAGCATAACAATACCCAACACCTTATTGGGAAAGGAAAAACAATGTCTGAAAACATGATCCAATTATCGGTATTTGCCCTGGTCACGGCAATTATTGGTTTATTAACTTACATAAAATGTCGCGGAGCCAACCGCCAACAGAGTACGCAAAATAAAGAATACTTTTTAGCTGGTGGAGGCTTAAGCTGGGTATTTGTTGCCGGCTCAATCACCTTAACTAACTTAAGTACTGACCAACTCGTGGGGATGAACGGTAACCAAATGGCATTACTTGCCTGGTGGGAATTCTCAGCTGTTATAGGCTTAATTATTTTAGCTAAAGTGTTTTTACCCGTTTACTACCGTTACAACTGTACTACCACCACCGAATTACTAGAAAAACGATACAACAACAAACACATAAGAGCCGTTATTGGCAGCATCTTTTTGCTTGGCAATGCCTTTATTTATATGCCTGCGGTGATTTACTCTGGGGCGCTATTTATGCAAACCATGTTTAACGTCAACATACCGCTAATGTACATCGCTGTCGGCTTTACTGTGTTAGGTGCAATATATGCTTTCTTTGGTGGATTAAGAGCCGTTGCGGTTTCTGACACTTATTCTGGCGTGTTGTTACTTAGCATGGCAATGTTGGTCGTGTTTTTATCGCTGCAAGCCATTAACTTTGACTTTAGCGACATTCCAGCAGAGCGCTTAACTTTTATTGGTGACAATGACTCGCCTTTACCTTGGCATACATTGCTTACCGGCATGATTTTTATTCAAATGTATTATTGGGGCACAAACCAAACCATTACCCAACGCGCAATGGCAGCTCCCACACTAAAAGAAGCTCAAAAAGGGGTATTTGCAGCCGCTGGTATTCGTATTTTAATTGTACCGGCTATTGTGGTGATCCCAGGCATAGTGTCGTACAAACTCTACGGTGATATTGGTGATGCTGCCTATGGCCGTATTGTGGGTGATGTCATGCCAACCTGGTTAACTGGCGTATTTGCCGCAGCAATGGCAGCAGCCGTATTGTCGACTTACAATAGCTTGCTTAACTCAGCAACCGCCCTGTATGTATGTGATATTCACGAAACCTACATCAAAAAAGACCCTAACGTCGTTAAGCTAAGTGGTTGGGTTACATTATTATTAAGCACACTCACATTAGTATTAGTGCCTATTTACCAACAAGCTGAAAGTATCATCAACCTACTACAGCAATTAAATGGTTTACTCAGCATGCCAATTTTATCGATATTTATTGTGGGTTTACTGTTTAAAAATATTGATGCTCGTGCCGGTATTGCGGCGGTTATTATGGGCGTATTGTTATACGCTTCGATGACATTTGAATTTTCACCGTTTTTTGTAACCTTGCATTACATTCACTTAATGCCAGTTACATTAATTGCCTGTATCGGCTTTGCATTATTCACCAATCGGTTTGTGTTTAAAAAAACCGCCTCATTCGCTCGTAAAGGTGATGAAGCTATTCCTAGCGCTTAAAATTTAAATCAATAATATCCTTGCTCAAAAACAGGGTGATGCCAAAAACATCACCCTGTTTTATATTGAGACCTGTTAAACTTTCAAGGTTGTGATTACGAATTATTGGCCACTTATACAAGATGAGACTTTGAGGTGTAGTAAATCGATAACGCCGTATAAATGGTCAACAAACGCAGCACGAAGAGTTCAACTAACACTAGTATGTTAAACGAAAAGCGCATAGGCAATTCAATTGCAATTTACGCTCTTTTTTAAGCTAGAGTTTTAGAGCGTGACATTTATATGAACAATTAACATTCAAGCTCAGCGTTTATTATTAACACTCAAAAGTATTGAACACCCATTAATCATATTAACTACCTTGGCGGTTTTTGCTTAAGCCAAATCCAAAAACCGCTCAACGATACCATCAATAGTGCTAGGGCAAACAAGTCCCACAGCCATATTGTTAAATGACCAAACAAGCGCCCGCTGTGCAAATCAAGCATCACCCGTTGCCAGCTCAAGTTAGCACTACGGGCCAGATTAATGATGTCGGTATCCAAAGTATCGCTTTTATTCAACCAGACAACAGGCGTTGTCAATGCGCTAACTTCTTGCCATTCAATGAGTTGTTCGTCGGCTTTAAATACTCCATTTTCTGTATTTAGCCATACCCGGTCATCAATTATGGCCAGCGCGAATAACCCAGGCGGAAGACCTGTACTAGTATTTTGGGTTTCTTGTAATTGGCCGTGCTTATCAAATAAATATAACTGTTGGGCATCAATTGCCACCAGCATATTACTGGTGTAAGCGGCGCTGATCAGTGTGTCGGCCGCTTCTAAAATCATTTGTTGGTTTTGCCACAATAAGTTGTCGGTAATGTATAACGCGGAAGGGCCGTGACCAAATTGAGCAACATGCTTAGGTGCAGCAATGCCGTAATAATCCAGTAACCATGCCTGAGTCACCCCCGTTTTATCTAACCCCAAGTCGTCGCTGTGATTAATCGCCACACCCGTTAACGTTAACAATAAAATAAATAATGCACTCGCCAAGCCTAAACGGCGATGCCAAGGGCGAAGCATACGTAAAAATCTGATACGGAGTGTGTTTTTTCGATAGGGAGTTGTCACGCTAACCTGCTTAACATGGCTTATTGATTAATATGGGCATCAAGCAACAGCGCAATACGCGACAGTTTTGTTAATGCTCTTACCGACAAGGTTGCCCCTGTGATACCGTCAATGTGTTTATCGAGTTGATGTTGTTCAGTTAACTTGGCCGCTTTAAATTGATCGGTAAAAAAATCATGGCGAACTTCATCACCACGGCTTTCTCGGTACACCAATACTTTGGTTTGAGCAATTTGCTGATCTTTTACGTGAATACCAACAGTAATCGGCGATTCTTTACCAATTTCATCCATAATCCACACGGTTTCATTATTGTGCAGCCAATAACGTACGCGCATTTTATTAAATCGATGCGCTAAAATAGCCTCTACCGCTTGCTTTAAATCATCATCGAGCCATAACACCTTAGCCTCACCACTATTGCCGTTAAATGCCTGGCTTATAAATGCATCATTTGACTGATATTGAGTGGCAGCGTGTGCTTTGTGCGTTGGAAGATACCCTAAAAATAACAGTATTAAAAAGACTAAAGCGAAACGAAACATTAGCGCATACCATCCATAAACAATTAAAAATAAGGGTGCCGACAATATACACTGTTGGCACCCAAATTATTATCGATAATCGATTTACCGATAAATGGCGTTAACACTTATCAGTATTTAGAACTGATAACCAACACCTAGGTTAAAGCCGTCCGAATCTGCTGCACCAGTGATTTTTTCAAAGTCAGCTTTAAAGACTACGTTTTCGTGTAACCAGTAGTTCACACCTACGTTAGTTTGCTTTTTCTTAGTTTCTGCACTGTTACCTGCATTGTTGTCCCACTCGTTGTATCGCGCAAATACACCAAACTGATCGTTAATGCGGTAAGCTGGTTCAATATAGAAACCATTTTGCTTATCGCGGCCTAATGCTTCAGCTTCTTGGCCGTCGATGTCCCACTGCGCAAATAATGCTTTAACGGTAAAGTTTTCAATGCTGTAAATAGCATGTGCCGTTAATAAGGTTGCAGATGCAGTATCAACGCCCGCTTCACCTTGAGTTAAATCTGATTGGTATTGCACAGTAGCCGCTAGCTCTAAACCCGGTACGGCAGTGTATTTAACACGGCCGCTGTAGGCTAAATCTTCACCTTTGGCTTCAGATACTTTTTGACGACCATTACGGATTTTATAACCCGAGCTTTGGTCTAAATACAAACCAGAGGTTACGGCCGTATCAAACGCTAAACCTGGAGCGGCTTTCACATTAAGCGTTAAACCAGCTTCCCACCATGTTGCAGGGATAATGTCTTTTTCAACTGGGTTACGCTCAACACCATAAAACGTATTCGGCTCATGAGTTTCGTTGATAATACCCACTGGCATTAAAAATAGACCCGCTTTACCTGTGTACATCTCATTAAAGTCATGCTCAATATAAGCTTGCTCTAACTCAACTTCACCTTTTTTACCTTCACCCGCTAATGAATGTTCAACTTCTAGCTCAGAGAAAAAACGGGTTGTGCTATTAAACTCATGGCCAACAAATAATACAAAGCGGTGAAAGTCGAATTCTTTTTTATCGGTACCGGTTTTGTTATCAGTAATGTTGTTATAGTGCAATTCACCATAGCCACCAATAGTGGTAGCAGACTTGCTAGACGCGGTAGACTCAACAACATCAGCAGTTGTTTCTACTCGTTTTTCAGTTTGTTCAAGGCGCTTTTCAAGATCTTTCAACACTTTTTGTTGCTGTTCAATGATTTGGCGTAATTCGGTTGTTTCGTCAGATGCCGTAGCGTATTGGCTAGAAAACAGGCTTAATAAAGTTGCCGCAATTAACGTTTTTTTCATTTTTTATCCTGATAGGTCAATGTGAATAATATCGTAAACTTATGTAAAGCAGTGTAAATTTTATGGGGATTATACATAACGTTTATGTTAATGCAAATTATTACTATTTAGTTTACAGGGCCTGTATCACATAAAATGAATAAACTGATATTTGTCAGGATTAGCCTCAAATAACCGCAACAATGCCCAATCAACCTGAAGATACGTATTTCGCTTTGATTGGGAATAAAACCCTAGCCGCAACAAAAAAACTCCACTTATTAATGATGATTTGTCAGGTTTTTACCCCCAAAACACGCTATGATCTGCACTCGTCGCTATAGGCTTATTTCATCACGCGTCACAAAGACAAAGATGAGTGGCATTGCGAAAACGTTATTCACTTTTTATCGACATTAGGCAACACCATGGCTATCAGAATTAAACTTAAACCCGGCCGCGAACGCTCACTCGATCGTCGTCACCCTTGGGTCTTTTCCAACGGCATACATAATGTTAATGGTGGTAAACCTCAAGCAGGTGATACCGTTGATGTAGTGGCACACGATGGACGCTGGTTAGGACGGGGAGCCTGGTCGCCCGAGTCGCAAATTCAAGTCAGGGTATGGACCTTCGATAAACAAGAAGAAATTGACGGCGACTTTTTTGCAAGACGCATTAAACGCGCTCAAGCTGGACGTGATGATTTAATCCGCGAACAAGGGTTAACCGGGTATCGCCTTATTGCGGCCGAGTCAGATGGGCTACCCGGTATCACCATTGACCGTTATGCCAATGTGCTTGTATGCCAACTCCTCAGTGCCGGTGCAGAAAAGTGGCGCGACACTATTGTTGAGCAACTCGTGCAGCAATATCCAGATTGCGCCGTGTATGAACGCTCAGATGTCGATTCTCGTAAAAAAGAAGGCTTAGCGCCAGTAATGGGGCTACTGCACGGTGAACTATCACCAATGCCAGTCATCATTGAAGAAAACGGCATTAAAATCGCAGTCGATGTCGTAAAAGGCCATAAAACCGGTTTTTATTTAGACCAACGCGACAACCGCGCAATGGCGGCTCGTTTTGTTAAAGGTAAATCGGTACTTAACTGTTTTTGTTACACAGGCACCTTTGGTTTGTATGCAGCTAAAGCGGGGGCGGCCAGTATTGAAAACGTTGATGTGTCAGGTTTAGCACTGCAAACCGCGCGTGACAATATGGCCATTAACAACCTTAATGATGACCATGTAAATTACAACGAAGCCGACGTATTTAAACTACTGCGCCAATACCGCGATGAAGGTAAAACCTTCGATGTTATCGTACTCGATCCACCTAAATTTGCGGATAATAAATCACAGTTAGATGGTGCATGTCGTGGCTACAAAGACATCAATATGATTGCCATGCAGTTACTTAATCCAGGCGGCATACTACTCACCTTCTCATGTTCAGGCTTAATGCAGTCAGAGTTATTCCAGAAAGTCGTTGCTGATGCAGCATTAGATGCCAAACGAGAAGTGCAATTTGTTGAACGTATGCATCAAGCAAGCGATCACCCAATAAGTAGCGCATTCCCTGAGGGGTATTACCTTAAAGGCTTGGTTGCTCGCGTTTGGTAATAAGCAATTATTGTTATAGGCAATGTAGGATTAAAACATGTTAAATCAGGTAGATAATAACAGTAAGACAGATAATCAAATGCGCTATTTATTTTATGTAACCTTGTCATACTCTTTTAGCGTACTTAGACCATTAGAAAAAGCGATAAATAAACGCGGCGGTAAAGTGGCGTGGTTTATCCCTAAGGGTAGTGAAGCTGAAAAGTTTCTTAAGGTTGATGATCTGCGTTTACTCGATGTATACCAGGTGAAACAATTTAATCCTCACGCAACACTTGCACCGGGTAATTTTATACCTGACTTTTTCCCTGGAGTAAAAGTACAAGTTTTTCATGGTTTTGACTCCGGCAAAAAAGGCAAATTTAATATTCGAGGCTTTTTTGATTTATATTGCACTCAAGGGCCAAACATTACCCAAGGTTTTAGCTCAATCAATGATGGTACTTGTGAGGTAGTTGAAACCGGTTGGTCAAAACTTGATCCATTATTTTCATTACACCCTGATACACATCAATTTAAATCAGATAAACCTGTTATTTTGTATGCGCCAACGTTTTCACCCAGCCTAACCAGCACTTATGCGTTATATCCTTATATAAAGCAATTGGCTCAAAGCAGAGATTGGCAATGGATTGTTAAACTGCATCCCAAAGCAACCGCTGAAGAAATTGAAATGTTTAAAGGCTTAACAAGTGACAAGTTGCAGTTTATTGAAACCGGCGATGTGATACCGCTATTGCAAGCAGCAGATGTTTTATTGTCAGATACTTCGTCAATACTCGCTGAATTCGCATTACAAGAAAAAGCCGTTGTGGCGTTCAATAACCGCCGCCCAGAAGAGTGGATGATCAATTTTCAACAAGCAGACCAACTCGAAAACATGCTAGACAACGCATTTCAACGCAGTGAAACGCTTTTACAAAATATCACCACTCATTGTAATGCGATTCATCCCTACCAAGATGGTTTGTCGAGTGAAAGAACATTAGACGCGATTGATAAACTTGTCGCTTCAGGCACTGATCATTTAAAAGCAAAACCGTTTAATTTAATTCGCCGTTTAAAAATACGTAAAAAGTTAAAATACTATCGTTGGAGTTAGCACTGTTTTAATACCATAACGTTATTGATTCGGTTTTTTACAATCTAAAGAGTAAAAAACCGAGCCAATAAATAAAACAGACCTCAGAGTCCTGTACCATACAAAGACAACTAACATTGATGCGATACCCCACTAACTATCGCTTTTTAATAAACCAATAAGCAGCTTAAAAATAATAAGAAATTAAGCTAACACCTATTCATAAAATGTAATCGTTTGTAATAATACTTCACTAAAATCAAATATCTGATCAAGAGTGTCTATCGGATGCCTAGTTTCATTTTTATCAACGTCAAATACACCAAGATATTTTTGTTTCGCATTAAAGTGTAGGCGACATAAAGGTTTACGATTATTATCGTCCAGTAATACACCAAAATAACTTTGAGTATCTCTTGCTATAATTCTTGTAGCATCTACTTTTTGTCTTAATATAGCTTTAACGATATTAAAACCTTCAACTTCATCATTAGTAGTAATAATTTTAGGTTTATCATCATCTTGAGCATTAGGAATTTCTTCATCCACTTTTGAAACCTGTTCACTTCCTATTGCTGATTTCAACCTGTCATTAATACTATCACTAAGAAATTGTCTTAAGGCTTTTTTAGTTATTTCAGTGAATTGTTGCTTAACTTTAGGTGTTAGAACACCGTCGTATGCTCTTGCTGCGAAAAATTTAATAAACTCTTCTTCTGGATCTTTAAATTGCTCATTTAGCAATTTTTTTACTTGATTTAGATATTTAAGCTCACCAGCAGCACTCACTATAGACTCAACATCAAATGACGATTTTGTAAGCTTCTTAAGCTCAGGTACTAAATGTTCATCAATATTTAATAAATCTAAGGTTAAAAATGGTTTTTCATCCATCTTATTAGGTGCATCAAGATCGGTAAAAAATTGATATTCTGTGCCATTTGTTAAAATGGCCAAACGAGAGTTTGTAACCGAAAAATACCTAAAAAGCTGCCCAGCATGTTTAATTGATAACTTTTCACCATATTTTTTGCATTCGATGAGAATTTGTACTTCACCATCCTTAACTAATGCATAGTCTACTTTTTCACCTTTTTTAGTTGCTATATCGGCAGTAAACTCGGGGATTACCTCGTTGGGATTAAAAACATCATAACCTAACACTGTATGTAAAAATGGCATGATCAACGCATTTTTAGTGGCTTCTTCAGTTTGCAAACTGGCAGCTATTTGAGGAATCCTTTTTGATAAAACATCTATTCGTTCAATAAAATCCATCTCATCGACCTCATGTTAATGATTAATGTCACTCCATTTTCAAGTTAGCAGAAAAATATCAAATACCATAATAATTTTCGTTCTTTATTAGAAAATAAAAAAAGGCTTCAAAGAAGCCTTTTTTTATAACAAATCAACACCTTACTCAACAGTAACCGACTTAGCTAGGTTACGTGGTTGGTCTACATCAGTACCTTTAATTAATGCCACATGGTATGACAATAATTGTAATGGAATGGTGTAAATCAGTGGTGCCATAAACTCATCACAATGTGGTACTGGGATGACTTTCATGGTGTCGTCTGATTCAAACTCAGCATCGACATCAGCAAATACATACATTAAGCCGCCGCGGGCACGTACTTCTTCAACGTTAGATTTAAGCTTCTCAAGTAACTCATTATTTGGTGCAACCACAATCACTGGCATGTCGGCATCAATAAGTGCTAATGGGCCGTGTTTTAACTCGCCTGAGGCGTACGCTTCTGCGTGAATGTACGAAATTTCTTTCAGCTTTAACGCGCCTTCCATTGCGATTGGGTATTGATCGCCACGACCTAAGAATAACGCGTGGTGCTTGTCGGCGAAATCTTCTGCTAATTCAGCAATCGCATCGTCTAACCCTAGTGCTTGCTCAACCTTAGCGGGCATTGACAGTAAGCTTTGAGTAATTGCAGCTTCCATTTCGCTAGACATGCCATTATGACGACCAATAACTGTGGTCAACATTAACAAACCTGCAAGTTGCACGGTAAAGGCTTTGGTTGAGGCTACGCCAATTTCAGCGCCGGCTTTCATCATATACGCCATGTCTGATTCGCGTACTAATGACGAACCTTGTGAGTTACAGATGGTTAATGTGGCTTTGTAACCCATCTCTTTTGCTAAGCGCATTGCTGCTAATGTGTCGGCTGTTTCACCTGACTGTGAAATAGTCACTAATAGGCTGTTTGGGAATAAATGCGATTTGCGGTAACGGAATTCTGATGCAATTTCAACGTTACACGATACGCCTGCCCAGTCTTCTAACCAGTAGCGCGCTGCCATACCTGCATGGTAACTGGTACCACAGGCAATAATTTGTACGTGTTTAATGTCTTTTAACAATTCTGCGGCGTTTTCACCAAATGCAGAATCTAGTACTTTTCCGCCCGCTATACGGCCTTCTAAAGTGTGGGCAATAGCGGTTGGCTGCTCGTAAATCTCTTTTAGCATATAGTGACGGTATTCGCCTTTATCACCGGCGTCATGGGTCACTTCAGATTCTTTTACTTCACGCTTAACAGGGCTGCCGTTAAGGTCAAAAATGTTGACTTCGCGACGCGTCACTTCAGCGACATCGCCCTCTTCTAAAAAGGCAAATGAGCGAGTTACAGGCAGTAAGGCTAATTGATCTGAGGCAACAAAGTTTTCACCTAAACCAAAACCAATCACTAGCGGGCTACCACTTCGAGCCACAACCATACGCTCACTGTCACGACGGTCGATAACCACTGTACCGTATGCGCCTTCGAGTTGTTTTACGGTAGCCTGCACTGCGGCCAATAAACTGCCAGCTGTTTTAAGCTCGTGATGTACTAAGTGACATATAACTTCGGTGTCTGTGTCTGATGAAAACACATAACCTAAGCCTTTAAGCATTTCACGTAGCTTGTTGTGGTTTTCAATAATACCGTTGTGTACTACGGCAATGTCACCCTCAGATAAATGCGGGTGAGCATTACGCTCACTTGGTTCACCATGAGTTGCCCAGCGAGTGTGAGCAATACCTGTGCCGCCAGCCAGTGGCGCGGCGTCTAGTGCTGATGATAACTCTTGTACTTTGCCTAAACGGCGAGTGCGGCTTAATTCACCTTGATTAATGACAGCAACACCCGCAGAGTCATAACCGCGGTATTCAAGGCGACGAAGGCCTTCTACTAAAATTTCTGCAACATCCCTTTGCGCAACAGCGCCTACGATTCCACACATGTTATTTTCCTTTACGATATTAGATATTAAATTAATTTAGTTTGCATATGGCGCAAGTATCACTTTTACGCCATGTGCTGAAATAGTTTCTACGGCTTGCGGGCTAATGTTGTCGTCAGTAACTAACACATTCACCACATCCCACGGCAGTTCCAGGTTGGGGATCCGCCGGCCTATTTTGGTCGACTCTAATAGCACCACCACTTCACGTGACATTTCGGCCATCACTTTACTGAGTCCGGTGAGTTCATTAAATGTGGTGGTTCCACGATCAAGATCGATGCCGTCTGCACCGATAAATAATTGGTCGAAGTTATATGAACGTAATACTTGCTCTGCCACCTGGCCCTGAAAAGACTCTGAATGCGGATCCCAGGTACCACCGGTCATCAATAATGTCGGTTCGTTTTCAAGTTCGTGTATGGCATTGGCTAGTTGCAATGAGTTTGTCATCACCACTAGGCCACGCTTATCATTAAGCTGTTGCACTATCCCCGATGTGGTACTGCCACTGTCTATTATGATTCGGTTATGATCGCGAATGAGCTCAGCGGCTTTTGCTGCAATGGCTTGTTTGTTCAACGACAATGTTTCGTTTGCTATTTGGGTCATTTCTTGAGGAACAGGAACGGCCCCACCATAACGACGTAGCAATAAACCATGAGTTTCAAGCATGGCTAAATCTTTACGAATAGTGACTTCTGAGGTCGCGAACAAACTGGCCAGTTCATCGACACTGACTTCACCTTGCTCGTTAACCAATTTAATGATCGAATGGCGACGTTGTTGAGTATTACGTTTGGTCATTTGATTAAAAATCTTTCACATAAGTTTCGAAACGAAAGATATTTTAACATCAAATGAAACTTTATCTAGATCTGAATGATTCAAATTGAAATAAAAGTACAAAAAAACCTCTGTGATAAGCAGAGGTTTTTATGGTTACATTTTAGAAGGGTTTAAAATGTTACTTTTTAATTTTTACAGGACGTTGCCAACCTGTGATATGACGTTGTTTTACCCGGGTAATAACCAGTTCATCTGCTGCAACATCTTTAGTGATAGTAGAACCGGCACCTAATGTCGCGTTTTTACCTATGGTGACTGGCGCAACTAATTGGGTATCACTGCCGACAAATACGCCATCTTCTATGGTGGTAACAAACTTGTTAGCGCCGTCGTAGTTACAGGTAATGGTACCAGCTCCTATGTTGACACCAGCGCCAATAACAGCATCGCCAAGATAGGCTAAATGGCCTGCTTTGGAGCCAACACCTAATACTGATTTTTTGATTTCAACAAAATTACCAATGTGTGCATCTTGTTTAAGCTCTGCACCTGGGCGCAAACGGGCAAAAGGCCCTGCACTTGCTGCTTGGCCAAGTTTTGCGCCTTCAACAATGGTATAAGGTTTAATTTCTGCGTTATCAGCAATGTCACAATCAATTAAAATAGCGCCTGCGCCAATGGTAACGTTATTACCTAAAGTAACCTTACCTTGAAAAATGACATTAACATCAATCATCACATCCATACCCACGCTGACATCACCGCGAATATCAATACGGGCAGGATCGCGTAAATTGGCACCCTCTAGCATGAGCTTTTCAGCTGCACGAGCTTGGTATGCACGCTCTAACTGTGCTAATTGTACACGATTATTGGCACCTTCAACTTCAATTGCCGATTGCGGTTGTGAGGTTGTAATATCAACACCATCTGCATTCGCCATTGCAATAATATCGGTTAAGTAATATTCGCCTTGTGCGTTGTTGTTTGATAACCGGCTCAACCAGGCTTTTAACTGCTTGCCAGGTACGGCCATAATACCTGTGTTAACTTCAGTGATGGTGAGCTGTTCTGCGTTAGCATCTTTTTGCTCTACAATGCCAACCACTTTACCTGACTCTCTCACAATACGGCCGTAACCGGTTGGGTTAGGCAAATTGACCGTTAAAATGGCTAATCCATTTGCTGAGCGAGCCGCTAACAGTGTCTCTAATGTAGATTGTTGAATAAGTGGAACATCACCGTAAAGAATAAGCACGGTATCGTCGTCGTTGATGTTTGAGTTGGCTTGAGCGACAGCGTGCCCGGTACCGAGCTGCTCTGCTTGTAACACCCAATTAAGTGCTTGTTCACCGAGTGTTGCCTTTAATTTGTCGGCGCCGTAGCCATACACTAGTTGAATGGCTTGCGCTCCTAATGAGTTAGCAGTGTCGATAACATGCTGAACCATACTTTTATGGGCAATAGGATGCAGCACTTTAGGTAAATCTGAGCGCATGCGAGTTCCTTTGCCTGCGGCTAAGATAACAACATTTAACGACATAATTAGTCCCTTCAAACAAGATGAATTCAAATTGGCGCTATTTTAGCTTAATCCCATGCTAATACCAATCAGCACTCTCTGATCACTTATTTATCCTGACGGGTATAAATAAAAAAACTCTTAATATGGTATTTCAGCAATAAAAAAGGCGACTCATAACGAGTCGCCTTTTATTGTGTCAAATAATCAGATTATCTGGTGATATTTTTCTTGATGGTTTCAACTACTTTTAATTGAGCCAAAGACTTGGCCAATTCAATAGCTGCGGCTTCGTAGTTAAAGTCGGCGCCAGCATTAGCAATAGCTTGCTCTGCACGTTCTTTCGCTTCTAAAGCGGCTTTTTCATCAATATCATCGGCACGTAATGCTACATCAGCAAGTACTGAGATTGCAGTAGGTTGTACTTCTAGTAAACCACCAGAAAGGTACAACACTTCTTCACTACCATCTTGCTTGATAAAGCGCGCCATACCAGGCTTGATTTTTGTTAGTAGAGCAACGTGGTTAGGCATAATACCTAACTCACCTTCAGCGCCGTTCACTTCAAAAAAGCTCACTTCGCCGTGGTAGATGCTG
The DNA here is from genome assembly GCF_014641855.1 of Shewanella inventionis. Classification (GTDB taxonomy): domain Bacteria; phylum Pseudomonadota; class Gammaproteobacteria; order Enterobacterales; family Shewanellaceae; genus Shewanella; species Shewanella inventionis. The sequence continues at coordinate 36,001 of NZ_BMII01000023.1, forward strand.
TCTTCTGCACTAACAATATCAAGTTGGACTGTTTTGGCTGCCATCAAGTTCTCCTTAAAGAACTAAGCTTTACGGCCTAGTTATTTCTTTTTGTTCGCTTTCTCGATAGCTTCATCGATTGAGCCAACCATGTAGAACGCTTGCTCTGGAATGTGATCGAATTCACCATCCAAAATACCCTTAAAGCCACGGATGGTGTCTTTTAGAGAAACGTACTTACCTGGAGAACCTGTAAACACTTCTGCTACGAAGAAAGGTTGAGATAAGAAACGCTCAATCTTACGTGCACGGAATACAGTTGTTTTGTCGTCATCTGACAATTCATCCATACCCAAAATAGCAATAATGTCTTTCAGCTCTTTATAACGCTGTAATACAGTTTGTACACCGTTTGCAACATCATAATGCTCTTGACCAACAACCTGTGGATCTAACTGACGTGAAGTCGAGTCCAATGGGTCAACGGCTGGGTAAATACCCAATGAAGCAATTTGACGAGACAATACAACAGTCGCATCTAAGTGAGCGAAGGTTGTTGCTGGTGACGGATCGGTTAAGTCATCCGCAGGTACATATACTGCTTGAACAGAAGTAATCGAACCTGTTTTAGTTGAAGTAATACGTTCTTGTAGAACACCCATTTCTTCAGCTAGTGTTGGCTGATAACCTACCGCAGAAGGCATACGACCTAACAGTGCAGATACTTCAGTACCAGCTAAGGTATAACGGTAGATGTTGTCAACGAACAACAGTACGTCACGACCTTCGTCACGGAACTTTTCAGCCATAGTCAAACCAGTTAACGCTACGCGTAAACGGTTTCCTGGAGGCTCGTTCATCTGACCATATACCATGGCAACTTTGTCTAATACGCCTGAATCTTCCATCTCGTAGTAGAAGTCGTTACCCTCACGAGTACGCTCACCAACACCAGCGAATACAGAAAGACCTGAGTGAGCTTTAGCGATGTTGTTAATCAGTTCCATCATGTTAACTGTTTTACCAACACCCGCACCACCGAACAGACCTACTTTACCACCTTTAGCGAAAGGACATACAAGGTCGATAACCTTGATACCAGTCTCTAAAAGTTCAGTCGTGTTTGATTGATCTTCGTATGAAGGTGCTGCACGGTGAATTTCATAACGCTCTTCTTCACCGATTTCGCCCGCTTCATCAATTGGCTCACCTAATACGTTCATGATACGGCCAAGAGTTTTCACTCCAACCGGAACAGAAATTGGTGAACCTGAGTTTGCTACCTCTAGACCACGACGCAGACCATCAGAAGAACCCATAGCGATGGTACGAACTACACCACCACCTAGCTGTTGCTGAACTTCCAGCACCAAACCATTACAGGCGCCTTCACCTGTGATCTTCAGAGCGTCATATACCCGAGGTACAGAATCTTGTGGAAACTCGACGTCCACAACCGCGCCAATTACTTGGACAACAGTACCTGTGCTCATGATTAATCCTCTAAACTTGAATTCGTTACCTAACCTAAACCGCTGCAGCGCCTGATACAATTTCCGACAGTTCTTGCGTAATCGCAGCCTGACGGGCTTTGTTATAGACTAATTGCAAATCATCGATCATTTCGCCAGCGTTGTCTGTTGCCGCCTTCATCGCTACCATACGGGCAGCCTGTTCAGAGGCAAGGTTTTCAACAACACCTTGATACACTTGTGACTCAAAATAACGAGTTAACAGTACATCCAAAATTTCTTTTGGATCTGGCTCGTATATATAATCCCAAGGGTAACTCGCTACTTCTTCATCTGACTTAGGTAAAGGTAGCAGCTGTTCGATCACAGGAGTCTGGGCCATTGTATTAACAAATTTGTTAAACACAATGTACAGACGATCCAGTTTACCTTCGTTGTAAGCTTTTAACATGACACGCACTGTGCCAATCAAGTCAGCAAGCTTTGGCGAATCGCCTAAACCTGATGCATGGGCAGTAACATTACCACCAAAGCTTTTGAAGAATTGAACAGAACGAGCACCAACTGGACAAAAGTCTATTTCTGCACCTTGCTCTTTCCATTTCTTCACGTCTGACACAACCTTTTTGAATAGGTTGACGTTCAAACCACCACAAAGGCCACGGTCGGTTGCTACAACTATGTAACCAACCCGCTTGGCATCTCTCACCTCTAAATAGGGGTGTTTATACTCGAGAGTACCTTGCGCTACGTGACCGATCACCTTACGCATATTTTCTGCATATGGACGGCTCGCTGCCATGCGTTCTTGCGCTTTGCGCATTTTGCTGGCTGCAACCATTTCCATAGCTGAAGTGATCTTCTGAGTGTTTTTAACACTCGCGATCTTGGTTTTAATCTCTTTAGCGCCGGCCATCTCTACTCTCCAATCTGGGACCTGAGGTGCCTAATGACACCTCTTGTTCATTATTACCAGGTTTGGGTTTCAATGAACTTGTCCATGCCTGCTTTCAACTCACCTTCGATATCAGCGTTATAATCGCCAGTAGCGTTGATGGTTTTGATTAGCTCAGCATGTTGACTGTTCATGTATGAAAGCAGAGCGGCTTCGAAGCGACCGATTTCATTTAAAGCAACACCTTTTAGGTAGCCTTTTTCAGCTGCGAAAATAGACACAGCCTGGGCAGCAACGCTCATAGGAGCATATTGCTTTTGCTTCATTAATTCGGTTACACGCTCACCATGCTCAAGTTGAGCACGTGTTGCATCATCTAAATCAGATGCAAACTGTGAGAACGCTGCAAGCTCTCGATACTGTGCAAGTGCAGTACGGATACCGCCAGACAGTTTCTTGATGATCTTAGTCTGCGCTGCACCACCAACACGAGAAACAGAAATACCTGGGTTAACTGCTGGACGTAAGCCCGAGTTAAACAAGTCAGTCTCAAGGAAGATCTGACCATCTGTAATAGAAATTACGTTGGTCGGTACGAACGCTGATACGTCACCAGCTTGGGTTTCAATAATAGGTAACGCGGTTAACGAACCGGTTTGACCTTTTACTGCACCGTTTGTGAACTTTTCTACATAGTTCACGTTTACGCGTGATGCACGCTCTAATAAACGCGAGTGTAGATAGAATACGTCACCTGGGTATGCTTCACGTCCTGGTGGACGCTTCAATAGCAATGAAATTTGACGGTAAGCAACTGCTTGCTTAGACAAATCATCATATACGATTAAAGAATCTTCACCGCGGTCACGGAAGTATTCACCCATTGAACAACCAGAATATGGTGCTAAGAATTGCAGTGCGGCAGCTTCAGAAGCTGATGCAACAACAACTATAGTGTTAGCTAGTGCGCCATGTTCTTCAAGTTTACGTACTACGTTAGCGATGGTAGAAGCTTTCTGACCAACAGCAACATAGACACATTTAATACCTGAATCTTTCTGGTTGATAATTGCATCGATAGCCATCGCTGTTTTACCAGTCTGACGGTCACCAATGATCAATTCACGTTGACCACGACCGATTGGGATCATGGCATCAACGGCTTTATAACCAGTTTGGATTGGTTGATCTACTGATTTACGCTCAATAACACCAGGAGCAATCACTTCAACAGGAGAGAAACCATCGTTGTCGATAGGTCCTTTACCGTCGATTGGCTCACCAAGGGTGTTAACAACACGACCAAGTAGTCCACGACCCACTGGTACTTCAAGAATACGACCAGTGGTTCTTACTTTTGCACCTTCTGCTAAATTAGCATAAGGGCCCATTACTACGGCGCCTACAGAATCACGTTCTAAGTTCAACGCGATTGCAAAACGGCCACCAGGCAGTTCGATCATTTCACCTTGCATTACATCGGCAAGGCCGTTAATGCGAATGATGCCGTCACTTACTGCAACGATAGTACCTTCGTTGCGAGCTTCACTAACGACGTCGAACTGCTCGATCCGCTGCTTAATCAGATCGCTGATTTCAGTGGAATTCAGTTGCATGCTCAAACTCCCAATTACGACTGCAGCTTATCAGACAAGCGCGATAACTTACCGCTTACCGAGCCATCAATGACTAGGTCGCCTGATTTAATAATCACACCGCCAATAAGCGATGCGTCGATGCTGCAATTCAGCTTAACTTTGCGTGCGAGACGTTTCTCTAGAGAAACACTAATTTGCTGCTGTTGCTCAGAGCTTAGCTCAGTTGCAGAAACCACTGTGGCTTCAACTTCTTTTGCCCACTCATTACGGTATTCAGCAAAAAGTAGCGATACTGCTGGCAGTATCCCTAAACGACCGTTTTCAGCCATTACCTTTATCAGGTTCTGACCTTGCTCGTTGACTTGTTCACCGCAAACTTTAATAAACAGTGAGGCAAGTTCTGTACTCGCAAGAGTACCGTTAAGCAGTGGTTTCATTGATTCGTTTTCACTTACCAATGAGGCGAAAGCTAACATTTCTGTCCAACTATCGACTGCTTTGTGTTCAACAGCAAAATCAAAAGCTGCCTTTGCGTAAGGGCGAGCGATGGTGGTTAATTCAGCCATAACTCAACTCCTTATCAAATTTCAGCAACAAGTTTATCAACTATGTCACTGTGGGCGGCTGGATCAATCGAACGCTCAAGAATCTTCTCTGCGCCGATAACGGCTAGAGTAGCAACTTGCTTACGCAAGTCATCTTTCACGCGATTACGTTCGTTTTCAATTTCTGCATTACCTTGAGCGATAATTTTTGCACGCTCAATTTGTGCTTCAGCTTTAGCTTCTTCAACGATTTGAGCTTTACGCTTGTTAGCTTGCTCAATGATCTCGTTGGCAGTTACTTTTGCTTCTTTTAGTTGCTCAGTAGCTTTAATTTGCGCTAACTCTAGATCTTTTGCTGCACGGCCGGCATCTGCCAGACCATCAGCAATTTTCTTCTGGCGTTCTTCGATGGCATTCATCAACGGAGGCCATACAAACTTCATGCAAAACCACACGAAGAGAATAAAGGCAACCGTCTGACCGAATAGGGTAGCGTTGAAATTCACAACAGCCTCCTAGTTAGATTAAAGACAGAAGCGTTAATTAAAGCATTGCACCCAATGGGTTAGTAAATAGCATAAATAGCGCAATACCTACACCAATCATAGTTACGGCATCTAGTAGACCCGCTACGATGAACATTTTAACTTGTAACATAGGCGCCATTTCTGGCTGACGAGCTGCACCTTCCAAAAACTTTCCACCTAAAAGGCCGAAACCGATAGCTGTTCCTAATGCACCCATACCAATAAGTAGAGCAACAGCAATAGCCGTCATTCCTAATACAGTTTCCATATCTATCTCCAATATTCTAAATCGTTGTTATTAATGATTTAGGTCAAAAAAATTTTCGGTTACCCTTAGTGATCTTCATGCGCCATGCTTAAATAAACAATGGTCAACATCATGAAAATAAATGCTTGTAAAGTAATAACTAAAATATGGAAAATTAACCAACCTAGTTGTAATCCTACACCTAGAGCAGATAACGCCACGTTAGAACCATACATCAATGCAATAAGGATAAAAATCAACTCACCAGCATACAAGTTACCAAATAGTCGTAGTGCCAATGAAATTGGCTTAGCAACTAAGGTTACTGTTTCTAATAATAAGTTGACGGGTATCATTGCCCAATGGTTAAAAGGCTGAAATGTTAGTTCTTTAACAAAACCTGAAACACCTTTGACTTTAATGCTGTAGTAAATAATCAGCACAAACACACCAATAGCTAAGCTAAAAGTGATGTTTACGTCAGTAGTCGGAACCACTTTAAGGTATGGCACGCCTGCTAAACTTGCTGCCCATGGCAACCAATCTACAGGGATCATATCCATGAAGTTCATCATGAAAATCCATACAAAAATAGTCAGAGCTAAAGGCGCAATAACAGGATTGCGGCCGTGAAAAGTTTCTTTCACACTGCTATCAACAAACTCAACAATCATCTCGACAAAACATTGAAATTTGCCAGGAACGCCTGTTGTCGCTTTTTTGCCAGCACTGTAAAACAGCCATAAGAACAACACACCAAGCCCAACCGAAAAGAGCAACGAATCAATGTGCCATGTCCAAAACCCTTCACCAACACTTAAGTTGGTAAGGTGATGTTGGATATAGCCCTGCGGTGTTAACGCTTCACCAGTTGCAGCCATGATTCATCCCACTTAACTTTGCTTGAAATATAAAGGTGCTATCCAGTGCACAACTAACGCTAACGAATAACAAGTAAAAAGCGGCATAAATCCGACTTCCATGTTGATAAACACTAACGTAAACAATGCAATGGTCAACAGCATCTTTACCGCTTCCCCCCAGTAAAAGCTTTTAACCACTTTTGCTGCAGAGCTTGCCCCACTATGTGAGAAAGCTAGGGTTGCGAATACAAAATTAGGAAGTACAGCGATAATCGCGCCTGCTAAAGCAGACTGACCATACTGCGCTCCCCACATTACGAAAAATAGTATTGAAATAATGCTCGCTACTATCGCTTGTACCAGCACTAATTTATAGGCTGCTAACCTACCACGACGCGCTAAAACATTACCCAACTTCATATCTCCGCATTAATGCCTTTCGCGGTCCTAATGTTAAATTTAATATATTAAACTAGCCTTAAGATACAAAAAGCCTGCAAAGTATACCTTTTCGCGCTTTGTTTGCAACTTTGATGATAGGAAAACAACGATTTAATGAGTGAAATAGCGCTAAATATACAAAAGTAAAAATTAGCGCTATGTCACAAAATTACTACATGAAATGGTTTAGTCAGATTTTTAACGAATTTTACTTAAAATACCGTCTAATTCAGCAAGATTTTGGTAGTTTATTACAATTTTCCCTTTACCTTTAGTACCATGATTAATGGCAACTTTGGCACCGAGCCGTTCAATTAACTCTTGTTCTAATCGGCTAACATCATGATCTTTAGCTTGAGTTTCGACGGTTTTAGCCGGATTTAAGGCTTTATTAATTAATCGTTCAGTTTCTCGAACAGTCATTTCTTTTGATGCAACTAATCGGGCTAAATTAGTCTGTTCATCACCTTCTATGGCCAATAAAGCACGGGCGTGTCCCATGTCAATGTCACCATATTCTAACAAACGCTTAACAGGCTCATTGAGGCTATTTAAGCGCAGTAAGTTAGATACACTAGCTCGAGATTTACCTACTGCATCAGCGACTTGTTGATGGGTTAATTCAAACTCTTCTAATAAACGCTGTAAGGCAATTGCTTCTTCCATTGCATTGAGGTCTTCGCGCTGAATATTCTCAATCAGCGCAATAGCCACAGCCGCTTCATCTGCCACTTGTTTAACAATACACGGGACTTTATCAAGCTTAGCAAGTTGTGCTGCACGCCAACGACGTTCACCCGCGATAATTTCATAATTACCATTTGATACTTTACGCACCACAATTGGCTGAATAACACCTTGGGAGCGAATAGACTCAGCAAGCTCTTCTAATGCCTCTGGAGACATATCTTTACGTGGCTGATATTTACCAGGTTGGAGTTTGTCCAGATCAAGATGAATAAGATCGCTTGCTACAGGGTGTGATTGAGTTTCTTCTGGTTGCTCGTTTTTACGAGTCGCCGCATTGCTATGGCTTAATAAGGCATCCAGGCCTTTACCTAAACCGCGTTTTTTTAACGTCATTTTTATATCCTACGCTTGTTTGGGTTGTGTTTGTTGCTCTGCACGACGGATAATTTCACCCGCTAGGGCTAAGTATGCTTTTGCTCCAGCGCTCGATTTATCGTAGTACATGGCTGGCGCACCAAAACTAGGAGCTTCTGCCAACCTAATGTTTCGCGGAATAACAGTGCGATAAACTTTATCACCAAAATGTTGTTTTAATTGATCAGACACATCATTTGATAGGCGGTTACGCGGGTCATACATGGTACGCAAAATACCTTCAATGGTTAATGTTGGATTGACCATGGCACCAAGTTTAGTAATGGTATCAATGAGTGCTGTAAGCCCTTCTAGGGCATAATATTCACATTGCATTGGTACTAATACAGAATCTGCTGCCGACATGGCATTGACCGTTAACATGTTCAAAGAAGGTGGGCAATCAATAAAGATGTAGTCGTAGTCATCTTTTATTGGGGCAAGTGCATTACGTAAGCGGATCTCACGGGCAAAAAACTCCATTAATTTAATTTCTGCAGCTGTCACATCACCATTACCTGCGATCAGATCAAATTTACCGACGGTATTTTTAATCACAATATCGGCAAAGGGCTTTTCTTCTACGAGTAACTCATAGGCGGTGTTATCTACATCGTACTTGTCGACTCCGCTGCCCATAGTTGCATTGCCTTGAGGATCTAAATCGATCAACAACACTTTACGCTTTGTGGCGGCAAGTGATGCGGCTAGGTTTACGCAAGTTGTTGTTTTTCCTACGCCACCTTTTTGGTTGGCTACGGCAATGATTTTACCCACAATGTCATCCTGTCTTAAAATTATTGATGTCCGGTTAGATTAATTAGCGAAAGAAATGCAGTTTATTGCTTAGCAATTTTTAATAAATGTCGCTGTTCGTCTAGCTTTGGTACATGCAATACAATGGTTTCAACCAGCGAAAATCCTGCTGGCATTTGCTGTAATTCTTGTTGGTTTAACTGACCTTTTAGGGCGTAATAGATGCCATTTTCAGTTGGTAAATGATGACACCAGCTGAGCATATCCTGTATCGATGCAAATGCTCTACTTAACACGCCATCAAATTTGTCATCGGGTTGATAAGCCTCGACCCGGCTTTCTACTGAGGTGATATTATTAATTTTCAGCTCAAATTGAACCTGTTTTTGAAAGCGGATCCGTTTACCTAAACTGTCTAATAATACAAATTGTTTGTCTGGATTCATAATGGCTAATGGGATCCCAGGTAAACCAGGACCTGTGCCCACATCAATAAATCGCTGTCCTTCAAGATAAGGAGAAACGGCCAAACTGTCCATAATATGTCTAATTAACATTTGTTCAGGATCGCGTACCGAGGTGAGGTTATAGGCTTTATTCCATTTAGCGAGCATTTCAACAAAACCGACGAGTTGTTTTTGTTGTAATTCAGTGGCTGATATTTTCATTTCAGCTAAATAGGTTTGGAGTTGCACAGATAACACAGAAAACCTCGTAAATTGCATGAACAGACGGCAGTTATTATGAAGCCGTAAAAGCACTAAGGGAAGCCTTATGGCTTCCCTTGTGTTACTGAGTCGAAAAAATATTTGAAATTATGCGCTTTTTCTCAATAAACCACGTTTTTTCAAGTGTACTAGCAAAATAGAGATGGCTGCTGGAGTAATTCCAGAGATCCGAGATGCTTGTCCTACCGTTTCAGGTTTGTGATTATTAAGCTTTGCGATCACCTCATTTGAAAGTCCTGGTACTTCTTGATAATCGAGATCAAGAGGTAACAATGAGCTTTCATGACGAATAGCTTTGTCTATTTCATCCTGTTGGCGTTGAATATAACCTGAGTATTTCACTTGAATTTGCACTTGTTCAGCCGCTTGTGGATCGTCAAGACCTGGGCCAAAACCTTCTAGTTTCATTAATTTACTGTAATCCATTTCTGGGCGACGCAGTAAATCTTCAAATGATGCTTCACGCGAAATTGGTGTATTTAATTGAGGATTTAATACATCTAATAACGGTGAATTAGGGTGTACCCATTGGCTACGTAAACGCTGTAATTCCAGTTCGATCGATTCTTTTTTCTTACTGAATAATTCCCAACGATTATCGTCTACTAAGCCCAGTTCACGGCCTTTTTCGGTTAAGCGCAGATCAGCGTTGTCTTCACGTAGTAATAAACGGTATTCAGCACGGCTGGTAAACATGCGGTAGGGTTCTTTGGTACCAAGGGTTGATAAATCATCAACCAATACACCAAGGTAAGCCTCGTCGCGGCGTGGACACCAGCTTTCTTTACCTTGTACTTGTAAAGATGCGTTCATACCAGCCAATAACCCTTGCGCAGCGGCTTCTTCGTAACCTGTAGTGCCGTTAATTTGGCCTGCAAAAAATAAACCTGCAATGGTTTTGGTTTCTAATGAGTTTTTAAGATCACGTGGATCAAAGTAATCATATTCAATTGCATAACCAGGACGCACGATCTCAGCATTTTCCATGCCTTTGATCGAACGCACTAAATTAAGTTGCACATCAAATGGCAAGCTGGTTGAAATACCATTAGGGTAGATTTCGTTAGTACTTAAACCTTCTGGTTCGATAAAGATTTGATGCGATGATTTATCTGCAAAACGGTGGATCTTATCTTCAATCGATGGGCAATAACGAGGACCAATACCTTCAATAACTCCTGAATACATTGGGCTTCTATCTAGGCCTCCACGAATAATGTCGTGAGTTTTTTCATTGGTGTGGGTAATAAAACATGAAATTTGTTTTGGATGCTGACTCACATCACCAAGAAATGACATTACTGGCAATGGAGTATCACCTTTTTGCTCTGTCATTTGTGAAAAATCAATGGTATTGGCATCAATACGTGGTGGTGTACCGGTTTTTAAACGGCCAACACGAATGGGCAATTCACGTAAACGATTGGCTAATGCAATTGCTGGTGGATCGCCTGCACGGCCACCGCTGTAATTTTGTAAACCAATATGAATTTTGCCGCTTAAAAATGTGCCTGTAGTTAATACTACTGCTGGAGCTTCAAATGCCAAACCCATTTGAGTGACAACACCAACAACTTTATTATTTTCAACAACTAAATCGTCAACAGCTTGTTGAAAAATACGCAAGTTAGGTTGGTTTTGTAAAATATGTTGAATCTTTTGACGATACAGTGCTCGGTCAGCTTGTGCACGAATGGCACGAACCGCTGGGCCTTTACTTGAATTTAACGTTCTAAATTGAATACCGGCAAAGTCAGTGGCTGTAGCCATTGCGCCGCCTAATGCATCGATCTCTTTAACCAAATGACCTTTACCAATACCACCAATGGCGGGATTACAAGACATTTGACCTAGTGTGTCGATGTTATGGGTCAACAATAATGTTTTTGATCCCATTCTTGCTGCTGCGAGGGCTGCCTCAGTTCCGGCATGACCACCACCAACGACAATTACATCAAACCGTTCATGAAAATGCATTATGCGACCTTTAATTGCTAAGAAAGTTAAATTCAATTTGTAACGCTATTTGAGTTGTGCATTTTAGCACTTGCTTGTCTGAACGTGAATGTTCATTTTTCATAGAATGATCAAGATGGGTTTGCTTAATAGATCTTAAGATCTTTATATAGATCTTTTTATTATGTTTACTATTAGGATCGTACTTTTCTGTTAGTAACTTTTATTTTTATTTAAAATCAGATATTTAAAAGGTTTTAAACCTGTGATCTGATCGCGATCAAACTCAATATAAGGTGGGGATAGATCGGGTAGTTATCCACAAGGGGGATCTTTAAGCAGATCGGAGTGTGAATAGTACAGAGTTATGATCGCTAAAAATAATAGCTTATCCACAAACTTATTATAAAATAAATTAAATTGTGGATAAGGTAGATCTAAATTGTGAGTTGATCTGGGTTTATACAAAATAAGATCGTAATTTATACTCGTTATATTTTATGCTGCCACTGCGATAACCAAGCAAGGGCGGGCTCTTCAGGCACGGGATCTTGTTGTACATCAATTTGGATCTTATCCACAATAGCTGTTGATCCGCATTGTAATAATAGATCGATTATTTTTTCAGGCCCCTGGCAAAATGTGTCGTAGCTCGAATCACCAATGGCGCATAATGCATGTTGTACCGATGTAAGATCCGGCATATTGAGCATTAATTGTTTATAAAAAGGCACTATGTTGTCGGGTAGATCGCCCGCTCCATGGGTAGAACTTACAATGATCCACACTGAAAAGTCGTTTAGTTGATCCCATTGTGGGTCAATAAACACCTCTGTTTGGTGATTTAATTGGGCTAATTGTTCTGCCATTTCATCGGCGACATATTCTGAGCTGCCCAATGTGGTACCCACTAATAATGCTATTTTTGCCATTTTTACTCCAAATTGTTGCTTAATTTGATTAGATCTTCGTCAGGTTTACGTGATTTAGGGTTATTTTACTCACTCATTTACCCTTAATGTTGGCTTATTTACACTTTTTACCTCGAAATAAGCGGTTTATTTGGCTGTTTTATTGAGGTAGTGCTTTTTCAGCGATAAAAAAACGAGCCATAAAAGGCTCGTTTTGGGTGATTGTTAACATTAGCTCAGTGTTATTTGATCTTTAAATAGTTAGCATGAAAGCGCAGGTGCTGTTCAATAAATGTCGAGATAAAGTAGTAGCTATGGTCATATCCTGGCTGCATTCTTAACTCGAGCGGGTATTCTTTTAGCTGTGCGATTTTTTCTAATGTATGAGGTTTTAATTGCTCATCTAAAAAGGTGTCATTGGTACCAATATCCACCAGCGCGGGGACAAATTGTTGGCTATTTTGCATCAACTCACAGCTATCATATTGTTGCCATTGTTGTTGATCATCGCCTAAGTAACCTCGAAATGCTTTTATTCCCCAAGGGCAATCCATCGGATTACAAATAGGGCTAAATGCTGATACGCTTTTGTATTGGTTAGGATTTTTTAATGCGATCGTTAATGCGCCATGGCCGCCCATTGAGTGGCCACTTATGCTACGTTGGTTAGTTACCGGGAAATGCGCTTCAATGATTGCTGGTAGTTCAGACACCACGTAATCATACATTTTATAATGCTGAGCGAACGGTGGTTTAGTGGCATTTAGGTAAAATCCTGCGCCTAAACCAAAGTCATATGCGCCGTCTTTGTCGTCGGCAACCCCTTCACCACGTGGGCTAGTGTCTGGTGCAACAATGGCAATACCAAGTTCTGCGGCTATGCGCTGTGCGCCGGCTTTTTGCATAAAGTTTTCGTCAGTGCAGGTTAGCCCTGATAACCAATACAGTACGGGCACATTTTGCTGTTCAGCTTGTGGCGGTAAGTAAATAGCAAAACGCATCGTGCAATTGAGTGCTGTTGAAGAATGAGTATATTGTTTATGCCAGCCACCAAATGCTTTGGTGCTGCTGATATTTTCAATGGTCATGTTGGGTCCTCATAAAATAAATGCAGTTAATTGTTGAATTAACTGCATTGTTATTTGAGTTAAAGAGCTGATTATTTATTAAAGTGAATAACGCTGCGGATACTCTCGCCTTTATGCATTAAATCAAATGCATCGTTAATCCCTTCAAGGCCCATGGTGTGAGTAATAAAGTGATCTAACTTAAACTCGCCAGCTAGGTATTGTTCAACTATACCCGGTAATTCACTGCGCCCTTTAACGCCACCAAATGCACTGCCACGCCATACTCGGCCGGTGACTAATTGGAATGGTCGCGTTGAAATTTCTTGGCCAGCGCCAGCTACACCAATAATGACAGACTCACCCCAGCCTTTGTGACAACATTCTAATGCACTGCGCATCACGTTAACGTTACCAATACATTCAAATGAGAAATCAACGCCACCATCGGTCATTTCAACAATGACATCCTGAATAGGCTTATCGAAGTTTTTAGGATTAATGCAGTCAGTTGCCCCAAGTTTTTTAGCTAATTCAAACTTAGATTCATTTAAGTCGATACCAATAATTCGGCTGGCGCCAGCCATGGTAGCGCCAATAATGGCAGATAGGCCGATGCCGCCTAGACCAAAGATTGCCACAGTATCGCCTTTTTGTACTTTTGCTGTTTTTAGTACAGCGCCCATACCGGTAGTCACACCACAACCTAATAAACAGACTTCTTCTAGCGGTGCTGTTGGATTCACTTTAGCTAATGAAATTTCGGGTAATACTGTGTATTCAGAAAAAGTAGAGCAACCCATGTAGTGGAAAATAGGCTCGCCATCTTTAAAGAAACGTGTGGTGCCATCTGGCATTAAGCCTTTACCTTGTGTAGCACGTACAGCGCTGCATAGGTTGGTTTTACCAGAAGTACAGAACTTACATTTACCACATTCTGCTGTGTATAACGGAATAACATGGTCGCCGACTTTTACACTGGTAACGCCTTCGCCAACCATATGAACAATCCCGCCACCTTCATGGCCAAGAATTGCTGGAAATACGCCTTCAGGATCATCACCAGATAAGGTAAATGCATCGGTATGACATACGCCAGATGCCACAATACGCACCATGACTTCACCGGCTTTTGGGTACATTACATCGACTTCTTCAACCGATAATGGTTGACCTGGCCCCCAAGCAATTGCGGCTTTGGATTTAATAAATTGTGCAGACATAGATAGCTTCCTTAAACGTAATACCATGAATGATGGATAATTAGCATCACTACAGTGTAGTGTATTTATCCATTGTATTTCTTTATCATTGATTGATAATCAGCATGTTTTGCAAATGACTTTTACGAGAATGTAATAATGATGCAGTGGGAAGGGATTTTTGAGTTTGTTGCAGTGGCAGAAACCGACAGTTTTACTGCGGCTGGTAAACGTTTAAGTATTTCTACGGCGCAAGTGAGCCGCCAGGTGAGCCAACTTGAAAACCGCCTAAACACTAAATTGTTTTATCGCACAACTCGCAAGGTATCGTTAACCGAGGAGGGCTCGGTTTATTATCGGCATTGTCGCCAGGTATTAGACAGTCTTGATGAAGCTGAACGGGCCATTTCGAGTTTAAAAGATAAACCCCAGGGCTTAATTAGGATGACAGCGCCTGTTACCTATGGTGAAAATTTTGTTATGCCGATTGTTATCGATTTTATGCAGCAATATCGCGATATTGAAGTGGTGTGCGAGTTAACTAATCGTCAGCTTGATCTTGTAGAAGGTGGTTTTGATTTAGCTATTAGGCTAGGGCGGTTATCTAATTCGTCAATGATGGCGAAACGTTTAACCAGTCGCAGTCAATTTGTGTGTGCTGCTCCTAGCTACATTGCTCAATTTGGTACGCCTTATACCTTGTCGGAATTGAGCCAGCATAATTGCTTAATTGGCAGTCAATCACATTGGCATTTCATTGATCAGGGCAAGCCTAGAGCCGTTAAAGTGAGTGGTTCGCTGAGTTGCAGTAGTGGTTTAAGTTTATTATCTGCAGCAATAAAAGGGCTGGGGATTGTGCAGCTACCCGGTTATTACGTTAATGATGCTATTGAAACTGGGGAGTTGGTGGTGTTATTAGCACCTTACCAGCAACCTAAAGAAGGCATTTGGGCCTTGTATCCACACAACCGTCACTTATCGCCTAAAGTGCGGCTGCTTGTGGATAAATTAGCGCAAGATTTGTAATCAGCGAGCCATTGTTTGGTAGTAGCGGTTTATTTGTGCTTTGGGCAAACTCGATATTTTATTGATAATATCCAAGGTTATAAGATGGTTTGGCAGTTGCTGCTGTAGTAAATCGAGTTGATGTAACCAAAGGTGGCTAGTCATGGTGGCGTCAGCTAGGGCGCGGTGAAACACTCCATCGTTTGGTAACTGATGATAACTTACTAAGGTTCCAAGTTGATGATTAGGCGCATCTTGGCTGATGCGACGCGATAACAACAATGAGCAAGCAAATTGGCCTGTGTAGTGCAGCTTATTATGCTTAAATTCAGCATCTAAGAATTTTTTATCAAAGCTGGCGTTGTGCGCTACTAAATTGAATCCGTCGATAAACTTGGCAAATTGTGCCATCACTTCTTTAGATGATGGCGCGTGTTTAAGCATATTGTTGCTAATACCTGTGTATTGTTCAATAAAGCTGTTAACCCGCTTTCCTGGATTTATTAGCTCTTGAAAGGTGTCCACTATTTGGCCATCAACTAACTTTACCGCACCAATTTCAATAGCTCTGTCACCATTGTCTGGTGATAAACCTGTGGTTTCAAAGTCGAGTATCACAACTTGATTGGCCAATGTCATGTGTTTATTCCTTTGTTTGCCAATCCACTATTTACCGATACAGAAAGAGCTAAATATTTTGCCGAGCAAGTCATCTGACGTAAATTTACCGGTAATTTCTGATAGCGCCATTTGGCACATGCGTAACTCTTCCGCCAGTAGTTCGCCGGCAAGATATACCTCAAGTTGTTCTTTGCCTAATTGTAAGTGGCTTGCCGCTAAATCTAAGGCTTCTAAGTGACGACGACGGGCAATAAAGCCACCTTCTAGGTTACTTTGATAACCCATTAAGGTTTTAAGGTGTTGTTTTAACTCTTCAACCCCAAGGCCTGTTTTGGCAGAAATACGGTAAACATCGTATCCTTGCTCTTGTGACATATCGAGCGTTTCACCGGTTAAATCAGCTTTGTTACGCACAACTGTAACACCTAATCTTGAAGGTAAACGGTCAATAAAATCGGGCCAAATATCATGCGGATTTACAGCGTTTGTAGTGGTACCATCAACCATAAACAACACCCTATCTGCGCTGGCAATTTCTGCCCAGGCGCGTTCAATACCAATTTGCTCAACGGTATCTGTGGTGTCACGTAATCCTGCTGTGTCGATAATGTGCAGTGGCATGCCATCAAGGTGAATATGCTCACGCAGTACATCACGGGTGGTGCCGGCTATTTCGGTAACAATGGCTGACTCTTTACCTGCTAAGGCATTAAGTAAGCTAGATTTACCTGCATTAGGACGACCTGCAATGACGACTTTCATGCCTTCGCGAATAATCGAACCTTGTTTAGCACTGGCTTGAACGGTAGTGAGTTTGTCGATAATGCGATATAAGGCGTTGGCAATTTTACCATCAGATAAAAAGTCGACTTCTTCATCTGGGAAATCAATTGCGGCTTCAACATACAAGCGAAGATTAGTGACTTGTTCTACTAGCTCATGCACTTCTTTTGAAAACTCACCTTGGAGTGATTGCAAAGCGCTTTTTGCGGCTTGTTCACTGGTGGCATCAATTAAGTCGGCAATCGCTTCAGCTTGGGTTAAATCAAGCTTGTCGTTTAAAAAGGCTTGCTCGCTAAACTCCCCTGGTTTTGCTATGCGAATACCGTCAATTTCTAACACTCGTTTTATTAGCATATCGAGCACAATTTGGCCGCCGTGGCCTTGTAGCTCTAGTACATCTTCGCCTGTAAATGAATTTGGCCCTTTAAAAAACAGCGCAATACCTTGGTCAATGACGTGGCCATCACTACTGTTAAAATCACAATATTCGGCATAACGGGTTTTAGGTACATGACCAATAATGGCGTTTGCCACATTACTGGCTAAGTCACCTGATACACGAATAATCCCCACACCGCCGCGTCCTGGTGCGGTGGCCTGCGCTACAATAGTGTCTGTTGTCACGGTAGATACCTGCTAAATCATTAAAGGAAAAGGCGGCCTATTAAGCCGCCTTTTTATTCATTTAACTACTAAATGAGTTAACTGTTGAGCTTGGGCTTATTTTAAGCCTTTTTTCTCTAAACCTGCATAAATAATCTTCTGCTGGGTAATAGCAACTAAGTTACCCACTAACCAGTAAAGTACTAGACCTGCTGGGAACCATAAGAAGAATACCGTAAAGATAACAGGCATCCACTGCATCATTTTGACTTGCATAGGATCCATTGTCGGTGCCATAGGTTGCATTTTCTGCATCAACCACATTGAAACACCCATTAGCAATGGTAATACGTAGTATGGATCTTGGACTGATAAGTCATTAATCCAAAGCATGAACGGCGCGTGGCGTAGCTCATAGCTTTCAAGTAATACCCAGTACAATGCGATGAAGATTGGCATTTGTAACAAAATAGGTAAGCAACCGCCCATAGGGTTTACTTTCTCTTTTTTGTACAGTTCCATCATGGCTTGACCCATCTTTTGACGGTCATCGCCAAAGCGTTCTTTCATCTCAGTTAATTTTGGCTGTAAATTACGCATTTTAGCCATTGACGTGTACTGAGCTTTAGTTAGTGGATATAACAAACCACGAACGGTTAGGGTAATTAAAATAATTGCCATACCCCAGTTACCCACAAATGATTGATAGAACATCAATAACCAGTGGATTGGTACTGCTAACCACCACAAGAAACCATAATCAACCACTAGGTTTAACGTTTCAGAGATTTCTGAAAGGGCTTTTTGGTTTTTAGGGCCTACATAAAATTGTGAGCTAATTTTTTGAGTTACACCTGGTGCGATATCATATACCGCGCCACGGAAACCTATGTTAGCTAAGCCACCAGCGCTCACACTTGAAAATATGGTGTTTGAATCTGTCGCAGGTGGGATCCATGCTGACACAAAGTAGTGCTGTAACATTGCCGCCCAACCACCTAGTGTAACTTTACCTAGGTTTTTGTCTGCCATGTCTTCAAAGTCATACTTTTCGTAGCGAGTATCTTGTGTTGAGAACGCCGCACCACGATAAGTAGGCATCATCATGCTGCTTTCAGATTCTTTGATGGTCTGTTTTATTTGACCATACATTTGCACTTGTAACGGCGCATCTGACGTGTTGTTTATGCTGTAATCAACGCCAACATCATACTGACCACGGGTAAAGGTAAAGGTTTTTACGTAAGTCACACCGTTATCAGCGGTAAAAGTCAATGGAACCGATAGGGTGTCTTGACCGTCAGCTAATGTATAAGAGGTTTGTTGTGCAGCAAAGGCGGCACGACCTTTAGCGCTGCTATCAATACCGTTACGACCAATTAAACCACTTTGGGCGATGTAAGTATTTGTGTTGGTTTGTTCAAGGATGATAAAAGGATCATCTTTGTCAATTTCAACTTTATGTGTAACCAATGCGGCATAAACGATGTCACCACCAACTGGGCTGATTTTAATATCAAGCTGGTCTGTGCTAACCGTAATTAAGTTTTTAGTTGCAGGTAAATCAACTGGCATACCAGTTGAGTCTGCTTCAGGGACGTCTGCACCGTTAATTGTTGCAGCGTTTGTTTGGGTAACAGTTTGTTGCGCTACCGGTTGTGGTGCTTTGTCTGTTTGCCATTGTTGCCACATTAAAAAGCTGACAAACAGCAAGCCGATTAGCAATATATTGCGTTGAGATTCCATAGCCTATTTATTACACCTGTCATTTTTAGGGGGGACGGGATCACTACCGCCGGGATGTAAAGGGTGACATTTTAATATGCGTTTGATTGCAAACCAACTACCTTTCACTGTTCCGTGTGTTTTTATTGCTTCAATCGCATAATAAGAACAAGTTGGATCGAACCGGCACTTCGGTCCCAGTAAAGGGCTTATAAAAATTTGATAACCACGGATAACCGTGGTTGCTAGCCATTGTAACGGCGACTGAGTTTTCGCCATAGCTTTTCTATCAATTTGTGTAGTTCTGCATTTTCCATTTCCATCACGCCATTTCTGACTAATACGACGATATCAATATTAGGAATATCGTGTTGATGTAAACGAAAACTATCTCTTATCACACGTTTAATACGGTTACGTTGGTTAGCACGTTTTACAAAACGTTTAGCCACAGTTAACCCTAAGCGAGGATGTTGCTCTGAATTTGGAATAGCGAGCAGAGTTATTTCAGCAGAGGATGCTTTGATTGGATTGGAGAATACAGATTTAAATTGCGCGGGAGTTAACAAACGTAACTCCCGCGTAAAGGTATAGCTAGTCACCTAGTTATCTACTTACGCAGATAAACGAGCGCGACCTTTCGCACGACGACGTGCAAGCACCTTACGGCCGCCTGCAGTGGCCATACGAGCGCGGAAGCCGTGAGAACGCTTGCGCTTCAGGTTGCTAGGTTGAAAAGTACGTTTACTCATGATGGCAATCCGTCTTTGTTAGTGAATTTACCTTAGCTCCAACATTAGAGGTAAGGGCAAAAAAGAGGCCGAATTGTAATCACTTTAATTACTATCGTCAATAACGAAAGTGGTTATATGATGAATTTCTGCCAATCTTTCTTTGATGCTATATACAAAAAAGCACCATAAGATGTGGATAAGTCTGTGTACAGACACTATATCTTGTGGATCTTTGTGTGTTTAAGCAGATCAAAGCTGGCGTATTATAGATCAATGTGGATCGGTTAATAAAGCTGGATTTGCATCATATTTACAATAAATGGATCGATTTTGATCTTTCATGATCCCAGATATCCACATAGAATGATCTTGCTGGGGATAATTCTGTTTTTAAGGATAGCGATCATTGTGATCTCACTATAGAATACACTTCCTTTGACTAAAGATATTTGGGGATAAATAAGTGGCGGTTTCACTTTGGCAACAATGTATCGGCAGACTGCAAGATGAATTATCAGCTCAGCAGTTCAGTATGTGGATCCGTCCGTTACAGGCTGAAATGGATGGTGATACGTTGGTTTTGTATGCGCCAAATCGTTTTGTACTCGATTGGGTACGCGATAAATACATTAATATCATTAATCAATTTTTTACTGAACAAATGGGCAGCGATGCGCCTAAGTTACGTTTTGATATTGGTAGCCGTCCGTCAGCACGTCCTGTTGCTCCTGCGCCTGTAGCCGCTAAACCTGTTAGCAGCCAAACCAGAGCACAGGTTGGAACCACGTCATTTAATACCCAAGCAGAACCTATAGCGAATGCCAATCACCGCAGTAATATTAATCCAACTTATCAGTTTGATAACTTCGTTGAAGGTAAGTCAAACCAACTTGGTAAAGCTGCTGCACTACAGGTGTCTGAAAACCCAGGTGGCGCCTATAACCCGTTATTTTTATATGGTGGCACTGGTTTAGGTAAAACTCACTTATTGCATGCAGTTGGTAATGGGATCATTAAAAATAATCCTAATGCTAAAGTGGTGTATATGCATTCTGAGCGTTTTGTACAGGACATGGTCAAAGCCTTACAAAATAACGCAATAGAAGAATTTAAGCGTTATTACCGCAGTGTCGATGCTCTGTTTATTGACGATATTCAATTTTTTGCCAACAAAGATCGTTCTCAAGAAGAATTTTTCCATACCTTCAATGCTTTGCTAGAAGGTAATCATCAAATTATTTTAACTTCAGACCGTTATCCTAAAGAGATCGACGGTGTTGAAGATCGCTTAAAATCACGCTTTGGTTGGGGATTAACGGTTGCCATTGAGCCACCAGAGTTAGAAACCCGCGTGGCGATTTTAATGCGTAAAGCACAAGAGAGTGGCATTAACCTGCCTGATGAAGTGGCTTTCTTTATTGCTAAGCGTTTACGCTCAAACGTTCGCGAGCTTGAAGGGGCGCTAAACCGCGTTATTGCTAATGCCAACTTTACTGGCCGTCCAATTACCATTGATTTTGTGCGCGAAGCGTTACGTGATCTCTTGGCACTGCAAGAAAAATTAGTCACTATAGACAATATTCAGAAGACAGTTGCTGAATACTACAAAATAAAAATGGCAGATATGCTGTCTAAACGTCGTTCACGCAGTGTGGCAAGACCACGACAAGTGGCGATGGCACTATCTAAAGAACTCACTAACCAAAGCTTGCCAGAAATTGGTGATGCCTTTGGTGGTCGTGACCATACGACGGTATTGCATGCTTGTCGTAAAATTGCGCAACTGCGTGAAGAGAGTCATGACATTAAAGAAGATTACGCTAACTTGATTAGAACTTTGTCTTCTTAATTCAGGGAATGTAGAACGATGAAATTTTCAATTGATAGGGATGCCCTATTAAAGCCGTTGCAACTTGTGTGTGGCGCGGTAGAGCGCAGACACAATTTACCTATTCTTGCTAATTTACTAGTAGAAGTTAGTGAAGACTCACTTAGGCTAACGGGCACAGACTTAGAGGTTGAGCTTGTTGGTCAAGCGGCTATACATGGCGATATTATTATTGGCCGTACAACGGTACCTGCTAAAAAATTACTCGATATTGTTAAGTCTCTTCCTGAACAAAGCGAATTAAAAGTAGAACAACAAGATGGTAAATGGTTGTTACGCTCAGGTCGTAGTCGTTTTTCATTGGCAACATTACCCGCTGAAGATTACCCCAATGTTGAGGCTTTCCAGGCTGATATTGAATTTAGCCTAAAGCAGGGTGTATTAAAGTCGATTATTGACTCTACTCAGTTTTCAATGGCTAACCAGGATGTGCGTTATTATCTCAACGGTTTACTATTTGAAACTGAAGGTAATACCTTGCGTGCTATTGCTACCGATGGACATCGTTTAGCTTTAAGCCACCGCTTTGTTGATGTGACTTTGCCTGAAAAACAAGTGATTGTGCCTCGTAAAGGGGTGGTTGAAATGGCGCGTTTACTTGAAAATGACGACCAGGATATTACTATCGCCATTGGTGATAACGCCATTCGCGCTATTACCAGTTCAGCTGTTTTTACCAGTAAATTAGTTGATGGCCGTTTTCCTGATTACCGCCGGGTACTACCAAAAGGTGGCAATAAGGTGGTGATAGCTAGCCGTAATCAATTAAAACAAGCATTAACTCGTGCGTCTATTTTGTCTAACGAAAAATTCCGCGGTGTTCGTATTCAACTTGAACCTGGTTTATTGAAAATTACTGCCAATAACCCTGAGCAAGAAGAAGCCGAAGAAATCATTGACGTTGATTATGATTCAGATAAGTTAGAAATAGGCTTTAACGTAAGTTACCTTCTCGATGTACTGAACAACCTCGCCAGTGATGACGTGCGTATAACCCTTATTGATGGTAACTCAAGTGCATTGATAGAAAACCACAAAGAAGAAGATTCTATGTACGTGGTGATGCCAATGCGTTTGTAATATGTTTTTTATTGACAAAGAGGGTGCTGCAAAGCACCTTCTTTGTCTGAACTGCTTTATTTGGTTATCACAATAGGTGTTCATGAGTTTATCGCGCATTACCATAGAGTCATTTCGTAATATCAATTCGGCATCACTTAATCTAAGTGATGGATTAAATTTGATTTATGGCCAAAATGGCAGCGGTAAAACCAGTATTTTAGAAGCGATTTACTTTTTAGGTATGGGGCGTTCTTTTCGCAGTCATTTATCACAACGAGTGATCAATAATGATGATGATAAACTCACTCTGTTTGCCAATTTAATACAAGATGAGAACGACTGTAAAATCGGACTTCGACGTCATCGAAGTGGTGAGATTGAAGTTAAAATTAATGGCGAAAAAGTCAAACGTCTTTCAACGTTAGCCGAAACGCTCCCTATTCAAGTTATTACCCCCGAAAGTTTTTCGTTATTGTTTGAAGGCCCAAAGGCGCGCAGGCAATTTATTGATTGGGGGGCATTTCATTCTGACCCCCATTTTTACCAAGCTTGGGTAAATGTTCGTAAGGTATTAAAGCAACGCAATCAGTTGCTTAGAAATCAATCATCTTATAGCCAAATACAATTTTGGGATAAAGAGCTGGTACGGTATGCTGAACAGGTAACCGACATACGAAATCAATATGTAGACTCGTTAAATGAGCTACTAAAGGGTATAATCGGAAGGTTTTTACCTCAGGTTGATATTAAGGTTTCTTTTACCCGAGGATGGGACAGCAAAACGGATTTTTCGCAATTACTTGAAAATCAATATCCGCGAGATCTGGCAGCAGGTAATACCGGTAGTGGCCCTCACAAAGCAGATTTACGTTTGCGTGTAGGAAACCTGCCGGTGCAAGATGCGCTGTCTCGTGGACAATTAAAATTATTAGTCTGTGCACTGCGTATTGCACAGGGAAAGTTGCTCAAACAACAGCTAGATAAAAACAGTATTTATTTAGTCGACGATTTACCGTCAGAGTTGGATGCACAGCATAGGCAGCTATTGCTACAGCAGTTATCAGAAACCGGTGCGCAAATTTTTGTCACCGCAATTGATCCGCTTGCGATAGTCGATTCGTTATCTCGCCCTCCAAACAGGATGTTTCATGTGGAGCGTGGTCAGATAACGGTTATTGAATAACAACGAGAGAGAAATATGTCTGAGAATAGTTATGATTCTTCGAGTATCAAGGTTTTAAAAGGCCTTGATGCAGTCCGTAAGAGACCGGGTATGTACATTGGTGATACTGATGACGGCACGGGTCTTCATCACATGGTATTCGAAGTGGTTGATAACTCTATCGATGAAGCGTTAGCTGGCCATTGTAGCGATATCACCATTACTATCCACTCAGATGGTTCTGTCTCTGTAAAAGATGACGGCCGTGGTATTCCAGTTTCTATCCACGAAGAAGAAGGCGTGTCTGCTGCCGAAGTGATTATGACGGTATTGCATGCCGGTGGTAAGTTTGATGATAACTCATACAAGGTGTCGGGTGGTCTTCACGGTGTCGGTGTGTCGGTGGTTAACGCTTTATCTGAAAAACTACAGTTAACAATTCGTCGTGCTGGTAAAATTTATGAGCAATTTTACACTCATGGTGTGCCAAATGAGCCAATTAAAGAAATTGGCGATGCGGTTAAAACCGGTACTGAAATTCGTTTTTGGCCAAGTGCGCAAACTTTTTCTGATGTTGAATTTCACTTTGATATTTTAGCTAAACGCGTTCGTGAGTTGTCTTTCTTAAACTCTGGCGTGGGTATTCGTTTGGTTGACGAACGTGATAACAAAGATGAGTTCTTTAAGTACGAAGGCGGTATTAGTGCATTTGTCCATTACCTAAACCGCAACAAAACGCCAGTAAACAAAGATGTATTCCACTTTTCGCAAGAGCGTGAAGACGGTATTACCGTTGAAGTGGCAATGCAGTGGAACGACGGTTATCAAGAAAACATTTTCTGTTTTACTAATAACATTCCTCAGCGCGATGGCGGTACTCACCTTGCTGGTTTCCGGGGTGCATTAACACGTAACTTAAACACTTACATGGAACGTGAAGGGTTTAACAAAAAAGGCAAAACCAGTGCAACCGGTGATGATGCTCGTGAAGGGTTAACCGCGGTTATCTCTGTTAAAGTGCCTGATCCTAAGTTCAGCTCACAAACTAAAGACAAATTAGTCTCTAGCGAAGTGAAAAGTGCTGTAGAACAAACTATGGGTGAGCAGTTAAACGATTACCTATTAGAAAACCCAGCAGATGCTAAGTTGATTGTGGGTAAAATTGTTGATGCCGCCCGTGCTCGTGAAGCTGCGCGTAAAGCGCGTGAAATGACACGTCGTAAAGGCGCATTAGATTTAGGTGGTTTGCCAGGCAAACTGGCTGACTGCCAAGAGAAAGACCCTGGTCTTTCTGAAATATACATAGTGGAAGGGGACTCTGCTGGCGGATCTGCCAAGCAGGGGCGTAACCGTAAAAACCAAGCGATTCTTCCACTTAAAGGTAAAATCTTAAACGTTGAAAAAGCGCGTTTTGACAAGATGTTATCGTCACAAGAAGTGGCCACCTTAATTACCGCATTAGGTTGTGGTATTGGTCGCGACGAATATAATCCGGATAAAACCCGTTACCACAACATCGTTATCATGACCGATGCTGACGTCGACGGCTCGCACATTCGTACTCTGCTGTTGACCTTCTTCTTCCGTCAAATGCCTGAATTGATTGAGCGTGGTTATGTGTATATTGCGCAACCACCTTTGTATAAAGTTAAAAAAGGTAAGCAAGAACAATACCTTAAAGATGAACTGGCGTTAACTGAATACCTAACCACACAAGCGTTAGATGGCACGCATGTTTATCCAAGCCAAGGTGCATTAGGTATGAGCGGAGAGCCGCTTGAACGTTTGGTAAATCAATACCGTGAAGTTGAGAAAATCATTACTCGTTTAGAAAAACGTTTCCCGATGAACTTAACCGATCGCATGTTGTACCATCCAGAAGTAACGCTTGAGATGCTAAGCGACGAAGCTAAAATGACTGCCTGGTGTAAAGCCTTTATTGATGATTTAGTTGAGCGCGAAAGCAGCGGTATTATTTTCTCTGCTAACGTGATTTTAGATCCTGAACGTAAAGTGTACACTCCAAGTGTGACAATTCGTAAGCATGGTATTGATACCAACTTCTTATTTGGTTACGACTTCTTTACTTCAGCCGATTATCAACGTATCGCTAAATTAGGCGCTGCACTTGATGGCATGATTGAAGAAGGTGGTTATGTTCAACGTGGCGAGCGCGTTAAAGAAGTTGAAAGCTTCTTAGAAGCATTAGACTGGACCATGAGCGAAGCAAAACGTGGTTTATACATTCAGCGTTATAAAGGATTGGGTGAAATGAACCCTGAGCAATTGTGGGAAACCACGATGGATCCAGAGTCTCGCCGTATGCTTCGTGTCACTATTGAAGATGCCGTCGCAGCAGATCAACTGTTTACCTGTTTAATGGGTGATCAAGTTGAGCCTCGTCGTGAGTTTATTGAAACTAACGCATTAAATGTGGCTAACTTAGATGTATAGCACGTCTTATTAAAATAAATGGGCGCCTTATGGCGCCCATTTTATTTTTTTTGCTATGATTAAATGATGGGTTTTAATCTAATTTTTATAAGGTTAATTATTGTGGTTACAAGTTTTTTTAAGAAGCTGTTTAATATTCGTGATCGCAATGAGCAAGCTAAATTTACTGGGCATACCGCTGCCGAAAAACGTCAACACACAATACAAAAACAACCTGAGCCGACTATTGAGGTTACGCCAAGGCAGGCTGTCGAATCTCAGCTAGATTTATCGGCATTGTTTTACAGCTTTTTGTTTGCTAATTATCAAACAACTACAGCTGGCATTGCCAATAATCTTGAGCGCAGTGTGATGCATAACATTGAGTTAGCATTAAGCTCACCCCAGGATATTGCTGAAAATGTATTAAAATTACCCAGTAAAATATTTGAGTTAGACAAGAAACTGGCCGATGACAATATTGACACTCAAGAGTTGATACAGCTAATTGAGCAAGATCCATTACTGTGTGTTGAAGTGCTGAAGTTGTGTAATTCGCCAGCGTTTAAACGCTCTGAAAATGAGGTGACAAGTATTCAGCAAGCATTAGTGCAAGTTGGTCGGGTGCAGCTAAGGCAATTTATTACGACCTGTTTAGCTCGTGAGTTAATTGATATAAAACCAATTTATTTTAGGCGGTTTGGGGCTGAAATTTGGCGACATTCAATGCAAGTGGCTTTTTTGGCAAGCGAATTAGCGCCAAGTGAGCAACGCGATAGTGCCTTTTTATTAGGCTTACTGCACGATGTTGGTAAAATTGCGATATTTAAATTGCTGGTGGATGCGTTTTATCAGGCAGAACCAGGCGAACAGCCTAAATCGGCGCTATTTAAGCAAGTTATGACAACTAAATCGTTAACATTAAGTGCTTTGTTAGCTCGATGTTGGAAGTTACCATCACATTTTGAAACGCCATTATCTATTTTAGCCAATAGCAATATTAAGCCTGACGATGACATTGCGTCAGTTATTTGGAAAGCCAACATCATTAGCGAGTGCTCGATGCTGCACCAGTTAGATAAATTACCACAGCCCGCATTGGCTGTTTTGTTAGCACAAATAGAATTAACTGAAGAAGAGTTTTCTGAGTTACACCAAAAATTACTAAAATTTTAGTATTTTATTCATTTTCGATAAGCAATAAAAAAGCGCCAGTCGGCGCTTTTTTGTTGCAGCAATTTCACATTATTGTAGTAGTGAAATTATTGTAGTAGTGAAATTATTGTAGTAGTGAAATATCCGCTACATGCAAAAACTGCTCACGCAGATTAGTTAATAACGCAAGGCGGTTATTTTTCAATGCTTCATCGTCAGCCATGACCATTACATCTTCAAAGAACAGGTCCACGCTTTCACGTAAATCGGCTAATAATGTTAATGCTTGCTGATAATCAGCATTGGCAAACAATGGTGCTAACTGCGGTTGTAGTTGTGCTAACTTTTCTGCCAAGGCTTTTTCAGCGGTTTCTGCTAACAGCGCTTGGTTGATAGTTTCAGGCAGTTCACCTTCAACTTTAGCCAAGATGTTCGACACTCGTTTATTAGCAGCAGCAAGCGCAGCAGAGGCCTCTAAACCACGGAAGTGCGATACCGCTTTAACGCGACTGTCAAAATCTGCAGGACGCGTTGGACGACGAGCCAATACAGCCAAAATCACATCAACTTGAATGCCTTTATCTTGATACCAGCTACGGAAACGCGCCATTAAAAACTCAAGTACGTCTTCGGCTGTATTAGCATTGCTAACATTCTCACCGTGTAACGCTTGTGCTTTAGCGATTAAATCGACTAAATCAAGTGGCAGGTTGTTTTCAACAATAATACGTAAAATACCGATAGCCGCACGGCGAAGTGCAAATGGATCAGCAGCGCCTTTAGGGGCCTGGCCAATACCAAAAATACCCACTAAGGTGTCTAGCTTTTCTGCTAATGCAACAGCGCACGACACGCTTGCTGTTGGTACTGTATCACCAGAAAACTTAGGTTTGTATTGCTCTTCAAGCGCAACGGCTACAGCTTCTGTTTCACCGTCTAGGCGAGCATAATGCGTCCCCATTGTGCCTTGGGTGTCTGTAAACTCCATCACCATGTTGGTCATTAAGTCTGTTTTAGACAATAGGCCAGCGCGGCTTGCATCTGCACTGCTTGTGCTAACAGCTTGACTATCAAGTTGGGTAGCGATAAAGCCTGCAAGTGCTGAAATACGCTCAACACGGGCTCTTAATGTGCCAAGCTGTTTTTGAAACACAACAGTTTCAAGGCTGGTTAGGCGCGACTCAAGTGTTTGCTTTTTGTCAGTATTAAAAAAGAACTCCGCATCAGCTAGACGAGGGCGAACCACTTTTTCGTTACCTGAAATAATTTGCTGTGGATCTTTAGATTCTATGTTGGTCACGAAAATAAAGTTAGGCAATAATTTTCCGGCATTATCAAATACTGGGAAGTATTTCTGGTCGCCTTTCATTGTGTAGACTAAGGCTTCAGATGGCACGGCTAGAAACTTTTCTTCAAAACTGGCGGTTAATACTATTGGCCATTCAACCAACGATGCCACTTCTTCAAGCAAGTCTTCTTGAATATCGGCTACGCCACCAATTTTGGCAGCTGCGGCTTCAGAGTCTGCTTTGATTAGTGACTTACGCAATTGATAGTCTGCCAGTACTTTACCTTGCTCTTTTAACGCAGTTAAGTAGTTGTCGGCATGGTCTAGCTCGAATGTTGCCTGACCCATAAAGCGATGACCGCGAATAACTCGAGCAGATTTAATGCCGAGTAATTCACCTTCAACTAATTCTCCGCCTAATAACATGGTTACTGTGTGCACAGGGCGAATAAATTGCGTTTTATTACTGCCCCAGCGCATTGGTTTGGGTATTGGTAATTTGTCTAGCGCGCGTTGTGCCATTTCGGCTATCAGGGTTTTCGTTTCTACGCCAACCACTTTAGCTTGATGAACCAGCCATTCGCCTTTGTCTGTGACTAAACGCTCAGCTTGATCAACAGTAATACCGTTACCACGAGCCCAACCTTGAGCAGCTTTTGTTGGATTACCGTCTGCATCAAATGCAGAGCTAACAGCAGGGCCGCGTTTTTCAACGACTTTATCTGCTTGTGCTAGTGCTAGACCAACCACGTTAATTGCCAAGCGACGAGGGGCTGCATACCAAAGTGCCGACTCAAATGGTAAGTCTGCTTTGGTGAGTTCATCGGTAAAGTTAGCTAAAAAAGACTCGGCTAATGTACGTAATGATTTTGGTGGTAATTCTTCTGTTCCCACTTCAATGAGTAAGTTTTCAAATTTCATTGGATACCTCTACTTACACATAGGGAAGCCAAGCGCTTCACGTGCTTGATAATAAGATTCAGCAACACCTTTGGCCATGGTGCGAACGCGTAAAATATAACGCTGACGTTCAGTAACCGAAATGGCATGGCGAGCATCAAGTAAGTTGAAAGCGTGTGAGGCCTTCATAACTTGTTCGTAAGCAGGTAGTGGTAGTGGTTTTTCTAGCGACAATAAGTGCTGGCACATTTTTTCGCATTCATCGAACAGGGTGAACATAAAGTCGACATCGGCATGTTCAAAGTTATAAGTTGATTGCTCTACTTCATTTTGATGAAAGATGTCACCATAGGTAACACGGCCCATTGGACCGTCTGTCCAGACAAGATCGTATACACTGTCTACTTCTTGTATGTACATGGCTAAACGCTCAAGGCCATAAGTGATTTCGCCGGTGACTGGGTTACATTCAAGACCACCTACTTGTTGGAAGTAAGTAAACTGTGTTACTTCCATACCGTTAAGCCATACTTCCCAGCCTAATCCCCAAGCACCTAATGTTGGCGATTCCCAGTTATCTTCAACAAAGCGAATATCGTGTATTTTGGTATCAATACCAAGGGCTTCTAGCGAGCCAAGGTAAAGCTCTTGAATGTTGTCTGGTGATGGTTTTAGTACCACCTGGAATTGGTAATAATGTTGTAAGCGGTTAGGGTTCTCACCATAACGTCCATCTGTTGGACGGCGCGACGGTTGCACGTATGCGCTGCTCATTGGCTCTGGGCCTAATGAACGTAAGAACGTCTGCGGGTGAAAAGTACCTGCACCAACTTCCATATCTAGAGGTTGGACAATTGCGCAACCTTGCTGCGCCCAATATTCCTGAAGGGTTAGGATGAAACCCTGAAATGTCTTTACGTCGTGTTTCGTCGTCATGTCTACTGCTATCAGGCTATTAATAGAAAATGGTAATGATTATACCTTGTCGCGCAAGGCAGATGTAGGTTATTTTTTAACGTATGAATAAAAACGTTAATGGAACCGTATAATGCAAGTTAACCGATGTGGCTGGGTAAGTGAAGATCCTTTGTATCAAGATTATCATGATAATGTTTGGGGCAGACCTGAGTACGATGCAAAGCAGTTATTTGCCAAGTTATGTTTAGATGGTCAGCAAGCTGGTTTGTCATGGATTACCATTTTAAAAAAACAAAAAAACTATGAGCAATTATTTGCCGGATTTGAACCTAGTTTGATTGCTGAGTTTGACCAAGACAAAGTAGAAGCATTAATGCTTGAAACTGGGATTGTGCGTAATAGATTAAAAATAAACTCCATTATCAAAAATGCTAAAGCCTATATGGCCTTTGTTGAGCAGGGCAATGACTTTTCTGAATTTTTATGGGGCTTTGTTGGTGGCTCGCCTAAGGTTAACCAGTTCGATTCATTAAGCCAGGTGCCAGCTCAGACTCCAGAATCTGAAGCAATGTCTAAAGCGCTTAAAAAGTTAGGTTTTAATTTTGTTGGGCCTACTATTTGTTATGCCTTTATGCAGGCCGTTGGGATGGTGAATGACCATACAACAGATTGCCATTGCTACGGTCAGTATTGATCATCGATAATATTTATTATGGTTAATAAAAAAGGGTGTTCCACGTGGAACACCCTTTTTCTTTATTCACATTATTTGAGTTCGTTAGTTCTTTTCGAAGAAAAACGCCTTACGTTTTTGTTTATCGCCATTTAATTCGTTCATGGTTTCTGAGTTAAACAATTTACCGTTTACCATCGTATAGGTGACTTTATCTGTGCTGCGGATATCTGTTAATGGATCTCCATCAATAACGATTAAGTCTGCTAATTTACCCGGCTTAATTGAACCTAACTGATGATCCATGCCGAAAGTGGTTGCTGGGTTAATGGTTGCTGTTTTGAGCACATCCATATTACTCATACCACCTTGGGCGAACATCCACATCTCCCAGTGGGCCGCTAAACCTTCGCGTTGACCATGAGCACCAATATTGGCTTTAATACCTAACTCATTAAGCTCATTTGCAACACGAGCAACATTAAAGTGGTTATAGTGTTCATCTGGTGCAGTGGTTCTGCGCATTGAACGTGCATCTAGAATATCGTGAGGCACATACATGCTCAAACGCGGGTGAGCCCAAACATCTGTTTTGTCGTACCAGTAATGCTCACCCGATATACCACCATATGAAACAACAAGTGTTGGTGTGTAGTTAACTTTGGTCTGGCTCCAGAACTGTTTAATGTCACTGTAAATAGATGCGACCGGTAATGAGTGCTCTAATGTTGTGTGCCCATCTGCAGCCATGGTTAAGTTGTGTTGCAATAAACTGCCGCCCTCAGGTACTACCATCATTTCGAGTTCACGCGCAGCGGCAATAATTTGCTGACGTTGATCTCTGCGTGGTTGGTTATAACTTTTCACACTGAATGCGCCTACTTTTTTAAGACGCTCTAAATGAAATTTTGCATCATCTAATGAGTCTACGTGCGAGGTATAACCTGGTAAGTTTGCTCCATATAAAATGGTGCCTGTTGAGAAAATACGAGGTCCTACAATATTGCCTGCCTTTTGTTGCTCAGATGCGGCAAAAATCTCGGTAGTATCATTTGATGGATCATGAATTGAAGTAACCCCTAGCGACAGGCCAGAATACAACGCCCAGTTTTGCTGAGGAATAATTTCATCATCTGCCTGCCCACCATGTGCATGAGCATCAAATAATCCTGGCATAATTGTTTTGCCAGAGATATCGATAACCTGTGCGTTTTCTGGAATAGCTAATGTCGCATCACCAACCTGGCTAATTTTATTGTTTTTTACAATGACAACGCCATTGTCGATGATTTGGTCATTTTCCATGGTAATGACTTTACCGCCGACAAATACCACTGTTCCACGTGGAACATCTGCTTTATCTTTAAAGCCAATGGCTGTTACTTTCGGTTCTGCTTTTTTGTCTGATTTGCTGTATTGAGTGTCAACATCGGCTTGATATAACTCCGGGCCTAATGTCCAATACAGTTGGTTACTTTTACCGCTCCAGCTAATGCTTTCACCTGCACGGGCACTTAGTTGGCTAATTGGCAAGTTAGTCGCTTTAGGTCCAATGGCAATGGTTTCACCGTGTTTGGCAAATGGGGTTACGTAGACTCTAAATCGTTCTGCAAAGGCTAGGTGTTCACCATCTGGCGATAAACGAAACTCTGTAGCGTGGTCGCTGGTGTAGTGAGTACGCTTTTCAAAGCCATTCATACCGATTGATGCAAATTCTGGTGTTTTACCAAAATCCATAAAATACACACGGTCCGAGTCTGCGCCAAATTGTGGTTGATGACCACTGGCTGTAAGCTTAGTATTTTTGTTGCCTTTGACATCCACTTTATATAAGCCAGGCTCTTGTGACCAGGTGCGTGGCGTCATATACCCGCCACGTGCTTTGCGATAAACAATGTAGTCGCCATCTGGTGAGAAGGTTGGCTCGACATATTTACCTGGTTCGCTGGTTAATACTTTAGCTTTGCCACCACGAGCACTCACAATACTCACTGTACCTTGTTGCTGATCATTCCAGGTAGTAAATACAATATCTTTACCGTCGCGAGACCACTGCGGGAATAGCTCGTTAATATCATCTTCTAAACGAGTAAGACGCTTTTGTTTGCCGTCTTTAATATCACGGATCCAAATTTTACCTAAGGCTTCAAATACTACTTTTTCACCGTTAGGTGATACTTGAGCCATACGCAACATTTTTACGTCGAATTCATCTTGATCTAGGTTTTGTGTAAATCGTACTGCGGGTTGAATGTCGCGTTGGCCTTTAATGGTAAAAGGAATATCAATCACATTTTTTGTATCAACGTCGAGTTTATTGATTTTACCCTGCGCCCAAAACACTATGTGCTTATTGTCTTTAGTCCACGACATTGTTGGGTAAACACCATGAATCGCCCAGGTTTCTTGCATATCGCGATCAAGCTTATCGTACAGTTTTGTTTCTTCACCAGACTTTAAATCCAGTGAGTAAAGCGTTGACTGAAATCCATCGCGTTTAATATACGCTAATGTTTTGCCATCAGGGCTTGGGGTTGGACGAATTGCACCACCAGTACCTTCGATTAACACTTCAATATCGCCGGTTTGGGTGTCGTAACGCTTAATTTTATAAATACCTTTTACTGAGTCTTTTGAGTAGTGAAAGGTTTTGCCCGGTGTTGCGTCCTGGCTAAAGTAAATATAGCGGCCATCTGGCGAGTAGGCCGGCTCACCTAAATCTTTTTGCTCGTTTGGGCGCTCGGTTAATTTAACACCTTCACCGCCAGCCACGTGATACATCCAAACTTCGCCCGCACCTAAGCTGCGTGTGCCAGTAAAATGTTTACGAGCAACAAGATATTGTGAATCTGGGCTCCAAGCAGGGCTGTTAAGCAATCTAAAGGTTTCTTTGGTGACAGGGTGAGGATTACTGCCATCGGCATTCATAACCCAAATATTATCACCGCCATCCTCATCACTGGTGAAGGCAATGTATTTACCATCTGGGCTATAAACCGGCTGCATTTGCCAGGCGATACCTTGTGCAAGTGGCTTGGCCTCGCCACCTGAAATTGGCATTTGATAAATATCGCCTAATAGATCAAACACGATATGTTTGCCGTCAGGTGATACATTGACATTCATCCAGGTGCCTTCGGTAACATTGATGTCTATTTGTTGCAGAGGTGCGTTTTCTGGCGAGTTAACTTGCCATTTCGTTGCGTCATCGTCACTGGCAAAGCTTGTTGTGCTTATGCCCAGTGCTAATGCCATGGCGGTATAGAGTGGTGTTAATTTTTGTTTAGGCATAGTGGTGATTATCCGTTGTCGTTTTTATTTTCGGTGGATTTAATCAAGCTAAACACCTGTATTTGACTCCAATGTTAACTGTATTGAAATGAGAATATGGGTATTTGCTTTACTGTGTGTTGTGCTTAATGGACCCTTTATCGCATAAATTTGCCATAAGGTGTACAACAAATCTGTTTCAATTGATGACAAATCACCACACTTTAGCTGTTACTTTGGGGTGTTCTGATTGAATGGATTTTGGGATGCAGGAAAAGTTAGTCGACTGTTCTACTGGTAATGGTAACGGTATCTTGTGCTTGAATTAACCCTTCTTGAATGACTCGGCAGGTGACTCCTCCACGCCAATCAGGCAATAGTGCTTGCTCTAGGCCCGGACGAGCTATCTCCATTTTTTTGCAAGGATCAGTTTCACCGGTTATTTGTAACTGAAGGTCTGCTCCAATACAAAGTATTTTACCTACATCTGCAGCACTAAACTGATAACCGCTGATTAATAAATTAGCCCTGCGGGTTAACCAATCAAGTTGGCTATTAAGTTGCTCACAGGCAATTTGCCATTGCTGGAGTGATAATACTGTTACTTGTCGTTTTCCGGGTTTACCAAAAATGTCGTTTTCGACGCCACGGTTTAACGTCACATTGGCGCAAAAAACAGACTTCATGATGCCACGTTTTGCTGTTTTATAGGCAATACCTTCCAATGTGATGGCCATTAATTACAATCCTTTTTTGAGTAAATAGTGGTATGGGGTTTTACTTGTGTCACTGGCAACTAGGGTATGATCCATGAATTCACAAAAACTTGGAATATCTCGTGTGGTGGCTGGATCATCTGCAATGATTAGTAAGGTTTCACCATCCGCCATTTTTCGCACTGTTTTTCGGATCATCATTACGGGCTCAGGGCAGCGCAAACCAAGTGCATCGAGTTGGTGTTGTGCTTGTGTGTAAATATCGGTCATTGAATACAATCTTTATAAGCGGATCTCATTAGCGCTAATGTTACTCTTGTCATGTAATCTTGCCAAGTTTGCTGCACCAGTAATGTGATTTTGTTATTTTTAATCGTTTTTTAATTTTTATAAACCATGTTTCACGTGGAACATTAGTCAAAGCAGAAAAATTTTAAAAATAAAAAAACGAGCCAAATTGGCTCGTTTTTATGGTTACTTGTAACTGAATCTGGCTCAGTAACAAATAAAATGGTTTTTACACACGCTCAAATACTGTCGCGATACCTTGACCTAAACCAATACACATAGTGGCAAGACCAAGCGTTGCATCTTTTTCTTCCATTAAGTTGATTAGCGTCGTTGAGATACGTGCGCCAGAACAACCAAGTGGATGACCTAGTGCAATTGCGCCACCGTTAAGGTTAATCTTTTCATCGACAACATCTTGCAAGCCAAGATCTTTAACGCAAGGTAACGATTGTGCAGCAAATGCTTCGTTTAATTCGATAAGATCTAAATCGGCAATAGATAAACCTGCACGGGCTAATGCTTTTTTGGTTGCTGGTACTGGGCCATAACCCATAATAGCAGCATCACATCCGGCAACAGCCATAGAGCGAATACGTGCACGGATGGTTAATCCTAACGCGCGAGCTTTCGATTCTTCCATGACTAACATTGCTGAGGCACCGTCTGATAATGCAGAAGATGTACCTGCAGTAACTGTACCGTTTGCAGGGTCAAATGCAGGGCGTAAGCCAGCAAGAGACTCCATTGATGTTTCAGGGCGGATCACTTCGTCGGTCATCACTTTAATGAGTGCGCCATTTGCATCGTGGCCTTCAATACCCCAAATTTCTTTGGCAAAGCGACCTTCAATCGTGGCAGCATGTGCACGTTGGTGAGAACGCACTGCAAATGCATCTTGTTGCTCACGAGTAATACCGTGCATTTTACCTAACATTTCTGCGGTTAAGCCCATCATGCCAGAGGCTTTCGCTACGCGGTTGGCTAAACCTGGGTGAAAATCGACACCGTGGTTCATTGGTACATGGCCCATGTGCTCAACACCACCAATGATGAAGGTGTCACCTTGGCCAGTCATAATGGCACGTGCAGCTTGATGTAATGCATCCATCGACGAACCACATAAACGGTTTACCGTAACAGCGCCAGCCGTTTTAGGGATACCCGCTAGCAATGATGCATTACGAGCAATGTTAAAGCCTTGCTCTAGTGTTTGCTGCACACAACCCCAAATCACATCTTCGATGTCGTTTGGATCTAATTGTGGGTTGCGCACGAGTAGTGCTTTCATTAATTCTGCAGAAAGAGTTTCTGCACGTACATTTCTAAATACCCCAGCCTTTGAGCGGCCCATTGGGGTACGAATGCAGTCTACGATAACAGCTTGTTTCATGATTTAATTCCTTTCCCACTGATTAGGCTTGGTAGTAACTACCGTTTTTGGCTGCAAGTTCACGCATTGCATCGGTGACTTGGTATAAGCCGCCTAGGTGTGCATATTTGTCTGCAAGGGCAACAAAGTTTGCAACGCCCATGGTATCTAAATAACGGAATACACCGCCACGGAATGGAGGGAAACCAATGCCGTATACCAGACCCATGTCGCCTTCAGCAGGAGATGCAATAATACCTTCTTCTAAACAACGAACCGTTTCGATGATCATTGGGATCATGCAACGCGCGATGATGTCGTCTGATTCGAATGCTTTTAACTCACCAAATTCAGTGCTGAGTAATTCATAGCTTGTTGGATCGATATCTTTTTTCGGTTTACCGCGACTGTCAACCGAGTAAGCATAGAAACCTTTGGTGTTCTTTTGGCCTAGACGTTTGTTTTCAAACATAATATCAATAGCGTCTTTGCCATTTTTACCCATGCGGTCAGGGAAACCTTCGGCCATTACCGCTTGAGCGTGGTGACCTGTATCTAAACCGACTACGTCAAGTAAATATGCAGGGCCCATTGGCCAACCAAATTGTTTTTCCATGACTTTATCAACAGCGGCAAAATCTGCACCTTCAGCGAGTAGACCACTAAAGCCAGCAAAGTAAGGGAATAACACGCGGTTAACGAAGAAGCCAGGGCAGTCGTTTACCACGATTGGGGTTTTGCCCATTTTACTTGCATAGGCCACAACTGAAGCAATGGTTTCTTCTGAGCTGTGCTCACCACGGATAACTTCAACTAATGGCATTTTGTGCACAGGGTTAAAGAAATGCATACCGCAGAAACGTTCAGGCTTTTTAAGGCTTTTTGCTAGCAAGTTAATTGAAATTGTTGATGTATTTGAAGCAATGATGGCATCTTCAGATACAAAGTTTTCAACTTCAGCTAATACGGTTGCTTTCACTTTAGGATGTTCAACAACGGCTTCTACTACTATGTCGCTACCTTTAATGGCGGCATAATCAAGCGAAGGAGTGATGTTGTTAAGCACTTTTGCCATTTTTTCTGGGGTAGAGCGGCCGCGGGCAACTTGTGTTGAAAGAATTTTAGCGGCTTCATTTAAGCCAAGTTCTAACGCAGGTTGAGCGATGTCTTTCATGACAATTGGCGTGCCTTTACTGGCGCTTTGGTAAGCAATACCGCCACCCATAATACCTGCACCCAATACTGCTGCTTGATTTACATCTTTGGCCAGCTTGCTGGCTTTTTTGGCTTTACCTTTAACAAATTGATCGTTTAAGAAGATACCAATTAATGCTTGGGCAACATCGGTTTTCGCAAGTTTAATAAACGCTTGAGCTTCTACTTTTAGAGCGCCATCACGGTCTAATCCAGCAGCTTGTTCAACAACATTCACAGCCGTCATTGGGGCTGGATAATGTTTACCTGCAACAGAAAACACCATGCCTTTAGCTGTTGCAAAAGACATCATGGCTTCAAGTTTTGGCAGTTGTAATGCTGATTGTTTTTGAGTGCGACGACTTTGCCAATCAATGTTGCCATTTAATGCGTCGTGTAGCATTTGAATTGCTGCTGCTTCTAAATGTTCTGGCGCGACGACAGCATCAATTGCACCTACTTTTAATGCTTCTTCTGGACGTTGCTCTTTTGCGGTGGTTATCCACTCAAGGGCATTGTCTGCTCCGATAACTCGTGGCAAACGAACTGTGCCACCAAAGCCAGGAATAATCCCTAGTTTGGTTTCTGGTAAACCAACGCGTGCATTGGTGTCTGCAACACGTAAATCTGTGGCTAAAATCGTTTCACAACCGCCACCCAATGCAAAACCATTTACTGCAGAGGCTGTAGGAAATGGCAAGTCTTCAAGCTTATTAAATACCGCGTTAGCTTGTTCAACCCAAGCGAGTAACGTTGCATCATCTTGCTGAAATAGACTTAAAAACTCAGTAATGTCAGCGCCAACAATAAAGGTGCTTTTGGCTGATGTCAGCAATAGCGCTTTAATGTTAGTGTTTTGTTTTATGCTGTCTAATGCAGCATCTAATGAGGCTAGAGTTTCTCTGTCGAACTTGTTTACCGAACCAGGTGCGTTAAAGCACAGTTTGGCAATATTATCTTCAAGTAACTCAACCTGAATGGTAGGGCTTTGGTAGATCATTGCTTGCTTCCTTATTGCTTAAAAGCGACTTCCACATCTTATTTACTGTGCAGTTATCAAGCTCAATTCACAGCAGTGTAGGCCATCTATTGACCAATTGATTATCAGTGTGCGACTAAATGAGAAAAATTACAACACCCAATTTAAACGGCCGTTTAATTTTTTATCATCTCGCGATGAGTTTTTGAGTTTGTGATAGACTTATTGAGTTAAAACTCATCAAAGGGATTGTCTATGGATCAGTTAGCCCATCTATATCATGCGCATATTACCGAGCTTAATCGTCGTGTTGCTGAAATTTGTCAACGTGAGAGCCTTGCTGGGGTTGTAGTTCACTCGGGACAACCGCATAGACAATTTTTAGATGATTTAAATTACCCTTTTAAAGTTAACCCACAATTTAAAGCTTGGCTGCCTATTTTAGACACACCAAATTGTTGGGTGATTGCAAATGGCCAAGACAAGCCGACTTTAGTTTTTTATCGGCCCGTTGATTTTTGGCATAAAGTAAATGATGTGCCACAAGCATTTTGGACCGAGCATTTTACGATCAAGTTATTAACTAAGCCGGATCGTATCGCTGATTTTTTACCACAAGATGTCGCATCTTGGGCATATGTTGGTGAGCATTTAGATGTCGCGGACGTATTAGGCTTTACTGCTCGTAACCCTGACGCTGTGATGAATTACTTACATTATCATCGCGCTGATAAAACACAATATGAGCTCGAATGTTTACGCCGGGCGAATCAAATGGCTGTGAAAGGGCATTTAGCGGCTAAAAATGCATTTTATAATGGCGCCAGTGAGTTTGAAATTCAGCAAGGCTATTTGTTAGCAATAGGCCAAGGTGAAAACGATGTGCCTTATGGCAATATTATCGCGTTGAATCAAAATGCTGCGATTTTACATTACACCGCTTTAGAGCATAGTAAACCGGCTCAGCGTTTGTCGTTTTTAATTGATGCTGGTGCTCATTATCACGGTTATGCAGCTGATATTACGCGTACATACTCATTTGAAAAAAATCGGTTTTATGAGCTCATCATCGCGTTAGATAAAGTACAACAAACAATTATTGAGCAAATGAAACCGGGCGTAAAATATGTCGATTTACATATTGCAACGCATCATTATATTGGCCAACTATTACTCGACTTTGGTCTGGCCCGTGGGACGGTTGAACAACTTGTCGCTGAAGGCGTCACCAGTGCGTTTTTTCCACATGGTTTAGGGCATATGCTAGGGTTGCAGGTTCATGATATGGGTGGATACGCCCATGATGAGCGAGGCACCCATATCGCAGCTCCAGAGGCGCATCCATTTTTGCGTTGTACTCGTGTACTGGCGCCAAATCAGGTGCTGACCGTTGAGCCGGGTATTTATATTATTGACACCTTACTTGAACAACTTGCGCCGTCAGCAAAGCAAATGATTAATTGGCAAATGGTTGATGAGTTACGTCCGTTTGGTGGAATAAGAATAGAAGATAACGTTATCGTCCATCATAATCGGGTCGAAAACATGACAAGAGAGTTTGGTTTAGTTGATTGAATCTTATTTAGTACCCAAGGGTAACGTATTGATAGAGGAAGAGATAAAGCATAGCCGCTTTATCTCTTTGTTGTTTCATTGCCCAAACCAACAACAAATGAAGTTAGCACTTACTGACATTAAACTGCAATACCCCGGAGCAAGCCATTATTGCTATGCTTTTGTGGCTGGCAGCCCTGAAAATACGGTTGATATGGGAGCTAGTGATGATGGTGAACCGTCGGGCAGTGCCGGAAAACCCATGTTAGCGTGCCTGCAGGGAGCCAACATTGGCGAGCTTGGTGCAATTGTTGTGCGTTATTTTGGTGGAACCAAGTTAGGTGTTGGCGGTTTAGTTCGCGCTTATACTTCAGGGATTAAGCAAGGACTGCCTCAAGTACAAACGCAAATAAAACATATTCGTTATCCAGCCAGTTTGGTGTGTCATTATGCGCAATTGACTGATATAGAATATTTAGTCAATCAAAATGATGGTGTAATCGTTGATAAAGTGTTTACAGATAAGGTTGATATTCATTTTGAATTGGCCAAATCATACCATCAAGACTTTAATCAAGCTTTAGCGACCCTGACTCAGGGGCAGTTACAAGTAAAGTTTACAGTTTGAGCTATGACGAACTTATGCCAGAATGTCATTCAATTGTTAACATGGTCGCAGTACAACTTAAACAGAATCCTTAATGCAATATAAAACAATTATTAGAATCACCGGTTTGTTGATGGGATTATTTTCGATCACCATGTTGCCATCTGCATTAGTCGCAATCTTATATAAAGATGGTGGTGGTACTGCGTTTATTCAGGCCTTTGTTGTCAGTATCTTTTTAGGTTTTTTATTATGGTATCCCAATCGTCATGAAAAGGGCGATCTACGCACTCGTGAGGGGTTCTTGATCGTTGTGTTATTCTGGACAGTACTTGGGTCGATAGGTGCCTTGCCATTCATTTTTGCCAATGAACCCAACCTCAGCTGGACAGACAGTTTTTTTGAATCATTTTCAGCGCTAACGACTACGGGCGCGACCGTGATAGTTGGTCTTGATGATCTCCCTAAGTCTATTTTGTTTTATCGCCATTTACTCCAGTGGATGGGCGGTATGGGTATCATTGTACTTGCGGTGGCTATTTTACCGCTGTTAGGGATTGGTGGTATGCAGCTCTACAAAGCTGAAGTGCCGGGACCCGTTAAAGACACTAAGGTGACCCCACGAATCGCCGAAACAGCTAAGGCTTTGTGGTATATCTATTTTATGCTGACCACCTTGTGTGCTTTGGCGTTTTATTTTGCTGGAATGGATGCATTTGATGCTATTTGCCATTCATTTTCTACCATTGCTATTGGCGGGTTTTCTACTCACGATGCAAGTTTGGGGTATTTTGACAGCCCATTAATTAACGTGATTTGTGCTGTTTTCTTACTGGTTGCGGCTGTCAATTTTAGCCTTCATTTTGCGGCATTTAGTTGGCGCGGTATTAACTTTAAAATCTATTTCAAAGATGCCGAATTTAAAGTGTTAATCGCGGTCCAGCTGGTATTAACGGCCATTTGTTTTATTACCTTATATCAGTCGGGTATTTATGACTCGGCAGAACAAACTCTCGATTACGCCTTCTTCCAAGTGGTTTCAATTTCAACCACTGCGGGTTTTGGCACCGAAAGCTTTCATTCCTGGCCATTATTTCTTCCTATTTTACTGATATTTTCTAGCTTTATTGGTGGCTGTGCGGGCTCGACGGGTGGCGGTATGAAAGTCATTCGTTTAATTTTGCTGGTGTTACAGGGTTCTCGCGAGTTAAAGCGTTTAATACACCCCAAAGCCATGTACTCAATTCGAATTGGATCGAACGCACTACCAGACCGGATTATTGATGCTGTATGGGGCTTCTTTTCTGCTTACGCTTTAGTGTTTGTTGTTTGTATGGTTATTTTAATGGCTATGGATATGGACGCGATCACAGCATTTAGTGCCACCGCAGCAAGTTTAAATAACCTAGGCCCTGGCTTAGGGGATGTTGCGTCAAACTATGCCAATGTGTCTGATGGTGCTAAGTGGGTATTGGTTGTTGCTATGTTGTTTGGGCGTTTAGAAGTGTTTACTTTATTAGTGCTGTTTACGCCGACATTTTGGAAAAATTAATGATAAAAACAGTTATTTTATATTCAACAGTTGATGGGCAAACACTGGCTATTTGCCAACGGATTGGCCAATTTTTAGCTGAGAATGGGGAGCAGGTGAATATCATTAATCTCGATGATGCCAAGGCAGAGCAATTAGTGGCTGCTGATAAAGTGGTCATAGGGGCCAGCATTAGATACGGTAAGCATCGACCAGAATTATATACGTTTGCAAAGCAACACCAGGCATTACTCGACACAAAATTGAACAGCTTTTTTACTGTGAATGTTGTCGCCAGAAAACCATTAAAAAATACCCCTGCAACGAATCCTTATATGCAAAAATTTTTAACGCTATCGACTTGGACACCAAATTTACTTGGGGTTTTTGCCGGTAAAATTGATTATCCACGTTATCGTTTTTTCGACAAGGTGATGATCCGTTTTATTATGTGGATGACGAGGGGGCCAACAGACACCAATGGCACTTTTGAATTTACAGATTGGAATAAAGTTGACGATTTTGCTAAGCAAATCTCGGTGCAGAAGCGATAATCAGTAAAGCGCCTAATACCAATACTAGGCGCAATAACGGCGATGTAAAATGGATATTACTTCGGTGACCTGTTCATTTTTTAGGGTGTAATACACCACTTGCGAGCTTTTGCGTGTATTGACTAGGTCTTGAGTGCGCAATACGGCAAGGTGTTGTGATAGCGCAGACTGACTTAATGGTACGGTTTCATTTAGCTCTGTGACACTGTGTTCTTTTTCCAGCAACAAGCACAAAATCATCAGTCGATAAGGATTTGCAATTGCTTTTAGCCATTGCGCGGCTGTCTCTGCATTATTAAGCATGGTTGCTACATCAATATTTTGCTGCATGAGGGTTC
This sequence comes from Shewanella inventionis, assembly GCF_014641855.1. Taxonomy (GTDB): domain Bacteria; phylum Pseudomonadota; class Gammaproteobacteria; order Enterobacterales; family Shewanellaceae; genus Shewanella; species Shewanella inventionis. The sequence continues at coordinate 79,645 of NZ_BMII01000023.1, forward strand.
CTATCGGTTGAGCGTGAGTCAGTTTAAGAATAACTGTCTATCTAACGCCATCATACTTCTGTGCCTTACAGATCTCAATTTTAACTATTAAATATATGAGCTATTTCTAATTTGTGATCATTACAAGGGATTAAAAAGCGCATTATTGGCACACTGAGGCAAATTTCGCAGTGTTGAGAACTCACCATGGCCAATATATTAGTCCTTTATTATTCTCGAGGTGGGCATACCGCTCTAATTAGCGATGCAATTGCTAAGCAAATACTCGCCAATGGTGATCAGTGTGATGTGATGAGCATTCATGAAAGCAAACAGCATCCCATCGACTGGTCAAAATACCATGCTGTTGCGCTGGGGGCGTGTGTACTTTATGGTTCATATCATAAATCTGTGTTTGAGTTTGTTCAGCAGTATCAACAGGCGTTAGCGAATATTCCAAATAGTTTTTTTTGCGTTAATGTGGTGGCACGGAATCCTGAAAAACGCATCCCAGAAAACAATAAATATCTGCAAAAGTTTTTAACACTGTCAGCCTGGCAGCCACAAGATGTTAAGATTATTGCTGGTAAAGTGGATTACCCCTCTTGGCCCTGGTACGACAGCTTAATGATTAGATTGATCATGAAGATGACTGACGGTCCAACCGATCCTACCGCTATTATTGACTACACCGATTGGGAAGATGTAAAAGCCTATGGCGACCATATTACTCAGCTAGCACAGGTTGAGTTTAGTTAATGTTTTAGCGAAATAGACTATTAATCTTGAAATGACGTCACGATAGTGTTGGAGTTATACCATTTCCATTAATTATGTGACCAATCAGAGTCGCTCAGACTGTTCAGTTTGAGGCGCATTGTTGAAATAATGGTTATTCCCTTCTAAGGCAATGCAACAAAGAAATGGACTGTCTGAGCGTCTCCTGCAAGGCGGGTTTCTGTGCCTTCTATGCTGCTTAATAGTATTTTGACGTAGAGCAACTATGCCTACAATCCTATTACTTGCCTAGAAGGCACAGAATTACCGCTGAATGACCAGATAATTAGTGGAATTGGTATTAATCGCACTCCAACACTTAAAAACCACATGCTAAAAGAAAAATGCACTCGGTTGGAACAGCTTTTCAACATCGCCAATAAACTTTTTGTTCACTAAGAATAAAATTACGTGGTCGCCTTGTTCGATTACCGTTTTATCATGGCCCATAAGCACTTCATCATTGCGCACAATTGCCCCAATGGTGGTGCCTGGCGGAAGTTTAATCTCGCCAATTTGTTTACCAACCACTTTTGAGGTGCTTGAGTCTCCGTGAGCAATCGCCTCAATGGCTTCTGCAGCCCCGCGACGTAATGAATAAACGTTACATATATCGCCTTGACGGATATGAGTAAGTAGGGCTGAAATAGTGGCTTGCTGGGGGGAAATGGCAATATCGATATTGGCTTCTTGCACGATATCGACATAGGCTTCACGTTGAATGAGCACCATGACTTTTTTAGCGCCCATACGTTTAGCAAGTAATGCCGACATGATATTGGCTTCGTCATCATTGGTAACGGCAATAAACACATCGGTTTGATCTATGTGCTCTTCAAGTAGGAGTTCCTGGTCTGACGCATCACCACAAAAAACAGTTGTTTTTTCAAGCTTTTCAGAAAGCTGCTCCGCACGTTCTTGGCGGTGTTCAATTAATTTCACTGAGTGTGTACGTTGCAATTTTTGCGCTAAACCAAAACCGATATTACCGCCGCCAGCAATCATAATATTGCGATACGAATTATCGAGTTTTTGCATTTCGCTCATAACGGCACGAATGTGACGGCTATCTGCAACGAAAAACACTTCATCGTCTGCTTCGATAATGGTGGTGCCGCGCGGCATAATGGGCCGACCTTGCCTAAAAATCGCTGCTACTCGGGTGTCAATGTTGGGCATATGTTCACGCAGCGTGGCTAAAGCATTACCCACTAATGGGCCGCCATAGTATGCTTTAACCGCCACAAGGCTTAATTTACCTTTTGCAAATTCAAGCACTTGTAGCGCACCGGGGTATTCAACCAATCTTTGTATGTAAGTGGTTACTAACTGCTCTGGAGCAATGAGCTCATCAATAATAAACCCGCCACGCGGCTTGGCTTCACTGGTTTTGATTTCACTATTAATAAACAGTTTATCTTGTAAATCTAGGTAAGCTTCTGAGCGTATACGAGCAATTTTTGTCGGTGTACCAAATAAACTGTAGGCTATTTGACAGGCAGACATATTGCATTCATCACTGTTGGTGACAGCAATAAGCATGTCGGCATCTTCAGCGCCCGCTTCTTTTAATACACTAGGATGTGCGCCATGACCAACCACAACGCGTAAGTCGAATTTATCTTGCAGCAGCCTTAATCGCGCGCGGTCGCTGTCGACTAAGGTAATGTCATTATTTTCGCCGACCAAGTTTTCGGCTAGTGTGCCGCCAACTTGCCCTGCGCCCAAAATAATAATTTTCATGGCTTTAGGTACATCCTTAAATTGCTTTGACTAGGCGCGCGTAATAAAAGCCATCCATATTGTCTTGGCCGGGCAATAGTTGCCAGCCAATATCATTGGGGTTTGTTTGCTGCGCTATGGGTACTAATTTAGCATCTGGTGTGCGCGCCAAAAACTGTTCTACTTGCTGACTATTTTCTTGAGGTAAAATAGAGCAGGTTGCATACAATAATGTGCCGCCTGGTTTTAGCCATTGCCAGCAATGATCTAAAATTTGTCGCTGCAAAGTGGCTAACTCTTCGATGTCACTGTTTTTTCGCAGCCATTTGATGTCTGGATGGCGGCGTATAACACCTGTTGCAGAACAGGGGGCATCCAGTAAAATGCGGTCAAATTGCTGGCCTTGCCACCATGAATCTATGTTGGCAGCATCGCCGTGAATAACTTGCGCTTTTAAATGCAGTCTGTCCAGATTTTGTTGTACACGAGCAAGGCGTTTTTCATCAAAATCGACCGCAACAAGGTTAATGCTTGGCGCGAGTTCTAGTAAATGGCAGCTTTTACCTCCAGGCGCGGCGCAAGCATCTAATACTAGTTCGTTTTCGACTGGCGCCAACAAGGTCGCAGCCCATTGTGCTGCACCATCTTGTACTGATGCTGCGCCTTGCATAAAGTTTGGTAAGCTAACGACATCTTTTGGGCTTTCAAGCAAAATTGAATCTGGGCTTGGACCGGCTTTGGCATGAATGTCTTGTGCTGCTAATGCGTTTAAATAAGCTTCTCGAGATTGTGATAAACGATTGTTACGCAGCCACATTGGTGGACGCTGGTGGCTTTGCTCAATAATAGTTTGCCAGTTGTCTGGATAGGCTTGTTGTAAACGCTTAATAAACCAAGCTGGGGTATTAAAGCGTAAGGTGTCTGAATCGGTATTGAGCGTAGCTTCTTGGCGTTGAATATTGCGCAATACACCGTTAACTACTTTGACTAGCCCATCAAAACGTAGTTGCCGGCAGGCTTCAGCTGTTTCAGAAATCGCGGCATGTGCAGGAATGCGGGTGAAGTAAAGTTGATAGCAACCTACAATCAACAACTGATGTAATATGCGCTGCTTACCTTTAAAGGGTTTTGATAAACAGTCGCTTACGCATTTGTCTAATTGTGGTAATTGGCGCATTACTCCGTAGCAGAGCTCGGCTAGCAGGGCTTTGTCTTTACCATTTTCAAGAAATTGCTGTTGTTCTGGCAAGGCCACTGACAGTGATATGCCTTTTTCAAGTACTTCATAAATCGCTTTAGCAGCAAGTGCGCGCACATTCATGCTAGTTGGCCTCTTGGTTTAAACGTACACCAGCAGCAAACCAATCACCACGAGCATTAAGAATGTCTGCCACATCTAGTGGCTTTTTGTTAGGTAATTGCATGGTTTCGATGATTAACGATCCTTCAGCCGTTGCAACTTCTATACCTTGCTTAGTGGCAGAAATAACTGTACCTGGTGGGTGAGAGCATGCTTGGGCGTTGTATTTTGCCTGCCATACTTTGATGACACTTTGTTGGTGTTCAAAGTAGCTCACAGGCCAAGGGTTAAACGCTCTAATTTCTTGCCACAGTTGCTTGGCACTTTTATGCCAATCAAGACGGGCCTCTTCTTTGGAGAGTTTTTCGGCGTAGTTTGCTTGGGCTTCATCTTGCTTTTCAGCTTGTAGATTGCCTTCACTTAACCCTGTTAGTGCTTCTATCAATGCTTCTGGGCCTTGCTTAGCGAGTTTTTCGTAAAGGCTCGCTGAGGTGTCGCTTTCCTCGATAGGTAAGTGTGTTTTAAGCAGCATATCACCGGTATCAAGACCCACATCCATTTGCATTATGGTGACGCCAGTTTCGTTGTCGCCAGCCCATAATGCACGTTGAATGGGTGCTGCTCCACGCCAACGAGGTAATATTGAACCGTGTACATTGATGCAGCCTAATCTAGGTGTATCGAGTACTATCTTTGGTAGGATTAAGCCGTATGCCACCACGACCATGATGTCAGCTTGCAAGTTTGCTAATTCTTGTTGTGCTGCTTCGTTACGCAATGATATGGGTTGAAAAACGGCAATGTTTTGCTCTTCAGCCAGTAGTTTAACGGGGCTTGCTGTCAGCTTTTTCCCCCGACCAGCGGGTCTATCTGGTTGGGAGTAAACGGCTACCACCTCATGTGGTGAGTCAATAAGCGCCTGCAAGTGTCTGGCGGCAAAATCCGGTGTACCGGCAAAGATAATTTTTAACGGTTTCAAATCGTTTCCTATTTAGCGGCTAAACGCGCTTCTTTTTCAAGCTTGGTTTTTATACGTTGGCGTTTAAGTGGCGACAAGTAATCAACAAATAGCTTACCCTTGAGGTGATCCATTTCGTGTTGAATGCAAATAGCAAACAGTTCGTCGGCTTCAACGGTAAATTCTTTGCCGTGACGGTCGAGCGCCTTTAACGTGATAAATTCAGCGCGATCCACTTTGGCATAGATACCTGGAACGGATAAACAACCTTCTTCATTTGCAAAATCACCACTGCTCTTAACAATCTGTGGGTTGATGAAAACGGTTGGGCGCTCAACGTCATCTTGGAGATCCATTACGATGAGTTGTTTGTGGAAATCGACTTGCGTGGCCGCAAGGCCAATGCCTTTTTCCTCGTACATTGTTTCTAACATGTTATCTATTTGGGTTTGTAATTCTGGACCAAAATCTGTCACTGGCTCAGCAATTGTGCGTAAACGCTCATCTGGAAATCGTAAAACATTTAATATTGGCATATATAAACTCTTAACAAGTCTGTCAAATTTCAGCCAGTTAGCTATACTGGCTGTTGCGATTAGGGTAATTTTAATCCTTAGCGCTTATCAATAACAGTAAAAAGCTCTAATAAAGAGCTAAACAACATGGACTGCACCATGAAACGCTTACTTTTACTTGCTTTTTTATCTTTAAATATATTTGGTGTTAACGCTGATACGTTAACGCTAAAAGCTGGGCATCCTGAAACGTACGTCGTTAAAAAAGGTGATACGTTGTGGGATATCTCCGGATATTTTTTAAATGATCCATGGCGTTGGCCTAAGTTGTGGGGTGTTAATCCGCAAATCGCTAATCCACATTTAATTTATCCCGGCGATAGACTGACATTAGTCTTTATCGATGGTCAACCTCGATTAATGGTAAAACAGCACGTTAAAAAAAGTCCTGAAGGGCGCATAGCCTCGAAAGATGGCCCAATTCCAGCTGTCGACTTGGCACTGATACAGCCTTATTTAACACAAAATCGGGTGGTTGATCCTGCTGCATTTGCAGCGTTGCCTATGGTGATGAGTGGTGAGAGCCCATCAATCCATCATGTTGTTAGCGATATTATTTACGTTAACGCGAAGCTTGAGCCTGGACTTAAGGTGGCAATGTACCAAACTGGGCGAGAGTTTTTTTCGCTTGAGCGAGATACCTTATTAGGTCAAGAAATGATTTTAGCCTCTAGCGGCCGGGTCATTGAGTCTGGACCAATATCAAAAGTTGAGCTGTTAAGTAGCCTACGTGAAACTAAAGGCGGCTTTAAAGTTGCGCCAGTAGAAGACGAAGCCTTGATGTCGGCCTATTTTGTTCCTAAAGCGGCGGAAATTGGTTTGCCTGCTGCCATAATTGCGATTAATGGTAATATTCGTGAAGCGGGTAAATTAGACGTGGTTTATCTTGACCGTGGTAGTGACGACGGTGTTGAAACGGGTCATGTGTTTTCGATGTTTCGTGATGGTGAAGATATCACGATTGATAATGATGGTATGCCGGTTCGTACGCTAGACCGTTCTACTTATGACAAAGTGCTTTCTCATTTTGCTGAAGACACGATTCATAAAATGCCTGATATATTTCATGGTAATTTATTAGTGTTTAAAGTCTTTGATAAAACAAGTTTAGGTTTAATTATGTTTAATGAGCGCCCAGTTCGGGTTGGCGATAAATTAGTGAAACCTGAACCGCTAACTCTCACAGGTGAATAATCGCTGATAAACTGGTTGATTGGTTAGTTGTTTGTGCAGTATCTGGGTTAGGACCCACTCGGATTCAACAATTATTAACGCAGATGGACGTTGAAGAGCTTCGTCAACGTCTTGAGTTTGAACCACAAAGTTTGCCCTTATCGGCAAATCTATTAGCGAAATGCCAAATCAATTTTGATAAAGTTGATTTGGCATTAACCTGGCAAGAATCGCAACCTCATCATTATATTTTAACGCCTTCAGATCCGCTTTACCCTCCATTATTACAGCAAATACCAGATGCTCCATTTGTGTTGTTCTTAAAAGGAAATGTTGAATCCTTAGTGTTGCCAAGTATCGCCATCGTGGGGAGCCGAAATGCGTCTCGTGGAGGGTTGGATATGGCTGCAGATCTCGCTTATAACCTAGCAAAACAAGGTTTTGCAATTACCAGCGGTATGGCCAGTGGTATTGACGGGGCGGCGCATAAGGCGACGTTGGCTGCCAGTGGCACGACTTTAGCTGTTTTAGGCACTGGGGTTGAACGTGTATACCCTAAACGACATCAACATTTGTACCATGATATTGTTAACTCAGGCTGTGTGATTAGTGAGTATTGGCCAGATATAGGGCCGTATGCGGGTAATTTTCCTAAGCGTAATCGTATTGTGAGCGGCCTAAGTTTAGGTACTGTTGTCGTTGAGGCAAGTCGAAAAAGCGGTTCGTTAATCAGTGCCCGGTTAGCAATGGAGCAAAACCGCGAGGTGTTTGCTGTGCCAGGTTCTGTTTTAGGGGGATATAGCCAGGGGTGTCATGATTTAATTAAAAATGGTGCAAAACTTGTTGAGACTGCTGCCGATATAATAGAAGAGTTAGGTTGTTTATCGGAATATCACCTTGAACAATTGCATCAAAGGCACCATATACAGGATAATGACATTTGTGATTTGCCATTTTCCTCACTGTTAGCTAGTGTAGGATATGAAACCACTTCAATTGATGCTGTGGTTGAGGATAGTGGGAAGCCAATAGATCTGGTGTTAATACAAATGCTTGAACTTGAATTACAAGGGTGGGTTGCAGCAGTGCCCGGTGGTTACGTCAGACTAAAGAGGAGTTAGCCATGTTTGATATCCTCATGTATTTATTTGAAAATTATGTTCATAGTGAAATTGAACTGCTAGTTGATGAAGATGAGCTTACTAAAGAGTTAACTCGGGCTGGCTTTCATCAGGTAGATATTATTAAAGCCCTTTCTTGGTTAGAGCACTTAGCTGATCTACAAGAAAGCGATAAACCATACTTGTGCAATCATGCGCAGCATTCATTCCGTATTTATACCAAGGCGGAAATGGCTAAGTTAGATGTAGAGTGCCGTGGATTTTTATTGTTCTTAGAGCAAATTCAAGTACTCAGCGTTGAAACCCGTGAAATGGTCATTGATCGTGTTATGGAGTTAGACGAGCCTACATTGGTATTAGAAGATCTCAAATGGGTGGTATTAATGGTACTATTCAATGTACCAGGTAATGAGTCAGCCTATGAGCAAATGGAAGATTTAATCTTCGAGCAGCCAGAAGGGCGCTTACACTCATAATAAAAGGAGGCCTAGCCTCCTTTTTTAGATCTATTGATTATTCATTGAGAGTACCATGTCTAAAATTGATCAACAGTTGTTTACTGTCCACGAGCATGCACTGGAGAAAGAGTTTGAACTTTGTCCTGTTTGTGGTTCTGAACTGTCGGTTAAACACAGTAAACATGGCAGTTTTGTTGGATGCAATAATTATCCCGTTTGCGACTACACTAGACCGTTAGTGCAGCATGAATCGATTGAAACACAGATAATAAGCGGCTCCGAGTGTCCGCAATGTGGCCATGAGTTGGCAGTAAAATCTGGTCGGTTTGGTATTTTTATTGGGTGTACTCATTATCCTGAATGCACTCATATAGAAAAACATGATCACAGCGGTGATGCTGAGCAAATTATTTGTCCGCAATGCAGTAAAGGCCACCTTGAATCTCGAACCAGTCGCTATGGCAAGACATTTTATGCTTGCAGTGCCTACCCTAAATGCAAGTTTATCGTAAACTACCCACCTTATAATGAAGCTTGTCCTAGTTGCGGGTTTGGTATTTTAGTTGAGCGTAAAAATGCCGCAGGTAGCCGCCTTGAATGCCCGCAAAAATCCTGTAAATATAAGCGAGCAAAGTAATTTGTTATTACCACTCTTAAATTGATGAAAGGAAATCTAATGTTGCAATTGCAGCCATCGGCTGTTTCAACCACCATAGAGCAAGGTGGTGTTATAGCTTACCCAACAGAAGCGGTTTTTGGTTTGGGGTGTGATCCTGATAACGATAAGGCTATTGAAAAGTTATTGGCGGTTAAACAGCGTCCTTGGCAAAAGGGTCTTATTTTAGTGGCCAGTTCGTTTGAGCAATTATTACCTTATCTTGATGTGCATCAATTGACTGAGTCTCAACTGCAATTTACTCACTCTAAATGGCCTGGCCCCTTTACCTTTGTGATGCCAATAAAGCCACATGTTTCTAAGTTGCTGTCTGGTGAGTTCGACTCAATTGCAGTTAGAGTATCTGCTCACCCTGTGGTGCGTGAGTTATGTGACACACTGAATAAACCATTAGTATCAACCAGTGCCAATTTAGCCGGAGAACCCCCGGTTGTTGATGCACAACATATCATCACTGATTTTAGCGATAAAATAGATGCGTTAATTCTAGGTCAACTTGGTGAGCAACGTCAGCCATCGACCATTATTGATGCTCGCAGTGGCCAAATTCTTCGAAGTGGAAGTTAACTATATGTCCAATACCCAATCAAAGGTGCCAGATGCACAACAGGTTAAGTCGTTTCTGTTGGCTTTACAGCAAGATATTTGTAATAGATTAGAGCAGCTTGATGGTAAAGCAAGCTTTAAGGCGGACTCCTGGACGCGCGAAGAAGGTGGCGGTGGTACAAGCCGTGTGATGACTCAAGGGCTGGTTTTCGAACAAGCTGGGGTTAACTTTTCGCATGTGATGGGTTCAGCAATGCCTGCATCTGCTACTGCACATCGCCCTGAGCTGGCCGGACGCAGTTTTGAGGCGATGGGGGTGTCTTTAGTTATCCATCCAAACAATCCATACATACCCACAACGCATGCTAACGTACGCTTTTTTATTGCCCGTAAAGACGGTGCCGATCCTGTTTGGTGGTTCGGTGGTGGGTTTGACTTAACACCTTATTATCCGTTTAAAGAAGATGTGATTAGTTGGCATCAAACCGCTAAAGATATTTGCGACCCATTTGGTGAAGATGTATATCCAAAGTATAAAAAATGGTGTGATGAATACTTCTTTTTGCCGCACCGTAATGAAACTCGTGGTGTTGGTGGGTTATTTTTTGATGATTTAAATCAGCCAGGTTTTGAGCGTAGTTTTGCGTTTATGCAAGCGGTAGGTAATGGGTTTATTGAAGCTTATGCGCCAATTGTTGAGCGAAATAAAGCATTAGAATATGGTGACGATGAGCGCCAATTTCAGCTTTACCGTCGTGGTCGTTATGTTGAGTTTAACTTGGTTTATGACCGTGGCACCTTATTTGGGTTACAAACAGGTGGCCGCACAGAGTCAATCTTAATGTCTATGCCGCCACTAGTTCGCTGGGAATATGCTTTTATGCCAGAAGAGGGCACGCCAGAGGCTGAATTGTACGATGTCTATCTCAAGCCTCAAGACTGGTTGGCACAGGCTTAAATCGTAGTTGTATTGCGTTAGATATTATCGATTACGCATGTTGTCAGCCAATGTTGAAATAGCCTGAATAATCACCTGTTGATGTTCAGGCTTTTTTATGGAGTTGGTTATTGCTGCGCGCATGCAGATTAACCATTGATCACGCATAGATTCATCAATAGCAAAAGGCATGTGTCTTGCTCGTAGTGCTGGGTGGCCGTGCTTTTGTTGATACAACTGTGGTCCGCCAAGCCAACCACTCAAAAACTCATATAACTTTTGCTCAGAGTCTGCAATTGGCGCTCGGTGTATTGCTAATAAAGCCTGAGTTTCGGGGCGAGTTTGCATTTGTTGATAAAAATCATGAGCAATTGCTCTGATGACTTTATCTCCACCAATGATATCGTAGGCGTTTGATTGAGTCGTGTCTCTGTCATCTATATCTTGTTGTTTAGCGAATAATTTACGTAACCAGTGCATAGTGTTTGTCATTGGGGTTATGGATATTTTATCAAACCGATTATTGCATAAGAGTGTTTTATTATTAACGTTTTGATACCAATTAATTAACGATTACGCTGTATTTCAGCCGCTAACTTGGGGTAGATTGGGCGCAAAATAAGAAAGGAGAACTCAATCAATGGTAAAACTTACACCTTCTTTGGTTGCTGTTGCACTATGTGTTGCGCTGTCAGGTTGCAACCCTGCTGAACAACAAGATCCGCAAGTTGTCATCAACACCAACCCATACCCAAGTACCTACCATGCGTTACCTAATGTCACAACGTTACTTAAAAATGCCATCGTATTAACGGGCACAGGTGAGCGTATTGATGATGCTGATTTGTTGATAAAGGACGGTAAAATTAGTGCTGTTGGTCAACAACTTTCTGAAGAGAGTGCGGTGGTTATCGACGCGAAAGGCAAGTGGATTACGCCTGGGATTATCGATGTGCATTCACATTTAGGTGTTTATCCAAGCCCCAATGCTGAATCTCATAATGACGGCAATGAAATGACAAACCCTGTTACAGCAGAGGTTTGGGCTGAACACAGTGTATGGCCGCAAGACCCAGGCTTTAACCGCGCTCGAGAGGGTGGTATTACCACATTACAAATTTTGCCAGGCTCAGCCAATCTTATTGGTGGTCGTGGGGTTACGTTAAAAAACATTCCGGCTACAACCATGCAAGCGATGAAATTTCCACAGGCGCCTTATGGGTTAAAAATGGCTTGTGGCGAGAATCCTAAAAACTTGTATGGAGGGCGTAACGAATTACCCATGACACGAATGGGTAACATGGCCGGTTATCGAACAGCATTTATTCAGGCCAGTGAATACAAGCGTGCTTGGGATAAATACAATGCCGATTACGCCGCAGGTAAAAACCCAGTAGCCCCAGAGCGTGACTTAATGAAAGATACTCTAAAAGGTGTGTTAGAGGGTGACATTCTGATCCATAACCACTGCTACAAAGCAGAAGAGATGGCAATGATGATCGATCTTGGTAAAGAGTTTGGTTATCACGCGGGGACATTCCACCATGCCGTTGAAGCATATAAAGTGGCAGATTTATTAGCTGAAAATGGCAATTGTGCCGCTATGTGGCCTGATTGGTGGGGCTTTAAATTAGAGGCCTATGATATGGTGCTTGAAAATGTCGCAATGGTCGATGCGGTTAAAAATTCATGCGCCATTGTGCACTCTGATTCCGGCGTGACTATTCAACGTCTCAATCAAGAAACCGCCAAAATTATGCATGCGGCAAACGACAATGGCTTTGAGATAACAGAACAACATGCGATTGGTTGGATTACCTCAAATGCGGCCAAATCATTAGGCATAAGTGATAAAACTGGATCGCTTGAAGTGGGTAAAAATGCAGATGTAGTCATTTGGAACTCAAACCCGTTTAGCGTTTACGCCCAAGCTGAAAAAGTGTTTATTGATGGCGCCAAAGTTTTTGACCGCAACGATGCCGCCTATCAAGCACAAAGTGACTTTATGTTAGGTCAACAATAAGAAGGAGCAAGACAATGACGCTATTTAACAAATCTTTACTTGCTTTAAGTTTATCGGCCGGAATGTTATTGAGTTGTGCTGTAAAAGCCGAAAGCGTTGCCATCATTAATGCCACTGTTCACACTGCAACAGAGCAAGGCGTATTAAACCAAGCAACCGTGGTATTCGAAAACGGTATTATTTCAGCAATCAATCCACAAAATATGCCATTTGACCGTGTCGTTGATGCTAACGGCGCAACCTTGACGCCAGGCTTTATTGCCGCGATGAATGATATGGGTTTAGTTGAGGTTGGTGCCGTGGCAACATCTCGAGATGCCAGCGATAAAGAAGCCGATATTATCTTTGACCCAAGCCTTGCCTTTAACCCTAAAGCTACTACCATCCCGTTTGCGCGTAAGGGGGGAATAACCCGTAACATCGTTACATCAGGTGGTGGAGAGAGTGTATTTGCTGGAGAAACATTTGTTGTCGATTTAACTGGTGATTTTGATAGCGTACTGGCTACCAATACAGGGTTATTTGTCCAGTTAGGCGCAGCTGATGAAGGCTCTCGAGCTATTGGTATGCAACAACTAATCCATAAATTAGACGATGTAAAAAAAGGATTATTTCAAGACAAAAAAGCTAAAGATAAAGACGATGAGGTGAGCCGTGAGGATACCGTCATTGCGTCGGTTTTAGCAGGCAAAAAACCATTGATTGTCGCAGTTGACCGTGCAAGCGATATCTTGCATGTGGTTAACCTTAAGCAAAAATTTGACATAGATGTTGTCATCGTAAATGGTGCAGATGCTGTTTTGGTCGCAGAGCAATTGGCAAAGGCAAATATTCCGGTTGTGATTGATGCTATGCGTAATCTTCCAGAAAGCTTTGATGCACTTCATAACTCACTTGATAATGCCGCTAAACTGGTAAAGTCGGGGGTAAAAGTGGCTATTGCCTTACCAGGCGACAGCCATGGCGTTTATGCATTGCGATACAGTGCCGGTAATGCAGTAGCTAATGGTATGGATTATAACGATGCCCTTGCTGCGATAACGTCTAACATTGCAGATATTTTTCATCTAGAGGGTGGACGTATTGCCGTAGGTCAACCTGCTGACTTAGTATTATGGAGCGGTGATCCTTTTGAATACAGTTCTAAAGTTCAGATGATGTGGATTGCAGGCGATGAACAGGGCTTACAAAGTCGTCAAGATGCGTTGCGAGATCGTTATTTGAAAAAAACAGCAATGCCTGCCGCGTATCGCTAGACGTAATTAATATAAATGAAGAGAGTTTTGATGACCGATAAATATGCTGTATTTGGTAACCCTATCGCGCAAAGTAAGTCGCCATTTATTCATAGTGAGTTTGCTTTGCAGACAAAACAAGATATGAGCTATGAAGCCATTTTAGCGCCAGCTGATCAATTCTCTTCTTCATTAACTGAGTTTTTTGCAAGCGGCGGAAAAGGAGCAAACGTCACCGCGCCTTTTAAAGAGCAAGCGTTTGCGATGTGTGATGAGCTAAGTGAAATGGCCAAACTAGCTGGCGCAGTCAACACGCTATTTAATTTACCCAACGGCAAAATTGGCGGTGATAACACTGATGGTATCGGTTTGGTCACTGATTTAGAAATGCTGTTTGGTTCATTAAAAGGTAAACGTGTTTTGCTGGTGGGCGCAGGTGGTGCCGCTAGAGGCTGTATCTTACCAATATTGCAGCAGAATGTGGCGCAATTAGTTATCTGTAATCGCACTCACGAGAAAGCCGAGCAACTACAAAAGCTGTTTAATGAGTACGGTAACTTTTTTGCAAAACCTATTAGTCAACTTAGTTCACCATTCGATTTGGTTATAAACTCAACATCAGCAGGTTTATCAGGGCAGCTTATTTCTTTGCCCGACACAATTGTCGATGAAACTACCGATTGCTATGACATGACATATAGTCAGCAAACTACAATGTTTAATCAATGGGCTCAGGACCACAATGCGCGCAAAACAGCAGATGGCCTAGGCATGTTAGTTGGTCAAGCTGCTGAAAGTTTTAGCTTGTGGCGTGGAGTAATGCCAGACAAAGGCCCTGTAATGACTAAGCTTAGGGCGTTATTGAATCAAACGGCAGCAGTGTAATGAATCAAAGTATTATTTTTACCGATCAATTATTTATCGAAAAGAGCAGAGTAAAGTTTATTGCCCAGCAACAGGGAGTCAATATCAATTGTTTTGTTAGCTTTGGTGTTATTGGTCAGTTATGTGGGCAGCAAGCTGTTAATCAGCTCAATGCTGCTGATGCATTTGAGCAATGTCGGTTCGATTTAGAAGAAAAAGCAGAAGAGTTAATAGAACAAGAACTGTTTAATGATGATGGTGATATTGTACTTTAATTCTTCTTTTATTCATTGCAATCGCCTTTTTTAAAGCGTTTTTGTTGATACATATTATTGTCTGCCATTTTAAACGCGCTTTGCCAATTTTGCTGATATTGTGCAATACCATAGCTAAACTGAATGGCTGGCGTTAACTGACTTAACTCTTGCTGTAATCGCTTTATTTGCTCTTCTAAAGTCTCCACTGGCCCGCGACATAAAGCAACAAACTCATCTCCACCATAGCGAGCAACCAAAAAATCAGGATGCCACATCGATTTTAAAGACATTGCTAGGGTTTTTAATGCGGCATCACCAGTTTGATGACCATGCAAATCATTCAATGGTTTTAAATTATCCATATCAAGAATGACAATATAGCTGGGTAAGTTTGGGGTGTGTTGCCACTGTAAAATTGCAGCATCAAACATTTTACGGTTATACAGATCTGTTAAACCATCATAGTTAGCCATGATTTCGATTTTTTTAGACTTTTGATACAAGGAGATCGCATTTGCAGCTTCAGATGTGAGTATATTAACCAGATTAATATCATATTCACCAAATGCTTCCATCTTACTGCTGTCTAAATTCATCATGCCATAAAGTTCACCATCAATTCTTATGGGGCTCGATAAAGTAGAGCAAATGGGTTTTGTCGAAGCATTGAGCAAAACAAACTGTTCATCATCAGTTAAGGTGCTTTGGGCATTAATGTTGCGCATGTTATTTATAACAACAGCTCTATCAAAACGGCCTTTAGTTAATCGATATAAAAACGTTTCTTCTAGAGTGAAGTTAATAGTACGTAGTGTTTCAATATTTAAACCAACTACAGACTCAAACTGTAATCTGTTAGCAAAATTATCAACGAGTATAATGCTGCCCATTTCTGCATCGTCAACAGCATTAACGGCTTTTAGTAATAATGCATCCAAAAAGGTTTTTTCAGAATCATACTGGCTTGATAAATTGACTAATTCATACGTTGTATCATTAATTCTAACCACCTGTTCAAGATGCTGCCATAAGCGTGACATATTTTGTTTGTGTACATAATAGGTAACCGCATAACTTGTAACATAGCCGATGCTAATTAATAGCAAATACAAGTAGGCATTTTCTGCTTCAACAAAAACAAAAGTCACAATACTTATAAGTAGTAACGGGATAATTAGCAATAATAGGTGCTGCTTTATATCAATATGCACATTGGGTGTATGTCGCTTTTTGTTGTTCCAGCGCACTTAAATCATCCTTGTTAAAAATCATCTGTACAAATTACAAACATCGCGGCAATTGAACATGATTGGGCTTGTTCAGCTTAAATGTAGACTAAATAAAAGGTGTTGGCTAAATAAGCAACTACTAAAATAAATTATCAATCCGAGATTTCAATAATATAAAGTCATTTAGCTTAATCAAGTAAAAATATCATAGTTTGAGAGGAGGTAACCTAATTTGACGCAGTAAAAGTGAAATGGGCGTAAACACATTGCCCATTTCGATAAGGCAATTAACTCGATTGCTGTAAATCAACCAAGTATTCATTTTTTAAGCGCACATAATTATCAGCGGATTGCGGTAAAAAAGCTCGTTCAGCATCCGTAAGAGGTCTTGCTTGTTTACAAGGGCTACCTACGTATAAAAAACCACTTTGTAAAACCTTGTTGGGTGGTACCAAAGATCCCGCTCCAACAATGACATCATCTTCTACTATTGCACCATCAAGTAAGATAGCGCCCATGCCAATCAAGACTCGGTTCCCAATTTGGCAGCCATGTAGCATTGCCTTATGACCAATAGTAACATCATCACCTATAATAAGTGGGTGCCCATCAGGATTAGAAGGTGATTTACGTGTGACATGCAATATACTGCCGTCTTGAACATTACTCCGTTTACCAATACGGATCTTATTAACATCTCCACGTGCGGCAACCAAAGGCCACACACTCGCGTCATGATCCAATTTTATGTCACCGACAAGTACAGCTGACTCATCAACATAGACGTTATCAGCTAAACTCGGGTGTATCCCTTGGTAAGTTCTTACATTAGTAGACATAACAATCCTTATATATTCATGGTTTGTGACAGTATAATGCTTAAAAACTAGCTGGTCAGGCTAAATTATCCGCAAACAAGCCCAAAATGACAAATAACTATTAAAAAGCGCTTGCACAAAAGTTTTGGCTCCCTATAATGCGCAACCACTGACACGGCAAGCGGCTCACGCCAATGAAGAGTCAGCCTGAAGGTTCAAAATGAAATCTTCAGCGCGAAAAGAAAGTTTGAAAAAACACTTGACGCGAAGATGGGAAAGCGTAGAATACGCAGCCCAAGCCAACGACCTGGCGTCAACGGCCACTAAGCGAAAGATTGATTCTTTTGGTATTAGTAACGCTCTTTAACAATCTAAACAAGAAATCTGTGTGGACATTCACAGGTATTGAGTTATTCGAAATTGTCTTCTTGTTCTTC
>NZ_BMII01000024.1 GCF_014641855.1 Shewanella inventionis
GAGGTTTTGCGCCAATACATAGAACAACAAAACAGACCTCACTGAACTCGCTTTCCCCGCCACAGGTGACGGGGCTACTCGCTCGTTATCAAGTTAAGCGCTAGATTTGAGCGGGTTTATTTGGTGTGCTACATCAACAACAAAAAAGCCACCGCAATGATTTGGTGGCTTTTGCCGCAAAGGTCCAGAGTTATTTTGATGTTAATGTGGTTTCGGAGCTCTGAAAAAATCACTACTAGCGCCGTTTTGCATCAGATCTTCGGCAATACGTGACTTAACATTTTCGCGCATTGTTCTGTTATTAATGTCATTCAATGAGGCCGACAAGAACATGTCTGGTTTTTGCCTAAACATTTGACATAGCTCGTCTGCAGTTGCATTTTCCATTGGCGCCATAGATGTGATTTCTTCCATCACGCTCTGCAAAAATAGTGAATGAGGCATGACAGCACTTTTAGACTCGATCACTTCACTTAAAGGCTTTATTTCCTCACCACCTAATAAATTTTTAATGGCCATATATTTACCTTAGCTATTAGCGTCAAGTGATGCGTGAAACAGAGGCACTTCATTTGAGTTGCCTTCGTCGCTTGCAACTCTAAATACCAGTGATTTTTTGTTAAGCAATAGTTCAGACAGTTCAGGTGTGATAGCTAACTGTATCCAAAAGCACTGAAAACTAATGAGCTTTTTAAGTAGGATGGTGTTGTTAACAACCCGGCATTCAAGCCAAGAAACTCTAGAGAACCATTCCAGCGATTCCGGGACAACGATGGCACCATCATCGGTGTCATAACCAAGAGTTTCACTAACCTCTTTATTACAGCACAAAACATGTCCAACCGGTGTAACCTTCCAGTCAGCCACTTGGGCTACGATTAATTTAGTAACCCAATCAGTGAGCATCGTGTAAACGTAAACACTTTGACTTTCTTTTGGGGTTAAAGATTGAAGTTTTTCCCCGTAATGCTCAAGTAAAATCTCGTTGGGGTCAGATTTTAGCAATTCTTCGTCCATATGGCGTCCTTACAAATTTCAGTTGAGATGTTTTTCATTTAAAGGTTATACTATACTTATCGTATACATCAACAGTTTAATGTGGTGATTGTAGCATGAATTCTGAACAAAGTGTTAAGACTGTTTTTGAGCACGCATTTGCCATTACCAACCCGGCGTTAACAACTTTACGAAGTGGTGATGAAGTATGGCCGCTTAAAATAGGGATAAGTAAGCTAGAGCCGTTTTTGATGAGTTATTGCACCGCTATATCTTCGCTCCTAAACATTAAGACTCAAATAAAATGCAATGTTGTTGCTGTAAGCGAAACTAGTTTTGATGTTATGTATGAAGAAAGTGATGAGTTGGATTTGGCTTCGTTTCTACTTATTGCTTGTGACGGTGTGGAACAGGTATTAAGCAGCTCCAAAGTCGCTAATGATTTGGTGGATGTAAGTCAATTGGTTCAATCGTTCAGCCCTAAAACCTTTGGTCTGGTAGTGGGTGAAATGCTCGACAGCAAGAGATTACAGCAAGGGTTGGTTTCAAGCATTTTAAAAGAGTCAGGCGTTCTACCGATTAAGGGATCTCGCAGAGTCGCATTAGCGATGGTAGATAGTATCGTAGAATCAAATGAGAAACTAACTGGACCGTCGCTATGACATCTGCGCTGAGCCAATTTAAATCCGCTATAACAAAAAAGAGACAGTCAATGGGGGTGACAGTCTCTAGAGTTTCGTTTGAAACAATTGGTGCAGCATTGAACTCAGTAATCTGTTCGCAGGAATGCGCTACGATTGAAGATAGAGCCTTTTTGATGAAGTCTATTATTGAAGAAGCTCGAAACTTGAAGGATAAGTTGTATTCTGAAGGTGTTGAACTGGATGATAAAATAGCGATAGATGTTATTTGTGCTATTGGAGAAAAGACAGGTTTATATGACCTTGAAACGATGAGCAAAGTTTATCCGATAGTTGATATAGTTTGTAGTTATATCGAAGAAGATAGCACCACTAATAGATTCCCATTAAGTAAAAAAACACAACTTCAGACGATCACAAGACTAATTCCTTTAATTTCTAGAGCTTTTTCAGATTATACAAACGAAAGGAATTTATTTCTAAGTGTCCTAGACGCAATAGAACAGGCTATAGCCTACCTCACTAAAACTTGTAACTTAAATTGCGATATTGGCGATGAAAGTGAAACATATCTTGAGGCTTGTACCGACCTCTATATCGCGACCCTTACGCAGTTTCTAACGGACAAAAACCAAAAGTACCTCTTGCAAGATGATCTAAAGCAGATCCGAGTTAATTACGGGAAAAATATAGGTCTGCTTATCTTGAGCATACAAAGTTCCCGCTTCTTAAGAGGTGATAAATGAATTTACGTAGAAAGTTAGTAGCGGTTATTTTCGGTGGACTATTAGGCGCGGCAGTGAACCTATATTCTAAAAAAGCACAAGCCAATCCACTAGATGACTTATTTGAAGAAGCGCTTGAATACATAAGCGATATTATCATTCGTTATTATGGCCAGCGTTGGTATGAAAACACTCAAGAGCAAATGCAGGAGTGGGGCGAATTTAATGGTGATCAAACGGTACAGGAAGAAAATACCCTCAGAGTTGATTATGCCAGGCTTGGTGATTCATTAAACGCGACGGAAAAAGAACTAGCAAACAGAGAACTTATGGCCGATACAGAGCCAACGCCATTAGATTGTTTAGGGGGCGAATCTAATATTATAAAAGAGGCCGGAAAAGTAAGTGTTGAAAATGAAAAAGCATTACGTTCTAACCTTAGAAATCCCAACATCAAAACATTAAGTGATAATAGTCGTGAAGGAATCGATGACTATCAAATTGATATCTCTAATGACGAAGGTGTCAATGCGTTGAGCGCTTCTATTGCAGATCCTGTTAACTATTTGATGAATGGCTTTGGATATACTGCTCCTGAGTTGGACGCTATAAATCAATTTATGGCTGCCAGCATGCCAAGAACAGAACAAATAAACTTAATTGGTGTAGGTAGCAGAGCTGATAGAAAAAATGGCGAAAGGGCCTCGAGAATTGCAAAAGTAAATGTTGTTAAATCCACCTTAGATCACTTGCTGGCAAAACGCACTAAAGTACAAGTTGGAAACTTGGATTCTCGTTTAGAAGATTTAGCCAAGTATTATTATCGTAATAATAACAGTTCATTAGGCTTAAGCGATTCGGAAATATTACAAATTAATGTTGACTTGTATACCAAAAACAAAGAATTGAATGCAAAGGTGAATGGTAGTGAAGGATTTGCTAGTTTCGTGCCGATTGGAATACTACTAAGTGAAATGAAGTCTATTGAAAATAAGTTGATTTCTGAAATTGCTGAAACAGACAGTGAGATAAACAAATTGTTGGCCATTCAATGTTTGCTAGAAGCGGAGGCTAATTAATGGACGAGCAGTTAACTTGTAAGTCAAGAAGGCGCTTTTTTAAGGTGCCCTTAGCATTAGTTGCTGGTGCAACCCTAGCTAGTTACAGCAAACCAACAATCGCTGATCCAATCCAACTTATCGTCCAAGCGATGGCTGAAGCGGCAAAGATTGCACTAGATACCGCGATTCAGCAAATCGAAACAATGATGAGCGACATTTGGAGCGCCGCTTTTATGGCTGACTCTACCAAGGTGGGGAAGGTAGGTGACGGTATAAATGTAACAAAAGTAGAATTATTTAATCAAAAAATGATTAGAGCTACGATGCCTGCTCCACGCAGTTGCGAAATGGAACTGCAAATAGACAATAAAAGAAATACTTCAACAAGTTTTAATACAAATGTTAATGGTGATGGTGAAAACTTTCTGAGTGAGATTCTATCTGACAAAAGGAGTTATGCCGCAGGTATTAGAGATATTTTAAGAAGGAACGATATTCATCTAGTAGAAGCAACAAGCTCCGGGCAAATAATACTAAGCCCTTCAAGTCTCTTTGGCGATATTACTAGACCATTAACCAGTGAAGAAGAACAAAACTATCGTGATACAAGCAGAAACCTTATTGGCTTCAATGGCACCTCAGAAACAACTGTAACAACAAATCCGGGAACCAACGGTAAGATATCAAGAAAGAAATTTATTCAAAAAGCTAATGCTAAAACGTTAGCGATGAGTGTTTTTGAAATTGACATTGCAAAGTTGAACTCTGGTATTTACGGCACGTTTTTTCAACAGGTCGAAGAAACTTACTTTAGTGCTCAATGGCGTTCCGAAACCTCTGCAGTAGCCGATATAGTTCCAGCAGGTATTAATCTTTACAACCAAAACACAGTCAAGCTTGACTTGTTGATCAATTTATTAAGGCTTAAAGAACAGACACTTGTCTTGACATTAATAAAAACTATGCAGGATTTGAAATGAATAAAACGACCCAATCAACAGTTGAAGAATTGGTTAACCACAAAGACAATCTATCAAAATGTCACTCAAATTCTGATGGCGAGTCTGGGTTGGGTGCTCATTTGGAAAAAGAGCCGACAGTTGATGTAAAGCCGGAAGATGTATCAACTCAATTAAATGGATATCTTAAACAGCTTGATGACCTAAAGGTCAATAATAAATCTGGTAGCTCGCCCAATGATATAGCACAAATTACAGCTATCGTTACGGGCATGATTTTGTTAATGCAATCAAACAATGCACAAGCGGCAAGCCTAAGCGACTTGATTGAAAGGTTTGCTCAAGAAATATCATCAACGTTGACTGATCAATTAACACCTATGTTTGAGGGTATTATGGCAATATTCTCTGGTGAATGGGGTTCACTGATGGAGTCTGAAGGTGATAAAACCACTGTGACGATTGCTAAGGTGGGAGACTCAATCAACCAAGTTGCCAAAACACTTGAGCAGGAGAGAATTAAACGTGAAACAGCACCAAGACCCAATGCTTGTGAATTAGATGACGCAGCAAGACTAGAGTCTTCAGCTAAAGCCAACACAGCAGAAATATCATCACAAGTAAAAGACAGAAATACCCAAAGCTATTCTGAAGAAGTAAGCAGTGGAGATAGGCCAGGCCTTGCTAAAGCGGCAGCAAAAATTAACAGTCCTGATACAGACTTAAAAAAAGTTTTAAATCCTTCAGTGCTAGATAAGGGCAAGTTAACTGATGCTGAAGTAGAACAAGCTGAAGTGTTCGTTGATATGCTAAAGGCTACTGCTAGTGAAGGGGTTACGATAAGACGCCATAATCCAGATATGAGCCAGCCTTCACTTATCAAGCAAGCTAAAAACGCAAGCAAAATTACTCATATAGAGCTCGCGACCTCCGTATTTGTCGATGATATAAATCGTCGAAAGATTGTTTCAAGCGGAGAGTCTGAACATTCGCTTTTAGAAAAACAAATAACCGATACGTATTACAGTGAAGCGTGGCGACAAGGTATTAATGAGCTAGCTGCACCAACTCCCCTGTTAATTGATTTAGCAATGCAAACAGCAACTACAAACAAACTTTTATTTGATATGGCTCAAAATCAAACGATGCAAAATAAACTTTTAGCATCATTAATTCTGAAAGCTAACGAAAGAGGTTAACGCTATGACGGCAACTATAGAGCAAGATATCAGCCAGGTTACGATAGAGAATGCTAATGACAAAGAGCTGCTAGAGTCATTGAAAAAGCAGATGATTGCTGATGTGCCAGAAACATCAAAGTTGTTCGAGCCAAGATATAAGAAAGAATTTGATTGGCAAGATCAACACCCTCACGCAAGTGATGAACAAGCCAATGATGAAATGGCTTACAATCGAAAGCTAATGGAAAAAAAAGCAAACGAGTCTGAAATAAAGACACTAGTTGTAGCTGAGATGCTAAATGCGCTTTTAAACAAAACAGGGCCACAATTCAAAACAACTAAATTAAAGCAAAATTATGATGATAAACATAAAGTGCTAGACATGGCTCTGCAGGCAGCACAGCTAAAGGCTATGAATGATTATGCCAAGCATCAGCTTGTTGAACATATGAATACGCATGGGATTGACACTCCAGAGGCTGCTATCGAAGCGTTCAAAGCAGATGGTCCAGGTTCGTTTAAAGAACTAACACAACAATTTGAGGCGTCGAGCGCCGCCCTTATGGACATTATGCAAGACGCTTCAGCTATTTGTGCCAACAATGTTTCAGCACCTTCAGAAATATTGAGTCCGATAGGCGATTCGATTGATGGTATGACTGAGAACATGAGAGAGCTACAGGAAACTGCTGTTAAGAATGTCATGGAAATGATCGATAACGTTCTTGCAAAATTTACAAAATAATAGGCGGTCTAAATGGGTATTATCAAAAAAGTAGGATTGTGGGTTATACGGCCATCAATATTTAACATGACTCCTGGTGCATCCAATCCCTTCTATGATGCGAAAAACGCGATCAAAAAAGCCTCATATGCACAGCAAATATCCGTTGCTGATATGGACGAAACGATTGTGGGAAGGAAGCATAAGATTATGGCCAAAGAGTTGATGAAGGTCCCAGAAAATGAAAGGTTGGACTCTGCACATTTACAGCTCTCATTAGCATTCCTTTATTTTGTAATTTACTTAATTTCAGTGTCACTATTTTTTTTCGCAAAGTCGGCGGTGTTTGAAAGAATTTCAACTCCTTTTGTTCAGTTAATTAATTCTGAATTTGGGTTCGTATATTATGTGGTCTTGGTCTTTATTACGATTGCTATGATATCGCAAGTCATCAGCGCTTTATGGCGTTCAACTATTTTAAGAAATCCACCTCAATCGGTACCTTTCCCGGTATTTTTTATAAAACCTAGTTTGTGGCTTGCTTCGTTGCGATGGAGGTAGGTAATGGATAACAAAGACTATGAAAAGGAAGCCAAAGACACGCTTTCTATATTCCTTATTTTAATAGCAGGAGCAGTAGCCCTAGTATATTTTGTGCCTGAAACGTATCAGCTCCCATGGTTTATAACTAAAAAAGCCGAAATTTATCTTATCATAGGGCTAAGTTATGTTGATTTAAAAAATGTAATTGTTAGTAGGGAGATGTTAGAGAACGCACTATTTATTAATCAAAAATTAAACGAAATTCCCATAGGTGAATTCTACTGGGAAGGTATGAACAACACAGATAAGGCAACTCATTTTTTTGGTTATGTATTTAATGTTATCTTGTTCGGTTTAGGAGCAAAGCTAGCCTTTACGAATAATGAAAAATTTAAAACCCGACATGATTTAGAAAGCTTGTTGAAGTTTACAAGTGTTAAATGGAGAACGCAGCGCTATCTTATAAAACACAACCCACTAGAAGTTAGCGGTTATGATGCTACTAAGTCAAACTTCAGAGTAAGAGACAAGCCTATCGAATATTTAAAGAGAAATGGAGTATTGATCTTCGATGGCGATAACTATGCATTTAATCGTGTTGCACTGCAGGAAGTTTATCAGAAGCAGCTGGGGCCAGAA
The DNA here is from genome assembly GCF_014641855.1 of Shewanella inventionis. Taxonomy (GTDB): domain Bacteria; phylum Pseudomonadota; class Gammaproteobacteria; order Enterobacterales; family Shewanellaceae; genus Shewanella; species Shewanella inventionis. The sequence goes on from NZ_BMII01000024.1 coordinate 7,470, forward strand.
AACAATGGGATTGACGGTTTAAAGGATTTTGAAAAAGTGCTTTTTGCGGCGTTCTCATTGGTATTGTGCTGTATAGATCAAAAAACAAATAAGACATCTGGAGTGAAAGCTTCGAAAATCGAGGCTGAAAATTTATTAGGTGATTTATCATTTTATTATAATGATGAATACAGCATTAAAGATGTTTTAAGTAAGGCTAAAAAGATAAATAACTATGCAGTTAAGCAAGAGAAGATACAAAAAATTCTTGCTAATCACGCACACAACACAACCCTGTTGAGATCTATGCTATCTCAAGTGAGAAAACAATCCGGCGTATTTGCTGCAGCCCTATTTGGTTGTATAGCGCTCGAAGATAGGGTGCAATTTGTATCGTTATTTGATGAGGGTGCGCCAGAGTCTGCAGTAGAGACATACGCAATCGAATTAAACTTACATTATGAGCAACAGACTGGTCGGCGGTGCCTTATGATGCATACTGCAAGGATGGAAAAATATATCGATATTTATTTAGCGAGGGCTCAATATAACAAGAAGAAATCGTTATCCACCAAGACAGATAATGACACAGGTCAAATTAATCAGTCACAAAAAGTGCTTTAGTCCTTATTAGAAAACAACCACAAAAAAACTGATTACATCATAAAAAACCCACTACGTTGTGGGTTTTCTTTTATTCTTTAGTGTATTAGTCATCTTCACTTCAGATTAGAGCAGTAAGCCAAAATCAACCTTCGATTTCGAACGGTGTCAGTTTGTATGAATCTAATAAAACCCCTGAAGAAAGTACGGTAACAAAATGCGCCTGCCTTATCCCGGAGCACAAAGTTTTAATTACTGTGACATGTTGGCCTCGAAACTGTGATGCTAAAGTATCTATTACTTCATCAGGCGAGGTGCAGTTTATTCGGTTATTAAAACTTTTAATCATATAATCCACTTAGATTTCCTCATCAAAATGCTAAATTTAATTCCGCTTTCTTATCTTGGTTTGCTTCGTACAAATCCTGTAAGTCCAGCTCTTTAGTTGAGTTTAGTGCATGGACCTCGGCAAAATTACTTACTTTCTTCTGAAATGCAGGGTTAAAGTCGTGCTCCCGACACACAAAAACTAGTGGTGGTAATTCATCGTGGAGATTTCTCTCTAAAGGGGCTGCGGCTTCTAAATCTGTAAGGTAAATTATACCGCCGGGCTTAAGGCCGTTTGAGTGTTCAATACAGTGTGTAATAGCCGTGTTAATAGGACCAGTAAACTCTGTGCCACCATTGCCGCAAACGTCAAGATTGTTAACGCAATCATCCAAGGTGTCTTTGGTCAACAAGAAGGGTTTGCCTCTAACAGCTGTATCTGCTGCGTAAACCCAGACTTTAGCTGTATCGTCTTCATCTACCATTCCAGCAGCAATTGAAAAGAATTCAACCATTGTGTCTTTATCTGAGTAAAGACTTCCTGATGTATCGACGATGACGATTGTGGGAAGGGTTTCGACTTCCCGTGGTTGCATGCTTTCTTCATATACAGCATATTCAACGCCCATAGATGCTGGGTCCTGGAAGAATAAATCTGTCGGCATGTCTGCATCCATTTGCCACTCTTCGCCTTCACCTACAATTATGTCTCTAATAACAGACTCGATCTTCATTTTAGGTTTTTTAAGCTCGCCCAATGCATATCCAACGGCTTCTTCAATATGCTGTCCAGCCATCTTGTCAGAAAATGGATTACTCCTTCGAATATCATTTATTCGTTGAAATGACTCCTGAACCTGGTCCTGAAAGCGATCTTTAATTTCTTGCACCTGGGCTTGGGTGGCATCCTTGCTAATGCCTAGTTTATCAAGGACATTATCAAGGCCATTTTCCTTCAGTTTATCGATAAAATCTTCTAGCTGCATAGTGTGGTTAAGATCAGTATTTGGTGACCTTACAATCTCACCAAGCTTGCCATATTGCTCTAAGTTCGGGATTTTGGGATTGTTAACATGCTGTTGTCCTTGTTGTTGTCCTTGTTGTTGGCCTTGCTGTTGGCCTTGCTGTTGGCCTTGTTGTTGGCCTTGTTGTTGTCCTTGCTGTTGGCCTTGCTGTTGACCTTGTTGTTGACCTTGTTGTTGACCTTGTTGTTGACCTTGCTGTTGACCTTGCTGTTGACCTTGTTGTTGACCTTGTTGTTGACCTTGTTGTTGGCCTTGTTGTTGGCCTTGTTGTTGGCCTTGTTGTTGGCCTTGTTGTTGACCTTGCTGTTGGCCTTGTTGTTGCTTCTTGGCGTTTTGTTGATTAGCTTCCTCGGTCAGCATTGAGCAAATAAGTTCTTCAGGGAAGTGCCCAAACTTCTGTATTTCCTCCGCTTTTAAACCCCAACCACCAAGCACATCGCGTAAATATGTACCCGGCTCAAGGTTTAGATCTCTCACCTTATCCATATTGATACGGATGTCTTGAGCTATATTTGAAATTTGTGGGTCAAATTGATTGCAACGAGTAAAGTGATCTCGACAAATGTGATCTAGTTCATGGGTTAACATAAATATAACGCCGTCACTTTTAGTCCCAAGGTTTTTAGCTTCTGCATCGGCAGCAAGCAGGTTGATGAACGTATCAGCATGAAGAAAAATACCTGCCTGACACGCAAAAGCGGTTGAGCACTCTGCTGTTAACGATGGGTGGTCATAAATAAACATAGGTGTTTTTTCAGCAATTAATGACAACAGCCCATAAGAGGGCAATCCATATTGATCTGTAGATGTTAGTACACTGCGATATTTATTTAGAACACCTTGTAATTTAGGCTGAGAGTTAAGCGTAGTCTGGGTGGTCATTGGTTTTAACTCCTTACAAGCTGTTATTTAGAGTTTCTGCAAACTCAGGGATAGATTCATTTTTGAATTCATTGGAGATAGATTCTGTTGCGGCATCTACCATTCGAGAGAAAATGACACTGGCTGTGCGTTCATGACCTGCTTGATTAAATAGGTCCAAGGCGGTTTTTCCATAAATTTTTATAGAGCTAACATCTGGATAAGCAATCAAGAACTTATCAAATATTTCAATATTTGAATCTAATTCCTGTTCAGAGCAAATAGCCGCGACAAATTCAATATAAGCTTTTTGTACATCTTCTATATTTCGATATACCTGATTATCAAGCAAAAAAGCAACACCTTGCTGGTCGTTGAATTCGCAACGTTTAGATAAAGGGTTGTAACCAGAATCATGCAGATTCTGCTTAAAATCAGAAAGGCGCGATGTATCCAATAAAAAATCAATAGTGGAACTATATTTCAAGTTAGACGACAACATCCATACATCAAGTCTGGGTGGAGCATCAGCCTTTCTTGCTTGCCTTGAATAGACCAGTTCATCACGAAGTTCGTAGATAGAGTTAGTACATCTGGTAGTAACGGACCCAACTTCAAAATCTGAGTTCGCTTGAGTTATCAAATATGCCAATGTTTCAACCCTCATCCAAGATGGGTTATCTTTACTAATAACAATTGGGATGCCAGCATCGACATTCATCCCATTAGCGCGTATGTCATTGAGATATTGAGTTGCACGTAGCTTAGACATTAGTGTTCCTTGTAAAACTACTTTTCATGTTGTAGATTAGTATAATGGCGAGAGCCCTATAAAACAAATGATAATGAAGTTCAGCTAACGTAGAGGTGTGTATGAATCAAACAGTCTCAGATGGAATGTTCTTAGGCCACTTGCCTAAGCAAATGCTTATCACTGACATGTTTACAGAGTTTTCGCACGAAGACCATTTGAGTTGTCCATTTGCTTCAGCTTATGAACAGGTGAGAGGTATGCCGTTTTTTAAAGGGCGGTCAACGCCTCTTACATTAGTTTATAACGACGAGAATGATTTTGTTTTGGCTGAATCAACTCTAAAAGTTGTCTCGGACATGACTGGTTATGGCATCGTGAAAAGTTCAGATGAAATTGGTGTTAAATCAATTTTACATGCAAAAGTTAATGCAGATGATTACGCCGAAGTGTGCAAAGTCCTCAGTAGCCTTGTTAAAAGTGATAGAAGTGTTTTAGAAATTACAAATTTTAAAAACATTGAGTATCTGTCATTTGTTGCGCTTTCAACGCTTATTGAACAGAAGTTGGTCGATGGTGTAAAGGTCAATGGTTTGGCCATCGTTTTACAAGAAAGTCGCAACGAAAAAATTAATGAGAATGAGTATGCTCGTAAGCTTCGCTCATTGACAATGACAATTAATGAGCAGTAGGGGGCGACATGAAATTAGATGATAATAATGAGTTGGCAATCCCGTCGGTAAGCACCAAGCAGCTAATCAACATGTTAAAGCAAGACATGCTTGCAAACTTCTATACTGAAAATCCAACAACACCATTGCAGAAAGCTCGAAATGCAAAAATCGAAGATGTATTTTTAAAAGAGTTTAATAAACCTTTCTTTTCATACAAAGTTGAGCCTCATCATGCGGCAGGCCGACCTGGTGTCGGGAAAACAACCTCGTTTATGGTTGCTGGTGAGTGGGCGGCGAAACAATTGGATTTGAATTTTGTTCCTAATCCAGTAGGCGATTTCAGGGCCACAGAAAATGACTTTGTTATAGTTACGCTTGAGCTTAGTGGTGAAACGTCAAAAACCGTGGTTAGTGGCGTGCCTGTTGTGGTTGAGATGAGTGGAGAGAAGTACACAATGTCAGCCCCGCCGTTAGCATTTGATAATTTAAAAAATGCTGGTGGCTCTATGTTGTTGCTCGATGATATGCCAAATGCCCTGCCGGGAATTCAAAATATGTGCTTGTCACTGATGGAGCGTAAGGGGTTTCAAAATATCAGTATTGGTGAAAACACATTCGTTGGATCGACCGGCAACCTGGGGAAACTAGATGGCACCAATATCTCAAGCACGTCATCTGCAAACGCATCAAGACGTCAAAACTGGATGGTGTATGATACGCCTGAAGATTGGTGTCACCGAGCCGCCACTTCAAAAGGTGCCGCTCATCAGCGTGGAGACGCTTACTTAGGAGAGTTTTTTCAACAAAATCCTGAGTTGTTTTCAACAATCACCAAGAGTAAAAATGGTGAGCCATTTGCCACACCTAGAACATGGTCCAAATTCCTTGGATATTCGCGAGTAGCTTTTGCTCAGTATGAAAAAATGTTGGATATCGGAGATTCAAAATCGAAAGTCCATTTTGACCTTCCTGAAATCATGCTGAGAGCTCAGTCGTTGGTAGGGATGGACGCTGCCAACAAGCTAAAAGGTTACTACTTAACAATTACAAACAATGTAATGCCGATTGCAAAAAAATTAATTTCTGGAGATGATTTAAATAATATTCAGAAAGCGTTGATTAAGGAGCATGCTGGCAAAGTTGGTAACGAAAGCGAGCTGTTCTTTTCACAACTAAATCGTACACTTGGTGAGTTTGCTGCCTTAGAAGTTTCCAAGAATGTAGGTAAATATCCGAATGATTGGGTTGCCAAATCTAAGCCTGTGCTTGATTTGTATACCAAGGCCATTGTCGATAATATTTTGAAGTTGAATCGTGCAGATAAGATAGGCTCTAGCTTTGTGGCGTTTTCAAATAAACTTTGCACATTACATAACAGTGAAGAGGTGGCTCAGTATTCTAAGGTTACCAATGCACCTAAACTCAAACCTGACCTTGCGTTGGAATTAATAAAGTCATTTGCTCAGCATCCTGAGACTCATCAAAAAATGGGTGACAAGCCAATTTGGAAGGTGTGCGGAAGTGATGTAGTAACTAATGTTGCAAACTACGAAAGTTCAGATTCGAAAGTAGCAAATATTCAGTCTCAACTTGAATCTACAGAGTTGGCAGATTTATTAAAAAGTAAAGCAACTACAAAGCAGGAAGCACCTGAGCCTCCAAAAGAAGCCCTCGAACCGTCGCCACCCTCCATGGTAATGTACTAGAATAAATATGCCGAGTGAATCTCGGCATTATTTTAGGCTAAAGTAACTTTAACAGATGGTTTTATTATGCTCTAATGTACTTATCTAGTATTTGTTTTGTTATGTGAGGTGCGCATGTATCAGTTTTATAGAGGGTATGGGCAATTGATCGCTACTCAGTCAGCGAAAAAGAATTTATCCGAAATTCATAATGCTAGTTATGAAGTGGCCAATGAAATATCCAATGTTAAACATGCTATAGGTCTTATTTATAACAGAAAAATTCAGATGAACGATATTATTAACCATGTCATGAATGCCACTGCTGATGATAACATTCAAAAACTTTCAGATGACGTGTTTAGACGCTATGTCTTTGACCATCAGGCAAACTCAACGCGCTTATCGCATGCTGAATTTTTAAACAAATATTGTTATGATTATGCCTTCACGCTCGAATTGGCTGGCCGCTACATGAGCAATATTGCCGCCTTTTCAGATGTACCGGTTATCGGTCCGAACTATCTCAAATTACACAACATGCAATTGTACGCTGAAGTGCAAACTCACATCAAAGCGATTAAAGATAGACGTGATTTTGCTATCTTAAACGCCAATCTATTAAAGTTAAAACCGAAACTGCCCGATGAAGAGTTCTTTAAGTATAAGGCAGCTCTCGAACAGATTAAGGTACTAATCACAGATTATAATTATCTTGTTTTAGCAAGAGACAGAGCTAAACAAATTAATAGAGAAGAATATAACGTGGTTACTTTTGCCGACATACCTGATGATTACTACTTATCACAAGTTTTTGCTATAAAATACGGCCTAGGCATGGATTTTAGCCCAATCGATGACATACCTTCATATTGCAAAGCCCTTGACCCAATGAAAGGCTTGGCAGATAAAGTAAGCCTACCATTTGACTTTATGGAGTTCCCACCAAGAATTTTGGCCATGGCAGCAAACCAAACACTAACTGGATTGGATGTGCTTGATGTAATCACTGGCCCGATTGGAGATAATCCTGCAGTAGTAGACTGTTTGCCAGAAATACTTAAAGGGGAAGGTAAGACAATCTCGCAACATTATTTAGATCTGACGGTGAGGATTTAACCATGTCTAAGTTACCAATTGGTATTGTCGATACCACTCAAATTACTCACAATTTAATTAATTTAAGCAACCAATCCGTCGCACGCAGAGAAAATGTTAAGTTAAACAATGAGCTCAGTTCAATCTATCAACGCGTGGATAACTACAATCGTTTGCTTGCAAACAATGCTCCAGCTATTGCGAGATATTTAGGTTACAGCGTGAAGTCCGTAGGGGTTATGTTGAGACATATGAACCCAGCAAGACCTCATTGCAGATTAAACGTAATGCCCCTTGATTCACACGCTTATGATTTAAATATGTATTCAAATAACAAACTCGATATCAATTTTCTTCATTCTACTGACGAGACTTATTCGCTGTACAGATATCAAAACAGTTATCCTACCCCAATAAATACTGGCACCTTGCAAAACCAAAGAGATATATACATAAATGGCTTGGCTTGGAGTACGTTGGCTTACATTAAAAGATTCGATGTTGACTACATCGATGCAGCTGTTGACTTTGCGTTAAGCGAGCTTAATACGACATCTCAATATGATTTTTCAGAACGGGTGCAACGTAGAGTGGAATTAATATGTACAGAGTCATTGAACTCAGGGCATAACTGGATTCAAGATGTATTTAAATATCATGCGAAATATGACTCAACAACAAGTATTAAACCAATAAAAGAGTCTATCCCTGACATAAGCCTGCTCGGTGTTATCGCCAGGTCATATGAGTACGATTTAGTGAACAAAAAAACGGTTAGCAAAGAAGAATCCATCGCCATAGCGGAATCACATCACCCAATGGTTCAGGAAAGTTTTCATTTGCCATCAAAAATAACCGATGTCCTCACATCGTCCTCAGTCCAGCCATCAAATATGAGAACTCCATGAATCTAAGGGTTGAACACCTTTAGTGCTAATTCCTTTTCAGAGGTGGTTTATTTGCCCTTAAGCCATTCACTTTAGTTCCGCAACGAATATCTATGTAAACCCAAAGTTATAGCCCTACAAGAATGCAATAGAAATGCATTTTGATGAGCTATTCCCATTATTAACCATGTGCCGGTTGCTGATTACTGTTGAACAAAATTAACTTATGATGTATAAGTTACGTATATTGACTGATTGGTGGGAATATGGAAACAACAAAGAAACCTGTGACTTCGCAAAAGCAAAAGTCGGCAATAAATTTTTCAAGTCAGAATTCTCAGATTGCTTCGAAATTGATTATGGTTAGCAAGTTACAAGACATGATCGGATTCCAAAAAAAGATAATCATGGTTCTAGCTTCGTTATTAGTCCTGACCATCTTGATTATTTCATATCAAGTGACAAGGCCGGATGCAGTAGCAAAATACTTTACCGTAGATCAGGCGGGAAGATTAACTGAAGTAATTCCGTTAAGTGAACCTACATTGTCAAGAGCTGGTATCGGAGATTGGGCTGCAGACTGCGTGCGTTCAAGCTACACATTTATGTTTGCAACTTATAAAGAAGAACTGACTCGCTCTCTTCAACGTTGTTTCACCAAAGAAGGTATCGTTAAGTTCAAAGATCAACTAAATCGAATTGGAGTTTTAGAAGATATTGCAAAAGACAATGGTGCAAACATAACCCAGGTTGACGGTGTGGCGCTCATTAAGAAGGAAGGCGAAATAGATGGTCAAAAAGCGTACCTTATCGAAGTGCCAGTCTTAATTTCTCAAAAGTTTCCGAATAAGGTGTCTGCTGCACGACGCTGGACCGTGATTATCACCGCGTTAAGAGTTGATAACACTGAATATGATAAAGGTATGGCTATTCACGTTTGGAACATGGAACCAAGGGGATAGTTATGAATGTAAGTTTAAAGTCATTACCGCTTTTGCTCGCACTCTTTGCTTCAAGTGTATTTGCTGAAAATGAAATACAATCACCTACATCTGATGTCGTATTACCGGCTGAAGTAAGTGTGCAGCCGGTTCCATCTGCTCAAGGTGTGACCAAACAAAATATGAAGCAAAAGCCAGGGCAAATAAGGCCTGAAGCGGTAAGTGTAAATGGTGGTATAAATGGTGCCGCAACAGCGAGACTTCCTAATCCAGTTCAAATTGGGTCTGAAGTAGTGAGTGTTAACGCTGGTTTGAATGGTACCACATCCCCTACATATCCAACGGCAGACTTTAAAGAAGAAGATCCAAGTATACACCAAGAAGCTTTGTTGGGGTTATTCGCTGGCATGACCCCAGAGCAAATCAAACAAGTAAAGTTGATGTCAGAAATGCTACTTGAGGCCAAAAGTAGTCAGGTTACCCCGCTTACGCCTTCGCAAGACGTTTTTGTTATGAATTTATCCCCAGGAGGGGCGCCGCCAACAATAAGAACTAGGGAAGGGTTTAACACGGTTATCAGTTTCTTAGATACGCTCGGGAAACCATGGCCAATAGAGTGGTCATTGCCGGGGAACAGTGCTTACGAGGAGATAGATTCTCAAGGTGATAAGCCTGTTACTCATACTATCGTTCTGAATGCAAAATCAAAATATGAAACCACCAACTATACAGTAAAATTGGTTGGTCTAGACGATCCATTAATGTTTATTCTTGTAAATACTATTCACGGCACAACTGATTTTAAAATCACTTACAAGATCCCCAAAATAGGGCCAAATACCGAGTATGAAAACACATCATCTGCAAGTGGCATTGTAGGCACATCTACTAACTCAATTTTAGATATTAACATGGATGAGTTGGACCAGTTTTTTGCCAACCCACCCGCCAAAGCAAATGTGATTCCCGTGTCATTACCTCAAATAGCAAGCGTTTGGTATTACAACAGCTACTTTATTGTGAAAACAAGGCATGAATTAGCAGAAGATTACGAGCGTATTACATATGGGCCAAACGGGTGGAAGGTCTACGCCGTGCGCAAGATCGATTATGAAATGGTTGTGGTAACTGAAGATGGCATGGTCCAGGTTGCACTGCCTGCTGAGTTGGTACACAACTATTCAACAATGGATTCTAAATCATGAAGCAATTCTTTATAGGTTTAAAAAAAGCCTGGATGACTTTGCCGGTAAAGGCAAAAAAAGTATACAAGCTAAGTGCTGTGGTAATAGGTATATCTGGATTTTATTTGTATGGGTTATTAACAGGTGAGAGCGAACTAGGTTTGAGTTCAAGTGTGTCCATATCAAAGAACCCTGCTGCAGTGGCCGCTAAAAACGGTGAAAGCCAAATAGATTATCAACAGGCTCAATTGTTGGCAGAGAAAGAAGCTGCACTCGCTGAAAACACTAAAGAAGCAGGAGACAGTTACTTGCCGGACTTTAAGGTACTAGAAAACGCTTCAAGTGAAAAAATCGATTTCTCGATACCCAAAAAAGAGCCAGAAAAGCCAGAGCAAAAACCAAAGGCAGAACCAGAATTCGAGGAAAGGCGATTCCCAGCAAGGCAATCTCAAGTAAATCAAAACACAGAAGATGCAAAGATAAGAGCAGAAGAGCGTAAAAAGGCAATAGAAGCTAGGATAAGCGCTTATGCAGGCATAGTGTCCGTCGTTCAATCTCCAAAGGCTGCTGGTACATTGGTGCAACACTATAAGCCCGTAACAACAAATGCCACTGAAGTGGCTTCTGCTGGTGGCCAAGTTTCGAGTAATCAAGCTGGAACCGCTGGAACAGGCAGCGTCGTGTTAAATAAGTTGACTACTGGCGATGTTCTCTCTGCCAAAGTTGATAACTACATCAATACAGATAATAGCTCTAAGTTTGTAAGGCTTACTCTTCTAGAAGGTGAGCTTGAAGGTGCGATTGTCATGGGTGAGTTTGAAAGGGTCGAAGGCGTTATTGTAATAACCACCAAAACCATATCAAAAAATGGCATAACTACACCATTTCAGGGGGTTGTTGTTACGCCTGACGGAAGAATGGAAACGGGTTTAACAACTGACACTGATTATCACACACTTTATAGATGGTCAGCACTTGTGTTCAGTGGTGCTTTGAAAGGCGCCGGAGAAATGTACTTAACACTTACCGATGAAGTAATTACAGAATATGGCACAGTTACTAAGGTGAATGAGAAAGATCCGATGGATATTGTTATGGGTGTTGCTAAAGGGGTTGGTGATGCTACGGCTGATATAGCGGCTGAAGAATTTACGATACCGCCCACTGTGATATTAGACCCGATGGCGATGCCTGTTGTTGGTATTATGCTCACCTCAGATGCGGAAGCCCCATGGTTTAGTAGCAAAATAAGAGATAACGTACATTAAAACAAAAAATATGAAAATAAGTATTCAAATAAGCACATTTTTGTTTTATATTCTAATGTACCTAACATATAGCAAATAAGTAGGTTTTTGTGAGTAAGAATATTGAGGCGGCTAATTATCCTAGCGGCGACGATTACACGGATGATATTAACGAGCTTTTTAGCAACGAAGAACAGCTCGACGTTGATGATAGGGTCGATACTGATTCGCATTTAGATATGCCTTTGAACACTGGTGAAGCACCTAGAACTGCAGCGCAAGGTAGTGAAAAGGGTGGCAAGAAAAAGATGTCTAAAAATCAGTTGGCTTTATACCTGGTTTTGGGTGTCGTGATTTTATTCGCTTTGTTGCTTTTCCTGCAGATGCCGAGTAGCGAGCCTTCAGGGCCAGTTAAGAAAAGCACTGGATTCCAAGTAACTTCAGAGCCTCAGTCTCCAGCGGCTGTAAGGACGGAGGTTGTTTTAGAGTTAGAACAACAAATTAGGGATCTGAAGAACGAGTTGAAAGACACAAAAGAGGCCGTAGACGAAGCTTTTGAGTCAATCGCTGTAACACTTAACAACCAACAAAAAACGAACACAACGTTAGTTGAAGAGTTGAAAACAATTAAATCCAGTTATGACGATTTGTTGAGCAATGGCAACAATAAATTTGTTGATCAATCTAAAAAACTAAATTCAATACAAACTGATTTCAACGCCAAGTTGCTTAGTTTAAAGAAGGATTTGGAAAGTTTTAAAGAAGAGCAAAACAACAAACTCGACATCTCAAAGCGTAAACAATACGAAGTCGTAAGTGTGGTAACTGGTAAAGCACTCATTCGCGATATATCAAGCGGGAATGAGCTTCGAATAGAAGTAGGAACAGAGCTTAGTGGTTTTGGTGTTATTTCTGATATCAACATAACAGGCTGCATTACCTTTGAAACTGGTGAGCGCTATACACCAATTAAAGGTCGATGCATGTAAATAAGTGCGGTGAACATGGGAACTGAAGTGATAATAGGGTGGATACAGACCATCCATACAGCTGGCGCGGTCTATATCTCATTCTTTTTCGTCGTAGGTATAGCATTTGCTGCGATGGTCTTTATGAACATTAAGCAAATGTCGAGTATGGGGCAGATGCAAACCAGAAACCCACCATCAGTAACCGCAACAATTGCTTTTGCAATAGGCTCAGCAATGGCTATTTATATTGCTGGTTGGATAAATGCACTAGATGAAACCATTTTTTCAGGTGTAATTAGTTTAGGGACTAATGACCCGTTAACTTGGCGAGTGGATGATACTGTTAACCCAGGGGGAAGCCATGAAGAAGTGATTAAATTATTTTTAAAGACAGTAATCAAGTTCTTTGGATTAATTGGAATAGGGAATTCGATTAATTGTGTTTTAAAAATCGGTACTCAGTATGAAAAAGAAGACACCAAGAAAAAGGCGATTTTATTCGCCCTTGCTGGAATTGCTTTCATGAGGATCGAAGCAACAACAAAGCTTGTCGCAGAGTTAATCCCACTTCTCGACGGGATAGCAGAAATATTGGCATAGGAATAAAATTATGAACAAATTTAGAAAATTTTTATCAAGCTGGATGACAGCAGGGAAAGTTAAATACTACACATTACTCGCCTTTATAATGACACCGAATTTTGCCCATGCAGCAGAAGAAGTGGGTGTCCAAAAGGTTCTCAAAAACCTGATGGGTTTGTTCGAGGTTGGTGCCCAAGCGTTGATTAGTGGCTCGTTCTTGATCGGCCTTGGCTTCGCTGCCATGGCGTTTTTCTTGTTTAAAGGGGCAGGAGAGCCAAACGGTCAAAATAAAGGCGTGTGGTTCTCAATCGTCCTGTGTGCTGTAGCCGCAGGTGGATTGATGTACCTAGGCGCATCAGCTTACTTGTTCGGTGACACACTGTTAGGTGTTGATGGTACTGCTGATTCAATTGATAAGACTAACTACGGTCTATAAGTGACAAAAGGGGGGTATTATGAAGTTATTGCGCTCAAAATTATCGGTAGCTCGTAATATCCCTCTAGACCGAGGTCAGCTGTTATTAAATCCTAAAGAGGTAGGCATAGCTCACAAAAGAGACAAGGGGAAATGCTTATTCTGTGGATGGCAAGAACGCTCAAAGGGCATGCTTAGATTTGTTGCTGTTAATGGCGTTTATGACCAAGATGTAAAATCAAGCAAGATTGCTAGTTCATGCGAAATTTGTTTTCAGGCTTCAAGACTTGGGTATGTGGCATATGCATCTGCTGGACAGATAATGTATTGTCCAGAATTGCAACAAAAAGACATAAATGCTTTAGCAAGATTATATTTCTCTATACCAAATACAGAATCGACAATAGATGAGCCAGCAGAACTTTTGAATAGTTTTGTATGCCTCACAACGTATTTCGATACTCGTTGTCGTGAAACACCAATATATCTCGACATTCAGGGATACAATCTCGAAAACCTAGCAAGTAGCTTATGTGATATGGATGATGACCTCTATGAAAAAAGGGTAAGCTATTTCGACAAATTACGGTATTGGCCGAACATGACGTATTTACAAAAAGTTGTTGGCAATCAATGGGACTACATTTCTAAAATTAACTCACCAACTAATTGGAAGTTGATTAAAAATCAAATCGAAAATTTCGCAAATGAAAATAGTTCTTTTTGATGAATCTAATCAGTTTAAGTCATATTGGCTTGTCGATGCTCGCACAATAGTAAGAGGTGAAAATGCTGAAAAAATTCAGGCAGACACACTCTTAACAAACCTCACCGAAGTAGATGCAATATTACTGCAAACACAATTAACTGACATCCGGGTGCTGGCAGGAGACTATCTAAAATCAGATTTAAACTCACTTTATAATGAGTTGACAGGTAAACCCTTAAACTTAAATGATCTAAGCGATGTTTCAAGCTTGTATAAAGTAATTTTAAATACACATCGGATGTTAGAACTTCATCGGTCGCAATTCAATGGTGAAATAACCAATGTAGGACCAAAGTTAAGTATAACAAAATATTCCAAAAACTATTTCAGTGAACAACCTTCTGGCGCAATTAATAAAACATTAAGATTTACAAGTGTCGAGGTGGCGGCATATCTCTCTCAGATGTCGTGTTATGCAGGTCATTTTAAAAAGCTTGATGTTAGAAGCACACCTAGTTTGAGACGTTTTGATGGGGAAATATCAAGTTATTACATCGACAGTGAAAATTACTATTACGCAAAAATCCAGCTGTCAGAACGTCAGGATAGATTAAATGTCTACTTTCAATTTAACCGGCAGTTACAGGCAGTTTTGCCCAAAGATTTACTACTGATGTTGATAGAAATGGCTGATTGTGACGTCAATGTCCTTGAATTATACGAATACGAAAAAAATGGCAAAGAACAAAAAGTGGCATTGCCAAAAAAAATGAACATGACTTCTATAAGTGGATGGTTTAGTGCCGGGATAATTAATCGGGTGTTTTGTCATGAAATGTCTGTTCGAGGGTGTGTCTCATCAATTTTTTACAGAGACTTAATAAGAAAAAAGACAATTATAAGGGCTGAAAAGCTGAATTCGATGGGTATAAAAATAAATTCGATTGGCCCTTTTGAGATTAATTGTTCGGTTAATAAAGATGAAATCGATTTACTCAACTTAAGAGCGTATGAGGTTGGTTTATATGTTGCCAAATGACCTAGTTTCCCTGATCAAAGATGAACTAGCCTTGCGAAACATGCCCGATATCGAGTTTAAAGCAATGGTTGATTTGATGGGGAGCGATGACGCACCAAATGATCAAATAAAGATCACAGCCATCACTAAAAAAATTAAAGAATTAGAGGGTAACAAAGATGATAGTCGATAAGTTGTTTAAAATGCTGAGCTCTTTAAAAAAAGAGCATGCCTTCAATTATTTAGATCTTTGCCACAATACAGAGTCTAATACTTTGGTTACAGATAGCGGCGCACTGGTAACCGTCTTTAAAATAAATGGTCTTCAAGCAATTCCTGGAGAAGAAGAATGGATAAATGCCGCAAATAATTTGCTGTCAGCATTACAGACGATTTTTAAATCTGACGGACTTACCGTGCAGTGGGTTTATGAAAAAGATGACAATCAAACTCAGAGGGAGTTAATTCGCCATACAAGACCTGCAATTGATGCTATGAATGCGATAGGCCTAGACTTAAAGGATATTTATCAGGAAAACATTAAGGTTAACCGTGAGTGGGTTTGCTTCGAATCTTCGCATATCGCA
This sequence comes from Shewanella inventionis, assembly GCF_014641855.1. Taxonomy (GTDB): domain Bacteria; phylum Pseudomonadota; class Gammaproteobacteria; order Enterobacterales; family Shewanellaceae; genus Shewanella; species Shewanella inventionis. Next base: position 23,014 of record NZ_BMII01000024.1, read on the forward strand.
ATTTGGTCTGACTTTAGACTGATAGAACCACAACTATTAAAAAAGCGAATCAATGAGAACGCGTCTAAGGCAGTAGATATAGATCTATTTTTATCAGATGTTCCAAATATATTCTTATCAATTAGCGAACTCATTGTAAAACACAAAAGTGTTGTTGAAGAATTTTTGTATAACCTTGGCAGAGCTAAAATATTAGCTCAAACATTAACATCTGAAGAAGCATGCCGTGTGATCAAGGTTCAATATGATAAAGAGGCCTCACCTAACTGGGTAGCACAGTTAATTGGGCAGCTAAGGTATATTAAAGCTCCGAAAGATGGCGAACCTAATGATGATGGAAGCGAACTGTTCTGGACAAAGCTAAATGAACAGATAGCCAATAAACCATTTGAATATAAAAATGGTGGCCAATTATGCATAGGCCAAACACTATACAAAAGTGGGATGATTGAAACTTTCCCAATTACTGTAAAACCTTTTAGATCTTTGGTTGAAAGTATCGACGGTAATTTGCCGTTTCGCATTTCATTTAAAATAATGTCTGGAAAAGGCTTTGATTGGTCGTTAAGACAAAACTTGCTTGCTTTCACTTCATTCTTAAGTTCAGATAATTCTCGAGTGCAGTCAGAAATGAGTCACCTTGAAAAGTTAAGTGAAACAGATCCATTTGTGCGAATGTCAGTTTCATTTTCTACGTGGTCTAACGAGCCAGAAACGTTAATGTATAACTACTCACGCTTAGATCAGGCAGTGCAAGGGTGGGGGGTGTCGCAAACACTTGAGGATAAAAGCGATGAAATGGAACTTTATACAGATACAGTCATTGCTGCCAATGCCAAAACTTGCGCTACGCAAACATATATTCCAATCAGTGAGTGTATAAAGTTTTTGCCAATAGACAGAACGGCCAACATCTGGGATAAAGGCTTTTTGCTCTTTAGGACTCTCCAAGGGGTATGTTTCCCATGGACGCCAATCAGCCCTTTACTTAAGCCATCTATTGAATTGTATATCGCACGCTCACGACAAGGAAAGTCGGTTTTAAGTAACTCAATTCTTGCCGCATTAACCTTATCACCTGGTAATAAGGTGTTACCTTTAGCTGCAACTATTGACGTTGGCCCGTCGTCCATAGGTATTCACAAGATGATCAGGGATAGGTTACCGGAAAGTGAAAAGCATAAAGTCATTACTTATGTACTCAGTCTCGACGGCGATGACTACATTAACCCTTTTGAGAAGAATCCATGTTTAGATTCGTTATTTATGCATCAGCGAGCATTCGTTGCTGGTTTTTTATTGCTGTTATCTCAAAATTCACGCGGTGAAATGCATGAAAATATGGAAGGTTATGTTGATGCGTTAATCGAAGAGGTTTATCAATATAAGGCAAATGAAGGTGCTACGGCATACAATGCAGGGATCTTACCAGAAGTAGACCGGTGGATTGCAGAAAATGATTTCACGCTATATGAAGACACTAAATGGATAGAGATCGAAAAAGCGCTTGGTGATGCTAATGAGTGGAAGATGGCACAAGAATGCTGCGTCAAATCTTCACCGATATTAAATGACTTTGTGACTGTAGCAAACCAATCTGGTTCATTATTACGTATGTATGGCGATAGCAATGACCCTAGCTCTCCAAAAAAAGAATTCGTATTGCGAATGACAGAATCTGCAAAAAAATACCCAATTTTCACCAGCCATTCGACATTGAATTTTAGGGCCGCCAGATTAAGAAGTATCGATTTGCAAAACGTCATTACAAAAGACGAAATTATTGGTCCACGCCAAAACGGTATTATGTTTATGCTAGCCCTATACCTTGGCAGTGGCGATTTCTTTATGAACTCAGATTGCTTAAGAGCGGTTGATTCAAGGTACCTAGACCACTATAAACAAGTAGTAAAAGAAGTGCGGTCTTCGCCTTGCCGCTTGTTCATGGATGAATTTCATCAGTGTAGTGGCTTAAGGCAGACAGTGGTTAACGTAGAGCGTTATATGCGTGAAGGTGGCAAGTGGGGGATTAATAGCGCATTAGCTTCGCAAGAGGCGGGAGATTTTACACCTACAATGATTAGGCAGGCCACAAGTTACTTTTTCCTTGGCGGTAATTCAGTAGAAGCCGTTAAAGCATTACAGGACCAGTTTAGCTTGAGTCATTCTGATTTTACCGTCTTAACAGACAACACTGTTCACGGTCCGAAAAAAGGAGGAAGCTCATTGCTATATGTTTATAAAACAAATGAAGGCCAATTTAGTCAGGTATTAAAATTCCCAGTTGGACCGCAAATGTTGTGGGCTAATAGTAGTAATCCAGACGACTTGATAATTAAAGAAGAAATCAACGCTAAAATTGGTTCAAATATAGGATTGTCATTATTAGGTGAAATGTACAGTGGTGGTACAGCTGAAAGTGAAATCCAGCGTCGCAGAAGCGATGAAAGCGTAGTGAGTAAAGATATTGTTAAAGATATTATCGATGAAATCCTCACAGTTGCAGGTAAGCGTGGAATTCCATTTCTATCGTAAAGTTACTTTATGCTAGCAATTTTTTCTAGCGCTTTTGGCTAAGAAGTACGTAGAACTAATATGCACAGGTAATAGCAGAACAAAAGGAAGTAGCATGGCATCAGAACTTCATAACCAGCTTTGTTTAAGAGCTGCAAAATTTCTCAATAATAATGGATTCTCTGTTGCCTTTGATGATAGGTTTCAAGCTGCTACTGGCGTTGGCGAGTTACCTGATGCCATCGGTTTTCGAAATGGTGTGAGCTGTTTAATCGAGGCTAAAGTAACCAGATCTGATTTTCTTGCAGACAAGAAAAAACGTTTTAGAGTTGACCCAAGCTTAGGCATGGGAGATTGGCGGTTCTTTATTTGTCCACCAGGACTGATTAAACCAGAAGAATTACCACAAGGTTGGGGGTTGTTGTATGCCCACGCTAAAGTTATCAAGAAGGTTCACGGGTTCCCTCCGAATACTAAATGGTTTAGCGCAAAACCGTTTGTAGCGAATAAACAAGCTGAATGTGACTTCATGTACAGTGCTCTTAGACGAATAGCCTTACGAGGTAATTTTGATGACGTCTACGACAGGTTGTCTATATAGGATTTTGACATTACCCAAATAGAATTAATCTGCGAATAACTCTTGGAACAAATGAATTGTCTCTTCGGTGCTTTCTATATCAATCACATCCATTTCACCATGACGCTTGGCGCCATATGAGTGCCTAGATGTCGTTAAATCATTATGCCCCATAAGAAATGCAGCAGATTCCATAGATACGCCGGATTTTTTTAGGTTTGCAGAAAACTGATGGCGCCCCGTGTAAAGGTTTATTGTAGGTTGGCCAGGGAAGAGCTTTTTGCTTACATGATATATTTTCTTTCTAGCAGATTCATAGCAATCTTCGTATAAGCCTTCTATTACTGCAATTCTAATATATGCCAAATGCCGCTTAATGCAGTCGATGTCTGCTTCATCATAGTTCATAAGTGGAATTATTCGATGTTCAGGTAGATTGTAATGCTCACCATTCTGTGTAAGGGTCGCTTTGACAGTGTTTTTAACCTTCAGAATCAACCTACCTTTAAGATCATAAAATATGCTCGCATTACACCACTCTTTAGGTCTTAACCCAGTTAAAATAGAACAGCGTAACCAATCGCTTATATATAAATGCTGCTCAAGTTGAGAAAGCTCCTCATCGATCGCTAAAAATTGCTCCCAGCTTATTTTTTTACACTTCTTTTTTGTCTTGTCTTTCGGCTTGTATGCGACTTCAGATGAGTTAACGTGTACGTAATTAATCAGGTTTTGGTCCACCATCCCAGCTAGTAGGCTTCGCAAGTAATTTTTGCCAGAGTTTAAAGTAACTTTAGATAGCACATTCGATATAAACCAATCGATAAAAGCATACACCGATCTGTCGTTGTTCATAGTTAAGTAACTGTTAACCCAGCGGTTTACTCTGTCTCGATGGATTTTTTTATTCGAACTGTTAGCTATCAAATCATCTATAGTTTTCATGTTCACTTCATCATTGCAACAAGGATTGAATTATATTAAAGTATACGTAATTTATACATGATAAGTAGGTTTTGATCAATGAGACGGATAAAATCAACAATGATGGCATTAGTGATTTCACTTGCAGGATTCGGCTGTGCTTCTACTGATAAAGAGGCGTCGGCATATAATGTTGTTGATATGTCTGAAATAGACCTAGCATTGCTACAAAGCGGCAAGGCGATTCAAGCTTCAATCAAAATCATGGAAGAAAATAAAAACTTTATTGCCTCAAAAAGTAAATCCGATGAAGAGCAGCAGGAATATTCTGAACAAATGACGTATGTTCCAAATGGACTTGATGTGCCCATTACGCTCAATGACAGGCTACCGCTCCAAAAAACACTCAAAATTATTGGTTACCTAACAGGTTACCAAGTTATGACTGTTAACCCCCCTCAGAATGATATTTCTAAATCAGTTCGTGTTTATGCTCGGCCTGCAATTTATGTCTTGCGTGATTTAGGCGTTTCTCTGGGTGATGAAGCACATATATCAATATTGCCATTCAAGGAGCCAAAACCTGACGGGATGCTTGGCTTGATAACAGTTACTTATGCTGAAAAGTTGGGGGCAGGCAGATGAAAAACCTTATTGTGCTTGTTATTTTGTTATTTTCAGCAAATTTCTCAGCGTTCGTAACGGCAAAGCCTGCAGATAGTAAGTATCCAGAATTTTTGCAATATCTTTTGTCATTAGATTCTGACATGAGTATAGGCGAACAAGAGCGTTCAGCAGAGTCTCTTCGGATTAGATTGATTAAGAGTAAGGGACTTAGCTTTGGTCTACAAGGAGGTAAATTCTGGGCGTCTCAAGAGATTATGAAACACTTAAAATCAAAGGATACCATTTTAAGTAAAAACTATGATGCTCGCTCATTGGTTGTGCCATATAAAGGGTTCCTTATATTACCGCCGGTTATTGACGAGCTCGATGGTAAAACCGTTTACAAAGCAAATGGCTCTCAGATTAGAACAGCCGAACAATTGTACCAGATTAGAACAAATCCCCGCTTTATAACAAAAATTCCAACCTGGGAAGATTACATTAAATTTGTGGTTAAAAACCCAACTATCAAATATGTCAATGTACTCCCAAGCTCAGATAATAAAGAAGAGCTAGCTGTTTGGCGGCAAGCAGTTTTAGATGGGTGGTTACAGGGTGTTGAGCAAGCAAAGCGAATGGCTACATCACAAATTGCAATGTTAACGGCCGATATGCAAGGGCTAATCAGGTATCACTTACTTAGCGACAGGAACATGATTGAGCAGTTAGATGTCAGCGAGCAATTCAACGAAGTTGTTGGTGGTGGTACCACTATGTCTATTAATGATGTGATTATTAATATTAAGACTAATCCTACTCTGTTAACCAATAGATTCGAATGGAAAGCAATTCCGCAACTACCGCCCATAGAGAGTATTTTTCCTGACGGTGTTGTTATGAATACAGTTGAAATGGAGATGAAATAGTGGCTAAGAAACTCGACAAAGCTCTTTATATGCTCCCAGTTGTGACCACCTATCAACCTGAAGATATTATTAAGATTTTGATTCATGTTGAAAATGCTGGTGGGTTCTCAGACATTGTATTTCTAACAGATCGCGAGATAACAATTAAGGTTGATGGTATACCTTTCCAAATTACAACCAAAAAACTAACAGCTACTGAAGTTGACGGGTTCCTTGCTTTTATAACGCGAGATAAATCAGCGCCAATGTCTGTCAACTCTGGTGTCGAAGTGGATGAGGCTGTATCTATCCCAGGAGTCGAGCGTGGCCAATATTATCGCTATCGTATTAATGCTAGTGCGTTTAGTGTCCCGTACAGAGGTAGAGGGATAGCAATAACTCTTCGTTCTATCAGTAGCGAGACACCGTTGCCTGCAGACATTAATTTAAGGATCGATATTGCAGAAGCCCTAATGCCACGCCAAGGTCTTGTGCTTGTTGCTGGTGAAACCGGTAGTGGTAAAAGCACCACGTTGGCAGCATCGATTAGACACCGGGCGCAAAATCCAGATCCAGACAGTGGTTTGTTTATTTTGACTTATGAAGCTCCGGTAGAGTATGTGCATGATTACAAGTGTGTTAATGGCAGTCTTATCGTACAAGCTTCAGTAGATGAAATTCGTGGTGACACAAAGTCATTCGAGTCAGGTCTGCGTAACGCGCTTAGGCGTTCACCTGAAGTTATTCTTGTTGGTGAAATACGAGACTTAGTGACAGTTGATATCGCAATTAAAGCAGCAGAATCTGGCCATTTATGTCTTGGGACAATTCATGCTAACTCTGCAAGTAGTGTTTTCACACGTATAGCCAATTATTACCCAAGCGAAGTTCAAGAATCCAAAGTGCTTCAGCTTATATCTGGAGTAAAGGCGATTCTAGTCCAGTATTTAGCCCAGCGCGAGGGTGGTGGACGTATAGCATTGCAAGAGTTTTTGCCACTCAATAGTGATGTACGACTTGAAATTATGACTCGCTTGAAAGACGAGGGGATGCAGAATATGTCAGTGATAATTAATGAGATGGTGGACAAACATGGTTTCTCTATGATGACGTCTGCAATAAAGGCTAGAGATAATAAACAAATAAGCGAATTCGAATTTATGAAGATTTCATCGGGAGTGTAATCATGAGCGGCAATAAATACGATGACTATGATTTAACATCTGGAAGCTTAAATTATTGGCGTATGAGCTCGAAGTGGCCCATAGCAGGTAAAGGTGACGCCTCAATATGGGCTTCACACGTAATATTATTATTGCTCTGTATATTTTTCGGGGGGATTATCCCGTTTGTATGGGACCTTCTTTACATAATGATTGCTTTAAATGTGATCTGTAAAATGAAGAAAATGAATATAAATCAGATTTTCAGACACTTGTTACAGAGAGTTGGATTAAAAGGGAAAAAAGCAACCCCGTTTTGGAGGCATACAAGTAATTTTTGCTTAGCCATAGTTGTGATGTCTACCGTCTCTACTGCCGTTGTACCCGAAGTGCAGGCTTCATTTGAAATAATTATACCTAAAGCTACTCCAGCAGTTGATCCAATGGTGGCAAGCGGCGAGCAACTTATAGAGGGTGGGTTTGGGCGAGACGTCAAGCTTATTGATTTGATGTTTCAGATATTACCGAAGCCATTCGAAGCTGAATTTCAAAACTCAGAAATACAAGATATGAAAGTGAGCTGGTACGCAGATCAGAGGGTTTATTTAAATGCAGTTTTTGCAGATATAAGCAGACGCTATGGTCTTTTATTTACTTGGAAGCCTACTGGCGGTTTGATAAATGTGTCATGGGATACCGGTATATGCAGAAAAGTGATTGCCGAACATGACGAAGACCGAGCCGCTGATGCTGAAAAATTCAAAACGACTGAACAAGCCAGGCCTGCTTTTATTAGAAAAAAAATAAACGATGTTACGGGGGAGGTAATCATATGCTAAGAAATAGAAAAATTCTTACGCCTTTACTTTTCGTCTCGCTTTACTTTGGGTTCTCACACATAAGCAATGCTAGCTCAAGCTCTACTTATCCAGTACGTGATATGCTTTATGAGCAAACTCAATTAAAAAAGTATTCACGATTTAAGAACTGTATTTTTTGGCAGGCGAAAGCTTTTAACGTAAATGAGTTAGTCCTAATGTCAGTGCTGTTGGCTGAATATGGTGATGAAAACTCAAAGAATAGGAATAATGATAAAACGTATGATTATGGATTAATGCAAATAAATGATGCCCGAACTGAAGAGTTGTTAGAGTTGGGCTACAAGTTGGATGAAGTACGGACAAATGGGTGTAAAAACATAGAAGCTGCAACTCACATATTATCTAGAGAGATAGAGCGAGCCGGAGATGTCTGGCTTGGTGTTGGCAGATATCATTACAATGAAAACGGGAAAAATCCCAAGCACCACTACAAATATCGTGCAAGAGTAAATAGTAAGCTTCAAACACTATTAAAAGTGGCAAAAAAGTCGCTAAACACAATGCACTTATCAGGTGGACAATAAGTTAATTATATTGTAATGTTGCTGATAAGTTATGTCAGAAGGGTTGTTTATGAAAATCTTGAGTTTGGTGATTGTATTAGTCGCAATGATGATGCCAGCGACAAATGCTTTAGCGCAGCAAGGGGAGGTAAAAGAATCCGGGTACAAAATTCCAGTAGGAATGGCAGTGTCAAAGATCGTACCTCACAGCTGGAAAGTAATGTTCACTGATAATACGATGCGTAATTATCAAATTACATGGTCAAAGGGTGACCGCTGGACAAACGTTTTAGATCAAGTTGGGATGCAATATGATCTCGCTTTTGTGGCAGATGCAAGAAGTAAAGTTCTGTACGTATCAGAAACAAAGGACTTGCTCTTGCGAGGGATTACGTTAGTAGCATCATCCGGTGAGGCAAAAAAAATCAACTTAAGCGATGTTGAATTTGCTGCATTAGATGCCGAAGCAGAATTAAATTCAATTAATTCAGCATTGGATGATGCAACCAAGAATGTAGTTAAGATTGAAAATGAAATATATCAATCAGTTGCAGCGTTAGAGCGGGAATCGGATAGATTGGCTAGCACTCAATCAAAAAGCGTAGCCTATGGCAATCCGGCTAACAAATCTATCACCATGGACTTGATGAAAACAAGTACAGCTAACGAAATCGAATTGTACGTAGCAAGTAACGACGATGAAGACGCTTTAATTGAAGCTGGTGAACTGTTGGCCTCAGTAGATAAATATTTTACCGAGCGTTGGAACTACGAAGCAGTATACACAAAGAAATCACTTCCTTTAATAGTCACACTCCCACATTCATTAAGGATGCCATCTACAAGCATGGCAGATGATGTTCGCTCTTTCTCTGATGCGATAAACAACAAGAAAAACTCAGTAAATGTGTTCTTCAAGGTTGTTAAAGGGCGTTCTCTTGATGGGACAAAGGAAGGTCAAATTCAGATAACAATTGCAAATAAGCAGAACTAAGAGGATACAACATGAAATATGTATTAGCAGCAACAATGTGGCTTATTTGCTCAGTTGCAACGGCCAATTCTTTTGTAGAGATAATCGGTGAGAGTGACGATTCATACCTCCAAATTGAACCTGCACCTATTCAGGAGCAAGTTTCTGAAACAATGCCGCAATTCCAACTTAGTCAGGGATTGCTGAAAACGAATGTTGTTCGATTAACTAATGAATTTCTGCCAGGTCATGAAGTCGTGTGGACCCTAGATGACCGCCTTGAGCAATACAGTGATGTGCTTATCGTTGGTGACTCATATGAAGATATTTTAGAGCAAATAGCTCGCCAGTATGTGATTGGCGCATGCATCAGACCTAATAATGTTGTTGAAATGTACGACATAAAAGCCAACCGTTTTTACTGCGAGGATTAATAATGAGTATGTTAAATAAAGTAGCGATGGCTTTGGCTGTATCCATAATCGTAGCGCTTTCTGGCTGTCATTCGAGAGGGTATCAGGAGTCAACCAAAGAAACTGAGGCCCTTGAAATCAAATTGCGTGAACATGACAAAGCAAATGAATATCAATTTGTTAAACATTCAGGAAAGTGGTTTGTCCCACAAATAAGGCAATCACGAAAAAATATGCCAGATTGGTGCTATAGCCCACAACAGATGGGAGTGTTTAAAGATGCACCGATAAAGCTAATTCTTCAAGAGTTAACGAAGAGTATTCCTGTTAACGTTGTCTATGGGAATGATGTTGACTCATCGAAGCGGATCACAGTAGAGCTCAATCGTGATGTGTGTGATGGGTTGGAAAAAGTGAGCTTGGCTTCAGGTTACTCCTATTCTATCAATGATTCAAAAATCACACTAAAAGCATTTGAAGATAAAACGGTTGCTGTTGCATTTGCTCCTGGTGTGAATAAATACTTTTTAGGTAAAGAAAAATCTAATGGTTCTGGCTCTAGTGATCAGAGCTCAAACGCAACAAATACAGTATCAGTAGTTAGTGACACTCTTAACAATGCATCTGGCTTCAAAGGGGTTGAAGCCGAGTTGGACCCATGGACAAATTTGGTATCCGTCCTTGCCCAAATGAAATCGGATAAGGGTTTTATTGGGCCTAACCCTGTTGCTTCAAATATATTGTTGCGCGACACCCCTGAGCATGTAAGTGCTATGGAAAAGTATATTCAAGGCCTAAACCGTGCAGTTAACCGCGTGCTATCAATCGAATTTCAAGTCATTGAAGTCACAACTACGGATGGCGAAGAAAACGGCTTGAACGTACAAAATATTATCAAACAGTTTGATAGTGGTTCAAAGACAGTAACCTTTGGGACAGAACTTGCCAATACCATTTTGACAGAAACGACTTCGCCACTACTTGATATTGCCTTCACGCAACCGGTTGATGGTGATTCGGAGTCGTTGCTAATAAAAGCATTGGCTCAGCATGGGCGTGTCTCAGTATCAAGAAGTCAACGTGTTATTACATTAAACAATCAAGTTGTAAGACTTAAAGAGGTTGTTAATGACACATACCTAGCTCAATCTAAGAAAGATTCGACTGCTAACGTTGGAGCCACCGATGAACTCATTCCTGGCCAAGTTCAAAGTGGTTTAGATATGTATGCATTAGCAAGGGAATATGATGGCTTTATTCAATTGCATCTGTCGGCAAACATTTCGAATTTATTGAGCATCGGTGAAGTAACCTCTGGTGAGAGTAAGATTCAAACACCATCAATAAATGAACGTGAATTTGACACAATGGCATTTATTCCTCCAAATAAATCATTGCTACTAACCGGTCTGACAACATCAAGAAATGAAACTTCATATCAAGGTACTCTTGATGACAAGAGCGGCTTCTGGCCATTAACAGATCTATTTGGCTATACACGCGGTGGCAAAAAAACAAGAACAGAAACCATTATTCTTGTAAACGCTAGCGTTGTGTATAAGGAGTCATAATATGGCCATAGCGAAGCATGTTGTTCGCTATCGTACAAGCGATTACAACGTTAAAGATATTGTCAAATTAAGCGAGCAATGGGGTGAGTTCGTATTCAGAACTCCTCATGGAATTTGCTTCGCTGGTGAACGATATGAAGCTACTCAAGAATATTTGATCAAAAAACACAAAATTAAAAATGGCTATCTGATTATTCAACTCGGTGATCATACGTTTGAAGTAAATAAAGTTGTGGAACATTTCATTGAAGAAACAACGACCATTTCAACTTTGGCTGTTCCATTTGCTATTGCGCTAAATCAAGCTGTTGGCGACATTTCAGGTAACAGCATCGTATTGAGGGTTGATGCTAACACAGAAATCAATCCATCTAACGAGCACTTCATAATAGATAGTGATGGTGATGAAGTACCTGCTAAATACGAATACAGCTTGGCAGTAATTGCTGCCAAACAATCTTTTGGTAACACGAAAGCAATTTTGATTGCCGGTGTTGTAATTGCTGGATTGACCTATGGGTATGCTTACGATTTCTTTTTCGAAAAAGAAGTTGCCCAAGTGAGCGAGCAAAAAATTGACCCATTTGAAGGTTTTTTTGCTGCGATTAACGGTGGCGAGCCGGATGTTCGCCAAACGATGTTAGCAACATACAGAATGATGGAGGTTATAGATACTATCCCGCAGTGGCGAGGAATGAATATTTCTATCAATAAATCTGGTGGGGGAGTTGTCATCGCTGCGGAGTTAACGCCAAGGATTGATGGTGATAACCCACAACGGACAATCCTTGTTAATACAGCTGCAAAATACGGTTACTTAACCGATTTACAGCAACAAAACCCAGTAATATTCCTTTCGCTAAGGAACACTCCAATTTATGACCTTGAAAATGAAACCGCACCTTTTGTTAACATTGACCAGTCATTAGCTTATCTGTCGGACTCAGTTAATTCACTGGTCGAAAATGGAAGCATAACCATACCTGTCGAACAACTAGCCCCGACAGGAGGCGATTACAAACAAAAAAATTTGCAAATCACAATGACCGAAAATTACGCGCAACACCTTGATTATTTGTCAGTGATATTCAGCGGGTGGCCTGTTTATTTACAATCTGGGCGTATTGAAATGATGGATAGAAACAAATATAGAGCCCAATTTAATCTGACAATTTTAGGAGAGTGAAAATGAATTTAAATATTAAGAATTGGGATTCAAAAACAAAGGTTAAAGCGATTGCTTTACTAATTTTTGTAATAGCATCAGGTGCATATTTAATGCCCGAAAGTGAAGTGGAAGCGGAATCTGTTTCATTTGGTGAGCCTATGGAAAGGTCTTTTGAAGCCCAGCCTTCAGGATTTGATTCAATTCCTAATACGGCTGCACAGTCACAAGGAGTGAATCAAAACGCTAGCTCTCCCGCTTCAACGCCAAGACCCGAACCCGTTTCTGTGCCTAAGTTTAATTTCATTGTCGAGTTGGCAAAAGTAATTGATAACGTACAAAACAAGCCTGAAGCAATGCTGGACTATAAGTATGCTTTATCGGAACAAATGCTAGAAAAGAGGGCGAAATTGCAAGAGCTTGTAGCTCGAGAAACCACCGCGAAATTGAAAGAAATGACTAGTAAAAAAGAAATGAATGACTTAACACCTGGGATGTCAGTAGCCTCGAGCCTGCCTACGAGTGACATCAATGAATCCACTGTAAATAAAGCATTGTTTGAATATAACTATCAACCGTCAGATTTTTCGCTCACGAATGTACGTTCTACTATTGATGGCTTGGAAGCAATTATTGAATACCGTGGCGAATTCTACACAGCCAGAAAAGGTCGTGATTTATTAACAATGGTAAAAGTGTTAAACATCACCAGCGATAGAGTTGAGCTTTCTACTCCCAACATTAAGTCATTTAACGTTGTGTTGAAGTTATAAGGTGGAATATATGGAAATTGCTCATGTAGAAGAAGCATTGGATTTTGATAACCTCAGTGTCATTCCTAAATATATAGAAACCTGTGAGTATCAATCAAACAATGGCAAAGCGATAGCAATATGTAGTGACGGCACGCTTTTAGTTGAAGATGGTGCTCAAGACGATAAATTGCTGATTCAACGTTTTATTAAAATTGGCGAACGCGAAGGCTTTTCCAATATTTCAGTGAGAGTGGCTGATCGTGCTGAATTGCTGGTCCTACTGGGTCGAACCCAGAGAGAATCCGATACTCAAATGGACGAAGAGAAAGACAATGATGCCAAGGCTACGCTTGAACGCATTCTTGCTAAAGCAATCAAGATAAGAGCGAGTGATGTTCATATAAGAAAAGCTGGGGCCGACTCATGCGTATATTATCGAGTCGATGGGATGTTGACTAAAAATGAACCATATTCTGAAGCACTGTTAAGCCTCGCCATATCAAGGCTTATTAACAGGGACATTGGCAACATCAAAGAAATGAGTGACGATAACAGCATCGAAAATGGTACTGTTAATGATTACGTCATTAAAGTTGATGGTGAGCCAACGAAAAAAGAGCTCCGCTTATCAAAAATACCAACGACTCTCGGCAGTAAGACAGTTATACGTATTAACGATTCCAATGTTAAATCAAAAAAGCTAGAAGATTTTAAATATGATGAAGATACTTTAAATTTTTTAAAGGCAGAAGTATCACAATCGTATGGTTCAACCATTGTCACCGGCCCCACCGGTTCAGGTAAAACAAACTTGTTAGCGGCAATGACTTCAGCGATAGACCCCTCCAAAGAGCGAAGGACAATTGAAGATCCTGTGGAAATTAAGATCCCAGGAGTTGACCAATCAACAGTAATCGAAGGTTCAAAAAATGCCACCTTCGAAAAACTTTTAAAAGCAATGCTTCGTCAAGACCCCGACACATTGACTCTTGGTGAAATGCGTGATGCAGAAGCTGCGAGGCAATTGTTAGGTTTTGCCAGAACAGGCCATTACACTTTAAGCACCCTTCATGTTAACTGCGCGGCATTAACACCAGAGCGTTTAAACGACATGGGAGTGGATTTTTCAGAGATGAAATCCACACTTTCATCGTGCATTGCTGTGAGACTTGTACCCCTTCTGTGCCCAGACTGCAAACTTGGCGTTGATGAGGCCAACCTGAGCAAAGAAAACCGTGCGAAAATCCTCCGCATTACATCGGACCTTTCTAAGATACGCTTAATAAATCCATTGGGATGCCAAAAGTGCTCTGGACTGGGCGTATATGGTCGTCAGTCAGTGATTGAATACATCAAGATCGAAGAATCAGATTTTGAGTGGATTGAGCGTCGCAATATATATGCATGGATGAGGCATCTAAAAGAGACGAGGAATTGGCGAAGCATGGGTGATAGAGCAAGGGATATAGCTCTTCAGGGCATTATTGACCCGTTACATGCTGAAGGATTTGTTACCGGAATCTTCGATATCTAATCCTGGGAATTTAAGAGGTAACAACATGGGTTCTCCAATCGGTAAATTAAGCGTAAACAACTTAAATAATTATTTAAGAAGGTTTACACATAAATTAAATGTAGTTCTAAATTTTAATCAAGAAAAGCAAATAGAATATTTATTGGAATTAAGCACATGGATGTCTGACGGAGTGAAGCCAATTGATGCATTGCGAGGAATGAATCAAATTTTTCTGCTGTCTGGGAAAGCTGCATCTATTCAGAACAAGGCAACCGAGTCGATGATTGATGCTTTGAGCTCGGGAAAGCCAATGTATGTCGGAATGCAAAGTTATTTTACAAAGTATTTGGTAACTATATTTCGTTCAGCTGAAGAAACCGGGACGATGGGGGAAGCTTTATCCCTTTTATCTGAGGATGATAAGCAAATAAAAGAATTGAAAACAATATATTTTAAACCAGTAATTCCTGCTTTTTTTTATGTTCTGCTAATGCTGGCAAGTTCCATTAATATTACAACAGATGTATTACCATCACTTGCTCGAGGTAAACCATTCGATGAATGGCCATTACCAGCCCAAAATTACACAAACCTTATAAATTCAGTTATTGATTACTGGCCTTTTATTCTAACAGCAATAATCGCTGGTTTGCTTCTGCTGACTAGAATGTTAGCAAACAACACGTCTTCACTCCGTATGGATTTGGACACCATGCCCATACTAAATGCATATCGAACATTTGTTGCAAACCAATATTTAAAAATGTTGTCGGTTTTAATGCTGGCAAACATCAAACCCATGGACGCACTTAAGCTAATGGAAGCAAATGGAACCCCTTATGTTGCCTGGCATGCAAAGGAGGCTCAAAAGAAATTGGATATGGGCGAAATGGAGATTGGCAAGGCAATTGACACCGGGTTAATCGCTGATGAAGTTTTGATTAAAATGCAATATCTAACAAGTGTCAGCTCGCACGAAGGTAAGGTTAAAGGCTTAAGGGTTACAGCTAGTAGGTCCATAGGTTTAGCAATGAAATCCTTGAAGAGAGCCGGTTTAATCACATCACTTGGTTTGTTCTTAATTTTGCTATATCTACTGATGAATGCTGCTATGGCAATCATCACGCTCTCAGTAGCTAAATAATGCTTTACAAGTAGAAAACTTTAAATATACTTATTGTGTACTTAATAAAGGAGGTTGGAAGAATGTTCAAAAGCAAGTTAGGAAAAAAACAATCAGGTTTCACCATCATGGAACTGATTGTAGCGCTAGGAATAATGGGTATTTTGATGGCGATTGCCGCAGAATCATTTAACGATACATCCATGGCAGAAACTCACCGCGTACAAAATGATATAGACCGAATTGCTGCACAAACGGTTAAGTATGCTGCAGGTGGGGTGTTTACTGGCGTGTCGATTACACTACTTTGTACTGACCAATACCTTGATGCAGACATCTGTGGCAGTGGTAATGGTACTGGTGCAAACCCATGGGCAGGTAACTATTCGGTAGCCGCAAGTGGAACAAACCGATTTATAGTCACTGTAACTGCTGTACCAACTAACGTAGGTCCACAGGTTGCAAAATACTATTCTAAAACTGCCCGTTCGTCACAGTATACATCGGGTTCTAAACAACTCGCGTTGGTATTCGGTACCTAATAGTATGAAGGTCCAATCATCCCATAAAACTCAGAGCGGATTCACACTACTGCATGTAGTGTTTATTCTGAGTTTTATGGGTTTTGTGCTTTCAATGAGTGCAAAGTTGACTAATGATTCACATTTGGATAACCAAACTTATATAAGCCAGTTCGCTCTGAGTGAGCTAAAAGCAGCATATAGCGATTACTACGCAGGGCAATGTGGTTCTTTCATCAACGCCCCATCCATTGCAACTTTGAAATCAATGGGCTACCTGCCTACAAGTTTTAACGAAAACATCCCAAATGCCGGTGGCATAACTCTCGGGGCAAGCAAAAATATTGATAATACCCAAATTCTTACAATAAGCCTTACCTACAACACTCCAGCGATAGCTAAATACGTCTGGAATGCCATGAAAGGTGAAGGCTTGATTCTCTCAGATAAAAAAACTTACCAACTATCATTTTTTCCTTACTCTCTTGGGGATCGCGGCGCTAGTTATACCTGGTTTTCTGACGCTAATTGCCAATAACATCCAACAACAGCAAAAAAATCAAATAACAGTAGCCTTGACAGAATCCGGCATCTTGATGTTTTTAGATTAATGATTTACCTTATATATACATGAAAAGTATTATGGTGAATTTATCTATGGCTGCTAACTTTAAGACAACGCTATTTATGCTTGCATTTATGTCATGCGCAAGTTTTGCTCAAGACTCACAAGATATTGCTAACCAAGAAGCTGCCATTGCCGCTCAGAGTTTAAAGCAATATAAGGATGCAGCCATTGCCGTTTATCAAGATACTGGAGTATGGCCGTCGAGTGTGACTAACCTCAATACTAAGATGCCAATTGTTCCAAAGTTCAATGGTAAATATAAATCACCATCGATTATACAGAACTCTAATGGTTCTATTTCTATCGTTGTTCAAGCTGGTAGCGCTGCTGAAGCGAAGCGACTTGCCGACCAAAGTGGTGAGGTTTATACCCTAAACGGGTCAACCGTAAGCATGTTAGTTACGCCACCAACAGGCAGTAACCTAAGAAGTGTTTATAAAACTCAAATAGATTCTACAAATAAAACTACGTTCTCGGTTACTGATGATATTTCAATTAATGGTAACGATGTAATAAATGCCGGAAATGTAAGCGTTAATAACCTGAAATTAAAATGCTTGGAATTAGGCTCGAGTAAAGTATGCGAAAACTCAACAGGCGTTTTGGATGTAACAACTGATCTAGCAAAGTTGACGTCAAATGGGCAAGTTGATCAATCCATTGCCTCAGATGTCGTATCAATCCTCAACAAGCTTAAAGCAAACGAAATAGACCTTGCTGAACTTGTTTCCGCAAACACAGTCGCAACTGACTTGATCGTAACAGCAGCTAATCTCGACAAAGCTCAAATAGATACTATGGATGCAATCGTCGCATCAATGAAAGCAGTTTTAGTAAATGAGCTGTCTGTAACAGGCTCGACAACCTTAGCAGATATTGTGGCCACAAGCGGCACACTAACGTCAATAACGGGCTCTGATATCAATGTCTCCGGCTTGGCAGTAATGAACACATTACAAGGTAACGGTTTACTTGCTGGAAATGCTTTTGTTGATGCTGCTAACGTTCAAAATTTAATAACCAACATTGGCTCTCTTGAAAACCTTAAAACCAATCTTATTCAAACAAATTCTATCCTAGCTGACCATGGGTCATTAACGGACATAAAATCAGTTTCAGCAAACTTCAATGAAATCATAATAAAAGATGGTGACTCAGGCACATTAAATACTCAAACATTCAAAGGGAAAATTGTTGAGTTAGGTGCGGCAGTTATTAAAGCTACTTTAGCCGTAGACCAACTTAATGTGGACAAAGTTGTCTCGGATGAAGCAAATATAAAGTCGTTACAATCTGACTCGGCAACAATTACCACCGTAAAAACTACGAATGCCACAGTAACAGGAAAAACAGAAACAGGCAGTATTGAAGTATCAAGTGATGCCCTTTTTAATGGCGATGTGACTGTTGATAACAAAGTGACAACCACGGATTTATCGATTAGCAATAACTTTACAGTGGCTAACCTACTCACAACGATGCGCCTGGTAGTGAATAATGATGCAATAATTGCCGGATTGTTAACGACCAAAGATTTAGCTGTTAATCAAACAGCAACAATCGGTAAAACTATGACTGTTTCAGCAAATTCAACTGCTTACAATATGAATGTGAACAATGCAATTACCGCGAAAACAGTTAATGTAAGTGGTAATGCTTTGGCTACAGGGCAAGTAACAGCTGGAAGTGTCACAAGCAAATCAGCAAATGTGAGTGGGATTGTCAATGCTGGCGAAGTGAGATCAGATTCAATTACATCTACTACAATGAATTCTTCAAACTGGACATCAGACCGGTTGACGTCTGGCTCTCTGATCTCCCAATATAACGCAGCACTAGCAAAGGCCGTGATCCAAAACATGACGGCACAAACATCAAGCCTCGGTTCTTCAACTGGTGCTAGTTTGACCTTAAGTAAAGATTTAACAGCAAAAAATGGGTCTTTTGAGACATTAAATGTAACCGCAGAAGCATTGATGGGTTCATTTACCGCAGAATCAGGTAAGTTCAACACTAACCTCAACGTGTCTGGGAAAGTAACATCAAAAAATCTCGACGCAACCAACATCAGTGCAGTTTCATCAAATATTACCACTTTAAATACAGCTGGTTTTACCGTTTCAGGTCTAGTGAAGGGTGGCACTGTAAAAACCAGCTCAGGAAATAGCCTAGCTAGCGTTAACAATATCTACATAAACCACGAAGGCAGGATTATTAGTATTGAGCAATTCAAGTCAGAATGTATCAACAATTGGGTTTATGCTTGTGCAGGGACGTTACCGAGATTAACAGATACTAATTGTGTAGGCTGCACTCAAACAAGTTATTCTTCTGGCTCATTTACTGCTACTGCTTCCGCAAAAATACAAGATTGCCCTGCTGGTTGTACCTATACATGGACCACTTCAAGCGGAGTAGGGAAGTCGTCTTGTTCAAATGGTAGCGTTAGTGCGGGTCAAACCAAATCAGTTTCTTGTGCCGTGGTAAGTTCGCCGGATGTTGTTATCGGAAAAACACTTACTTCATCTGTGAAATTAGAGGTTGCACATTCAGGAAAGGGAAGTATCAATACTGGTAACCAATACCCAATAAGCTGGACGTTTGAGGGTGAAACGCCTTCGATCAATACTCCAGCATGTCCACGCTGTACCACAAGTCAGATAGGGTATGGCATATTCAACGCGTCTTACTCAGCTACAATTGCGAATTGTTCTGCAGGTTGTAACTATCAGTGGGTATTTGGTAACGGTGTTGCGGCAGATGTGTGTGCTAGTGGTTCCGTCAATGCTGGCCAATCAAAAGCTGTGTCATGTAATATTATTTCAAACCCTGCAGTTTCTCCTGGCCAAACATTAAATAGCACACTGCAGTTGATTGTAATGAATAGCAAGAACGCATCCTTTACATCATCGCATTCGCAACCGGTAAGGTGGGAGTATGTTAAATCTACACCAACACCAACGATTTCCGTCGCTTCATGTAAATTCAGTAACAATGGAGATTGCTCGCTCCCGGGTTCAGGTTCTTTCGGGTACTTGGATGTCATAGTTACTTATAGTATTGGTAACTGTGATCCATCATGTTCTTTAGTCACTACATTGGGTTCAGGACTTACAGCTACCGATTGCTCTCCATCTACAGTGTTTGGCAATACGACAGCGACGTGCCGATTTAGGAATTCAAGCGCACTTGCACAAGGCGAGACTTTAAACACAAGTATTACCAAAGCCAAAGTAACTAATAATGATGATTCAACTAAAACAGCAGAAATCACATCGATACCATTAAGCCTTCAAAATGGTACGGCTCCAGTTTCAGCGCCATCAGTTTCCCTAAGTTGCTCAGGGTGTAGTGACCAAACAGAAGGCAAAAGCAGTTTCAGTGCCGTGGCTAACTCCACTATCACAACCTGTGCGGGTGGTTGTACATACTCATGGGTTTTAGGTAGTGGATTAACAAAAACGGCTTGTACCAATGGTTCGGTTAATTCAAACGGCACATCATATCCATCATGCACATTTAAGAATACTTCAGCATTAGCTAGTGGCGCTAAGTTGAATAGCAGTGTGTCTTTGACCGCAACCAACATAGGTGACACAAGTAAGAAAACAACCAAAACCATTAGCGTTATTTGGGAAAATGTAAAGGCCGTAGCTGCTCAGTTTATGAACTCGTTTATTATATCAGATTCAAATGTGATAGCGGAACAAGTTGGCTCATTCAAGATATCTGCTGACGGCACTTATCAAGCTTGTGATGATTCGTGCCGTAGCGGCAACTGGATTTGGGATGCGTCAGCAAGTGAATACGAATATTTGATGTCTCCTTATTACGACGATTATATGGTTGGAGCGACTAGAGGTGGCCATGGGTCCATCCAGATCACAGGAACGACTAATACTTGGGGAACAAGCGATATATTGTTCAGGGTAGCGACTAAAGCTAGTACAAATTATGGCTCGATTGTAAGAGGCGCTGCGACAGTTGATGTTTCCTTTAGGAAAAAGGGCACAACTACAATTTTAAAAACGGTGACGATTCAGATACATGTTAGCTCTGAGAATACCTAACAAACAACAAGGCAGGAAAAGTCTATGAAAACATCAAGAACCCTATATTTAAGTTCCGCGTTGTGTTTGCTTGCTGCTGCACAGGTTTCCGCAGATCCACTTAACCCTTCAGGGATAGAGGTTACTAAAGCGCCATCATCATCAGATATTGCAAATGAGCGTATAGATAAAGCAAAGGCAATGTTTGAAGAAGTTGAGGCTGCTGCACTAAATGATTATGTAAATTCAGGTACATGGTCTTCAAGCCTGAATGTAATGGCTTCTCAAGGTAAGTATTTAGGCAAAATAACTGGCCCATACGGCAAAAATTTTGAATTTGTACCTCAATCTGATGGTACTACCCAAATAAAACTACAAGTAGATACAGCAGCACAGGCCAAACAAATTGCCAATTTAATTGGTAATGGAGTTGCCTCTGGGACAACAGTAATCAAAACGGTAGGTACACCAGCTGAAGGTGCGTTGCGCAATAGTTTGCTCGCTGATTACGTCGATATCGATTCAACCAGCAAACTAAAATATCAAGTGGATGTAGACCTCAATGGCAATGACCTTAATAATGTAAATTTACTCTCAACAAACTCATTAAATATAGGGTCAGGTGGGGTAGATTTAGGGACTACCTCAATAAAAGAAACATCATCAGGTCAGTTGGCTTTTAACGCTAATACAACGCGATTCTCCAAAAATCTCGATGTTGCAGGCACGTTAAGTGCCAACGATTTAACAGTATCTAATAAAATTACTGCTAATACCGGTGAAATCACTACATTGAATGCAACTACAGCAAACATAAACAATTTAATCGGCACAAACGCAACTGTTACCAATGCAGATATAGACGACTTGATTGCCAATACAGCAAAATTTCAATCAGCAGCGGCTCAAACGTTACAGGTGAGTGGCTTAACGACTTTAGCAAACTTGGTTGCAAACAAAGCAACATTTAATGGGTTGGTAAAATCAGGAAGTTTGCAATTGTCTGGTTCTGCAGTCGTAAATACACTAGAGGCGCAAGGTGTCACGGTTGAAAATGCTACGATAACTAAAGCTGAAGTGATTAATTTGGTATCTGCACTAGCCAATATTACAACCGTATATTCAGACTTAGTTGACACACGTCAAGTCATTTCTAATTATGGTCAAATTAACGATCTGTATGGTGTAACAGCAGACATCAACAGTCTTGTGTCAAATATTGTAACAGCCCAAACATTTGATGTTACAACCTTAAAAGCCTTGAACTCAGAGCTTCAAACAGCTACAGCAAACACTTTATCAGTTTTAGGCAGCGCCAATATAAAAAGCCTTACAGCAGAAACAGGTGTTATCAAAGTGCTAGCATCAGATCTCGCAACGATAAAAGACCTAAAAAGTACGACGTTAACAAATACTGGGAAGCTTACAACAGGGACGCTTCAAGTTAATTCGGACGCGAACATCAAGGGTAATATGACCGTCGCAAAAAAATTAACGAGCAAAGATTTGAGTGTAACGAACTCTGCGACAATTTCAGGCACTACAACGACAAATACTTTAAGAGTAAATAGTAATGCTGATATTGTTGGAACAACAACAACAGGCAACTTAAGCGTGACCAACAATGCAACGGCAGGCACGCTCAACGCGACAACAATTAACACTACTGATGCGAACGTCACGAATAACCTTAATACAAAAAACCTAACAGCATCAGGCTCAATGGGCATTGCAGGTTCATTGACATCGAATTCATTAGCGACAGGCAATGCAACAATAAACGGTAAGTTGGTTACTCAACAACTTGAAGCGCAAGTAGGCGAAATTGCAACGCTAAACACTACTAATGCAAATGTCAGCAACAATATGACTACGCGTGATTTGGTTGTAACTTCGCTTGCAACATTAAACG
Organism: Shewanella inventionis; assembly: GCF_014641855.1. Classification (GTDB taxonomy): domain Bacteria; phylum Pseudomonadota; class Gammaproteobacteria; order Enterobacterales; family Shewanellaceae; genus Shewanella; species Shewanella inventionis. Next base: position 45,716 of record NZ_BMII01000024.1, read on the forward strand.
CAGCAAATATAAGTAATCTAGTATCAACCATTTCAAGCATTGGGACTGCATCTGGCTCTACCTTGGCGTTAACAGGGGATATTTCTGCTAAAAATGCTTCCCTAAACTCTTTAGATGTTTCGGGTAAAGGTTCCTTTGGCTCTATCGTTGCCCGAGGTGATAGTTCAGTAACCGGGAATTTTACTGTGGGCAGTAATTTAACTGCTTCATCAGCAAATATTACAGGCACCCTCACGGCTTCGAATGCCAATTTAGGCACAACCACCGCCAATACTGTGACAGCGACTGGTGTTATCCAGGGAAGTGATGTGCAAAATAATTCAGGGGTATCCCTTAATGCATTAAAAACAGGGTATGACGCACATGGAAACAGAATTGTAACGATGGAAAAATGGATCGCAGACTGTAAATCAAAAGCGGTAGCAGAATGTAATCGTTAGACTAAAGTAACTTTAAACCCACTTAGTAAAGTGGGTTTTTTTATGTCTAAGGGTTATTGAAGAATATACCTATCTAAGTTAGAATGTACTAAACAGGTACTTAATAAGTGGGTTTATATGAGCAACGTTAAAACAATTGGATGCGACAATGGGCATTTTGGGATCAAAATCTATGCAGGTTTAGGTAAAAAGCACTCCATAAGCTCCCGGTGTCGCATAGGTGGTTCATCACAGACAGAATTTGGCTCTAACGGTCCTGACAGTTCGGAAATAGTGTTCAGTACCGATGGAGAGCTTTATACAACAGGTTCGTTGCAATCGGAAGTTACAACATTTGCAGATTACCCATTAAGTCCTATAAACCGAGTGCTTGTTCATTCTTGTTTGCATCAAGCGGCGTTTACTAAAGGCCCTGAGTACAAGCAACTTGACTTGGTGTTGGGTTTGCCTTATGCCCAATATTACAGCAAAAAACATCCATCAGGCCGCAACGAAGACTTGATTTCTGGAATGGAAAAAAATCTTTTGGTTCCTGTGCAAAATATAGCGACAACAGAAGATCAATTTACCATAAACAACTGTATGACAGTGCCTGAAGGTATGGCGGCATGGTTTTCATACATTGTTAAAGAAGAAGTAACAAATGGAAGAGTGGTGCCTGTGTTTAACGAAGTTAGAGGGCAAGAAACAACAGTCTTTATTGATATTGGTGGTGGAACAACTGAAGTTGTCACTGTTGCAGAAAAGAAAATTCAAAAAGATTACAGCGGCACCATATCACAAGGTTCACACCGTATAACAGAAGATCTACGCCGCTACATTTATGAGTTAACTGACGTATCGAGCATATCTGAACGCAAGATGCACCAGGCGTTATTGAGCAAAAAAATAAATGTGAATGGTGAGGTAATCGATTTAACCCAAGCAATAAAAAGTGCTCAAAGTAAGTTGATACATAAAATCAACGGTTTTACGGATAGCCTACTTCGAGATGTAAAAGGTGATATCGATAATAAAGTTTTAGTTGGCGGTACATCCATTGACTTAAAAGACGAGTTAATGAATTGGCAGGGTGTGTCGTTAAGTGATGATCCACTATTTGAAAATGCAAAAGGCATGTATTTATTTAAAAAATATCTAGCTTAGAGTGCGTGACTATGACATCTGAAAAGAAAGTAAGTTTACGTGTGTTACTTTCGAGCTCACGTAAAGAGGAGGTTGCTTTTATTGAGCACCTTGCCTCATTGCGTAAAATGAAAAACCATTACTTACCTAATTACGTTCTTCAGTTAGCAATGCTTGGTCTAAAAGCCAAGGATAGTAATGGCTTCAACACCCTAAGTGGGGGTATTGATTCAGCAGCAAAACCCCAAATAAATATTGAAGAAATGCAACTTGAGCTTACAGACAGCCAACTCCAATTTTTAGCCAAAAATATCGCGACTGAAATGAAGCGTTTAAATATTACAGATGGGGTAAGGTCAATCTTGTCAGAGAACGTTTCAGACCAAAGTAATCACATTGAAGAAGTAGGTGATGATTTTGAAAATGAAGAGCTTAAGGGTTTAAAGGGCTCTTCATTTTTCTAATGTTTTATCCGTATTAACTAGAAGCCAAGAAAGTATAAAAGTCATCATTTTAGTGGTTGGTGCAATCTTCCTTGGCGCGTTTATTTCCACCCTTAATCATTCAAGAAAAAATGTTCTGGCTATTGTTACATTTTGTACAAGCCTTATATCCACTAGGAACAAGTATTATTTAACAAAAAATCCTTTTTCCTTCGCAAATCTATACACATCAATAACGCCTTGCTTCGCAGTTCCCGAATGATTAATAAGATCGACTTTCATCTGCTCCATTTCTAGAACTTCTTCAGGGGTATCCGCAGTTGTAGCCTCGACTCGAAATAAAGGTTTGCGCTTCTTGTTGTACTTTAAATCCTTAGATTCTTTATTGTGTTGTTCAGTCATCTAATTATCCTATGCTTGTAATAATATTATGGCCTTTACGGCCAGAAGGTTAGTAAATCATAAAGGCGCGGTCCGTTGTCACTAGCAAACCACTTATCCATACAATACCGAATTCTTTTAGCAATATGGTCAGTAGTTCCAAAATGAAAATACTGACCAATGTTATCAAACAGTAGATCGTTTATGGGCTGTTTCTAACCCCCTAGAGCCTCATATACAGCTTCAAAACCTGAGCAATATGCCTTAAGTAAGGCGTGTGCGTTTGTAACAATTTCACGCTCATTAGTTAAGGTTAACACTTCTTCTTTGGTCAAGTGTTGCTGATTACATAACAGGCTATTTAATTCATTGCGCCTAGTTTCCAATATCTGTTCTTGTGCTGCCATGATATGAAATGCTTTTAACGATTCTTTTCTAGATGTATTGAGTAGTGTAGTCATTGCATTGAATCCCGTGGTTTGAATATATAATGATTATAGTCGTGTACACGATTGTAATCAAGATAAATTTATCGAAATTTAAGAAAAAAAGAGCTTGGATTCCTAAAATCTACTCAGGGTATGCGTCTTGATATAGATGTTGGCAAAATGCCATGACTGTTTTGGAAATGTGCTAGCTTTGAGGCATGTTGTTAGAGATGCGCCATCTATATGTTTATGGAACATATAGATGGCGTATTTAGGATAGAGTGCCAGGTTATTTAGCAGCTCTCTTTTTGCTTGGCATTAAAACTTTAATCCTGTGCTCGATAGATGCCATTCGGCTATGCATATCAACCAACTCTTTGTTGTACACGCTGAGCTTTTCAATCACATTGTCATAAACTTCTTTAGGGCTTGAACGCTTTAAGAGCAGTTTGCTTTGCGCTGTAAGCTTATCGATTAGTTTGTTGTGTTCTTTTATCTTTTCCGACAAGTCGGTCCACTCTTTAGTTATATCTGCAACTTCCTGCATTGCAATGAGTTCGTGATCAGAATACACGCCTTTTTCAATATCCTTCGAGACTTTGTTATGAAGGCGTTTTATACGTAACCTGGCCTTGTCTTCTTTTGTTTTCCATGTGCCAGCTTTTAAAATATCACCAAGGCCTCTTAGCTGACTGACCGTGTTCGCAATGTTCAAATATTTATTGGATAGGTTTGCCTGACACATTAAGTAGATTGATAGAGACAGCCTTCTTGTCAAAGGCGTTTGGTTCTGGCCGTTACTTCTGTCTCCTGACTCATATTTAATCCAGCGATGCCCAGAGATCTCTTCTTTACCTAACAGCAAACCAAGCTCTCTCATTTGTACATCTAGGGCTTCACGTAATTCAGTTGCAGTTACTACTGCAGGTAAGGGGATTAAGCTTGGGTATTTGTCCCAAAGACGGATAAGGATTTCAACATCAGGCGGCACATTAGAAGTTTTGTTCTTGTTCGTCATTTCACCCCATTTTGAAGATGGGGTGATAAGTAGCCAACAAATATCAGCGGAACTTATTTTTTTAAAGTTACGCCAGTTAGCAAGATCCTCACCAGTCAAAGGACGATTATCAGGTAAGATCGATTGTCTTGTGTCTGCGGTGTCTGCATCTGTGGAAATCTGATTTGTTAACGCCGTTAACAAATACTTTGGTATTTCATCCATAATACTGCGCTCTCTTTTTGACTGTAGTCAAATATTTGACATTATGCTGCTTAGTGTCTATTTTATAAGTGTCAGATAAATACATTTAAATAGATAAACTAACAAAAAAATGATAATATTAAATTAATAAAAAAAATATCCATCAATCAATTGGTTAATGAAAGATAAAAATTAGCAATTAAATCTAGAGCTTTATTGCCTTATCATATACATGATAAGTGCTAGCCTGATGGTTGTAAAGATAAAGTTCTTGCAAGAATAATTAAGTCATAAAATTATATGGTGAGATATGGAACTAATCCTGACAGGCACTTTAGTAACTCAAAAACTAGATGTAGAAAAGTCTTATATATTGGAAGATGTGCTTGCGCCAAAAGGAATTAAATACCCAACTCTAGGCGTTACTTTGTATCATGGGTTTACAACTACAACTACATCGATGGCGCATGCTTTTAAAAAAGCGGTCATGAAAGGTATGGAGATCCATGCCGTTAGTGTCGAACTAGACGTTGAGAGAAGTGAATCATTGTGTTCACTTGAAGATTTACCTAGTCGTTCAGTTTTGAACGTTACTAAAATGAAAAAAGACCTTAGCCATTTTCTCAAAGAAAAATGGACTAGCTATTTAAAGATGATCCCTGGAGCATGGACTGACGCAGTTGAACGTGGGCATGTAAATGGTTCAAATGAGCTTAAAGTTAACGGGTTTGTTGCATCTATAGGTGAACATCCATATTTGCTCGATTCCCTCTGGCAGCTGCCAGAATTGAACCATTTAAGCGTTATTCTTTACACGGTGATCGAAGATGGCCAAATAGCCAATCGCGCAACAATGTTTAGACGTGACAAGGTAACAGTCGATGAAACAGGTGAGCTTCCGAATATCGCTGTAGCAAGATATCCAGAAGTCGATATCAGCCTACCAGACTTTATAAAATAAACAAAAAATAGCAAGGAAACTTGCTATTTTTTTATGCTTCTAATAATGTACTTATCATGTACTCGATTTGCTGGTGGTTATATGTTGGGCATTTATTTTGTTGGAATTAATATTGATAAATTTAGCGCGAAGCGCCGGTGTGATAAGGGTGATATTTTACGTTATCAATCAGGTATCTATTTCGAAAATGAACTTCAAAATTCTGAATCAAGCACCACTCTCGCTAAAAACATCAAAAGATTAGAGCAAAGCGTAAGGTTTTACGCCCCATGGATAGTCAGTTATTTAAATCCAAACAGTACATTAGTTGCTTCAAGCGCCTATTTTAAATCTGCTTCAGAAAATAACACCATATTTATTGATGGTGTTACCAATGGCAGAAAATCCTCAATAGGCTCCAGAATTTTAGAGGATTACCCAGACTTCGATGCTGACGTGAGTATCAACATCGAGCGTTTAAGGCTTCCTAACCAGTTGAGCAATGCTAACGTCGTTTCAGAATCAATGAGTGTAGACAATATCAATATGCTCTTATCTTCATTACCAGATAATCAAGATTCTGAATTAATCAAAGAACGCTTATCAAACTTTGATATAAAGTTTACCTCGTTCGAGAGAACCTTGAGCGACATGGTGAGATGGGATAAAACTGATCCGCGTTCACTAAGTGATATCGATTTGATTGCATTTCTAAGTGATAACGACGTTGATATCACAACGATGAGTGGGACTGAAAGGTTCAAAGTGCATCTTCAGCAAAAAGTATATCCAATGTGTTCGAATAGCCAGATTGAGCAAATCAAATCAAGGCTGAACTACATACTGGATAACCAGATGGATCGAGGCATTTATGATGCGCTAAAACGAATGAATTTTAAGTTCGAAGCCAAAAACGCAAAACAGATTTATGACGTTTACCATTTTAATGACAAAAAACTTAAACTCTACAATATAGATGGAGTTAAGTGGGCCGCAAGTGGAAGCAATTGGTTAGTGCCACTTGAAAATGGAACAATTGGACATGTGTTACCAAAGTCAATTGCCGGGATGCTTCCAGAAATTCATAAGATTGACCATCATAATTTCGAAGCGTTTTTTAATAAAGCTTCTCGATTCATGTCTAACATTCAGATAGTTGAACAGTCTAAAGACGTCGGGTTCTTTGATTATCACACACATTACTTAACAGATAATGAAGTTTTCAATGGTGAGGTTTTAGGAATCCCGGACCTAGAAGACCGTTTTGCCTACAATATGACTGGTATGGCTATGGCTGAAGGTGTGCCAAAAATATCAGGTGTACAAATCAAAATGCCAATGAATCTGGATTCGGCAGGCGACAAGATGCAATTAAGCGTAGCGCTAGGTAAGCCGTTTACGCATATTCTAAAAGTACCAGGAGTCGATCAACAAAACTTTGTAATGGGTGAATGGTTTGGATTAAAGGCTGTAGAGCATGCTGGTGCTAGCAGTGTCTCAAAACATCAAATAGCAGAGATAAAACAAGGAGCCGTTACGACTTACGCATTGGTTTCAGAGCGCTTTGATATATCAAATGACAAGAGCAAGAAACTTCGCGCAATTGATTTATTGTCTTTGTTAGATCTTGACAACAAAGATAAATATGGGAAGTCATCTGAGTTGGTGTTTCAATGCTTGAACGGCATTCAGCAAAACCGGGAACAGGCAAAAAATGATGTCTATAAATTGATGATGACAAGTGTGATCTGCGCAAATACAGACTTGCACTTGAAAAACCTGTCCTTCATGAAAGATGAACGATTTGGTGGTAGCGTAGAAAATAACACCACCTGTATCGCGCCGTTTTACGATGTAGTCGTATCAACCGTTATGCCGGGCTATGAGCACCAAAAACAATCCTTAAGTATTAACGGTACTTTTTACCCTGAAACCTCAGATTTAATACAGTTCGGCATGAATATGTTGGACATAACTGAAGCTGAGTCAAAAAAACGCCTTGAAAGTGTGTGTTGGGATATTTTCAAATTTACCAAAAATTGTAAATCATTATATCCTGAAGTGGCCGCCCTAAAGCCTTTACAGCATGCCTTGGATGTTTGCGCTGAAACAGTGCTAGGCAACATTGTAAAATACGCACCAAGTTTGCAAACAGGAAAGTGGTCAGATGTAGGGATACAGTACAGCCAGTTATCGCATACTGATCTCGAAGGTTATAAAAACTTGCCAGAATTAAACCATGAAGCAATTCTCAGGCAGCAACATCAAGATTCATTAACTGAAAAAGAAGTACCGTTTAAATTTCAAGCCTTTTAGATAATAAGCACTGCTATCGTTTGTTTGATTCTGTGGTGCTATTTTCTATTGAAAATCTTAATAATCTCCTTGCCAAAAACAGAGCTCCGCTGGGAGCCATAAAACTCATTAATCGTATTCAATTCATGAATACTTTTTGGCTTGCTCTGTGAAATTATTTTTAAAGTTTTATCGTTAAATACTGACATCTCAGGGATGTTAAGCCGTTTAGCGACTGTTTTTCTGATTATGCAAAGTTGTGTTTCGATAGGATCGTTCAAGTTAAGGTTCACCGTAGGAATTCTATTGCGGCTCAGTGAATTTGTTGGCCTGTCATTGTAATCCTCGACGTTGTTTTGAGTTGATAAAGACGTGTAAGGATTTCGATATAGCTGGTGGCTTTTTTGGTTAGATATCGGCTTTACTTGTGATTTATACTGCTCATCAGAAACATTGCCAGATGACACTCTGTTTTTCCATCGACTAATGCCAGGCGTTGAGTTTTGACAGACGGAGCATTTGCCACACCTGACCTCATTTGTAGTGCCTATTAGCGAATTTAACGCTTGGACTTTGCAAGCGTGTAACTGCAAGATCCGATTTAGATCGCCCAATTGTGAGTTAACCGAAGAATTGACATAATTAATAGAGCTTGGCAGTTTGCGATTCAAATTTAAAATATGGTATTTCGCTTGAAACCCATGCTCAAAATAGACAGTTTTTTTCAAAAATGACAAGCTAGACAACTTGTCCATCACCCTAAAGACTGTTTGAGCTGGAAGGCCATAGTCTTTTGCGGTTTTGAAAATAAAGCTTTTGTCTAGTTCCATTGTTTGGGACTCAAGGAGGGCTTTAATTACTAGTTCAAATGATTCTAATGTCGGGAATTTACAATTTAATTCATAAACAGCGTGGTTAAATGAAACATCCTCCCTTTGCAACACATAAACATTTTTGATTGAACCTGTATGAATATTGCCAGCACCCATTATCGAGCAAAGGTGTGAAGCTGATAATGGCAACTGCGCGAGAATAACTGTTTCAGCACCTGAGTCAACGATGTTTGAGTAGCGATTACTAATAAGAATGCCTGACTTTAAATTTTTGAATTTTGCAATTGCCTCGGCAGCTTCCTGAGATGAGGGGTTTGCTAATATAGAAATACACTCTTTATGCTTACACAATTCGTTGTAGAACGATTCACCGGCCTTTTTGTCACTAACCACCACAATAGATTTCGTTTGTGTAGATGAGCAAATATGAGCGCATTCACGAAGCATTGCTGAAGTGTTCTTAACGCAAATAGATTCAAGCACAAGATGACCGAATGCGTAGTTAAGGATGCTGTAATGTGCGTTATGCAACCTTTGCCTTTGAATGATCTCTGTAATTTGTTGCTTAGTCAGGGTGTACCCAATGTATAGCTTGTTACATTCGAATGAACAATTACGCAGCTTACTTAACTCGACTTCAATAGCATAAATATGACAAAATAATTCGTCATAAATTGTTGAATAATGTAGGTGATCATGAGGAAATTTCTCAGAATTTAGAATTACAATAGTAACAGAGAATTGCACATCAATAGCTGACATCAATACATCGGATTTGGCGGCCTTATCCGGCGTAACAAAAAGCAAAGAAACATTTTTAGCTCTGAATGCTTCCAACCGTTGGTTAATCTCACTATCGCTTAATTGTCCATGTATGTAAGTTGCAAAGATGTTTGCCTCACTCAGTTTGTGGCAAATATCCATCATATCGTCGATAGAGTTTGAAATGATAATGGATTGCCGGCCAAGACTGGCTAACTGCGCAATAGATACCTCATCAATTAATTCATACTTAGGTCCAGAAACTAGGTATTTATTATGTTCCCCAATCCCTTTAATAATCTCATCCTGAGCGGGATTTATGTGAAAAATATTAAACGCTTTCTTAAGGATGTATTTTAGAGTTGGCTTATTGGACATTTATCACCCCATCTTTACTTATCAGGTAGTAATGAAGTATATTTCAAATTAGTCAAAAAAACATCAGGTATCTATCGATGACCATAGAACATGCAGAATTATTAAAGCTTTGGCTAGTGCATCAAAAGCGGCTTACAAAGCTTTTGGATGTCCAAAGAAATTTAGAATCCTTAATGGCTCATTACAAATTAGAGTGCATTCAAAAAAGCAATAAATCGATTTCCACTCTCTCGTTGATTAACGATGCAGTGACAGAAATGGAAGACCTGCTGGCCCAGGATTTCACTATGGATGAGATCACACTTACCCAGGCGACTCTCACTGACGATACACCTTCACAACATCAACAACAAGCGGAGCAAATGCAGCAGCGTACTATGAATAGTAAACCTGCTTCATTGGAAGAGAAATTAGCAATGCTGAATGCTGGTGGCGTGACAGATGTACGTAGCAAAGTGACACATAATCACTTTGGTAAGCAGAATGGCTCGACAAATCCACCCGATGATTTATCGAATGCCATAAGAAGCTCATTCTAGGCCAGAATCGTTAAAGTAACTTTAAGGTGTAGTGATGATTAAATTAAATGACTCGTTTGGATTAGACCAGCGAATTGACAATATCAATAAAAAAATGAGCGACGAGCACCGTAGGTTAGGGATTATTTCAAGAGCGCTCTCGATGGCTGAGCTAAATCTGTTTAAGAAGGTTGATTCACTAATTACCCAGTCAGCAGAATATAAAGCAAATGTGAGCCGTTTGAAAACTAAGCTTTAGGGCGAAGTTAAAGGTTAATATGTTTGTTTAACTATGTTATTGAATTCAATAGAAACATACATATAATTCTCAGTAAACTTACTTATTTAAGGGATATATGAAAAGTTTAGCCACTTTGATTTTTTTAATGCTTATTTCACTGCCTTTGTATGCCTTTCAACGGGATGTTGTGGAGCATGCTTTAAAAGAAGGTGATTATAAAGGTAATTTGATAGCTGTTTCACTTACGACAACAGCTGCGGAGAAGGGAGATAAGGATGCTCAGTTCTTCCTTGCGACCATGTATAGAGATGGGAAAGTAATAGATGAAAATCTTCAAGAGGCAGTAAAGTGGTTCACAAAGTCTGCTGAGCAAGGGCATGTGGAAGCTCAGGGTGTTCTTGGCTCTATGTATTATTTTGGTAGAGGAGTACCTAAGAATTATCAAGAGGCAGCGAAATGGGTGACCAAAGCAGCTGAGCAAGGGCTTGCTAATGCTCAATATGTTCTTGGCACCATGTATGAGAATGGTGAGGGTGTTTCTCAGAACAACCAAGAAGCTTTAAAATGGTACAAAAAATCTGCTGCACAAGGAGGTGTCGATGCTCAATATCACCTTGGCGAGATTTACTGGAACGGAATTTGGGTGTCTCAGAATCGACAAGAAGCCCTTAAATGGTACAAATCGGCCGCTGAACAAGGTGATTCTCATGCTCAAATGAAGATTGGTCTAGAGTATTTTAAGGGAGAGTTTTTCCCGCAAAATTCAGAAGAAGCAATCCGGTGGTTTAAAAAAGCAGCTGAGCAAGGTCTTCTTAGTGCTCAACTTCTACTTGGCGAGATTTATTGGAATGGCACATCCGTCAAGCAGGATCGTCAAGAAGCTTTTAAATGGTATAAATTAGCTGCTAAACAAGGGGATTCTACTGCTCAACAGAAGGTTGCCTTGGTATATATTACAGGAGAATTAACTACTCAAAATTTTGAACTTGCAACTTGGTGGTTTAAAAAAGCAGCTGAGCAGGGGCATGCTGTCGCCCAATATTCACTTTATATGTTGTATGACGAGGGGTATTGGGTACCTAAAAGTCATCAAGAAGCCGTTCAGTGGTTAAAAAAATCAGCAGAGCAGGGTATTGCTCAAGCTCAAAGTGATCTTTCTGTTTTGTATTTTAATGGCAAAGAATTACCTCAGAATCACCGCGAAGCATTTAAATGGAGCAAAAAAGCAGCTGAACAAGGGTACGCGGTAGCTCAATTCAATCTCGCTAAGATGTATTATAATGGGTATGGAGTTGAAAAAGACATTAAAAAATCATACATCTGGAATGCGGTAGCGGCTGCTTCTGGGCACGAAGATGCAAAAAAATATAGAGATCTTGATGCAGAGAATTTATCACAAGATGAACTGTACCAAGCACAATCAGAGGCTGCAGAACTCTACGAAAAGTACGGAAGTCATTGACCTAAAGGCTAATAATGACCTTTTAACATTACGAACGGTGCTTGTCAGATTAGATTTTAGCTAAATGTTGCTAAGCACCTAAAACGATTGACGGAACTGTGCGGGAGTGAGCCATAACAAGTAATGCACTTTGCAACCGAGCATGTTGAATCCTTGAAGCAGTATTGAAGGCTTGATTTAATTGCTCGGTTACAAATTAAACGCTCATGCGGTAGCCCCACGTTATACGCTTTTTGACATGCTCCCCGCCAAAATGACGGGGCTACTCGCTCGTTATCAAGTTAAGCGCTAGATTTGAGCGGGTTTATTTGGTGTCAGTCCATAGAGGTTTAATGATGAATCGATGCAATGGTATTTTTTATTGTTTCTATCTTTGTTGGTCCTAGGCTTAAAATTCTTCAACCCTGTGACATCGATATCATCGCTGATCAAGATAAATGGGATAGGGCAGGTAAAGTTAATAAGCTTCGCACCCTTACGACGAATATTAACTGACGGTTGTGGTGGGATAGGCCTTCTTAATCTCAGTTCTACATCATTAGATAATGCCGACAGGTGTTGAGCTGTAATAATTAAAGCTTTGACCTTTAAATCAGCGTTAGCAGAGTAATCAGCTGTTCTATTCAGCCTATCTACCATACGATTAATCTTGGCGATCATTTCACTTGGCGTTGTTTTATCTGATAACGTCTTAGAAGACCAATGAAAATCAATATTGTTGATAGAGTCGTCATTAATCACCCGCAAGTGTCGAGTTACTTGTAATTTAATAAGGTGGGGAAAGTACGATAAAAAGAAATTATTACGGTCAAAAGTCATATCTTCATCAGTTACCAAATCGGCCTTAAACAGTTCGGCTAACACTTTTTTTTGCATGTTTACCAAGTCACACAGCTCTATTAAAGCCTCTACTTGTTCCTTGGGATTATCTTTAATTGAAATCTGGATGTAACCTGCGGCACGATAGGTGTTTTTTGATGTTGTACCGCAATGGTTAAAAAAGTCGTAATAAGATTTTTTAGCTTCAATGAAAGCAGTAAAATCGTCATCAACTACCAAGACATCAATCTCTTGAGAGCCATCAAAAGCTTTGTCACTAATTGTTTTATCTAACTGTTGCTCTGCAATTTTATAAAGTTGGCAAGAGCGCACCTTCATCGAGTCTAAATGAGCATTAAGTTGCTTAACAAACATCGTAAGTTTATCGAGCTCGCTTTTGATGGTTTTTGAGTATTCTTGCTCGGAAAGGAATTTGGGTAATTGACTCATGCTAACCCCTTATGAATCGGATTCTTATTGTAAACGATCTAGATTTGTTTTAAAAATATGCTATCATGCAATATACTTGTTGTATACTAGATAAGTAAGTTTCAGGTTGATGCCAACCTGAAACCAACTAGAACCCATATCGGTGGTCACAATGAAGATTATTAAAGCGGTGTCGCTGGCTGTTTTAGGTGTTGTAGCAAGTGCTAACGCAATGCCAAATAGAACTGAACTAGAATTGTTTGATAACTGGAAAGTCGCTTACTTGCAGCCAGAAAATGAGTATTGGGCTTATGCAGAACTAACCGAAGGTTATAATATTGCGCTGGTGGCTGGTAGTGATGTGGTTGGCCCAGGTTGTCGAGTGACAAATGTTGCGGTTTTCTCGGATGTTAAAACACTACAGCGTGCAAATATCACAGCAAGAATTACATTCGGAGAGTCGGGAGAGAATAAGCTAGAGGGTTTGTTGGTCGAAAACCGGCGTCCATGGGCTTCAATGTATAGCGTAGTGAATACATCAACCAAGTACATTGATGAGTTTGTCGATAATGTTTATAACACAAACGATAAAGCAATGACCCTAACATTACACGATGAGAATGAATTTGTTGCCAAGGATGTTTTAGATATGTCCGGTGTACGAAGTGCCTATATTCGTATGATTGAACGCTGCCAATTAGGTTCACAACGAAGGATTAAATCAACATATGGGTTCAAATAATGGATGAGTCAATCGACGCGATGCTGCTCGCATTTAGCAAAAGCTTACCAGTGAATGATAACGACCTGTATAATGAGGCCCTTGATGATTCATTCCAGTTATCTAATTTTGATAACATTGATTCCTGCAACGAAACTGAAGTGTTGAGTTTGCTTGATTGGTTCAAAAACGACCCTTTATCAATAAAAATTATTTTAGAATCATGTGAAGAAAATTATGAACAAACCCAGCTAGAGTTATTGCTTGAGCGATTATGTTATACCGAACTGATATTAAATGAGCTTGTTGTTAACATGGTGATAAAGCATCACTCCAAATGGAAAACTTTAGTGACTACTAATTTAAACGGGATTTGCCCGGTTACATTGCTGTACTTAAAAAAACAGTATTCATTAATAGATATTCTTCTGAGTGCAGGATTGACTAAGCGTGATTTAATGGGGATAAAACCGGAATGTTAAATACGAATCTAATGACTGTAACTGTCCTTTATTATGCTGATGAAGACTTGTTTACCCTTAGAAGTAAAGTGCTTGCCGATCAACCTGTATCTAGTGAGGGCAGGCCTATTTTTAATGAAAAATTTCGTGAGGGAAAAACCATCATAGCTGTATTAAAAGGTGCTGTCGAAGTTGTGAATTCACTAGGGCAACGTTTTGAAACAAACGTAAAGGCTATTTAAAAAGGTGTCGAAATGGTAGAAATTATCGAAGAAACTTTAAAAGATGTGCAATTAGACGGTAATCACAAGCAGTTGTCTGTAGAAGATGAGTTTACGTTATCTTGCAGTGATGAGGTAGTCCAAGGTGAAGTGGACCTGGTTGAATCACAAAAATATTTGACATTGGAGCAAGCTGAATGCCTCGACAATGTTTCACTAAAACAAGAACCGGTTGATGAACACTATTGATAAAGCTATAAATAATAAAAGCCACTGCTCAAAGTAGTGGCTTTTTTATAGCTATTCTTGGGGAAGGAAACCCAGTGAACACCTCTGCCGTCGCTGAGTAGTTCACTTAAGTTAAGCTACTTGTTTGTTGTTTCTGTTTCGAAATTCGATGACTGGATCTGGTTGTTTTGAAATTGTCCATTTGGAACATTGTAATTGAATACATCGATTTACCAGGGACGTAGGTTTTACGGTACCAGCTAACCAAGCAATATATGATGGGTCCTTAAGGTACACGTCCTCAAGCAACAAACCTTTATATTTCCCGAAAGGCAATTTTATTGTTTCAGCGTTAAAGATATGATTGTCAAATACATGGATAGCATCATTGCGTTGAGATAATCCCATTTTTATCAGTCGATTAATGGCCATTTCTTCTGATGTCGTTTTGTCATAAGCTAAAAATGATAGTCTGCGTGCATCAGGCATTTCGCGTTTACCGTTATTCTGTTTAGATGTGTAGCACATCAGCTTGTAACTGCCTTGATTACGAGCAGATTGGCCACAAACATAAGATGCAACTGGGATTTGATTGAAATGCAACATGTAAACCTCGACAAATTGAATTAACTTACCCTTGATAGTAGGCTTAAAGCCTGTTATTGTCAAATAAAATCTACTTATCTAGTACCAGAAAGGTGAATTAAAATGAAAGTTTTAGCATTTAAAGTCATAGCGATTAGTTGTTTGTTAAGCTCAAATGGTGTTTGGGCTGATGCCGTTGGCATAGATACTCTGTTTGGGAAAGCCAAAGACGCCTTTGTAAAAATGAGTAACGATACGACATCGGCTGGCGCTGCTCCAGTGAGGGATAACGTCAGTATTGGTGTAGGCAACACGACTAATGATTCATTTAATAAAGCAAAGAAAATGCTAATGAAAATCAATCAAGCATACCCATATACCATATACTGTGGAGCTAAGTTTGATCAGCGCAAAAATATTGAATTGCCGCAAGGGATGGTTTTAAGTGTCTATAAGAAAAGGAATAAATTGGAATTTGAACATGTAGCGGCAGCTCAGAACTTAGGTCAAGCCTTTTCAGAGTGGCGTGAAGGGCATGCGCTATGTGTCGATAGCAAGGGAAAGTCGTTTAAAGGCCGTAACTGTGCCGAAAAGGTAAATCAGGAATATCGATTTATGGCAGCAGATATGTACAATTTGCAACCGGCGGTCGGTTCGGTTAATGCAGCAAGATCGAATTACAATTTCACGATGTTACCTAGCACTCCATCGAGCTTTGGAAGTTGTGACTTCAGAATAGAGAATCGAAAGGTGCAACCACCAGCAAGGGCGAGGGGGGTGATAGCAAGAACTTATATGTACATGGACAGCGCCTATCCAAAATTCAGTATGAGCAAGCAGCAGAAGCAGTTAATGACGGCGTGGGATAAACAATATCCAGTTCAAGCAAACGAATGTCGTGTGGCCAAAGAGATAGAAAAAGTCCAGGGCAATCAAAATGAAGTTGTCAAATCTCGTTGCGTCATTGCGAACATGTGGTAAATAAGTCTCTAACATGGTCAAACGCACCTGTACTGAGGTGCGTTACTATTTCTTATAACCTCTTCAGTAAAGGTTATTTTGAGCCGTTCACTAAGAGTATTATTATTCGAACTAAATGCAATCAGCGAGGGAATATTTTCTATTCAGATCAGGCAGATTTGTTTGAACAACCACAGTCAGCACAAATCCAACCGCCGAATGTTTCGGTAATATACAAACCTCGACAATCAGGACAAAAGTCAGGCAAATGACATGTCACTTGTTCTACCTTAACTATCAATTGTTCGTTTTCATTAATCCACTCTTCGCCTTTGCCTTTAATAAGTTGATTAAATTGGTACGCGTGTCGGTGAACATTTATTATTAGAACTCGACACTAAAGTTTGAAACTGTGACATTAAAGTTCGAAACTTTTTGGGGTCTTATTTAGCTGCTTCTTTTGGGTTCTAGCTGATTTTTGGACAAAAACGTTTCAGAGCCGAATGACGGCTCTGTGCCAATAGCGGAAATCCACTTTGATCCGATTAAATAGTAGCTTTTCACTGAAAGCGGACATTGCTGGGGCTAATTGGACTTCAGCTCTCGAAAATTTCGAAACCTTGGTGCATTGTGAAAAAGATAAAGATGCAGTATTTATTTCTTGCAGAGGACCAGACCTTGGATTACAACGATGTGTCCAAACTTAGCTGATCACTACTTACTGGATGATATCAATAATCTATGAGCTGCTACATATCGATTTTATTGCATATTTTCATACAATTAAGAACACATACCTAATATGTGGCCAAGAATTTAAACTCATGTAAAATGGAAGAAAAATCCTTAATGGAAATAAGAACTGATGACTTCTAAACTGAACATACTGGATATCGAGCAAGGCTTAGAGCTTTTAGCCAATAGGAACGTTTCTCCCCTTGAGTTTGGACTAGAGCTCCTTTTGTTCTTTAGCTCTGCTAATACTGTGAAACGTATTACCACTACCAAAACGTCATTATCTGATCTTCCTGACGGGACTCTTTGGAAGGAGAAATTTCATTATGCTCCATCTGCGCCAGGTGATGCAGACGCTACACTTACAAAACTAAAGCAATCCCAACAGAGCAACAAAGGTAAGGTTCGCCTTCTTATCACTTTTGATGGTAAAACCGTTCTGATTTTCGATAGAAAGTATGATGAGTTGACCCAAACCACCCTAAGTGGGTTGAAAAACGAACCTCAGATTTTTTTGCCTCTAATAGGTGAAGAAGGTTTTCGTCAATCGGACGAGAGCAAAGTAGACATTAAGGCCACCGCAAAGCTGGCTAAACTCTACGACGCAATCATTGAGCATTCCGGGCAATGGCTTATCGGTGACAAGCGTCACTTGATGAATAATTTCATGACACAATTAATTTTCTGCTTATTCGCAGAGGACACTGGCATATTTCCTGTTGGGATTTTCACAAGAACACTTAATAATCGTTCGGGCAGGGAAGGTCAGGACGCTACATCTGTAATCGAGACTATTTTTAATGTCCTTGATAAACCTCAAGACCAGCGTGGAGATGTTCCAGGTTGGCTGGCGGATTTCCCTTATGTGAATGGTGGGTTATTTTCCGGTGCGGCCCACGTACCTCCACTTTCTCCTAAAGCATATCGCTACCTTTTAGAGGCTGCTTCACTTGATTGGAAATATGTGAACCCTGACATTCTCGGTTCATCCATTCAAGCCATTGTTGATCCTGAGCTTCGCGGTGACTTGGGGATGCATTACACATCAGTCCCCAACATTCTGAAAATATTAGACCCTTTGTTCCTGGATGATCTTCGCCAGCAGCTGTTTAATGCTCGGCATTCCAAAAAGAAAATTGATGAGTTTTTAGTCCGACTTTCTAAAGTTGTGGTTTTTGACGGCAGCGCCGGATCGGGAAATTTTCTCGTCATTGCGTACCGCGAACTTCGTAAACTTGAACTACAGGCCTTGGATGCATTTCGTGATTTAAACCAAGGCGCCTCTATGTCTTTTGGTTTTACATCAGTGGTATCACTGAATCAGTTTTATGGAATTGAGTACGCAGACTTTGCAGCAGAAACCGCAAAGCTCGCCCTTTGGATTGCTGAGTATCAACAAAACGCACGATTTGCAGCAGCATTTGGCACCAGCATCCCCGCGCTACCATTACGTGACTCAGGGAACATTCTATGTGGAAATGCTCTACGTCAGGACTGGAGTAAGTTTTGTCCAATTAAAGATGGGTATGAGTACTACATAGTTGGTAACCCACCATACTTAGGCTCAAGCAAAATGGGCAAAGAGCAGAAGCAAGACATGGAACTTGTTTTCAAGGGTCAAAGCACAACTTTTAAAACACTTGATTATGTTTGTGCTTGGTTCCTGAAAGCCGCTGAATACTGCCAAGGTAAAAATGCATCATTTGCACTTGTAGCGACAAACTCTATTGTTCAAGGTGGACATGTGCCTCTTCTTTGGCCTCTGATATTCGATATGGGAATGGAGATCGGTTTCGCATACACCTCTTTTAAGTGGAAGAATAACGCATCTAATAATGCAGGCGTTACTTGCGTAATTGTTGGCGTGAGAAACGTTGCAAGTAAGCCGAAATTTATATTCACCAATGAAAACAAATTACTTTCAAAAAATATTAATGGGTATTTATTAGATTCTGTAAATGTTGATGTCTGCAAATCAACTTTACCTATGTTCAACTTACCTCCAATGGACCGTGGTAGCAGTCCTATTGATGGTGGCGGATTAATTTTATCTGCAGATGAAGCGAATAAAATAAGACTAGAAAATCCAAATTTATCACAACTTATAAAAAAATATGTAGGTTCTAATGAGTTGATAAATGGACTGGAAAGATATTGCTTATGGATAGATGAGGACAATCTCCAACTTGCTTTATCAAGTGATTTTATTGCCGCAAGGCTTGAACAAGTCAAATTGATGAGAAATGCTAGTTCAAAACAGCAAACAATTGATTTAGCTTCATCGCCTCATAAATTTGGTGAAATTCGACAGTACAACTCGAAATTAACTATCGTTATTCCTCGTGTAAGTTCTGAAAGCCGTGAATACCTCCCGGTAGATGTATTGACACAAGGGGAAATTATTTCTGATCGTAACTTTGGCATTTATGATGGTCCACTCTGGGCGATGGCTATTATTGCGTCGAAAATGCACCATGTATGGATTGCAACGGTTTGTGTAAGGCTTGAAGAACGATTCAGTTACTCTAATACCATCGGCTGGAATACATTCCCGATACCGGATTTGACCGAGGATCAAAAAGAGCAACTTAACCAATCAGCCAGAGCGGTAATTTTGAAACGTGAAGAGTATTACCCCAAAAGTATAGCTGACTTGTACGATCCTAAGAAAATGCCTCAAGACTTGCTACAAGTCCATGATGCCAATGACCGTTTAGTTGATTCTCTTTACCGGGAAAAGCCATTTGCTGATCAAAATGAGCGATTATCTCACCTTTTTGAGTTGTACATCCAAAGGACACAAGGAAAGTCATGAGTCAGATTATTACTGCTGTTGAAATCAGCCATGAAGGGCGTGAACCTGCCATATTTGTAGACCCCTTTGGTCTGCGCCCCATGCAGCGCAGAGTCTTTGACAAGCGAACAGAAAAGCATTTGCTTATTAAGTCTCCTCCGGCTTCCGGTAAGTCACGAGCACTCATGTACCTTGGTCTTGATAAGGTCATTAACCAGGGTCTCAAAAAAGTAATAGTAGCCGTACCCCAAGTAACAATAGGTGCAAGCTTTTCCAATACAGACCTCATGGCTGGCGGATTTTTCGCTAATTGGACTATTGAGCCGCAATGGGATTTGTGTTCACCAGGTGCTGATCATGGAGCGATAGCCAAAAGCAAAGCTTCTGCCTTGATTGCCTTTATAGAAAGCCAAGACACCGCTCTTGTATGCACCCATTCGACGTTGCAATACGCATATCAGCAGGCAGGGGCCGCTCTTTTTGATAATTGCGTGTTAGCAATCGATGAGTTTCATCACGCCAGTTCAAGTCAGGATAGCCGTTTGGGTGAGTTGCTTGCCGATGTATTGGCTCGTGATAAGGCTCAGGTTATTGCAATGACTGGTAGCTACTTTCGAGGCGATGATATTGCGATTTTAAGTCCTGAACACGAAGAGCAGTTTACTCACGTTTCCTATACCTACTGGGAACAGATGAGTGCCTACAAGCATCTTAAAACTTTAAAAATTAACTATGCGTTTTATAGTGCGCTTGATGGGAGCTACCTGCAAGCTATCCCCAGAGTTTTAGATTTAACACGCAAGACGATTATTCATATCCCTCACCGCAGCAGTCCAGAATGTGCCGGGTCAAAGCATGATGAAGTGGATGCTATTGTCGACGCTATTGGACATTTAGAAACTGTCGAAGAAGGTACTAATTTCTTTATCGTCAAAGCTGCAACCGGTAAGGAGTTCATAATTGCAAACCTTGTCGAAGATGATGCTGAATTTAGAACTACGGTACAGACTGCACTAAGAAATCCGATAGAACAAAGCCGAGTTGATATCATCATTGCCCTTGGTACCGCAAAGGAAGGTTTTGATTGGCCTGCTGCAGAGCATGCTATTACCGTTGGATACCGTGGTTCTTTGACTGAAATTATACAAATAATTGGCCGTGTAACCCGTGATCATCCCGGAAAATCCATTGCAACCTTTACAAACCTCATCGCTGAGCCAAAAGCTGATGACTCGCAGGTGGTTGTTGCCGTAAACCAAATGCTTAAAGCTATTTCCGTTTCCCTGGCGATGGAGCAAGCACTAAGCCCGAAGTTCAAGTTTGTGCCAAAACATTCAGATAATGAACCTTCAATGCAAGAAGACCCTTTAACTGGTGATATTACTATCGCTATCAAGGGGCTCAAGCAGGCTCAATCTGAGAAAGCCAAATCTGTCATTGAAAACGAAATGTCAGAGCTGATCGCAAAGGTGTGTCAAAATCCTGATGTGATCAAAGCTATGGCCAACGAAGATATTCCGGCAGAGCTCCTCCAGGATGTGTATATCACTCGGGTTATAAAGGAATACCTTCCAAATGAGTCTGACGATGATGTGGAAGCGATAAGGCAACAGGTGGCAGCTGTTATGGCGATGTCATCTGTAGGAAACGGTAAATCATTATTAGATCAATCAGCTCAATCATCAGACCTCACAACGAAGTCAACAGATGTGGGGGCAAATCATTTTATTGGCCTGGTCCGAAAATTCATTAACATCAACGAACTCTCAGTTGATTTAATTGATAGCATAAACCCGTTTGGTCACGCTTATCAGGTGCTAAGCAAAGGTCTCACTGCCGATATTTTACAAAAAGTCCATGGGGTTGCGAAAACTCAGCGTATTCAGATGACTGAAACTGAAGCTTTGGCTCTTTGGCCACGGATCGAGATGTTCGCAAAAGACAATGGTCGACCGCCAAGTTTTGAGTCAGCAAATCACCTTGAGAGACGACTCGGTGAAGCACTGGAATGGCTAAAAAACAAGAAGCGGGAATCATTAAAGCAGGGGTCAATGTAAAACATGCCAAATAGAACCCTGCAGGATATTTTTGATAATGACACTCTAAGTTTGCTTGATGTAAGCGTGAGTAAATCAACTCGCCTTACAGAAGAATCAATCTGGTTCTCAATCCTAAATGAGGTTACGCAATTCAAACGTGCCAATGGGTATTTGCCAAGCCCTAATTCTCAAGCCATCCATGAGGCAAAACTGGGTACCCGGTTTCAAAATATTCTAAGTAAACCTGATTTGATTGAAACGCTTCGCCCTTATGACACTGATTTGCTTTTACCTTCAACGGAAGTAGTGGAATCAACACCCTCTGGACCATCATCTATAGAGTCATTGTTTTCCAGCAGCTTGCTCGCGGTCGATGATCCGATATTTCAAATTAATCCCCTCTATGAGATGACTACTAAATCGCAGTCAACAAATGAGAACATGGCCAAGCGGAAGCCGTGTAAGGACTTTGCAACATTTAAACCTATTTTTGTTGCAATCCAACATGATTTGAATGCTGATATACGTAAAACCGAGCCTATCTCCAAGATTGCAGAGATTAAAGCTGGTCAGGCTTTTATCCTATCCGGTCTCATTGCGTATGTGGCTGAAGTTGGAGAAAAGTATGAGCATCGAAAGGGGCATCATAACGCCAAGACCCGTATTATTTTTTCCAATGGTATGGAAAGTGATTTGTTGTTACGGTCATTTGGTGCCGCACTCTACAAAGACTCATCCGCTAGGGCAATTACTGGAGAGTCCTTAGGCCCACTTTTTCGAGGTATTGATGACGAAAAAGTGACAGGATACGTTTATGTTCTACGCAGCTTATCAACGAACCCCGATATCTATAAGCACAGGCATTACCTACATAAGATTGGAGTAACAAAAACAACCGTAAAAAATCGAATATCACATGCAGCTAAAGATCCAACTTACCTTTTAGCAGACGTCGAAATTGTTGCAGAATTTGCCTTATACAACTTCAATCCTCATGTGACTGAGCAGCTCCTTCACAAATTTTTTCAAACAGCCCAAGCAGATTTGTGCATTAAAGACCGGTTTGGGAACGATGTGAAGCCAAGGGAATGGTTTTTCATACCCTTCGACGAAATTAGAAAAGCAGTATCATATATATCTGATAATACGATACTGGATTACGTTTATGATTTTGTTGAAGCCAAAATTGTAAAAGCAAATAAGTTGAACTGAATGACAACCTTTTAGAGTGCTCTATTAGCATGTCTATCACGACCTCTAGTGTCGCACTGAAACTAGCATTTGATTAGAGGATATACTTTGGGTTCACGAAAAATCGAATGTCCGCAAATAAGGCAAAGCAGAGATTCGTTTTTCACGAGCGGCCTGATCTGAATAGCTGCTTTTCGCTCAAAGCCGACCTATAGAGTAATTACGTTAACACGTTTTGGGGCAAATAACTGCTTAGTGTGGTAAATCTAAACCGTACCTGGACAAAAGTGAGTTTCAAACTTTGTTGTCATACTTTTCTTAGATAGCCATGTTGATAGAACCTAAGTTTCGATCTTTATTGTCACAATTGACTTTTGGTAGCCATGATAGAAACGAGCTTTGGAAGTAGAAAAGTTTCAATCTTAGTTGTTCACCCACAACGCGCTCACGGGCTTCATTTTCGATAAGTCTGCTGGTGGAATGTCATCAGTTAAAAACAAATCCCACAAACTTGGGTAGGCATATTCTGTATTTGATTGAAAGCTCCCGCCTCTTACATGCTCGAAACCAAACTTTTTGGCTAATCTTAATGTACATTGGTCTACTATTTTTGAAATATCATTGTGTTTCGCTGCGCCGATCTCACTTAGATGGACCACTCGCTTTGGATGAAAAATAGATAGCCATTCGCTACCTAAGTCATCTACTTGTTCGAAATTAAGCCACAGTGCCTTTCCAACATCAGCTGATGAGTTAACAAAATAGTTATTCTGGTCGAGCTCAAGGACATAAAGATGCATAACACTCACTTAGTTAGTTGCCTTCAATGATTCCGGCAGTAATTGGCCAAGAACCCAGATATATAGTTAGTGCATTCAGAAAATAATTCAAATGATATAAAAAACATCAAAAATAGTGAACTTTGTTCTTGATTATGTGAACTTAGTTCACTATCATAATTTTGAGAGTTAGGTAGTTATTTTTTACAAAACTTAAAAGTATGCATACAGCGTATTGTCAGTAAATCTAAACATCAAAGGAATTTATCATGATAGCTCACGAAGTCGCTACTAGCTTAGCGTTGGTAGAATCAGCAGCAGGTTACAGTTTTTATATTCAAAATGAAGTTAGCAATGATGAACTAATAACATCACTACAAGAGAAGTCAACGGGGGTTTATTCTTCTGGCGATGAGGCAGAGCTGTTTGTTTTTAGTGATGGAAGTTGCATAAACCGTCAAGGAGACGAATATTTTATCAATGACGATGTAGAAGTTTTGGCTCAAGAATACTTAGAAAAGGTTTCTTTTTAATGAACCCAATTCAAATACAACAAGCCCGGAAATTGTTAGGCTTGACTCAAACAGAATTAGCGGCTGAGCTTGGTTGGACAACTAAGCGTAACGTAGTAAATCTTGAGCATGATACTAAACCTAAACCATGCACTGTACAAACGGCGCTGTCAATCGAATGCCTATTGCGCCGAGCTCAGTTATGGGAACGGTTTGTTAAAATGGATTGGTTTGCTGGATTGAGTGAACGTAATCAGGACGGATTAACCCGCCTCAATTTGTTCGACATGGATGCTGTTGAAGCCCTTGTGAACAATGCTGATTATATGTTCCCTCCTGGTTGTAATCTAGCCAATCGTAGCAAGATAGAAATAGCCACTCATATAGCGACTTTCAGGCAAAAATAGGTGCCGAGATAAATGTGGTTATCACTCATGGTATTTTCAGGTAAATCAATTTAGGAGTAAAAATGAGTCAAGATGTTTACCGTGATAGTGGGTTTAAGGTCTTTTTTTTCTCAAATGATGAGGCAAGAATGCATGTTCACGTCGTGGGGAATGAAGGTGAAGCAAAGTTCTGGTTAGAGCCAGAGTTCTGCTATGCAAACAGCAATCTACCAGTAGAAGCGCTTTCTATACTTGGTCGTAGCGTTAAGGCTAACGAAGATGAAATACGGAAAGCATGGACCAAACACTTTTGCTAAAGTATTGAGGCCCCTTCACCGTGTTTGGTCCAAATAGGTCGCCGGTTCGGTAGCAGACCGATAGCACTAAATTTAGATAATGAGGAAAATTGCATGGAACGTATCAAACTTATTCAACAGTTAGAGTTAGCATTGCAATATGCAAAATCAGACAGCAACGATGAAATCATATTTGATATAGCTGATAAGTCCTTCCATATCATTTTTAGTAAAGACAACCCTTTGGATGATATACCACTTCATCAACTTCTTGCTCAAGGTGAATACGTAAAAAGCATCCAATACTTAGCAGATTGGCTTGGTAAGTGTCTTGACATTGACACACGATTCTCATGCGGTTTGTTTCGTAGTGACGATCCTAGAGGAACCGGTGTAGCGTATGAGTACGGGGAGGGCGAAAAGTTAACTGAACATTTAACTAAGGTAGCGACTTCAAGTGGGATTTGGTATTTAACGTTGTATCGAAGTTTCAGTAAAAATGAAAATAGTGATTTTAACGAACTCTATTCCCAGATGAAAAGAGATCTAGGTTTTGATACGGTTGAACTACAGGTCGCGCTGGTAAGACTGCTGCCCAAAAAATCAAAAGAAGACAGTATTGAAAGTATCTCACCTCCTTTGCGAATGAAAGAAATGTACCCGGAACGCAGAGTTGGCGAAGAAGAAGCATTCGAACTTTTAAGTGATCTATATACTACTTACAAAGAGTGGGAAGACGAACAACCGGGTGTGAAGGATTGAATACACGAACAAGGACCGACATTAGTTTTATAAACTTTTAGATGGGGAATGAGTTATGTCCATAAAAGACAGTACCAACATAGAAAGTCGTTACAGTGTGATCAGTAACAACGATGACGCCATGCACCCTTCTGGATATCATCGTATTTTTGATATGAAAACCAATGCCATTGTCGCGATTATTGATGATTATGCTTTGGCTAAGGGATTAGTAAAAAGACTTGAGCAAGCAGAAAAGCTAGCAGTATTAACGCGATTTATAGATGGCCGTCTTAGTGTTTTCCCAAAAGAACTCAGACTTGAGTTTGATGGAAAATTAAAAGAATTAGGTTTGTAATCGTAAATCAGCAGACGAAACCACACCACCTATAAAGGGGCTGCACGAGCATTATTAGTGAAATGAGAATGCCCCAGCACATATGATTGCCTGGTGATGACGTGCTATGCCCTGGGAAACAACGTTACCGAACTGCCCAGGAACAAGCATCCCCACACCCTCCAACCCCAAAAGACAACATTCCAACAAATACAATGAGCAACACCCTCTAACCATGAAAGACAACATTCCCATTTAGATTACCCGATAAGGACATGGGTAACCGACAAGCTGATCTCTTCGTTGCTGACGCTTTTAATTGCTTTTTCCTCCCGGCTTCAATTGCATCATGACGACTTTGCTTTCGGGCGCGAATTTGGCCCTATTTGGAAGAGGAATTGACAAGAGGGTCAATGTTATTCTTTTAAAATAATTCTTCTTGTTTTTAAGATCTTTTAACCGCTTTTAAAATGATTGATATGAGAATAAACGTATTGGAAAAGTACCGACGGCTTAACTTAACCAGGTGGTAAAATTAACCGATTCAAGATAATTATGTTGAAAAATAACCGATTTTAAGTAAATTCTTCTTAAATATATCCGTTAAAATTATAGTTTATCCTCTTTTAATTCAATTCTATTACAAGAGAAGTATCTTCCCTTAAATCAATTCTATTTCAATAGAACTCTATTCAAATCCGTTCATGCTTTTAAAAGCGTACAAGATCTTTAAAAAGAATTATTTTAAAAGAAGTACGCGTGGGCGGGTTAGGGCTTCGACAAGGGGTCGAGTAGTCGATGAGGGTTAAAGCTAAAGCAAAAAAGCGCCAGCCACAACAAAAGCATGAGTCGAAGATACCCGCCTGCAGCCACCCACGCTGTTGAGTAAGGACTAGTTGGGAATGTTGTCTTTTTGGTATGGTGTTTTGTGTTATTGTATTGTACTCTTTTAGTATCTGAAACGTACAATAGCGAGCCCGTTATGCTTCCCTCAAATGGTATCTTTATCTTTGGTGCTGAAGAACAGTCGTTTAACAGTTCCAGTCACTTGACCAATTTCATCAAGTACCTGTTCTCGGATTCTACCAACCATCAAGCAAATGAGTTAACTGCGCACAACGCCTTCTTCTATGCAGGGAAAAGCGGCAAAGCAGGCCGATTTGTGAATGACAACAAAGCTGAAATCACCTTGTTCAAAGACTTTATCGCCAACGAAAAGCTTACCTATCAGTCATGCATCATGGATATTCACTACCTTTTCTTCCTCATCGAAATCAATGGCAAACTTTTCTCCAATATCGTAGGGGAACGCAATGGCAAGTTAGTCATGTATCTCAACTATGATACGTTTATGGATATCGCTCATGAGTATTTCTATGACGAACCTCACGCATTTGAAAATGCGCTGATGGCTAAAATCGAACAATGCAACGTCAACCCAATCCATATCAGTGAGCCTTCCATCAGTGAGAGTGACCGACGCATGATCGAACTTGCCTTGCATAAACAAGTTAAAAGGTTTTGTAATCGTGACACCATTATCTCAATCTCGCATGGTGATCAATCATCTGCGTATCACATCCACCGGATAACTCGCAGATCCTGAAATCCCAGCGCAATACACGTTTTGATAATGGTAGTGTCAGATAATCTCACTACTACCAGGATGGGAAGTGTATTTGCCGGTATAAAAGCTTTCTGCTAGATGGCCAAGCTAATGATTTCTACAAAAGCGGCCATCTAGGATAGTTGGTTAATCCTAAAAACAGAGGTCTGCTGGGCGAAGCAAAAGGATTTGTACAAATTTGGCGCCCAACTATGCGATAATATGGGTTAGTCTGCACATACAGTAAGATTATGCCACCGTAATTGATGAGGTTTATTTGAATAACACTAGCGCAAATCCAATTACTCTTAATGAATGTTTGTCCGTGGCCTCGCAATGTGCAACCAAGAGTGAATTTCGCAAACACTCGACACACTACAGGGCGGCACAAATCAATGGTTGGCTTGAACAGTGCAATGACATCATTACATTCACTTCAAAGGATGAGTGCATTCGTCGAGCACAAAACTGTCTTAGCCCGGCTAAATTTAAACAATGGCAAAAGAAATACTACAAAGCAGCGATGGAAAATGATTGGCTTGACGATTGTTGGCAAGCGATAAAGACATCCCGCCGTGACTTTACTCTCGATGAGTGCGTTAACCAGTCAAAGGCTTGCATCAATTATTCAGATTTCAAAACGAATTATTCTGTTTATTATCAGGTTGCAGAACGAAATGGTTGGTTATCGCAATGCTTGAATGCCCTGCCAAAACACTCTGAAACCTATGACGCCTGCATTTCCGCTGCGCAATTGTGCAAGACTGAACGGGAATTTAGGGCAACTCAATCACATTTTTATCTGGCCGCTAAAGCAAATAAATGGTTGGCTGATTGTTACTCCAGCATCAGGCGCCCATATACACTCGAAGAATGCATTGCCCAAGCAAACCTGTGTGAAACAAAGTCCGAATTCAAGCGTATTACCCGCATATACCGTGTTGCCAAAAAAAATGGTTGGCTTGATGAGTGTTTTTCGCATATTGCCGCACCTTCAGTGGAACCTACACTAGATTTGTGTTTGCTTAAAGCCCGTAAGTACAGCAATAAACGCACGTTTAAGATGTATCAGAAAGAATTGTATAAAGCAGCTGAGCAGAATGGTTGGTTAGATTTATGCGTTTATGGTACCAACCTCACCTTAGAGGATTGCGTTATGGTTGCCAGCCAGTGTACAAGCCGCAAAGAGTTTGCCACTTTACATGAACAATACTACCAAGCCGCTAAAAACAATGGTTGGTTAGTACGTTGTCTCTCTGCCCTAAAGCCTGGTCAAATAATTAAGCCCAACAAACCTAAAGCAGTTGTTCTAGATCCAACTAAAGAAATTACTCTCAAGCTGTGTATAGCCGACGCCAAACGATTTTCAACCAAAGAGGAGTGGCAGCGAGAAAGTTTTAAAATCCACAATAGAGCTCGAAGCAATGGTTGGCACAAGCACTGTTGCAAGCATATGAAAAAATCATAGGTGGGTTAATAGAACACCTATGTTCAAACATTAAACCGTTAAAATCTGAAATATATCCTTTCTACATCGCTTTCTTATGCTACTACAGGTGTTTCTGTTGTTAGCTCACCCTCCAACAAAATGTACTAATCATGTATCGAATAGGTTAATATAGTCATTATTTACCCAGCTGGTGGGTTCAACTTACGTCATCCACCGGATTTTTAGTCCATTCACATTGAAGGGCGGTTTGAGGTTGAATAATGACTTACATTAATCATGAAGATTTTGCTTTGCCCGACTTTATCTAAACCGCACTGACAAGATACAAAATTTATGGAAGCTCAACTTATGCATCGATATAACGACTTAGAATCAATGATACGTGTTGAACATGTGCCTTATCGTATGGCTGACATCGAGGCAAGTGCAGAAGCGATTGTTGCCGGGATGGAAGCCCGATACGTTGAGTTGGCTCAAATAGAACTCCCAATGATGATTACTTCATACAGAAAAGGCTATGAGGAACAACACCAAGAATTAATAGCGCCATTTCAAAATAATCCACAATTTGACGAATGTATCAGAAAACATGTAGAAAATACTTTGAATATTGAATTAGATGATATTACAAGGATGGCCGAACTATCGGGGATCACTGACCTACCGGACCTAAGCGGAACCAGAGTTGTCACTGATTTTAGACGATGGATATTGTTGAGGTGCTTCGATAGTGACAACCGTATAACTTTAACTGAATTTAAAAATGATTCTAGACAATATTTACAAGCTGTTTTTGAGATGACTCCGACTGGTTTTCGCCACCCGTATAAAATGAAACAGCTTATTCCCTTAGAACGTGACAGTAAGTTAAGTGATCTTGAATTAGGTTTTCTTTTCCAAGGTGCTTTTCTCAATGAAACAGTACCTTTTAACACCCGAGAACTTGGCGTAATAACCGATTTAGTCCCAAGTGCCGAGTCATCGAGTCCTTATGGCTTGCTGTTGAAAATGAGAGATGGATATAAACTTAGTGCTTGCGCTCGTGCATTACTGATTAATCCATCTCACGAAGATCGTGCTCAAATTGACAAGTTTTTTGCCAAAATGGAAAGCGATGGGCATATTCCTGGTAACACTTTGCTTCACAAGATCCTCGATTGCCCGAGTGTGAACGATTTAACTCATGAGCAATATATTTGCAATGCCCGTCAATTTTACTCGAAAGATCCAATCCAGCTGCAAAGCTCACTAGCAGAGTTTGATTACGTCAAAGGCAAGATTCTTAACCGTATGCTAATGCACCGTTTGCCGCGTAGGGATGACGATGTTCTTGATATCGTATACATGACACATCTAAAGCAATTTAGGGACGATATACCAGAGGACAACGCAGCGCGTGAAGTGATCTTTGGTCGTCATTTGCAACGCAGGATAAGAGAAAGCACGCCTCAAATCGAAGAATACCAGGCAAGTGTCGCTCTCAGTGAAGCTATCGACGACATGTTAACAAACAATAGCCTTGCTGATGTCACGCAAGATGCTACGAATGATGGGGATAATCTTTATCAAACCCCGGTGTCAAACTCGCTATGAGGGCAAAATAATGTCATCGTCAGAATTAAGGGATCTTGTCGAGCTACGCGCTCTGCCAATGACGTCTATCGATATTAAGTCCAAAAGCGAGAGAATTGCTTCGCTAATCAGATACGAATTTTGCTTTTTAAGTAACAAAATTCCGACTTTTTTGGCGAAATTAAAAGCTGCACATTTAAAAGAGTGTGCAACATCACTCACAAGTTTCGCAAGCAGACCGAAATTCATTTCATTGGCCAAAGCCTATTTAAGACAGGGGCATAAATTCATTGACGCAATTAAAATTCAAGAATTTGCCACGGCGAGTAACATCCTTAACCCACCAGAGTTAAACGATAGTAACGTTTTGAACATCAATCGTTGGTTAATGCTCAATTTAATCACTCCTAATACACCTTTTCATCTGGCTAGCATTAGTAAAACCTCCCCCAAACAAAAGACCTTTACTTTTTCTATGCGTGTGCATGGGTGTCAAAATACTATTCTCATCGACATTGACATGAATATCACACATCAAGTGCTTAACGCCTCATCATTGCGAGTATATTGGCCAGCAGACTGTGAAAATCTAAAGCGATTAACCACCAAATCCGTCAGTATCGATGCGTCAAAGTTAAGCGAGAAGTTTGCAAAATTGAGAAGGAATACTAAGCGAGTCCTAGTGCCCTTATTCAAATTGCTCACCCACGATGGTCCTTTAGAAGAATGTATAGCTCAGATGCGAATTGAGTTTGAGGCGCATATGTGTGTACGGGCTCTTGTTATCAACCCTGGCAGCCCAGATAGGGTAGCCCTGAATGAGCATATAGATACTTTTGATGGCACTGTGCAAAGTATCGAGCAAGGCAATCCATTTCCAGAGTTTGTTTTCGATGAACTAATGATAAACCAGGTACCCAATTCGCAATATCTAGCCAATTCAATGCAGATTTACAGCGAGAAGCCGGTATCCGAGTTAACAAACAGCGATCTAGATAGAATTTCGACTTTTAGAAAATCCATGACCATATTGCTTATTAAGCATCGATTGTTCTACAGCGAGAGTAAAATTGGTCACATTGCTTATTTAAAATCGCTAAGGGATTTTAAAACTGACATCGTTAGGCAAGGTTTTGGCGTAAAAAAATTATTTGATAACTCGATCATATCGACGCTGGCTAAACATCGAGTAGAAATAGACCTGTACGAAACACAATGTGCCACCTTCCTTTCTGTTGCGCATAGAAATACCCCAACAAATATGCAACATGCAACAAATGATGAGTTAGTACCAGTTGAGCCTGATATGCCCGTCATTTCCTATACAGTGGGTTATTCCGATGAACAAGTACCCGTATATGAAGATACCTATATACCCCATGAACCTTACGCTGAATTTACATGGACAGAAATCTCCTATTTGCTATTTAACGACGATACGACACGAGGAATGCAATAAATGGCCAGCATCAATTTAAATACACTCACCTCGTTTACAGTACAAAAAGCCAATGTATATCGTAAGCAATACGCAGAATTTGAGCAAAATTTTGAGGCTTTCTGCCACCAGCTGGCAGAAAGCAATTATCAGCGCCGCAATCCAATCATAAACCACTATTTTGAAGCCAAACTGTCCGAAGCCGGTTCGTTTGAAAAAGCCTTTCGTTTATCTGAAAAAGACTTTAAAGACATGCCCGATGCAGCCACCGAAGCAATCATTAAGGAAACAGGAGTCGATAAAGTAGATTCAAAGTTACGGTTTGCAATTTGGTTGTATGAAACCAAACTGTTTCAATCCCATGGTGTAACTCTCTTGGACCTCAAAATTGAATACTACGGTGAATCTAGTTATAAATTTGAGGCAAAGCATCCTGAGATTGGCGAGATAGAATTTGAGTGCTACACCAATAAGAAGAATGAAGTAAAACAAATTACCCTTAAGGCAGACTCGGATAAATACTCCATCATAAATAATCACTGCTCAGTGTCGTTGCCGATAAAAATAGGTGATCTGGTTAATCCTGTACCGCCCCATATTGGTATAGTGATTTTAGACGAACACAAAAGACCTATCGATACATTTGATGATTTGATGGCAAATCATGGCTACTACCCGCAACTTGAAGAGCTTCTTTTTGGTGTGACATTGCTTGAATCCCTATCGCAAGGTGAAACGCTTAGTCGAAACGACAAGACTAGAGCGAAAGCGCTTATTTCCCGAAATTCAACACTGGGGATCGATGCGATTACAGCATTAATCCAAAGCAGCGACGTATTATCACAACCAGAACTGTTAAACAAAGCACTTGATAGTTATTTTGTAAACATAAATCAAGAATTCCACCAGGCACTTCTTAGATCGGTTTGCGATTCAATTACAGAGCAATACAAAAATGCAATTAATACCGATATATCAGGATTGATATTACTCAACACGGTTGAGCCAGTATTGCACGCATATTTTAGAAAGAATAACTTATTTGAACCTATTGAAATGACTGATTTTTTCCAACTTCAGTTGTTGTTAACAACTACAAAGGAAAAAAGAGATGAACTCAAGTCTTGCCAGATATTGTGTGAAAACATTGATTTAACCTTATCTGAATCAACCGTGCAAACAAGCATTATTGAAATAACGTCTTCCTCCACCAGCACCGATGAGAAAGGCAATGACCACACAGTTAACCCTTTCAATTCACTGTAGGCAAAACTAATGATTAAAGTAACTTTAGATGAGTTAATAAGAACCACACAAGACCAATTGAGCATTATTCAATCGCAATACAAGTCATTGTGTAGTGAAATGAGCACTGTTGTGCAGTTAGTCGCACAAGAAAAACTGTCTACTTTCCCTAGTGAACTGACAGAGTATTTCATGACAAAAGCCGGTCCTATGGATAGGCCACTTAAAGAGATATTAAAAAAGGAGTCCGGTTATTTTAGTGATATGCCAGAGGATGTCCGTTTAGCGATTAATTCTATTGATAGTAGTGAAAACCATAATGCCCAATACCAATTCAGCAAATGGTGTACGTTGACTAAAGAGTTAGAGAATAACTTAGAGGTGCAGTTAAAAAACGCTTGTGGAAGTTTTGCTCAGCCTGACACTACGATTGTCACGTTTCAATCAGTTAATACAAAATCAGTTGACTATGAGATGGATTTTCATAAGGTAAATGGAAATAGTAGCCTGTTATATGCTCGTGGGGGGGGTAAATATGATCTTGACCTCTCCTTCTTGTTACGTCTTCCTGACGGCATAGTAAAAAATCATATTCCAACACATCTTCTAGAGATGACGCGAGATTCGCTAATTTACCCCACAGTATTTCGTGACATGTTGCTCACCGACAAAACCGATGCTTCTATGTTAGCTAAAAGCCTGTTGATGGCCACTATCAACAATACCTATTTGCAGGGTAATGAGGTTGATACCACAGAGAAGGATTTTCTTATTAAATTTTTCAATAATCTAGATTCTACACGGATTGTTAATGCAGGGATAAAGTCTAGTTTCGAATACGTTGTACCTGAAATAGATTGGCGAGTTTTACCATCCAGAATAGAGCATTTGAATAGATTATTCGATAGCCTATGTAGTTTTGATTACTATGCATATCACTCACTTGATCTGCTGTGTCACCACCTTTTTGTGCTGGAAGGGGCAGAAAGGTTAGCCTTTCTAAATGAGATCGAAGATCAATGCCCCAAGGCACAAGTGATAAGTAGGATCAGCGAAACACTTAACGCCACAAGGGATGAACGGTCGGAGTATAAAGCATCATTGTCGCTAGCAGAAAACATCGAGAAAGCGTTATTAGATATGAGTAATGACGATGTATATTCTGCAAAACTAGATGATATACATGAAATCAATGTCGATCAGCATAATTCGCTTTAGGAACACACCATGAAAATAGTTACTCTGGACGAATTAACAGAACGTGCAATATCCGATGCAGATCAGTTACGCAGTACGCTACTGCGGCAACAACGAGAATTTGCCCATTTGATGCCAATTATCGCAGCGCGAAACAGGCAGAAGTACCCTGAGATAATCTCAGAGTATTTTGCACAAGTCATCAAAGAAAGAGGGGGGGTGCGACAAGCGCTTTACACTACAGATTATTGGAAGCAATTTGTCCCAAATAAAGTCTCTAGTGCGCTTGAAGAAATGTTAGGTCAAACTGGCCCTGTTGATGTTGAAAGTGTTCTAGCTAACTGGGCATATGAAACTGTGATGTTAGAAAAAGTGAAGGAAGCTAAGCTATCTCACGCACAATACCTTGATACATTCCAAACTCGTGGTTTCATTTCTGCAGTACAAACGGGCTCGAATGATGAACGCATAACTATAAGAATGTTTTTTGACACTGAATTGCAAAGTGAAGAGCTCAGTGTAACTTCAGATGGCATAAATCCCTACCTTCGAAATGGGTCACCGTTTGGTCTGCGCGTTAAACTGGATAGTTCCGATTTCAAATTAGAGCTACCACCGGAGGCCATAGAGTTCCTGGTAGACGAAATACCGGAAGGTACTGAAGGCAAACTAAACAATCAGGAATTACTGCCATTTAACATGCTCGTGCGACAAAGCTCACACACTCACAATTTAGAACGTGCGACTTTCATTGTTAATTTGCTGGAGTCGTATCACAAACAAGAAACATTGCCTGAAGATGCGAGCCCGTCAATACGCAAGATATTTGATAAATTGAATCACTCCACTATAGACTGTGGCGCAAATTTAATTGCTCAATCAGAATGCTCGACTGATGGGTATGCTTTGGTTTCTACTATTTGCCAACTGCTAGGCGAACATCATCGCTTACCTGTTAACTCACATATCTTTTCGTTTTTGGATTATGTTATTCACGACAGAGCAATTAAATATGCGAACGACAATCAAATTGACTATCTCAAGTATTTAAATCATGTCGATCAAGTTCTGAGCGCTCATATCTTTGATGGTGGGTTCCGCTCTACGTTGTCTCTGATTAATAGCAACAGAGAACGAATAGACGATATGAATCACGCAAATGAATTAGCTAGTAACATTGAACAGGCGTTGGTTGCACTAGGTGTCGATGGTTCCGTAGTTCGGACAAATGATCACCCATACACTTTTACTTCCACTCTCTAACTATACACGTTTGACAATGTGAGAATGTCCACTATTGTGTTTACAGACTGAATGAATTGGATATCACCACATGGCAATCGTATACGAGATCAAAACA
>NZ_BMII01000025.1 GCF_014641855.1 Shewanella inventionis
TCGCGCGCTTGAGCATGCTGGGTTTCGAGCTGTTTCTTCTGGTCATCGGTGAGGTATATTTTCATGAGGTGTAGCATGATCCTGATTTGAAATAAAATCAAGCACCTTCAATGATCACCGGTATATATGTGACTGGTCAAGGCGTTCAACCTAATGGCAGCACCATACCAGGCGCTAATGCCATTGTGTCGCCGACAGGGTTAGTAAAAATAGATCGCAGCCAGGTACTGACCGATCCTGACAACATCAATAACGCGCAAACGTTTATCGTTCACAGTACCTACATGCGTGAGTTAAGCGATAAAGCCACCTTTAAAAATATCACTTACTATCAGCACTTAGAACGTGAAGAAATAGCCCAAAACAGTTTTGTTGAAATCATCGATGGCGCTGACACTGCACAAAACCGGGTTGAGCTAGCCTATCAATGGAATAATGATCAAAACACTATTGTTGCCGCCGACATACGCTACAACAAGGTGTTAGGTTACAGCCAATTTACCACCGAAGCCGATTTACCTATCGATTTAACAGGCCCAATTGAAAATCGCCGAATCCCACTGACTGCAGAACAACAAGCCAGGCTAGTTGAACTGCGCCCTGGGGTGTTTGTGTCACCGGGGGCACAATACGACATTGATGGTGATGGTAACGGCGACTATTCATTATCAGACACCACAGACTCAACCAGCTGGCAAACAGGCTTAGCCATTCAACACAATAGTCAATGGACCGATAAATTATCGACCAGCATAGGGTATC
Source organism: Shewanella inventionis (assembly GCF_014641855.1). Lineage (GTDB taxonomy): Bacteria > Pseudomonadota > Gammaproteobacteria > Enterobacterales > Shewanellaceae > Shewanella > Shewanella inventionis. The sequence goes on from NZ_BMII01000025.1 coordinate 763, forward strand.
GTGCCGACTTTTATGATGTTGAAGCTCGAGATGCCTTAGCACCCCAAGGTCAAATCGCCGCCAGTGATTCAATTAATGAAATGCTCGAATCTGGGCAAATTAGTATTAGCTATCAACTGAGCGACTTTATCACCACTTATGCCAGTGCCAGTTATAACGAATCCACCTCAAACAGCATGGCGGGCGGCACCACATTAGGCGCCAATAACCAAATTAGCAGCCAAAACTTTGCTACCGAAAACACCTTAACCGAAGTGGGCATTAAATATTCGCCAAACGATAATGCCTGGTATGTCGATGCTGCAGTGTTTGATCAAAAACGCAGTTTGCGAAACCGTGATGGCAGCAACACAGGCATTCGCACTAAAGGATTTGAGGCACAAGCCTTTTATGATGCCGACCCGTATTGGTTTAGTGCGGGCTACAGTTATTTAGATGCTCGTTATGATAATTCGGCCAGTAGCCAGGATACGGTTCAAGTCGCCGACGCCTTTGATAATTCACGTCCAGATATCATTGCAGGCACCGGAATAGGCGCACCCAATTTTGCCTCATTTGCGCCCTCAAATAGCCGCGTACAAGGTTTACCTGAACAATCGCTCACAATTAATGGCGGAATTGCCATTACTGAGAAATGGCAAGCCGGTTTCTCCGGTCTATATACCAAGAGTTATCCATTGGACTATTTAGCGACTGTGTATATTCGCGATCAATACACGCTCAATATCAATACTCGTTATGACTTTAGCGAACAAACCAGCGTAAGACTTGACGTTAATAACGTCACAGACCAAAAGAACTGGCGCCCAGTATTTGAAGGCGGTTATTTCGGTTCTACCTTGGTTTACCCTGAGTTACCTATTAATGCCACCCTGACATTGCAGCATTCATTTTAAGGCGATAAAACATGTTGAAAAAAATTATTCTATTACTGATTGCTGCAACGCTGGTGGGGTTATTTTTCCACTTTAATTTAAACCAACTACTCACGCTTGATGGCCTTAAAGGCTCAATGGCGCAATTTAGCCAACTGCGCCAAGAGTCACCATTGTTAGTCATCGGTGGCTTCTTTGCATTGTATGTGGCTGTCACTGCATTGTCCTTACCTGGCGCCGCGATACTTACCATCGCCTCAGGTGCGTTATTTGGCATCGTCGAAGGCTTAATTATTGCTTCATTTGCCTCAAGCATTGGTGCCACACTCGCCTTTTTGGTGTCGCGCTACTTATTACGCGACTCCATTAAACAGCGCTTTCCAGAGCGCTTAGCGGCCATTGATGCTGGGATTGAAAAAGAAGGTGGTTTTTATCTATTCACTTTACGTTTAGTGCCTATTTTCCCGTTCTTTTTAATTAACATGCTAATGGGCGTGACGGCGTTTAAATCGTGGACTTTCTATTGGGTAAGCCAGGTCGGTATGTTTTTAGGCACCTTTGTTTACGTCAATGCCGGGACTCAATTAGCGCAAATCGACAGTCTGTCTAACATTTTATCGTTCAACCTAATTGTGTCATTTGCCCTATTAGGCTTATTCCCGCTTATTGCTAAAGCCATCGTCAATATGATTAAAAAGCGTCGCGTATACAGTAGCTGGACAAAGCCCGCTAAATTTGACCGCAATATGATTGTGATTGGCGCGGGCGCGGGTGGTCTTGTCACCAGTTATATTGCCGCTGCCGTAAAAGCTAAGGTGACCTTAATTGAAGCCGGTGAAATGGGCGGCGACTGTTTAAACTATGGCTGTGTACCCAGTAAAGCCATTATTAAGAGTGCCAAAATAGCCCAGCAAATCCGTAATGCCCATCATTACGGGCTAGAAGACAGCACACCTGAGTTTTCGTTTAAAAAAGTCATGGCCCGTGTACATCAGGTGATTACTGATATTGCCCCACACGACAGTGTTGAGCGTTACACCAATTTAGGGGTTGATGTGGTTAAAGGTTACGGCAAGTTAATTGACCCATGGACAGTCGAAATTACCTACCCAGACGGTAACACCACTCGCTTAACCGCGCGCAGCATTGTGATAGCCACCGGCGCTCGACCATTTGTGCCGCCATTACCGGGCATTGAAGAAGTCGGTTACGTCACCAGTGATACCTTATGGGACGAGTTTGCCAAACTCGATACTGCACCACAAAAATTAGTGGTACTTGGCGGCGGTCCAATTGGCTCTGAGCTTGCCCAAAGCTTTGCCCGTTTAGGCTCACAAGTCACTCAAGTTGAAATGGCCGAGCGCATCATGATTAAAGAAGATGTTGAAGTGTCTGAGTTTGCTACCCAAGCTTTGAAAAACAGTGGCGTGAATATATTAACCTCACACCAAGCGCTGCGCTGCGAACTGCGAGACGGTAAAAAATACCTTATCGTTAAACATCAAGAGCAAGAGCAAGCCATTGAGTACGACCAACTATTATGTGCCGTTGGCCGCAGTGCACGCTTAAGTGGTTACGGACTAGAAGAATTAGGCATTGAAACCAACCGTACAATACAAACCAATGAATACCTAGGGTCTGTTGATCTTTCAAGATTGTTTTTGCAGCGAATTGTTGGTCTTTTATACAAGGCAGAGACTTTGAGGTGTAGTTATTCTACATAAAAAGTCGATAACGCAGTAAAAATGGCCAACAAACGCTGCCTGAAAGGTTCGGCTAAAAACGTTTTACTCTTTGTTGAATGGATTTTGCTTAGATGACTAGGCATCAATCCATTCGCCTCGATTAAAACGTTTTTAACTCGAACAAAATTCAAACAGCAAAGATCAACAGACCCTAGAAACTCTGTACCCAAATATCTTTGCTGCTGGCGACATTGTTGGCCCATATCAATTTACTCATGTGGCAGCACATCAAGGCTGGTACGCTGCGGTAAATGGACTATTTGGACACCTGAAAAAGTTTAAAGTCGACTATCGCGTTATTCCGTGGACCACCTTTATCGATCCAGAAGTGGCGCGCGTGGGTATAAACGAATATGAAGCCAAGCAACAAGGTATTGATTACGAAGTGACTCGTTTTGATTTTGCCGAGCTTGACCGTGCGATTACCGACAGCGCGACCGAAGGCTTTATTAAAGTGATTACCCCTAAAGGTAAAGATAAAATCTTAGGCGTCACCGTGGTGTCAGAACACGCTGGTGATTTAATTGCTGAATTTGTATTAGCCATGAAGCACGGCCTAGGGCTTAACAAGATTTTAGGTACTATCCACAGTTACCCAACATGGGCCGAAGGCAACAAGTACGCTGCCGGAGAATGGAAACGTAACCATGCCCCAGCAACAGTGCTACGTTGGTTAGAAAAATACCACACATGGCGCCGTGGTTAATCCCTTAAAAGACGACCCAATGATAGCGTCAGTTAACCCTGATTAACTGACGCATATTTAATGAAACACGCGTGAATCAATAGCAAACTGCCCGGCAAGGGATGATGCCAATCGCAGTAAGAGAGCCAAATAAGATGAGTACAATATTTAAGGCATTTTTCGCAAGTGTTGTCATTGCGCCCCTACTCTTTAGCACCTTACTATTTAGTCAAATCAGTGTGGCTGCCGATGCAATTCCAGCAACAACTGAGCAGGCCTTACACCAACAATGGCAAGCTCTGGTGAGTCAGCACGTAAAGCCTATCAATAATGGCAACAGTAGCGCGGTAGATTATGCAGCAATGCAGCTGCAACGCACTCAACTGCAAAGCTACCTCAAGCAGCTCAGTAGCATCAGTCAGACGCAATTTGATGCATGGGATAAATCAACACAATTGGCCATACTCATCAATGCCTATAACGCCTGGACCGTTGAGCTCATCTTAACTAAATATCCAGATATTGAATCGATAAAAGATCTCGGCGGATTTTTTAGCTCGCCCTGGGACAAAAGCTTTATTCCTTTGCTTGGCAAAACCCGCAGCCTCAATGACATTGAGCACAAGCTTATTCGCGGCAGCGACAGATACAATGACCCGAGAATTCATTTTGCGGTAAATTGTGCAAGTATTGGCTGCCCGGCTTTGCTTGAAGAAGCCTATACCGGTGCTAAGCTCGAGCAGCAACTCGATGCACAAACCAAGCGTTTTTTAGCTGACACTAGTCGTAATTATGCCAAAGGCGACACGGTTTATTTGTCTGCCATTTTTAAATGGTATGGCGATGACTTTACTCAAGGCTTTGCCGGGGCGGATTCTGTTGAAGCGTTTTTATTGTTGTACCCTAACGCATTACAACTCAATACGGTTCAGCAAGCGGCAGCAAAAAAACAGCAATTAGCTATCAACTTTCTCGATTATAACTGGTCGTTAAATGCGGTTCGATAAGCCAATGCTCTCCAGAAAAAGAACTAACATAATCAAGCCTATTGTGGCGGCTACAGCATTAGGTATCAGTGTATACGCCTGCCTTTGGACCAGCGTGGCTTACGCACAAACCAAGCAGCTTGCGGTATGGGAACAGATTGAAGCGCGTGGCGTAAATCAAGATGTGTACTTTCATGCTTGGGGCGGCGATCCGCAAATCAATCGCTATATTCAGTGGGTTGCCGAGCAAGTTAAGCAGCAATACCAAATCACATTACACCATGTAAAACTGACCGACACAGGCGAAGCCGTTAGCCGAGTATTGGCAGAAAAATCAGCTAATAACCATAATAACGGTAAAGTCGATTTAGTATGGATTAATGGCGAAAACTTTGCTGCGATGGCAAAGCATCAATTATTAACGCCAAACTGGGTTATGCAATTGCCCAACTTTGCCTTAACCGATCCAGATAATAACCCCGCCATGACACGTGATTTTGGCGTACCGACTCAAGGCATGGAAGCGCCATGGGGCAGAGCGGCTCTGACGTTTTATTACGACAGCTTATTGACCCAAACGCCGCCACAAACACTACAACAATTAAGCTTATGGGCAAAACAACATCCGGGGCGATTTAGTTATCCTAAGCCGCCTGACTTTTTAGCCATGAGCTTTTTAAAATACGCGCTAATCGCCCTTAACAACAGTCAGCCAGATGCCATTAAAAATAGGCTTTATCAAACCGCTAGCGCTCAAAGCCAGGCTTTATTATTGCCACCACTTTGGCAATATTTAGACAATTTACACCCGTACTTATGGCGTAAAGGACAACACTTTATGTCTAGCGGTTTAGCACTACGCCGATTAATGGGCGATGGCGAGCTTGCACTGGCATTTACCTTTTCAGCCGCCGAAGTGCCCGCGGCTGTCGCGCGTTTTGATTTACCAGACAGCACCCGTAGTTATCGTATGCGTGACGGCAGTTTAAGCAACATCCATTTCGTCGCCATGACTTACAATGCCGCCCACCCAGATAGCGCTAAATTAGTGGTTAACTTTTTACTCAGCCCAAAAGCTCAGGCAAAAAAGCAACAAGCAAAAGTATGGGGCGACACCAGCGTGCTTGCGTTATCGCAATTGCCAGCAAAACAACAGGCGTGGTTTGAGCCACCCGCAGAGTCACATCCAAGCGCTAATATTGTGAACCAAGATATCAGCCCCGCATTAAGTGAGCCCCACCCAAGCTGGACAAACGTCATTGCAACGCAATGGTTGCAACGCTATGGAGTGATACGGTGATAACAGCAAAAAGTGGTTTCAACACCTTGGTTCGCAGTAGTCCCTATTTAATGATGGCATTGCTAGTGCTGCCTGTTATTGGTGGCTTGATTGCAGTGGTGTTACCGGCTTTTGGCTGGTTTCCGGTACTTGGTCACACTCAATTTAATATCAGTGGCTTTGTGGATTTATGGCATACACCCGGTATTGGGTATATGGCACTGCTCAGTGTGTCCACCAGCTTTATCAGCACCTTACTGGCTTTTGTCATTACCATTTTGATTTTGGCCAGTTACTTTACCAGCCCTTGGCTAGGCTATATTCAACGCTTGTTAGGGCCAATTTTAGTGATCCCTCATGCCGCCGCAGCGATTGCCATAGGCTTTTTAATTACCCCGTCTGGGATGTTTTCGCGGCTGGTTTCCCCCTGGTTAAGCGGCTGGGATACGCCACCTGATTGGTTATTCCCACATGATGCTATGGGGCTCAGTATTATTTTAGGCCTAACCCTCAAAGAGCTCCCTTTCTTATTGTTGATGGCACTGAGTGTGCTGGCACAGCCCGATTTAGGCCACACATTGCGCGCTCAACATCGCGTGGCATTAAGCCTGGGCTATTGCCCAATGACGGCTTTTTTTAAAGTAGTATTGCCAAGCTTGTATCCATTTTTACGTTTGCCGATTTTAGCGGTACTTGCCTATGCCAGTGCCAGTGTCGAGATCCCGTTAATTTTAGGCCCCAATAGTCCGCCAACGCTTGCCGTGGCCATTATGCAATGGTTTCACGATGTCGATTTAAGCTTGCGCATTAAAGCCTCGGCTGGAGCCATTGTGCAAATAGCCCTGACGTTACTCTTATTGCTTGGCTGGTGGCTGGCAGAAAAGCTCATCAAAACGCTGTCTCAATCTATGCTGGTTAATGGTAAACGCGAATATGCCGGCGCCATTATGCAAAACATCACTCACGTGATTACCATGCTGATGTTAACGGTTATCGGCTTAGCCTTACTTGGCATGGTGTTATGGTCTTTCGCGGGTTTTTGGGCTTATCCTGATCTGCTGCCTAACACGTTTGTGACTCAGCATTGGCAATCGGCGTTACAACAAATGCGCACGCCGCTTGTCGATACACTGTTAATTGGCGTTTGTGCGACAGGATTAGCAGTAGTGCTAACCTTGTTGACACTTGAAGCCGAGCAACATACCAACAAAACGGTATCAAGATTAAGTAGCGTAATCATTTACTTACCTTTGCTTATTCCCAGCATTGCGTTTTTATTTGGCTTAGTGTGGGTATTGGAGCAAATTAACAGCCACCATACCTTTATTAACGTGGTGTTAGCCCACTTACTCTTTGTATTACCTTATGTATTTTTATCGCTCGCGAGTAGTTTTCGACGTTTAGACCCACGGTTTAGCTATGTTGCCGCGAGCCTAGGCGCCAGCCAGGCAAAAATATTTTGGCAAATAAAACTGCCCATGTTACTGGCGCCCATTTTTATTGCTGCGGCATTGGGTTTAGCGATTAGTTTTAGCCAATATTTACCGACATTATTGGCAGGAGGTGGGCGTATCAACACCATTACCACTGAGGCAGTATCGCTAGCTAATGGCGCAAGCAGACGCACCAGTGCGGTTTATGCGTTAGTCCAAATGTTGCTCCCAGCACTTGGTTTTCTGCTCGCATGGGCACTGCCTAAAATGCTGTTAACACACCGCGAATAAGGACACATATGCAAACGCACGAACAAACAACCGCGGCAAGTTCAAACACTTCTTCGTTGGTGATTGAGCAGTTAACCCTAAAGCGGCAACAACAGCTGTTGCTATCATTAAACGAAACTATTGTTGGTGGTGATATTCTGACGATTATGGGGCCATCAGGTAGCGGTAAATCGACGCTGTTAAATTGGCTCACCGGAATGCTGCCTAAAGGATTCAGCGCCAAAGGCAATGTATACCTAAATGGACAGCTCATCACTGACACTGCCAGCCACATGCGTCGTATTGGCTTAATATATCAAGACCCTTTACTGTTCCCGCATCTCACTGTCGCAGGTAATATTAGCTTTGCCATGCCAGCCGGAGTTAAAGCACAACGCCAAGCTGATATTAGCCAGGCATTATCTCAAGTAGGATTAGCCGGTTTAGAGCATCGCAGCCCACAAAGTTTATCGGGTGGGCAACAAGCTAGAGTCGCACTGCTGAGGGTGTTACTCAGTCAGCCCAAAGCCATTTTACTTGATGAGCCTTTTAGTAAGCTTGATAGCCAATTACGCCAAGAAACACGGCAGTTGGTGTTTGAACAAATTCGTCAGCACAAGCTACCCGCGATTATGGTCACCCATGATCAAAGCGATGCTGACGCAGCTCAGGGTAAAATTATTTCGTTGTTTTAGCGTGTTAATAGTGACAATAAATTGGAAACCACAAATGCTAGATAGATTTATTACACCGGTGATTAAGCCGATGCTTAAACCGCTTGTATTGCTACTGGATAAAAAACAAGTACAGCCAGACCAACTCACACTCATCGGCTTTATTGTAGGAATGATGGCGGTGCCTTTTTTGGCGCTACAGCTATGGTATGTGGCATTATTTTTTATCGTATTAAACCGTATCATTGACGGACTTGACGGCGCCCTTGCCCGTCATCAAAAACACACTACGCCAGCTGGGGGTTATTTAGATATCTGTCTCGATTTTTTGTTTTACGCAGCCATTCCTCTAGGGTTTGCACTCGCGAATCCCAATGAAAATGCGTTAGCCGCTGCTGTGCTTCTTACTGTGTTTATCGGGACTGGTTCAAGCTTTTTAGCCTTTGCTATTCCGGCTGAAAAAATCAATTTACCGCGACCACAGTTTGCCCATAAAAGTTTTTATTTTTTGAATGGCCTTACCGAAGGCACTGAAACCATAGCTTTTTTTTGTGGCATTTTGTTTGTGGCCAGCTTACTTTCCAGAGCTGGCTTACACGTTTGCTTTTTTAGGGGCTATTACTATTTTTACCCGTATTCATGGCGGTTATAACACCTTAAAAAACCATTCAAGTAACCAGCAAACTAGAACAAATATCGTTGAGGAGCCTAAAACATGATAGATGATATGGCAGCAATTCGACTCGGAGTATTTTTAACCATTTTGGCGTTAATGATGAGTCTCGAAGTCTTGTTTCCTGCTAGAACACTCATTAAAAGACCCCAGTCAGCCTCAATGGCAACACGGTGGCTGGGTAACTTTGGCTTGTTAATTATCTCATCGCTAATCGCAAGGTTAATACTGCCAATAGGATTGGCCGGTTTTGCCCTGTATGTCAGCTCACAACAATGGGGGCTATTACATTACTTTGCTTTACCGCTTTGGCTTAATATCGGCGTCAGCGTGTTGCTGCTTGATATGTTGATTTATTGGCAGCACAGATTATTTCATCGCATTCCATTATTATGGCGTTTGCATAAAGTGCATCATGCCGATCGCCACGTCGACAGCAGTACCGCGTTGAGGTTTCACCCCATCGAAATCATTGCCAGTCTTAGCATTAAAGCGCTTGCAATTGTGGTATTGGGTATCCCTGCTGAAGCGGTCATCTTGTTTGAGATATTGCTCAATGGCTTTGCTATTTTTAACCACGCCAATATTCGCTTACCCGCAAGAATTGAAAACCTTGCCCGTTTAGTGCTGGTCACTCAGGTATTGCATCGTATTCATCACAGCCAACTGATGAGTGAAAGTAACAGCAACTTTGGCTTTAGTATTATTTGGTGGGACAAGCTGTTCGGCACCTACACCGCACAGGCCAGTAAACCAGATACTCAAATTGATATTGGTTTAACCCACTACCCTAACGCCAAACAAAATGCCTGGCTTAGCGGTTTATTGTGGATGCCTTTTGCCCGCAAAAAATAATCATAAGGTCACTCTAATCTCAAGTTAAAGTCCTTTTAGTGCATTGTAACTACCAAAGTGTCATGTCTTTATTATTGTTGTTTGTGATGCACAACACTTGGCGAGCTTGATTAAAAAAGCAAATTTAGTCACTATATTACTAATGTATAAATAACCAATAGAGATATTATGATCGGTTTTACCCAGAGCTTAAAAGCAGAAATTGCCGATTTAAAGCAGCAGCTGACCAAAACAAAACAGCAGCATGCAGATGAGCTCTCTCAATTGCATCAGCATATTGCACAATTAACTCAGCAATTAGCAGACTCTGATAATCAATCCGAAAACGATGCTCAACGCGCCAATTTGCAATTGCAAGGTGCAACGATGCTTAACGATATTCGAGATACCACCCTCGCTAACTCAATCAAGCTCGATGAAGAAAAACACATGTTGTCTGAAGTCGATAAACTGTTCGGTCAGACACGAGTCGCTATCGGTAACTTAAAAGAACGTGCGGGACATTTAAATGATCATGCAGAAAAGAGCATGGAGACTGCGGCTCAATTAAGTCAATCAGCCAATGGTATTAGTAATTTAGTGTCATCGATCCAACAGATTTCAGAACAAACTAACTTACTGGCACTCAATGCCGCCATTGAAGCTGCGCGTGCAGGAGATGCTGGTAGAGGGTTTGCCGTAGTCGCAAGCGAAGTAAGGCAATTAGCCAGCAACGCCCATGATGCCAGTGCCAATATTGAAAAATTAGTCGCTACCGTTATTGAGCAAACCGAGCAAATTAAACAAGTTGTCATTACAAACCAAACTTGTTCGAGTGATATTGCAGCCTCTTCTGAACAAATTGATCAAGTCGTCACCGAAGTGCTTAAAAGTTCAGGAGTCATGAAGCGTGTCATTGGCGAAGCGTCAATGACCGCATTTTTAACCACTGTGAAGTTAGACCACAGCGTATGGAAGAGCAACGTATACAGTATTTTGGCCAACAAAGATGTGACGGCAAACGTCAATAGCCACACTGAATGCCGTCTCGGAAAATGGTATTACCATGGTGAAGGCCAACAATATGCAAGCTTGTCGAGCTTTAAAGCTATTGAGCAACCACATAAAGCAGTTCATAGCGCTGGAAAAGCGGCTGTCGCTGCGATGCAATCTGGAGATGAGTCAGCAATTTTAACTCATCTTGATACCATGGAAGATGCCAGTATTCGTGTGGTTAAATCTATCGATAGTTTACTGTCGCAAAGCCAGCATCACTAGTTGACTCGCACTCAATTGTCCATAAAACATCTGTTAGCTGAACAACTTACCGCTAACGGATTGCATTGCTTTTCACAACTGACTTAAATTACTCTACTTTTCACAAAATCGCCCGCCCATGCTATATTAGCGCCCATTCGAATTTGTTTAATCAGTTAAGGTTTATCCATGAAAATCGGTATTATTGGCGCTATGGAGCCAGAAGTTGTTCATTTAGTACAAGCCATTGTTGAGCCCGAGCATACAACTATCGCAGGCATCGAATTTATTAGCGGTAATATCGGCGATAAACAAGTGGTTGTCACCCGCTCAGGCATTGGTAAAGTGGCAGCTAGTATTGCCACAACGTTACTGATTGAAAAGTTTGCAGTAACACATGTGATTAATACCGGTTCAGCTGGTGGTTTTGTCGATACACTCGCCATTGGCGATATTGTGATTTCATCTGAGGTGCGCCACCACGATGTTGATGTCACCGCATTTGGTTACGAGATTGGTCAGATGGCACAGCAGCCGGCCGCATTTTTACCAGACAGCAAGCTAGTCAATGCCGCTAAACAGGCCGTTGTAGAATTAGGGGAAGTGAACGCCATTGAAGGATTAATTTGTACCGGCGACAGCTTTATTTGCGATCCTGTTCGCACCAAAGTGATGCGCGAAAACTTCCCAACGATGGCCGCATGTGAAATGGAAGGAGCAGCTATTGCTCAGGTTTGTCACCAGTTTAGGGTGCCATTTGTAGTGATCCGGTCACTGTCAGACAATGCTAATAATGATTCGCCAGTGGATTTCGACTCGTACATCATTAAAGCGGGTATGCACTCAGCCTTGATGGTCATTGCGCTATTGCAACAGCTATAATGGACTATACGGGTTTAACTGCTTATCACTCTGCTAAACCCGTGCTTTTAGTATTACAAAAACTTACTTAATCTGATGCGCAGCCGCTAACTATTGAGTCTCTATGGTCAATAAATTATTCGATCCACAATTACTTAGCCAAGACGGCGGTGTATTGCAAAGCTGCTGCATTTTATTTTGCGCGTTAATTTTGGCTCGATTTGCCCCTATCCCTCGAGACTTACAACCACTGTTGTGGTTTAACCGTATTGCAGTGCTGATTGCCGCTAAAGTGAATCACCCTGAGCGTGCGGTGAGCCAACAGCTAACAGCAGGCATTTTAGCGACATTAATTCTAGTAGTACCAAGCGGTATTATTGTTAGCTTTTTACTGGGTCTTGCCGCTTATCCATGGTTTTTTGAGCTGATTATTTTATATTTTTGTTTGTGTGACTCCGCCTTTAAACCCGTGGCAGAACAAATAGCGAATGCAATAAAAACCGGTAACAAGCAGCATGCCAAAGGGCTACTCAGCCCCTGGGTTAGCCAAAACACTCAAGTGCTTTCAGAGGTGGGATTAAGTAAAACTGCCATAGAGAAACTGTTTACCACTCCCATTTATGGCACTTTAGCCACCATTTTATTTTTTGCGATGGGCGGTGCAACCATGGCTCTGGTGGCCAGAATGCTAAGGCAACTAGAGCACAGTTGGCCCACATATCACCCACACTTTCATATTTTTTCGAGTTTTGTGGGGCAATTTAATCGCGTGATATTTTTTATTCCGACCTTGCTTTGGCATTGCTCATTGGCAATTCAATTTGGCCAACTTGGATTGTCTTCCATCGTGTCGTCAATGCGGCCGGCACCTGGTCCCAAACAGCAGTTAAATAACCATTATGGCAGTTACGCTTTAGCCGCAAAATTACTCAAAATTGAACTTGGAGGCCCACAGCAATTTATGACCAACAAAGGCCAAACCATTCGAGTAGACTTACCCAAGGTGAAAGCTGGTCCGTTACCTGATTATCGCCACATCAACCACGCCATCACAGTGACGCAAACAGCAAACCTATTTTGGATCTGCCTAACCTTGTTATTGCCTCTTATTTGGACTGGATTAAGATTTATTTAAAACCGGTAAATCCTGTTTTAAACTAGCCACTTTTTAGCGATAATACCCAAGCTTTAACATTGAAGTCGCTATGCTCAAGATTGTCATAATGACCCGCTATCATAAGACTTCTAATGCTGACATCTTTAAAACATAAATCCTCTATAGTCAGCAACTGTTGATTATTATCAGTTTAAGACCTGCTTAGGAATGCCATGTTTCTCAACAACTTGCATATATCATTAACCACTCCAGCACTATTGTTTCCGGCAATCTCGTTATTATTGCTCGCATACACTAACCGATTTTTCTCTCTTGCTGCCCTCATTCGTAACCTCAGTAGTAATGACAAGCCGGTACAAGATGAGCAAATCAAAAACTTACGCCAACGAATTATTATCATCCGAAAAATGCAAGAAGCTGGTGTCAGCAGTTTTGCCTTGTGCGTACTGTGTATGATTTTTATTTACACCGGTTTTAACCAAACTGGCTCGGTGATCTTTGGCTTAAGTTTACTGCTTCTACTCTACTCATTGATCTTGTCTGTAGTGGAAATCCGCATCTCAGTTGATGCACTCAACATTCATCTCAAAGAGTTAAGTAAATGAGTCAGTGGATCTATTTTTTCGATTTATGTGGTACTGCCGTTTTTGCACTTTCTGGGGCGTTGGCAGCAGGTAAACACCGCATGGATCCATTCGGGGTAATTGTGCTTGCCTCAGTAACCGCCATTGGCGGTGGCAGTATTCGTGATGCGTTAATTGGCGCAACCCCAGTATTTTGGATCCGCGATCCTAATTACATCATTGTGATTTTAGCTACGGTTTTGGCTTGTTTAGTGTTAGTACGTAAACCGCATAAATTACCCACACTCACCTTACCTGTTGCCGATGCTCTTGGGTTGGCATTGTTTACTGTTATTGGCGCAGAGAAAGCATTATTAATGGGACTTTCAGGCATGATTGCTGTTGTGATGGGCTTAATTACAGGCGTGGGTGGTGGCATTATTCGTGATTTGCTGTGTCGCCAAATCCCGATGGTATTACGCACCGAAATTTACGCAACTGCTTCCATCGTGGGTGGGATCTGTTATACCTTAAGTTTGGCTGTGGGCATGGACAGTATGACATCGATGTTTATCGCAATGATCAGTATTTTAATCATTCGATTAAGCGCAATCCGCTGGCATTTATCTTTACCGGCTTTCGATTTAAAAACAAAGAGAATTTAATGTGCGAATAATATTGCTATTATGTTGTTTAGTCTGCAGTTTTTCAATCAGTGCCAATATTGGTGATATGCCTAAAGAGCAACAGCTCGCCATGAAATACATGGAGGCGTTAACCGATCATGACTACTCTACTTTACGGCATTTTTATTCCCGTGATACCGTTTTTTTCGACAAAACAGCAAACACAACCTACACAGGCAGTCGGCAAATCATTGGTTTTTTACAGCGCGCTCATGAAGGGGTACTTGAGTACCGTTTAAACATAGAGCATATGTTTAATACGGGTTCGTTAGTGGTGATTATCGGCAGTTATCGTTTACGAGGCCCTGGGGATCAATTCGGAAAGCCCGGTAAAATTATCGATTTGGCGATACCTGGCGTTACCACGCTTAAATTTGACAATAATACAGAGCGATTAATTGAACAAATGGATCTTATGGACTATCAAACCATGTCAGACCAACTCGAGTCTCAATAACGTCATTCATTAATCAGGATAAATAAGTGAGCCGAAATTGCAGCGAGCGAGTTGTTCTACCTTCAACATATCTAACAACGTTATAAGCGATGCTAACCAACCTCAACTCTGGATAAGAGATGTATTGATAACGATATAAATCAATAGATTGACTAAAATCCACTGTCAAGCTTGTGATTGGTTTTGCTAACAAGGCGAATTAACGCGTCAATAGCTAGCCTATTGCAAGTTAATTCAACGCAGTGAGGAAGGCAAAGGACTGCTTGAAAGACGTTTGTTATCCAGAGCTGAGGTTAACTAGTAAGAATGATCACATTCTTGTGCTGATTGGTATAAACAACGCACATAAAAAAACGGCTTAAATGATAAGCCGTTTTTTTATTCGTAAAAATACGTTATTTTAAAATCACTTTGGCAAATTTGCGTTTACCAACCTGGAAAACCGCTTCCAGACCAGCATTAAAGCTAAGACGACTGTCTTCTACTTTTTCACCATCCATTTTTACCGCACCTTGCTTAATCATCCGCATACCGTCAGATGTTGAGCCCACAAGCCCTGCATCTTTAAGTAAGTTAGCAATCGCTAAGCCTTCACCCGCTTCTAATATCACTTCCTCGATATCATCTGGGATAGCCCCTTTTTGGAAACGATCAATAAAGGCCTGATGAGCAGCTTGCGCTTGTGCTTCGTCATGAAAACGCGCAATGATTTCTTTAGCTAATAAAATCTTAATGTCACGTGGATTTGTGCCGTTTTCAACGTCTAACTTAAACTGTGCAAGCTCTTCAAGCGGACGGAAAGACAATAACTCAAGGTAGCGCCACATTAAATCATCTGAAATCGACATAATTTTGCCGAACATTTCATTAGCAGGCTCACTCACACCAATATAGTTATGCGCCGACTTAGACATTTTCTTAACGCCGTCTAACCCTTCAAGCAGCGGCATCATAATCACAGTTTGTGGTTTTTGTCCTTCGGCTTTTTGCAGTTCGCGACCCATCAATAAATTGAATTTTTGATCTGTACCGCCCAATTCAACATCAGCCTGTAACGCAACAGAATCATAGCCTTGCAACAATGGGTACATAAACTCATGAATCGCAATCGATTGGCCTGATGCATAACGCTTTTTAAAGTCGTCACGTTCCATCATACGGGCAACCGTTTGTTGCGATGCCAAACGGATCATACCAGCAGCGCCTAATGGCTCTAACCAGCTAGAGTTAAATTCGATACGGGTTTTAGCAGGGTCTAAAATTTTATAAACCTGCTCTTTATAGGTTTCAGCGTTAGCAAGCACTTGCTCACGGGTTAACGGAGGACGAGTACTGTTTTTACCACTTGGATCACCAACCATACCGGTAAAATCACCAATCAAGAAAATCACTTCGTGACCTAGCTCTTGAAAAGTACGCATTTTATTTAAAATAACCGTGTGACCTAAGTGAATATCAGGAGCGGTAGGATCTGCACCTAACTTGATGCGTAATGGACGCCCTTCTTTCAGTTTCTCAAGCAAATCCGCTTCAAGTAATATCTCATCGGTGCCACGCTTAATTTCTGCCAATACTTGATCTAAATTCGCCATCTCTACTGCAACTCCTAGGGCTTGCACAAAAAATAAAGAGGTCTATGTTACTTGTTAGCCACGGCAAATGAAAGAGTGTACACTTAGCAGATAATAACACGAGAGAGAAATTGGTACCTGAGTCAATGGCAAAGCTTCTAACTTTATTCACATTGTTGCCAAAAGCACATCAAATCACCCTGTCTTTATTGGTGATGTTAACCACGATTATTCTGATGTTTCCATCGGAAGACGCACAAGCCTCTAAACAAACCCAAATAGTAAGCCAAACAAATGATAAAGATGCGTTAGAAACCAATAGCGATTATTCCGTGCCACTGGCATTTAGAACACCTACGGCACCCAAAATTGATAAAAATGATGCCGATGCTGAAGAAATCGCTGACAATATTTTTGTTAACGACACATTACCACCACAACAATTAGGTGATTCATCTGACGATGTGTCAGAAACACCTGATGATGAAGCCTTTGCTCAGCATATTGCAATGTTACGCACGCGCCCAGAGGGCATTGACGGTGTGATTCATGATATCGACAATCAAGTCGCTAAACAAAAAGCAAAAATAACTCAGCAAGCTAGCAACGATGATTACACAGTAGAATATTACGAAGTGGCTAAAGGCGATACTTTAGGTGGTTTATTCAGCCGTGCAGGCCTTAGTGCTAAAGATGTATACGACATCACCCAACTGCCTTTAGCAAAAAAGAATCTACTCACTATTATGCCAGGTGAAGAAATCGCCATTAGCAAAAATGAGTTAGGTGAATTAAAAGAACTCAGTTACCGCATGGACAAGGTGTCAACCTTAGTGATCAGCCATAACAATGATCGCTATAAAGAAGTGGTTAACACCAAAGAAGTTGAAAATCGTACTTCATTTATTACCGCCACCATCAAAAGCAATTTTTGGAATGCAGCAGCAGATGCAGGCTTGTCTGGCAATCATATTATGGAACTGGCCAATATTTTTGGCTGGGACGTCGACTTTGCGTTAGATATTCGTAAGGGCGATCATTTTTCATTATTGTTTGACCAAGAATATGCCGACGGCCAATTTTTACGTAATGGCAATATTTTAGCCGCTGAATTTATCAACCAGGGTGAGCGTTACACTGCCATACGTTATACCGATGGTGAATATTATTCAGAAAACGGTAACAGCATGCGCAAAGCTTTTTTACGCTCTCCAGTCGATTTTAAATATGTCAGCTCAAACTTTAACCCACGCCGTTTACACCCAGTAACAGGGCAAATTAAAGCCCACCGTGGAGTGGATTATGTTGCTGCGATTGGCACCCCAATTAAAGCTGCTGGTAAAGGCAAGGTGATTGAGTCTGGTTATAACCAATTTAATGGTAACTATGTGTTTATTAAACACAATGAAACCTATACAACGAAATACCTGCACTTAACTAAGCGCAAAGTAAATCGTGGTGACACAGTCAAACAAGGGCAAGTAATTGGTACTTTAGGTAAAACCGGTCGGGTTACCGGCGCTCATTTACATTACGAGTTTATTGTTAATGGTGTGCACCGTAATCCACGCACGGTAGATTTGCCTAAATCAATGCCGATTAATCGCAGTGAAAAAGGCAAGTTTACCTCCTTGAGTAAACAGCTAATGGCGCAACTCAAATCAAACCAACAGCAGCAATTGGCTAGTAATTAATTGCTCGCGGCTTCTATTCAGAGAGAATTTCATGTCTAAGCCAGAATATTTTATCGGCCTTATGTCAGGCACAAGCATGGACGGTGTTGATGCCGTGCTAGTTGACTTTGCCGGTGAGCACCCAAGGTTAATTGCAGGCCACACGGAAGCCATTCCGAGCCATTTGTTAAAAGGCTTACAGCGTTTGTGTCAGCCCGCTGTTGATGATGAAATAAACCGATTAGGACGACTTGACCGCAGCGTGGGCAAGTTATTTGCTCAGGCGGTCAATAACTTGCTCGCTAAAACTGAAGTGAAGCCTGAACAAATCATCGCCATAGGGTCGCACGGACAAACCGTGCGCCATATGCCAAACCTAGAAATGGGCTTTACCCTGCAAATTGGCGACCCTAATACCATTGCTATTGAAACCAACATTGATGTAATTGCCGACTTTAGGCGCAAAGATATTGCGCTTGGTGGACAAGGCGCGCCTTTAGTGCCGGCTTTTCATCAACAGGTATTTGCCCAAGCTGGCCACACTCGAGTAATTTTAAACATTGGCGGTATCGCTAATGTGACCTATTTACCCGGAAACAGTGATGACGTGCTTGGTTTTGATACCGGCCCAGGTAACACCCTGATAGATTACTTTGTTCATCAAAATTTAGGTCATGCATTTGATGAAGATGGCGCATGGGCTGCATCAGGCGAAACCAATGCGGCATTTCTTAAGCAACTATTATCGCATTCATATTTCGCGTTATCTGCGCCTAAAAGTACCGGCAGAGAATTGTTTAACCAAGCCTGGCTTGAGCAGCAATTAGCGGAATATAGCCATTTAGATCAAGAAGATATTCAGTCAACATTACTCGATTTAACTTGTCACAGTATTGCTAATGACATTAATAAGCTGTCAGCTACTGGTGAGCTATTTGTGTGTGGTGGCGGCGCACTGAACACTGAATTAATGCAACGTTTAACGCAATTGGTTCCTGGTTACAAAGTAGATACAACCGCAGCATTAGGCGTTGATGCTAAATGGGTTGAAGGCATTGCCTTTGCGTGGCTAGCAATGCGTCATCATAATGACTTACCTGCTAATTTACCGGCAGTAACCGGTGCTTCACGCCCAGCCGTACTTGGTGGCCGTTACCGAGCAAGATAACTTTTTCAATGCGGTTGTCGATGTTATGATGAGCGCAAATTTGCTCAGCTCTTTGGGTTGGCAAAGTCTTTACTAAATAATGAGAGTTAATATGAGCAACAAAGCCAAAAGTGTATCAGAACTAATGAATCTAACCCCAGAGGGTCGTTACGATTACATGGTTGAGCAAGTTAAAGCCGAGCAAACTATTTGGACCCTGCAAGATCAAGATGGCTGCGTGATGTTAACCACCGAAGATGAAGACTGCATTCCAATGTGGCCATCAGAAGAAACCGCCGCACTTTGGGCCGTTGACGAATGGAAAGAGTGTGAGCCATTAGCTATTCCGTTATCTGAATTCCAGGAACGTTGGGTTAGTGGTATGGAAGATGACGACCTATTTATTGCCGTTTTCCCAGTGCAAGAAGATTTAGGTGTTGTTGTACCACCCTATGAAGTGAATGAGCGTTTAACGCCAAAGTCACACGCTAAGCATTAGTCTGTATCCAGTGAGTAAAACATAATGACTCAGGACACACGTCAACCCAATACGACGCCAGATGAAGTCAAACCGCATTTACCCAAACGCCTGATTGCGTTAATGCTGGTGTATGTTATCGCTGCAGTGGCAGGGCTAATGTTGGCGCAATCGCTAGCTGAACTCAGTGCAATGTTCAGTATTTTAACGCTTATGCTAGTGTTGGGTATTATAGGTAGGCAAAAAGCAGCGCTTTATTTATTACGCACTTATAGTCTGCTGCAATTAGTGCTGTACAGTATGATGCCAATCATCATGTATGATCCAGATAACCTTGATGCCGGCCCAACCACCATGGACTTTGGTTTGTTTCAAAGTGTGGTGCCAGAGTGGCTTATCTATAGTGTTTTTATCGCTTTAGGTATGTTGCAAGTGTGGATTAGCTTTAATGCCAAGGTAAAAACCTGGTTCAAGCCGCGTGTTAACTTTAATATTATTGCTAGTTAATACGCACAAAAAAGCCGTCGCAAGACGGCTTTTTTTATTAGCTCGTTGTAATAAATATTAAAAACGATTACACCGAGAAACTTGCTCCACAACCACAGGTTGTTGTTGCATTAGGGTTCTTAACAAAAAAACGAGACCCTTCAAGACCAGATGTATAATCCACTTCGCCACCCATAAGATATTGGAGACTCATTGGATCAACCACAAGTTGCACACCTTGCTTTTCAATAGTGAAGTCACCTTCGTTGACTTTTTCATCGAATGTAAAGCCATACTGAAAACCAGAGCAACCACCACCTGTAACGTACACACGCAGTTTTAATTCAGGATTCTGTTCTTCTTCTAACAGCCCTTTTACCTTAGTTGCTGCAGCATCGGTAAATTGGATCGGCATTGCTGCATCAGTTTGTTCAGTCATTACTACCTCTTACTTCGGTTTCTACTGAGAATTATCCTTTACCTGACTATTTTGTTCAAGTATTACCCGCAGTTCTTTTTCACCCATTAATAGCTCTGGCACATTATAAGTTTGTTCAATGGACCCGCCTTTAACACCACGACTGGCATTGACAGTCACTTTAACGGCTATCTTTTGTAAACTAAAACCCGCAGGTAAAACGATATCGCTGTCCATAATTTGAAAATAACTAAATTCAAATGCTAATTTTTTATTAAGCAGCTTATTTAAATTAAGCGAACTGGCCTTGCCATTTTGGCTTCCGATAAGGGTCACTTCTGCATTAGCTTTCACTTTGGTTTTACGTTTTTGCAATTGCGTTAACACGATACGTAGCTGAAAACGCTCCGCACTTGCGCCTTGCACTAACTCAACCGTGTTAATGGCCACACCTTCAGCGTCGGCATCAGTCACCATAACACTGCGATAAAACGCCAGTTCTTTTTCGAGCGTTTTTTGTTCAACAAGCTGACGGCTGAACATATCTTGCATTTCTTTATTGGCGTTTTCAGCAATACTTAGAGCCAAATTTCGACTGGCTAACACTTGAGCTTGCTCGTCGAGCTGTTGTAATAATTTGCGTTTACCACTGGCACTGTTAGGCGTGGCTTCTGGCGCAAATGACAGCCAAACATTATAACTGACGGCGCCTAACAAAAAAGACACAAACATAAGGCTGAGTAAGTATTTGCTCGAAGTCCGATTTTTACGCTCTAAAACTTGCAGTCTGTCTAACCAACGGTGATAATTTAACATTAGGTAACAACCTTTTAAAGAATACAAATGCCACTCAGCTTAGAGTCATACTGTGCAGTTTAAGATAAATAAAGTCGCTATTATTCACGCCAAAAGAGCTGCGCGCAAATATCTGCATAACGAATTTAGAGATAAATTATCTCAAGCCAAAATTAGTGTACAACTTTGTGCACTTGCTCTGCTGTTTGCAATTATTGCATCAATCGTCATCATTTTATTTCGCCTAAGTTTACTTTGGGCTGAACAATATCTGCTTTCCGACACCAATACCATCAGTTCAACATTAACTGATTGGCGAAGTTACCTACCGCTAATGGGTGCTGCATTAATATGGCTATTGTCATTAATAGGGTCAAAGCGCTATCGCCGAATGGGAATAGCCTATGTATTGCACCGGTTTAAGTTACATTATGGCAAGGTGCCACTACAGTCGGCGGCTGGGCAATTTTTTCAGGCATTAATCGCATTAATGACTAACTTTTCGGTCGGTAAAGAAGGACCCGCTATTCATCTCGGTGCAGTGAGCGCCAGTGTGATGGCGGAAAAATTCAGCCTACCAGATAACAGCGTGCGTATTATGTGTGCTAGCGGCATTGCCGCAGGGATTGCCGCAATCTTTAATGCGCCATTGGCAGCAGTATTATTTGTATTTGAGGTCATTGTTCGCGAATACAAAATCCACTATTTTTTCCCGATTATGCTATCAGCAATTTGTGGTGCGGTATCAAGCCAGCTCGTTTTTGGTAATGTGCATGAGTATGATCTTATCAATGTTATTCGCATTCCACTCGACCACTACCCGATATTGCTTATTGGTGGCGTAGTGCTTGGTTGTGTAGCTGCATTGTTTAACTTCTCATTGTTAAGCGTTACCGCTAAAGGGCAAAAGTGGCCATTAATTTACCGATTATTTATTGCGGCTACATTCACGACCTTGATTGGGTTAGTGATGCCTCAAGCCCTAGGCTCGGGTGACTTTGCCATTCATGAAGCCATTATTGAAGATCCTAATTTATTATTTTTAATCGCTCTGTTGTTTGCAAAAATGCTGGCGACCGTTGCCGCAATAGGCTTTGGCGTACCGGGAGGGTTAATCGGCCCGCTCTACGGCATAGGGGCTTTAGTTGGCGCCATTTTAGCGATTTTAAGCAGCCTGATATTTCCATCCATTGCGCCTTATGTGGGGTTATATACTGTCATCGGCATGACTGCCATGATGGGAGTATGTTTAAGCGCGCCTTTAGCGGCATTAGTTGCTCTGCTTGAGCTAACCAACGATGCATCGATTATTCTCCCCGCGATGTTTATTACCATCCCGGCTTTTCTGGTTGCCTATCAGGGCTTTAATACCAGCTCAATATTCTTAAAACAATTAGATATTATGGGACTTGGTTACAAGGTTGCACCGTTAAACCAGGGCTTACAAAAGAAAGGGGTTAGAGTATTAATGGACCGGCGCTTTGTGATCGTCAATGACGATGATGAACTGCTGCTTGAAGTGCTTAAGCGTGCAGAAGGACGTCCCGTTTTAGTCCGAAATAACAAGGGCCAAATCGAAATGTTACGCCTAGAAATGCAATCATTTGAAGATTCAACAACCCTGTCTCGTCACCCTATGCCAGGGTTGCCAGACAGCGCAACGCTCAATGAAGCCTATGAAGCGCTAGCCGCTAAACGCTCAGGCGAGGTGTATATTTATCGAGACAGCCCTAATAACCCTAACGGTCAAAAAGTGGTTGGGGTGATCAGTTGGTCTAATTTATTGCAAGAGATCCGCTCAGGACAAATTTAACCATACTGGAATGGGTATTCTTAACACGCCGCCAAGGCCAAATATGTTAAGTCTTCTTTGCCCCCTTACGGTCCTATTTCGTAACAAGTGATTCTTGTTGGGTATATTTATCTGTTGTTTATTTTCTGCTACAATTTTGCCTCAGCCACATTATAAAAAAACCGATAAATACCCTATAAATAACGGTAAAATAACCTACTTTTTAATGGATATTTTACCCTACACTCTGGAAATCAGGCTGATGATGCAGTTCGAAGGTTCACATATCCTTTCCGTAAACCAGTTAGATCTGGATTCGATAAACACTATTTTTAACATTGCTAACAAAATGACGCCCTATGCGTTGCGTGAAAAACGCACCAAGGTATTAGAAGGCGCTATTTTGGGCAATTTGTTTTTTGAACCCAGCACCCGTACTCGCGTCAGCTTTGGCTGTGCGTTCAACTTACTTGGTGGTCATGTTCGCGAAACCACCGGGATGGCATCATCGTCGTTATCAAAAGGTGAGTCGCTATACGATACCGCTAGAGTACTGTCGACTTATTCAGACGTTATCGCCATGCGCCACCCTGACGCCTATTCGGTAAAAGAGTTTGCCGAGGGTAGCCGAGTTCCTGTGATTAATGGTGGCGACGGCCCCAACGAGCACCCAACTCAAGCCTTACTTGATTTATTTACCATCAAAAAAGAATTAAGCCATTCAGGCATGGGCATCGACGGAATGCACATCGCGATGGTAGGTGATTTAAAATATGGCCGCACAGTCCATTCGTTATCGCGCTTACTTTGCATGCATAAAGACATTCAGTTCACATTGATATCACCAAGTGAACTAGCAATGCCTGACTATGTGATCGCCGACATTGAAAATGCTGGCCATAAGATCACAATAACCGAACAACTTGAAGGTAATTTGCATCAAGCAGATATTTTGTACTTAACCCGCATTCAAGAAGAGCGTTTTCCGTCACAAGAAGAAGCTAATAAGTATCGCGGCAAGTTTCGCTTAAATCACAATATTTATACGCAACATTGCAAATCAAATACCGTGATCATGCACCCATTACCGCGAGACTCGCGCGCGCAGGCAAACGAGCTCGACAATGATTTAAACAGCCACCCAAGTTTGGCTATTTTTAGACAAGCCGATAACGGCTTACTTATCCGTATGGCACTTTTTGCATTAACACTTGGGGTTGAAAACCAACTCGAAAAGTATGAGTGCCCAGTAAACTGGTATTCACGTAAAGCCGATAGATAATTGGCACAATATTAAGGATTAGACATGACCCGTTCCGAAGTCTTATTTGAACAGGCTAAAAAGACCATTCCAGGTGGCGTTAACTCACCCGTTCGTGCCTTTAATGGTGTTGGTGGTTCGCCGTTATTTATCGAAAAAGCCGATGGCGCTTATATTTTCGATGCTGACGGTAAAAAATATATCGACTATGTGGGTTCATGGGGACCGATGATTTTAGGCCATAACCACCCTAAAATCCGTCAAGCGGTATTAGCGGCTGTTGAAAATGGTTTATCTTTTGGTGCACCGACAGAATTAGAAGTCAAAATGGCTGAAAAAGTCATTTCTATGGTGCCGTCAATGGAACAGGTTCGTATGGTGAGCTCAGGGACTGAAGCCACCATGAGTGCCATTCGTTTAGCGCGAGGCTTTACAAACCGCGACAATATTTTAAAGTTCGAAGGTTGTTACCATGGCCATGCAGACTGCTTACTGGTTAAAGCAGGCTCTGGCGCATTAACCCTTGGCCAGCCAAGCTCGCCAGGTATTCCTGAAGATTTTGCAAAGCACACATTAACTGCTACTTATAATGATCTTGATTCTGTTCGAGCCATATTCGAACAATACCCACAAGATATCGCCTGTATCATCCTTGAGCCGGTTGCTGGCAACATGAACTGCATTCCGCCTGTAGAAGGTTTTTTACAAGGTTTACGCGCAATTTGTGACGAGTTTGGCGCCTTATTAATCATCGACGAAGTGATGACAGGTTTCCGGGTTTCGATGAGCGGTGCCCAGGGTTTCTATGGCGTTAAGCCAGACTTAACCACACTAGGTAAAGTGATTGGCGGTGGTATGCCAGTTGGTGCTTTTGGTGGCCGTAAAGATGTAATGCAATTTATTGCGCCTACAGGCCCTGTTTATCAAGCGGGTACATTATCAGGCAACCCAATTGCAATGACCGCAGGTTTAGCGCAAATGGATGCCTTGTGTGAACCAGGCTTGTACGATGCACTTGCAGATAAAACCAAGCGTGTCGCAGAAGGATTTAAAGCAGCAGCAGATAAACACGGTATTCCATTAAGCATTACTTATGCAGGCGGAATGTTTGGTTTCTTCTTCACAGAAGATAAAAATCCAATGACCTCTTTTGCTCAAGTCACAAAATGCAACATGGAGCATTTCCGTCACTTCTATCATGCCATGCTAGATGAAGGCGTGTACTTAGCACCGAGTGCCTATGAAGCCGGCTTCTTGTCTATGGCCCATGGCGATGAAGAAATTGCGTACACATTAGCGGCTGTCGACCGTGTTTTTGCTGCAATGAAATAACCCCTACACAGTTAACCTTATTTAGGTTAACAAGTGTGGTCACAAAAAGGATAAACGATGCGTCGTCTATCCTTTTTTTTGCATTTATCTAACCTTCCCTATCTTGTGCTGCTGGTATGTAAAAATATCTAACCAGATCTTGATCCAAAATAATGAAATAACTGTGATCTGTATTGCGAAAATAGTCGCGGTGTGATTTGATCGCCTCGCCAAACGGAAGCTTAATTTAATCTTAAAATGAGATTAAATTAGGTTAGCAAAAATTCTCGGTAATGCTCTTGATTACCTACAACATACAGTTGGAATTGCAGTCATGCTAGAAACCTTTCTAATCTCACTTGCGGTGCTTGCGCTGTTAAGTATTGTGCTCGAAGAAGTTACCCATATAAACAAAGCTAAAACGACTTTATTTTTAGGCTGTATTGCTTGGATCACCCTCTTTATTGTCTCTGGTAGCCCAGAAAACAGCAAAGTGGTTGCTGAGGAGCTCAATGAAAACTTACTTGAAATTGCCACACTATGGTTATTTTTAATGTCTACCATGACCTTTGTGGCATACCTTAATGCTAAGGGTATGATCCAGGTAATGGTTCAAAAAATCTTTCCACAACAAGTTTCAGTGCGTATGTTGATGTTGCAAGTGGGTATGTTTTCACTAGTGTTATCGACATTTTGTGACAACGTCACCGCCACGTTAGTGTCTTTAGGCTTACTCACCACCTTTAATTTAGACAAGCAAATGCGCCGCCGCATGGCAGTGTTAATTATTTTTGCGGTGAACTCTGGTGGTGTAGCGTTAATCACAGGCGATGTGACTACTCTGATGATTTTCCTTGCTGGTAAAGTCCACATTTCTGAGCTACTCATTTTGTTTATTCCTGCAGGGATCAGCGTTGGTTTACTTGCAGTATTGTTCTCGCTAAAAGCTGAAGGGCGAGTAAGCACTTCACCCATCGAACAAAGCTACAATACGGTTGATATTGTCATTGGCTTAATTTTCTTTGTCACCATTATTTTAACCATGGTGTTAAACGTGCTCTTTGGTGTTCCTCCTGTTTTAACCTTCCTATTTGGCTTGTCTGTTATGTTCTTAGTCGGGCGTACCAGTAAAAGTAATACAGAAGAAGTACAGGTATTAGAATATATTCGCCAGGTTGAGTTTGATACCTTGTTATTCTTCCTCGGCATTTTGCTATTAGTTGGTATGCTTAAAGAAATTGGAACGCTTAACCTATTAACAGACGTTTACAGCATGTATAACCCAAGCATTTCTAACTTCTTTACCGGTGTAGGTTCTGCATTATTAGACAACGTGCCATTAACCGCTGCACTATTAAAAGCCGACCCTATACTGAGTACAGCACAGTGGTTAGGCTTAACATACGCTGTGGGGGTGGGTGGTTCGCTATTAATTATTGGTTCTGCCGCCGGCATTATTGCCATGAGCAAAGTAGAAGAACTCACCTTTGTGAGTTACTTAAAATATGTACCCGCTTTGTTGTTATGCTATTGCTTAGGTTATGGATTAACCTTGTTTTTAGCTAACACCATTTACGGCTAATCAGGATAAATAAGTGTTCAGAGATTGCGTAGGAAAAATCGCTTAGAATAAGGCAGAAATTGCAGCGAACTCGTTGTTCTACCTTCAAAATGTTTAACGATATTATAAGCGATGTTAACCTGTAAGAATGATCACATTCTTGTGCTAGTTGGAATACTCTGTTTAAAATAAAAAAGGCGCGACAGCGCCTTTTTTATTAGCCATTGTATTGATTAACCAGAACTATTTCGTCATTCTCGCTCAGTTATACCAATTCCACTAATTATCTGACCAATCAGATAATTAGTGGAATTGGTATTATTAAATTGCCGGGACTCTAAACTGCTGCCCCTGAATATCTAACACAATATCTCGAGGGCGAATTTCAATAATCGTCAGCTTATTTTTAATCATGTCACCTTGTTGTAGTTCAATTCCATCGACATTTAACCAACGATTACTTGGCTCGGTGGCGTATACGTGTGCGACAACATTAAATTCAGGTACCTGTAATTGCACACTAGCAGGTAAATCACCATAGCTAGGGATCTGCTGATTGTTCGGTCTTGGAATTGGATCTAGCTTGGCTTCTGTTACTTGCTGATTTGCTGACTGTTCAAATTCAACCTCTTTTAGAGCAGTTTCAAACGCTGCCATTAAGTTATTACGCTCATCAATAGACGGTGCTTTTACAGAAGCAAAATCGACATCTTGTGCAGCGGTTTGTACCTGTAATCGCAACGCTTCTAGCTCAGCAAGTCCACGCTGATTCGCATTTGCACCCAATATAATAGGCTCTTGTTGTTGCGAAGGCGTGTATTGAGGCTCATAAAGCGCATTTTCGGTGTCGGCTGATGTCGATTCTGTTGATTGGGTGGGCATATTCCCATTGCTAGAATATAAATACGGATCAGCTGCTGGCTCAACATACGCGTTATTTGCAGCAACGGGTGCATTAGCGTAATGATTAAATGGTTTAGCGATAGGCAATGCCACTTTACCGGCTAAACGTATATCGTCATTGGTTGCGTTGTCTTGCCTAGCAGGCTGTTCAGCAGCGGAATTCATCGCAACAGGGCTAATTACAACAGGACTGGCTACAACAGGCTCGGAGTCAGTATCAGTCTTTGTGTGCCCGAGTAATGACGACGTTGACGGTTGTAACAACACACTCATTCCCCACGCAGCACCAACCCCCACGATGATTGCACCGGCAAGTACTGTATATTTAGTTAATTTGCTTTTTTGTCGCGAAGGCAAAGAAGGCTGAATCGACGGCATAGATAACAAATCCGCCACATCACCCTGCTGCTGTTTTTTTCGATTAACGGCATCCAATAAAATAGACATTAACGACTTACCTCAGCGGTACTTAATCTCGGCCCCTGCTGACTTAAATATAAATTAAGCTGTACTAACGTTTGATTACCGGCAATGCCATCTGGTTTTAAACCATGTTGGCGTTGAAATGCAATAAGTTGCTGCTCAAGTTCACTATCAAACTGCGTCAACAACCTTGCCGGCCGTTGGTTGACTAATGCCAAGCTGTTTTCAAGCCATTGCACTTGTGACAAGCTCGAAGTCTGGCCAATCTCACGAGGTAAAACACTATCAGGTTGCCACAAAATTTCGAAGGTGCCGCTAAAATGACGATCAAACCAATCTTTATTTACCCAAAATTGTTGCTCACCTAATTGCAATAAAATCTGTTCAGCTTGGCGCTCAACAATAACACCATAAAACACATTGGCTTGACTGTCTTGCAGGTACACTACCGCAGGATAATTAAGTCGCATAATACTGTGCCAATTCCCCTGCTGTTGATAACAGGCCAAT
The DNA here is from genome assembly GCF_014641855.1 of Shewanella inventionis. Lineage (GTDB taxonomy): Bacteria > Pseudomonadota > Gammaproteobacteria > Enterobacterales > Shewanellaceae > Shewanella > Shewanella inventionis. Next base: position 29,487 of record NZ_BMII01000025.1, read on the forward strand.
TGTTGTTGCTGAGCAGCCTGACAGGCAGATAAACCAATAATAGGTTGCTTATTCCAAAGGCCAAATAATCCGGCAAATGCATTGTCGATACTGCTACTTTGTAACATAGCTTGACGCAAAATTTGCTGTTCGGCATTCGCAGCTGGCGAAGCTTGTACAGGTTGTTGCACCACAGAATCTGCTACATTGGTGGGCTGGGCATCTTTCATCGTTGCCGATGGTACAGACGCTGTGGCTTGAGGTAATACAGCAGCGGTCTGGTTATTGCTCTCATCTGCCGTGTGATTAAACCAATAAAAAGATAACCCAAACGCCAATACCAGGGCTGCGGCGGCAACAAAAGGCCAGCGTTTATCGTTAGAAACATCAATATCGCCAAGCACCTCAATCGCGGCTTGATTGACCATCTTATGATCTATCGGCACTTTAACTTGGCCATAGCCCGCCATCAAAGCGCGTTCACACAATAAGTTAGTTAATCGTGGGATCCCCCCCGAATGCTTATGTAATGCAGCAATGGCCTTGCGGGTAAATAAGGGGTCGTGACGACCCGCGACCTGTAATCTATGTTGCACGTATAAGGCTAGTTCTTCTTTATCTAGTGGCAACAAATGATAACGAGCGGTGATCCGCTGTGCCAACTGCCGTAAGTCTTGACGTTTAAGTAACTGTTGAAGTTCAGGTTGACCAATTAAAATAACCTGCAATAACTTTTTGGTATTGGTTTCTAAATTTGTCAGTAAACGCAACTGCTCTAATACTTCCGAACGCAAATGCTGCGCCTCATCAATAATCAGCACTGTATTACGACCATTTTTATGATTATTGAGTAAATACATGCTGATAAGATCAGTCAGCTGCTTGAGGGTTGGGTTTTCTCCATACTTAATTTCAAGTTCATCGCACAAGGTGGCCAGCAACTCAAGTTCGGTCAGAGATGGGTTAAGAATAAAGGCTGTGTCGGTATTTTCTGGAATTTGCTGTAATAAACAGCGTGACACTGTGGTTTTACCTGTGCCCACTTCGCCGGTTAGCAATACGAAACCACCGGTTTCACCAAGTCCATAGGTTAAGTGAGCCAGCGCTTCACGATGGCGGTCGCTTAAGAACATATAATGTGGGTTAGGCGCAATTGAAAACGGATTATCATTTAATCCATAGAAGGCTTTATACATTCGACCAAAAATCCTTATTTGAAACTGACGGCTCACGTTAATGCTTGTGTCATTACTTGTCAAAAGTTAGCCGTGAAAATCTAACTCTGGTAATATTTAAGCCACTTATTATTACACGTTGTGGTACGCCATGAAGATTTATTTAGTCGGCGGGGCCGTACGCGATAACCTGCTAAAACAAACTGTTGTCGACAAGGATTATATGGTTGTTGGCAGTAGTGTAGAAGAAATGCTAGCACTAGGTTATCAGCAAGTAGGCAAAGACTTCCCGGTGTTTTTACACCCCAAAACGCAACAAGAATATGCATTAGCCAGAACGGAGCGTAAAACCGGTAACGGTTATCAAGGCTTTAGTTGCGATGCCAGCAAAGCTGTAACGCTCGAGGATGATTTACTGCGCCGTGATTTAACCATTAATGCCATCGCCCAAGACGAACAAGGCACACTTTATGACCCCTACAATGGCGCGGCCGATATTGAGGCTAAAATTCTTCGCCACGTGTCTGCTGCATTTGTAGAAGATCCATTACGGGTGTTACGGGTGGCTCGATTTGCCGCTCGCTTTAATCACTTAGGCTTTACTATCGCCTCAGAAACCCTGCAATTAATGACCGACATTGCCAACAGCGGTGAGCTTGAGCACCTGACGCCTGAGCGCGTATGGCAAGAATGCGATAAAGCACTTAGCAGCCAAAACCCACAGATCTTTTTTGAGGTATTAAGACAATGCCAGGCACTTAAGGTGTTATTTCCTGAAATCGATTCGCTTTTTGGAGTACCACAACCTGAAAAATGGCATCCAGAAATAGACACAGGTATTCACACATTAATGGTGCTACAACAAACAAGCTTGTTAACAGACAATAAAGCGGTACGTTTTGCTGCCCTAGTTCACGATGTAGGCAAAGCCCTCACCCCAAAACAAGATTGGCCAAAGCACTATGGTCACGGGCAAAAAGGCTTACCTGTCATTAAAAAAATGTGTGCACGGATCAAGGTCCCAAATGAATATCGGGATTTAGCACTACTCGTTAGCGACCAACATCAAAATATTCATAACGCCTTTGAACTTAAAGCAGAAACCATAATCAAATTGTTCGATAAAGCAGATTTGTGGCGAAAACCACAACGTTTGACCGACTTATTAACCTGTTGTCATGGCGATATCAGAGGTCGCACGGGGTTTGAACAAGCATCTTATCCACAAGCTGAATATTTACAGCAGTGTTATAAGCTAGCAGTCCAAGTCGATGTTCAAGTAATCATTGCTGCAGGCCATCAGGGAGCCGCCATAAAAGCCGAATTACAGTTAGCACGAACTCTGGTTGTTAATAACTTTAAATTACAATTGGTTAAACACTAACAAATATGTTACAAAATGCTGTCAGTTTATTTATGATAAAAAGCGAAAAAATGCATTTTTTAACGGTAAATAGGCAATAAATCACTAAGATTTATATAAAATCGATAAATAATAATCCTTTTTAGCCTACATACTTGCAATTTTCATTTATTTCGCTATTTTAAGTGAATATTCTTTTGTTTGCCTATAGCAAATAAAAAAAACTATGACATAATTACGCCGTTGCAAAGGCACACGCCGTTGCACTATTTAACAACCTATATATTAAGGGATTTACCCATGAACAAAAAAGTACTGATGATTGCTGGTGTTGCGATGACTGCTTTATTAGGTGGTTGTGCTAACACTACTGCTTTAGAAGAAAGCGTAGCAAACCTAGGTAACAAAGTTGATCAACTATCAGCAGAAGTTGGTTCTTTAAAGTCTGAGCAAAGCAAGCTATCTGCCGATGTTAAAGGCGCTAAAGCTGCTTCTATGGACGCACAAGCCGAAGCTAAACGTGCTAACGACCGTTTAGACAACATGGCTTCTTCTTACAAAAAGTAAGAATTGCTATTAAAAATTAGCTTATATTAATAGGTTGATTATTAGGGCTTGATTGTTGATTTACTACCTTGGTAGCTTTCAACATCAAGCCTTAATTATTTGTGGCATTAATTATTTGTGGCGTTAATGACTTCTGCAAATGAAACATGTCTAAGCATTACCTCTCAGCACCTGCATTACGACGTTAATCATCTCAATTTGTTACTTTATCTATCCTGCATTATTCAGCTATATTCATGACAAACAACCATTAACCAGCCATAAGACTATCTACATATTGGCTGTTGTTAAGCACGTTACTATTGTTGACGTTTTTTCAATACAATCACTTGCCAATCAAACTCCAGTGAAGATATCGCGGTAGATTTGATTTGATGGATTAACTCATCATTTGCTCGCCATCCAAACACCGACATATCCAATAAAGTGAATGCTTGCTCGCCTGTTACAGGTTGAGTGAAAGAGACCTGCTGCAAAGATTCAACTTCAAGCTCATTCGGTAAATTTAGCTGCAATGGCTTTTCGATTAAATCTGGATAAACTTGCTGCTTTATTTGCCATAAATGACGAACGCTTGGCTGTAACAACACAATTCGGCCATCATCTTTAAGCACTCTAATGCACTCTTTACCCTTTATTGGAGAGTCTAGTACGGTGATCAAATCAATCGACTGGCTTGCAAAAGGGAGCTTCTTCATTGCTGCTAAGATTAATTTTGCCGGAGTTTGTGCCTTAGCTGCTGCAAATATTGCATTCTCAGCATCGGTTATCCCCCAATGCTCACACACAATCCCTGCCTCGGAGACAGCCGGCACCAATTGACGAAGGTAGTAACCGTCTGCACATTGATAATCAAGATGCTCAAACGTATGTCGCTCTGTGCTATGTAACACACTTAACAGGCTTGCACCTAATTGGTTAATCAAGGGTGCAAATAGCCCTGACTCTAACAAAAAATGCCTGGCACGCATTTGCTGGCGCGACAAAACTTGAGGTTTAGTTTTGCTATTACTCAGTAACGGCCAATAACCTTGCGCATGTTTATCAAAGTGGTGTTTATTGTCACAATAAAACCCTAACGAAGCTTGGTGTTGTTTTATGGGCGTTGCGCACACTGGACATAATAGCGGTAGTGTCATCGTTGACCTTTACTCGAAAATTCGATTATCTGAAATAAAAACAAAAAACGGGTCTGATACCCGTTTTATTAATTTAACAACTGCCTAAAAATGGCCTAAAGGTAAAGCATTCCCAGCAATAAACCACCTAATAATAGGCGATAAATCACAAAGGGTGTCATACCAATCTGGCTAATAAACTTTAAGAAATAATGAATACATAAATACGCTGCAATAAATGACACCACAATACCTAGGCTAAGGGCTTGGTAATCAATCAATGCTGGGCTTTCGACTAAATCTTTTGTGACCAATAAGGCCGCCCCAAAACTCACAGGGATCGACATTAAAAACGAAAAACGCGCTGCGGCCTCACGAGTTAACCCAAGCATTAATGCTGCGGTCATTGTTGCACCTGAACGCGATGTTCCAGGGATTAATGCCATTGCCTGGGCAAGTCCGATTAACAAGGCCTTTTTCCACCCCATTTGAAACTCATTCAATTGCGCTTTTGACATGCGATCGGCCACCCAAAGCAATATACCAAAAACGATAGTCGTGATGGCAATCACTAAGGTGTTCCTGAAATGGGTTTCGATAAAATCTTTCGCCATAAAACCTGCAATTACAGCAGGAATAGTCGCCAAAATAATCCACCAGGCCAGTTTACTTTCTTGGCTATGAGAGCCAGCCAAACTGCCAAACCAAGATTTAGCTAGAGTCACAATGTCATGGCGAAAATAAATTACTACTGCAAACAATGAACCGGTATTAACTGCAACATCAAATGATAATCCTTGATCAGACCAGCCTAAAAGTTGTGACGGTAAAATTAAATGTGCCGAGCTAGAAATCGGTAAAAACTCAGTTAAGCCTTGAATTAATGCCAGCAGAATAACTTGAAGCGTTTCCATATTTGTCCTTGTGGAGAATCACGATTAACGGGTTATAAAATCATTGTTGTTTGCAGTTCACTTGGAAAATCAAATTCAATGGGCCACAGCTTTTGACTTTGTTTGTCAAATGCCTGCCAAAGAGATTGATAACTTTTATGCACTGTTGGGTGGTTTAAATTAGGGGCTATTTCGGCTAATGGCCATAATACAAAGGCATTAAATAAAATTTCGCCTCTAGGCAACTCAATTGGTTCATCACAAACCAAATTGTCATACAGCAGTAAATCGATATCTAAGCTTCGCGGGCTAAACTTTTTTTCACTTTTAATACGGCCATTTGCTTGTTCAATACGCTTAAATGTCGCAACCACGTCAGTAATACTCAACTCAGTTTCTGCAGCTGCTACCATGTTTAAAAAATTGGTGCCTTTAAACCCAACAGCTTCGCTTTCAAATACTCGAGATAATTGCAAGGAGCCGAAAGAGTCTTGCAAATCAAGCAAGCCTGCTTTGAGGTGTTGCTCAGGCGAAATATTTGTCCCTAAGCTGATGTAAATACGTGCCATTGGCGAACCTAAATTGCTAATACGAAAATATAAATAGAAACACTGTTAAATACGGCCACGTTCAATCTCCACCCCAACAGAGGTAGCATGAGGAACCGCACCCGGCTTCATTACAACAACTTTAACCCAGGGCACATTGAACTCATCTTGCAAACACTGGGCAATCATTTCTGCCACAGTTTCTATTAATTCTATTGGTTTTTCAGTGATTAATGCTATCAAACGATTAGACACTGTCTCGTAACACAAAGCGTGTTGGTAGTCATCGCTTGCTGCTGCAAGACGATTATCCCATGCCATGTCTAAATCAATTAATAATGTTTGATGAAGCTTTTTTTCCCACTCATAAATACCAATTACGGTTTCTATGGCTAACTGACGTATGAGCACTTTATCCATGCAACTATCCACCTTAAACCACTCAAAAAGACCTTAAGATCAGCCTAATCAAACTTAATTATCAATTATATGCTTAATAATACACATTTGGCCTTTTTCCTAATCAATTTAAACAGTAGGATAGGCGCTATTGTGCAATTAACATCACTTGAATCAATTTATTTGAGCCAATAATGTTAACGTGAAGACCGCATCAGTAGATACTGAAAACTTCGGCCTAATAAACGAATGCGCGATGATACCCTAAGAAGAGTAAGGAAACCAATTTGAACACCGTTATTGTCACAATATTGATGATCATCGCCGCGTACTTAGCAGGCTCGATCTCAAGTGCCGTACTGGTTTGTAAAATAAGAGGTTTGCCAGACCCTAGAACCAGCGGCTCAGGCAACCCTGGTGCCACAAACGTGCTGCGTATTGGTGGAGGGAGCTCTGCTGCATTAGTGCTTTTTTTTGACATGCTAAAAGGTGCCCTGCCCTCTTACCTTGGCTACAAAATCGGTCTTGATGCTGCATCATTAGGTTTTATTGCCATAAGTGCTTGTCTTGGTCATATTTTTCCTATCTTTTTTGGGTTTAAAGGCGGTAAAGGCGTTGCCACTGCATTTGGCGCAATGGCCCCTATTGGTGGCGATTTAGCCCTGTGCCTTATTGTCACCTGGATTGTCTTTTTACTGCTTACACGATATTCATCTGTTGCCGCAATGGCAGCAGCGACTTGTGCGCCTTTTTATACCTGGTGGTTAGACGATAGGTTTATTCTTCCTGTTGCAATGCTTTCAACCCTGATTCTCATTCGCCATAAAGACAATATTGGCCGTTTGCGTATTGGTGAAGAGTCTAAAGTTTCTCGAAAAAAATCCATAAAAAAACCTAACTCAACCAAGAGTTAGGTTTTCATATCGCTAAGCTCAAGTTTAATCAACAGCAGGTAAGGTATCTAAAGGCCAGCGAGGTTGTCCTTTCACTGACAATGGCTCAATCTGCCCGGCACGTAAACGCTGTAGCCCCGCAAAAGCAATCATGGCGCCATTATCGGTGCAAAACTCTCCACGAGGATAATACACTTTGCCACCTAAATTGGTCATCATAACCGCCAGTGACTCGCGTAAACGCGTATTTGCACTCACACCGCCAGCAATAACCAAACGCTTATAACCTGTTTGTTTTAAAGCGCGTTTACACTTAATTGCTAATGTATCTACCACGGCCTCTTCAAAAGCACGGGCAATGTTAGCGCGGGTTTGATGGTCGTCAGGTTCTGCGGCAATGGTGTTAGCCGTAAAGGTTTTTAAACCTGAAAAACTAAAATCTAGACCAGGCCTGTCGGTCATTGGGCGCGGAAACTTATATCCCACAGGTAATCCTTGTTGAGCCAGTTTGGCTAAACGTGGCCCGCCAGGATAATCTAACCCCATGAGTTTGGCTGTTTTATCAAAAGCTTCACCAGCGGCATCATCAACAGACTCACCTAACACCTGATAACGACCAATGCCTTTCACTTGCACCAACATTGAGTGGCCACCAGACACTAACAGGGCAATAAACGGAAATTCTGGCGCGTCATCTTCAAGCATAGGCGCCAGTAAATGGCCTTCCATATGATGAACCCCTACTGCCGGCTTATTCCAAGCGTAAGCTAATGATCGCCCAACGCATGCGCCCACTAATAAGGCACCTATCAGCCCAGGGCCTTTAGTATAGGCAACACCATCTATTTCATTGAGGCCAGAATTAGCTTCTGCTAAAGCCTGCTTAATCAGTGGTACGATTTTACGAACATGATCACGAGATGCGAGCTCAGGCACGACACCACCATAGTCGGCGTGCAATTTAACTTGGCTGTATAGCACATGCGACATTAAGCCTAATTTATCGTCATACACTGCAATCCCAGTCTCATCACAAGATGTTTCTATACCAATAACCCGCATAATCTCTCGTCTTCATCAAAAATATGGCCGCTAATTCTACCTGTGTCAGCATAAATACTCCAATATTTCGGTGTGTAAGCAATAGCGTGTTGATAAATTAATAAAAATGAAAGCATTAAGGCACCGTCAAAGAGAAAATCAATCAGGGGTTTACAAATGGTCGCTGCTCGGTGTAAAATTCCGCACCATTTTAAATAGCCTTTGGTTTGAGTTGAGACACTGCTGTTTAATGTGCTGGCATTTGTTTTTTAACTCATGACAGACAGTGTTGAACTGTAGACTTAGCCAACCAACATAACTACACCTAAGGGGTGATGGCGTATGCCAATTATTAAAGTACGTGAAAACGAACCATTCGACGTAGCTCTTCGTCGTTTCAAGCGCTCTTGTGAAAAAGCTGGTATTTTAGCTGACGTGCGTGCTCGTGAATTCTACGAGAAGCCAACTACTGCTCGTAAGCGTGCCAAAGCTGCTGCAGTTAAGCGTTTAGCTAAAAAGCTTTCTCGCGAAAACGCACGTCGCGTACGTTTATACTAATCTCATTATGAACTTAACCGATCAGCTAAAAGACCAAATGAAAGACGCCATGCGTGCTAAAGATAAAGTGCGCTTGGGGACAATTCGTATGGCACTTGCCGCCATCAAGCAGATTGAAGTGGATACCCGCGAAACGCTGAATGATGAACAAGCGATAGCTGTATTAACCAAAATGGTCAAACAACGTCGTGACTCGATTGCTCAATATGAAGCAGCCAGTCGCCCGGAGTTAGCCGCAGCAGAAGCTGAAGAGATTCAAGTTATTGAAACTTTTCTGCCAAAACAACTTACCGAAGAAGAAGTCGCAACGATCATCGATGAGACTATCGCAGAAGTAGGTGCTGCAACCATGGCGGATATGGGTAAAGTAATGGGAGCATTAAAATCGAAAGTTCAAGGTCGTGCAGATTTAGGTGCCATTGGTACTTTAATACGCGCTAAATTGAAGTAATCGTTTTTTAATGTTGAATAAGCCGTGCACTTGCACGGCTTGTTTGTTTAAATTAGTTGATAAAGTAAATTCGAGAAACATAGCAATCAATGGCGATACCTCGTGATTTTATCAATGAGCTAATAGCTCGCATTGACATTGTCGATCTAATAGATCGCAAAGTTCCGTTGAAAAAAGCCGGTAAAAACCACTCGGCTTGTTGTCCTTTTCATAGTGAAAAATCACCCTCTTTTACCGTTAGCAGAGACAAGCAGTTTTATCACTGTTTTGGTTGCGGCGCCCACGGCAATGCAATTGACTTTGTCATGGAATACGATCGCCTCGAATTTGTTGATGCCATTGAAGAACTTGCAGGACAGCTTGGATTAGCAGTCCCAAGAGAACAAGGCACAGGGAAAAGACCGGATCAAGGACTCAGCCGCGATTTATATGAACTGATGGAAGAAGCCAATCTTTTCTATCAGAGTCAGTTAAGGCAGCATCCAGATAAGAAAAAAGTCGTCGATTATCTCGCATTTCGCGGTCTATCAGACGAGGTAGTAGAACAATTTGGTATTGGCTTTGCGCCAGACGGCTGGGATGGATTGCTTGGGCGTTACCGCCAAAATCAGGCAGCACAAGACAAATTGCTCACTGCAGGCATGTTAATTGCCAACGATAACGGCAAACGTTATGACCGTTTTCGCGACAGATTGATGTTCCCAATCCGTGACCGCAGAGGCCGCGTGGTTGGATTTGGAGGAAGAGTTTTGGGTGACGGTACCCCAAAATACTTGAATTCTCCAGAAACGCCCATATTTCATAAGGGTAATGAGCTTTATGGTTTATATGAACTCAAACAGAAACATCGCGATCCACAGCACGTTTTAATTGTTGAAGGTTACATGGATGTCGTCGCCCTGGCACAATTTGGGGTAGATTACGCAGTGGCCTCACTTGGCACCTCAACCACGGCTGAACAATTTCAGTTGTTAGTGCGTAGTGCAAAACAAGTCATTTGTTGTTACGACGGTGACCAAGCAGGACGAGACGCAGCATGGCGCGCGCTAGAAACCGCATTACCGCTGCTAAAACCTGGTGACCAAGTTAAATTTATGTTTTTGCCACAAGGCGAAGACCCTGACACCATGGTCAGAAAAATAGGCAAAGAAGCATTTGAAGCCTTAATGCACAACGCCTTGCTATTACCAGAGTTTTTGTTTGATACATTAAGTAACAATCATGGCTCAGATAAAGGCGCATTGGCCAAACAAGCTATTTCGCTGATCGAAAAAGTACAAGATACTGTACTGCAAAATTTATTGTTAGAAAACCTAGCACACAAATTGGGCATGAACAGTAGCGAAGATTTAAAGAAAAAACTGGGATTTGCCGTAAACAAGGCCAAACCGCTCAACGCAAAAGGCCTACAAGGCCGTGGCACCCCGTTAAGGTTAGCCATTGCATTACTTGTTCAAAACCCAAGCCTTGGCTTTGGTTTAATTGAGCAACCGGCATTAGAGCGGCTACAAATGCCTGGTATAGAATTACTAGCACACTTGCTAGAAATAACTCGAGAGCAATCGTTAAACAGCGCACAACTACTTGAACTACATAGAGAGCATGAACAAAAAAGCACTCTAACTAAATTGGCCCAATGGGACCATCAAGTGGCGGATGAAAACGTATTGCCCGAGTTTAAGCAAACCTTGATATGGCTAAACAATCAATATATTGAACAGCTATATCAGGAGCTTAGTCTTAAACAGACGTTAACAAAAGACGAAAAGATTCAGCTAACCAAGCTGATTGCAATAATGAAAGGCACTTCAAAATAGTACCCAATTATTAATCAATAATCTGCGTACAAAACGGTGCCACGGACTAGCTAAGATTAGTCCACACAGTTATAATTGACGATTTGCGCGCCACTTAGCATAGCTAAATGGCCTATCGTTTTATCAGTTACCCAAACTTGGATGATATCTATGGATCACACTCCGCAGTCGCAACTCAAACTGTTGCTCGCTAAAGGTAAAGAGCAAGGTTACCTAACCTATGCTGAAGTGAACGACCACTTACCAGCAGACATGGTCGATTCAGATCAGATTGAAGATATTATCCAGATGATAAATGACATGGGTATCCGCGTTTTTGAAGAAGCGCCAGATGCCGATGACATGATGATGTCGGAAGACAACACAGACGAAGACGCGGCAGAAGAAGCTGCTGCAGCACTCGCTACCGTTGAAAGTGAGTTAGGCCGTACCACAGACCCTGTACGTATGTACATGCGCGAAATGGGTACAGTAGAGCTACTTACTCGCGAAGGCGAAATTGTTATTGCAAAGCGTATCGAAGAAGGTATTAACACAGTACAGAGTTCTGTCAGTGAATACCCTCAAGCTATCGCAATGATCTTAGAGCAATTCGACCAGTACGAAGCTGACGAATTACGCTTGTCTGATATTATCTCTGGATTTATCAATCCTGACGAAGACGATGTTGCACCAACAGCAACAAACGTTGGCTCTGAATTATCTGATGACGATCGTAACGACGACGATGACGACGATGATGATGACGATGACGACGATGACAGCGGTGATGATGAGGATGAAGGCAACAAAGGCCCAGATCCTGAAGAAGCCAAAGAAAAGTTTACTCAACTAAGAGAAGCTTACGAAAAAAGCTTAGCCATTATTGCTGAAAAAGGCCGTGATCACCCTGAAGCTATCGGTTCATTATTTGTTATCGGTGAATTATTCAAAGAATTCCGTCTAGTACCTAAACAGTTTGACCGTTTAGTGAAAAACATGCGCAACATGATGGATCGCGTTCGCGTTCAAGAGCGTCTAGTGATCAAGCTTTGTGTTGAACAAGCTAAAATGCCGAAGAAAAACTTCATTAAAGCATTTACCGGCAACGAAACGAACTTAGATTGGTTTAACGCAGAAAAAGCCAGTACTAAGCCGTACGCTAAAGGTCTTCGAATGATTGAAGACGACGTCGCGCGTTGTGTTGGTAAATTAGCCGCAATTGAAGAAGAAACCGATTTAACTATCGCTGGCATTAAAGACATTAACCGTCGTATGTCAATTGGTGAAGCCAAAGCACGTCGTGCTAAGAAAGAAATGGTTGAAGCCAACTTACGTCTTGTTATCTCTATTGCTAAAAAGTACACCAACCGTGGCTTACAGTTCCTTGACTTAATTCAGGAAGGTAACATCGGCTTGATGAAAGCTGTAGATAAATTTGAATACCGTCGTGGTTATAAGTTCTCAACTTATGCAACTTGGTGGATCCGTCAGGCGATTACTCGCTCGATTGCTGACCAGGCACGTACAATCCGTATTCCAGTACACATGATCGAAACCATCAACAAGCTGAACCGTATTTCACGTCAAATGCTTCAAGAAATGGGCCGCGAGCCGTCTCCTGAAGAATTGGCAGAACGTATGATGATGCCTGAAGATAAAATTCGTAAGGTACTAAAAATCGCTAAAGAGCCAATCTCAATGGAAACCCCAATCGGTGACGATGAAGATTCGCATTTAGGTGATTTTATCGAGGATACCACCCTCGAGTTACCATTAGACTCAGCCACAAGCGAAAGTCTAAAAAACGCAACACACGAAGTCCTAGCAGGCCTAACAGCCCGTGAAGCCAAAGTACTGCGTATGCGTTTTGGTATCGACATGAACACCGACCACACATTAGAAGAAGTGGGCAAACAGTTTGACGTAACACGTGAGCGTATTCGTCAGATTGAAGCTAAAGCGTTACGTAAGTTACGCCACCCTTCTCGCTCAGAAATCTTAAAATCGTTCTTAGACGAATAAGCTTATTTGAGTTATCTTTGGTAAAAACCTGCTTCGGCAGGTTTTTTTATACTTTTTATTTAAAGCACTAAAAGCTTCTTAACCTCAACTCTGGATAAGAGATGTATTGATAACGATATAAATCAATAGATTGACTAAAATCCACTGTCAAGCTTGTGATTTGTTTTGCTAACAAGGCGAATTAACGCGTCAATAGCTAGCCTATTGCAAGTTAATTCAACGCAGTGAGGAAGGCAAAGGACTGCTTGAAAGGCGTTTGTTATCCAGAGCTGAGGTTTCTTACTCACTTTTAATACAAACAACTCAGCACAATATCATTCGTTGCAGCAAGTTAACGCCATTTACCTTGAGAAAATGGCTATCACAGTTGCCATTATTTGCCTTAAATAGGACAAAACTGCTTAACAGATAACCAATTGAAACAAGATAAGTAAATAGTGCTCAAAACACGGGTGACAAGCGCGAACAAACTTCGTATACTTTCACCCGCTTTCGATAGTGACGACTATCTTAAGTCGGCCCCTTAGCTCAGTTGGTTAGAGCATACGACTCATAATCGTCAGGTCCCCAGTTCAAGTCTGGGAGGGGCCACCAATTCAGATAAGCCGCAGCAATTTATATTGCTGCGGCTTTTTCGTTTATGATTTCTCGGTGCTGTAATAGATGCTGAAGGCCAAATATACTCTGTATAATCAGTAAACATACCTGTTATATCAATCAGGATAATAAGCGATCAGAAATTGCAGCAAGCTAATTGTTCTACCTTCAAAATTTATAACAACGTTATAAGCGATGTTAACCAGTAGCAATGATCACATTCTTGTGCTGATTGATATTACTTGGCAAGCTAAAAAATGCCCTGTTATTCGAAAATCATTTTCCAATTAAACGATGACCATTTATTGGACGCTTTAACGTTACCCCTTACGCACATACAGTGGGTTTTTCTCTAAATGTGCCTGTGCTGCCGTAATAGCGATAACCGCTTTAGAGTTAAATTCGCGTTGGTATAAGGTGTAAACAACAATTAAGCTAGCCACGATAAACATATATGGATGAATAAACCAACATAACGCGGCCATTGAATAATAGTAAGAACGCAGGCCATAATTGTAAGAATGAGCGGCCTGATCTTGCACCACCGCCATTTGCCTAGCATAGGCAAGTAGGTTTTTATCTGTGCCTGTTTTATCGAGCGGCACAGCCCCAATCATCACGTTAACAAAACCATATTGACGCATAGACCAGGTAAATTGAAAAAACGCTAACACAAAAATACCCGCCAGCATGCCAAGCTTAACTTGGACTAAAGCATGGTTAGGTGGGGCGGTAAACGGAATAGACGCAATAACGGTTTCAAGCTTTTCAACTTGCGAAAATAAGGTCAACACACCCGCGAGTACCAGCAGAGTCGTTGAGGCGAAAAAAGCAATATTGCGCTCTAGGTTTGCCAGTAAAGCAGCTTCAGCTACCCTGACCTCTTTAGCTATCACCTGCGACATCCATAATATTCGCTGTTGGTGCATCACCCTGGCAATACAATTGGTGGTTTTGGCTTTTCGTCTAGCAAAGCTGGTGTATCCAACCCAACTGATTAAAAAAACAATCAAGGCTAATGAGTCAGACCATGAAATCACCATGCAAATATTCCTTTTTAAACTAAATCAATAGATTGATTATGCATCAGTTTTTATCACCCTTAAATGAGTTTTTAGCTAAAAAGGGCTGGTACAAATACATTTCATCTTAGTGTTAGTCACTGGGTGGATAAAATCTAGGGTTGTCGCGTGCAAGAGTAACCGAGATGACATTTGCTGTGATTGCTCATTGCGGTATAAATCGCAGCCTAAAATGGGGTGTCCCATACTCAGGCTATGGATCCGCAATTGATGTGTACGACCTGTAACTGGCGTAAAAATAACCTTTGTCGATTCCCCTTTGGGGTGCCTATCTATTACCTGATATTGGCTATAAGCAGGCTTACCTGTGTTATGGCAAATTTTCATCAACGGAAAGTTGTCGACATCTTTGGCAATGGGTAAATCAATCACCCCCTCATTATCCGCAACAAGTCCTTGCAACATTGCTGTATAGGTTTTGGCAATCGTGCGCTGCTGAAATTGCTGAGTAAGTAAACCGTTTACGTGTTTATTCAGCGCCACCAGCATAATGCCTGATGTGCCAAAATCGAGGCGATGCAATAACGTGGCACTTGGATAATCTTGCACTAAACGATAATGCACTGAGTCTTTATTTAACGGATTTTTACCAGACAGGCTCAATAGCCCTGAAGGTTTGTTGATTAGCAGTATGTGTTCATCTTGGTATAACACCTCAATAACACCGTGACAGGGTGGCGCAATAAATTCAGACATAATATTTTGATCATCAAATTATATCGCGATCATAATTGCAAAGGTGACTCACTGGCCACCTTTGTATCATTAAAGTATCAAAAAATAACCTAAGTACGCAAACGTCCAAGTTGTTGATGCTGCTGACGTACAAGCTCTGCAAGGCTGTCACTGCTTGATTGTGCTTCATCGGCAAGTTGAGATAACTCTGCCGCCGAGTCCGAAATACCGGTAATGTTACGGCTGACTTCTTCTGTTACAGCACTTTGCTGTTCTGCTGCGGTAGCAATATGCGTGACCTGGCTTGAAACCTCATCAATTTGCGACACTATTGCATTCAACGACTCCAAAGCCAATTGGGTTTGTTCAACAGCTTTGTTGGCGCCTTGCGCTCCTTTATCAATAATGTTCGACGCGTTTTTCACCTCTTTTTGTAGCGCGTCGATTAAAGTGCTGATCTCATCTGTTGACTGTTGCGTTCTTGAGGCAAGCGTTCTGACCTCGTCAGCCACAACAGCAAACCCTCGGCCCTGCTCTCCGGCCCGTGCTGCTTCAATGGCCGCATTTAACGCCAAAAGGTTTGTCTGCTCTGCAATAGCGCTAATCACGTCTAAAATACGGCTAATGTTACCACTGCTTTGGGCGACTAAATTAACGGCTTGCTGCGCCTGGGCTGACTCTTTAGACATACCTTCAACAAACACCATGGCTTGAGTAAGGCGAGTTTCTCCGGCTTTAACGTTAACCGTCATCGACTCGGTTTCCATTGCGGTTTGCTCAGACGCTTTTGCTACCTCAAGCGCTGTGGCGCTCATTTGATTTACCGCAGTGACCACACTTTCAATTTCGCTGTACTGGCGATTAACGCTTTCGCGGGTGTGTTTGGCAATGTCGGCCGACTTGACACTCTCTTGTTGGGAACTGTCTGCCAGTATTTTTAACTCTGAAATTAAATGGCGCAGTTTAGCAATAAAAGCATTAATACCACGGCCAAGGGCGATTAATTCTGCGTGAGCATCCACGTCGACGGTTTGAGTTAAATCCCCCTCTGCACTAGCGAGGTTTTCCACTCTGGTTTGGATCATGTTTAGCGGGGCAATAATACTGCGTATTACCACACCAATAATAATCACGGCAATCACAGTCACCGCAATACCAATCATGAGTAGAAGTCCGCCTAACGACGCTTCCATTTCAGTCATGGCGTCATTCATATTATTAACGGCTAAAAAAGCCTGGCTTTTAGGTACTTCAATAATCAAAGACCATGTCGCATTCGCAATCGGTATAGCAATTGGATACCCTACCGCAATGCTGTCTGGCTCGTTGACAAAACCCGATGTGTTATTTAGCGCTAATAATTTTTTAGCGAGTTCTGGCTTAACAGACTCGCTCAATGGACGAGCGAATTTTGTGTAATGGCTTGCAGCAACCACAAAACCTTTTTGGCTAACCAACGTGACTTTAGCTTGCCCTTGATACAGGCTTTTAGACAGTTGCATAATCATGGTTTGAAATAGGGGTAAGTTAATGTCTACGCCAACCAATCCCTTAAATTGATTATCGACCACAACAGGCACAGTTAACGAGGTCATTAATGCATTATTGCCTGGCGTAATTTCATAGAGGTAAGGCTCCATTAAACAAGGCTGTTTTGCATCTTTTGCGCATAAATACCATTCAGCTTCTCTAATGCCAAACTCATTAAGGGTGTCTTTATATTTTTCTGCGGCATCATCAATTTGGATTTGCTCAATGTTGCCATTACTATCTCGGGCGTAATATATCTCTAATGTTCCAGAGTTAACCACACTGTGACTGCTCCCCATACGGTAACTATCATCAAGATTATCGTAACCATTAGGCTCAAATTGCGCATACATTGAAGACACTTGTTGGTTTTTTTGCAAAATGGCAGCAAGCGATAGTTCAAGTCGTTCGCGGGTTATCGGATCGGTTTTCGACGTTTGTTCAATTAACCCAGTAAATGAGTATGGAATGCGATACGCCTCGTTAATAAAACCAGCAACGCGCTCACCATATTCACCCGCCCTAGCCGATAACTTATCGTTAATTTCTTGCTGTAAAGCCACTTCAACTTCGGCGGCTAGCGTATTATTTTTCTCTTTGAGCACAACCCACAAACTGATTGAGAGTGTAATGACGGTGGCAATAAACAGTGTTGATGTTATCCATAACAACTTTGACCTAATGGATAATGCTTTCATTTATGCAAACTCCCAATTGAAAATACAGCTAGTACTAAAGTGTAGTCGTGTTTTATATAAAATAACCAAACGGCTAAAAAAAATCCCGCTAAAAGCGGGATTTAATTGATCATTTTTCAAACAGCACCTTAAGACGTAAACACAGCTTGAAATGTGCCATCCATAATCGCTAACCCAGCCTCTATTTGCGCATCTGGTGCCGTTAGAGGCACCAAAACGCGAATAACATTACCGTAGGTGCCACAAGACAATAAAATCAAACCACGGCTGCGAGCCTCCGCTAAAATTTTAGCGCTGTATTGCGGTGCAGGTTGGCCATCTTCCATCAATTCAATGGCGATCATCGCGCCTAAACCACGCACATCTGCAATTTGCGGATATTTAGCCTGCATATCGGTTAATGCAGATTTAAGCTTATTGCCAACATCATTTGCACGAGCTAACAGTTGCTCTTCTTCAAACACTTCAATCACTGCAAGGGCAGCAGCACAGGCTAACGGGCTACCGCCATAAGTGCCACCGAGACCGCCAGCGGTGATCGCGTCCATCACCTCTGCTTTACCAGTAATACCCGACAACGGAAAACCGCCCGCGATAGACTTAGCAAAGGTGGTAATGTCTGCAGCAACACCCATTTGCTCCATCGCAAAAAAGGTGCCTGTGCGGCCAGCGCCGGTTTGCACTTCATCGGCAATAAGCACAATGCCATGGTTGTCGCACAACTCTCGTAAACGCTTCATAAACGATGGCGTAGCAGCATAAAAACCGCCCTCACCTTGCACTGGCTCTAAAATAATAGCCGCTATGTCACTTGGCTCAGCGTCATTTTTAAAAATACGTTCAATTGACTCAATCGCATCGTCTTCACTCACGCCATGCATTTCACAAGGAAACTCTGCACGAAACACATTGGCAGACATTAATCCCATACCTTTACTGTATGGCGCGACCTTACCCGTTAGGGCAAGCGCAGCCATGGTACGGCCATGGTAACCTGAGGTAAATGCAATCACACCTGCTCGTTTTGTGTAAGCTCTTGCCACTTTTACGGCGTTTTCTACCGCTTCAGAACCACTGGTGAATAGCGCTGTCTTTTTGGCGAAATCGCCTGGCACTAGGTGATTCAATTTTTCACACACCGCAATATAACTTTCATAACCTAGTACCATAAAGCAAGTATGCGAAAAGGCATTTAGCTGCTCTGCCACCGCGGCTTTAACTTTAGGATGCAAATGCCCAGTATTGAGCACCGCTATGCCTCCAGCAAAATCAATATACTCGCGACCTTCAACGTCCCACACTGTGGCGTTTTCAGCACGTTCAGTAAAAATAGGGTGAATTTGCCCAACACCTTGAGCTACTGCCGCCTGGCGACGAGCCATTAGTCCATCATTTGTTTTAGTCATTAGCCACTCTCTTAAACTGACATGCAAATATATTTCATTTCAAGGTATTCTTCGATACCAAACTTAGAGCCTTCGCGGCCTAATCCTGAAGATTTAATACCACCAAAGGGTGCCACTTCAGTTGAGATTAAGCCGGTATTCACACCCACCATGCCATACTCAAGTGCTTCTGCGACTTTGTACACAAGGGATATATCACGGCCATAAAAATACGCCGCTAGGCCAAACTCGGTATCGTTTGCTTGCTTAATCACATCATCAACCGTGTCGAACTTAAACAGCGGCGCCAACGGGCCAAAAGTTTCCTCTTTAGCAACCAACATTGTCTTATCGACATCGCGTAAAATGGTAGGCTCAAAGAAAAAACCACCTAAAGTATGGGGCTTGCCGCCAACTACAACACTAGCGCCTTTTGCAACGGCGTCAGCTAAATGGCTTTGCACTTTTGCCACAGCGGCTTGATTGATTAACGGGCCAATATTTACCCCGTCATCTGCGCCGTTACCGACACTGAGCTTGGCTACCGCTGCTGCAAATTTTTGAGCAAACTGCTCGTACACGCCTGCTTGAACATAAATACGATTAGCACAAACACAGGTTTGGCCGGCATTGCGGTATTTTGCAATCATGGCGCCTTCAACCGCGGCGTCAATGTCTGCATCGTCAAACACAATAAACGGCGCATTACCGCCTAGTTCAAGTGACAGTTTTTTAAGTGTAGGCGCGCATTGCTCCATTAACTTAATGCCAACGGCGGTTGAGCCAGTAAACGAGAGTTTACGCACTATTGGGCTTTCGCACAGTGTATTACCAATAGCAATAGCGTCACCAGTAACCACACTAAACACACCAGCAGGAATACCTGCACGGTGGGCAAGCTCAGCTAAAGCTAAAGCGGTAAAAGGCGTTTGCGGGGCAGGCTTAACCACCATAGTACAGCCAGCAGCAAGTGCTGGCGCAGCTTTACGGGTGATCATTGCCGCAGGGAAATTCCACGGTGTAATGGCCGCTGTAACGCCAACAGGTTGCTTAATTACCGTTAACCTTTTATCAGCTTGATGCCCAGGGATCGTATCGCCATATACACGCTTGGCCTCTTCTGCAAACCATTCGATAAACGAGGCGGCATATGTCACCTCGCCTCTGGCTTCAGCTAATGGCTTGCCTTGCTCTGTTGTCATCATGAGCGCAAGGTCGTCGGCATGTTGGTTGATTAATTCAAACCAGCGCCTCAGCTTTTGGCTGCGCTCTTTTGCAGATAGCGCGCGCCAGGCTGGTAGCGCCTTGTTAGCGGCATTGATAGCGACTTGAGTTTCAGCAGCGCCCATAACAGGCACATGGCCAATCAACTCTTGAGTGGCAGGGTTGAGGATAGCAACAGTTTCACCACTGTCTGCACCAACCCAAACACCATCGATATAACATTGCTCGTGCAATAAACTTGGATCATTTAAAATCACAACGCACTCCTACTCAATTTGATAAACAACTTAATTCCTTGTAAATAATCTCAACTTAGTGGTGCGCTTAGACTAAATGCCCAATTTATCGCGCATGGTGTAATACCAGGCCCCTAACGCACTAAAAGGAACACGTAAAGCATGCCCACCAGGGAAGGGGTAATGAGGTAATGCAGCAAAAGCATCAAAACGGGTTGCCTGACCATTGAGCATTTCGGCAATTAATTTACCCGCTAAATGAGTATAGGTAACACCGTGACCACTGCAGCCTTGAGAGTAATAAATGTTATGCCCAATTCGACCCACTTGCGGTAAGCGCGATAAGGTCATTAAAAAGTTACCAGTCCAGGCGTAATCCACTTTAACGCCTTTTAATTGCGGAAAGGTATTTAGCAATTTAGGCATAATCAAGGCTTCAACGTTAGCAGGATCGCGAGCGCCATACACAACACCACCACCAAATATGAGTCGTTTATCTCCACTTAAGCGGTAATAGTCTAGGAGGTAATTACAATCTTCTACACAATAGTCTTGTGGTAACAAGCTGGCAGCAACATCGTCAGATAAAGGCTCAGTGGTGATAACCTGAGTGCCACAAGGCATTGATTTAGCCTGTAACTCTGGCAACAACTTACCTAAGTAAGCATTGCCCGCCACCACCACAAATTTACATTTAACCTGCCCCTTGGCAGTGTGAACCACTGGCGATGCGCCATCGTCGACTTTAATCACTGCCGAGTCTTCAAAAATCAATCCACCCAATGATTCAACGGCACGGGCTTCACCTAATGCAAGATTGAGTGGATGAATATGACCACCGCTTTTATCGAGTAAACCACCAACGTAGAGATCAGTGTCGACCACCTTGCGAATGGCATCTTGATCCATTAGCTCTAGGTGATTGTGATGACCATGAGACTCCCACAATGCTTTTTGAGACCGTAAATGGCCCATTTGCTTGGCGTTCATTGCGGCAAACACGCCGCCATCTTTTAAGTCGCAGTCAATATTGTACTTAGCAATACGATCACGAATAATTTGGCCGCCTTCAAATGCCATTTGTCCAAATAATTTAGCCTGCTCTTTACCGACCACTTTTTCGATGCTGTCGATGTCACGGCTAAATGAGTTAACAATTTGTCCGCCGTTACGCCCCGAAGCGCCCCACCCAATTTTGGCCGCCTCAAGGATAACCACTTTCATACCGCTTTCTAATAAATGCAGCCCAGATGACAGCCCGGTATAACCCGCACCAATGATACAAACATCGGTTTCTATTGACGATTCTAAGCGTGGGCGTTCAACTTTATCGTTAGCCGACGCAGCATAATATGAGCTAGTGTGAGGTGTGGCGGACATAGCACTTCCTTTATGGGTTCTAAACAAAAAACAACTACTTCATCGTACACTTAAGCCTATTTAAAAACTAGCTTAGAAAACATAATTATTGACACTTTGTAGAATATATTTAACACCCTAGGCGTTGCTGTAGCAAAAAAAAAGCCACACTCAAGGAGCGTGGCTTTTATTCAATCTACAAGGCGACATTACTCCATCGCTTCTCTGGATTTTTTTTCTGATCGACGTGCCAAGTACCAAGATAAGAACGCCACCAAGGACACACTTAAAATGATAATCGTCGCCAACGCGTTAATTTTAGGTGATACCCCTAAACGCACCGACGAGAACACCACCATAGGTAATGTTGTCGAACCAGGACCTGATGCAAAGCTGGCTATCACTAAGTCGTCTAACGACAAGCTAAACGACAAAAACCAACCAGCAACGAGAGCTGGAGATATCATCGGCACGGTAATCAAAAAGAAGGTTTTTAACCGAGTCGCACCTAAATCCATTGCGGCTTCTTCAATCGATAAATCCAACTCGCGCAACCTAGACGACACAACAACAGCAACGTATGCAGCACAAAAGGTTGAGTGCGCAATCCACACGGTTACCATGCCCCGCTCAGCAGGCCAACCAAGCAAGTCGGCCATTTCAACAAACAGGAGTAACAGCGACAAACCGGTAATCACCTCTGGCATAACCAAAGGAGCGGTGATCATGTTAGACAAGGTGAGTTTTGCCCACGAGCGACGAAAACGCGTCATCACAAAAGCAGCCATGGTGCCAATAATGACCGCCATTGTGGCACTGTAAAACGCAACTCTTAAGCTGGTCCACACTGCCTCAAGGATTTGGGTGTCTTGAAACAGTTCACCGTACCATTTTGGCGAAAACCCACTCCATACGGTTACCAGTTTGGATTCGTTGAATGAGTAAATCACTAAAATAAACATTGGTGCATATAAAAACAGCAAGCCAAACCACAGCATCACTTTAGAGAAACTTAACTTCTTCATACATCGTTCTCCATATTACGTGACTGATAGCGGTGGAATAAGGTAATTGGAATAATTAACAGCGCTAACATTACGATGGCTAACGACGATGCGACTGGCCAATCACGGTTGTTAAAGAACTCTTGCCACAACACCTTACCAATCATTAATGAATCTGGGCCGCCTAACAACTCAGGGATAACAAACTCACCAACAGCAGGAATAAACACCAACATTGAGCCTGCGATCACACCGCCCATAGATAAAGGTAAGGTGATTTTCCAAAAGGTATTAAAACTGCTTGAGCCCAAATCAGATGCGGCCTCAATTAAGCTTAAATCTAATTTCACCAAGGTGGCATATAAGGGCAAAATCATAAACGGCAAGTAAGCGTAAATAATCCCGATATACACTGCAAAGTTAGTATTAAGCATTTGAATGGGTTCAGAAATCACCCCTAACCACATTAACGCATTATTGATTAAGCCATTGTTACTTAAAATGCCCATCCAAGCGTAAATACGAATTAAGAATGACGTCCATGACGGTAACATCACCAATAACAAAAATACGGTTTGCAACCGAGCAGGGGCTCTGGCAATGGCGTACGCCATCGGAAAACCTAAAATAAGGCAGCCTAATGTAGCGACAAACGCCATTTTTAACGACGTGAGATACGCCATGTAATACATTGAATCTTGCAGTAACAAAAAATAGTTACTTAAATTCAAAGTAATATTAAGCATCTCGTCGACGTAACTAAAGGTGGCTTCATAGGGCGGAATCGCAATCGCCGCAGACGAAAAGCTCAGCTTTAATACAATGGCAAACGGCAGCGCAAAAAACATTAATAACCACAGGTAAGGCACACCCATGGTTAAATAGCGCCCTTTGATTATTTTCAGTGGATTCTTCATGAGTTTAATACAACCCCGCTGCTGTCTTCCCAACTGATGTACACCTCTTCCTCCCACGTGGGGTGGTCAGCACGGCGCTCACGGTTAATCATTGAACATTGCACTATTTGGTTGTTTTTAAGCTTAATGTAATACACAGATAAACCGCCAAGGTAGGCAATATCGTGAACAACACCATGGGCCCAGTTGTATTCACTGGCAGGTTTTTCTCGGGTAATAATGGTTTTTTCTGGGCGCAATGCTAAAAAGATATTTTTATTTTCAAGGCTAGTTGAAATCCCGTGACCAATATAAAACTCACGATCTAATGTTGTTGATTTAATAATGGCATGATCGACTTCGTCGGCAATAATCTCACCTTCAAATAAGTTCACAGTACCAATAAATTCAGCCACCATGCGGCTCACTGGCGACTCGTAAATATCGGTTGGGCTACCAGTTTGGGCAATCCAGCCTTCATGCATAATAGAAATACGGCCAGCCATGGTCATGGCTTCTTCCTGGTCGTGGGTTACCATCACGCAAGTTACGCCTACCGCTTCTAAAATATCAACCACTTCTAACTGCATTTGAGTACGCAGCTTTTTGTCTAACGCGCCCATTGGCTCGTCGAGCAATAATAATTTTGGACGTTTAGCAAGAGAGCGAGCTAACGCCACACGCTGACGCTGACCACCCGATAACTGATGCGGCTTACGCTTGCCGAATTTTTCCATGTGCACCAGTTTAAGCATTTCTTTTACACGTACTTCAATTTCTGCTTTTGGCATTTTGTCTTGCTTAAGACCAAAAGCAATATTTTGCTCTACCGTCATGTGCGGAAACAAAGCATACGATTGAAACATCATATTAATAGGACGTTCGTACGGTGGCATATCAGTTATGTCGACACCATCAAGAAAAATACGCCCGGCAGTCGGTTTTTCAAAGCCAGCTAACATACGCAGCAAAGTAGACTTTCCAGAGCCTGACCCACCTAACAGAGCAAAAATTTCGCCCTTGTTAATGGTCAAAGACACATCATCTACCGCACGTACATCGTCAAATAGCTTACTAACGCGATCAATCTTAACCAGGACTTGTTCTTGCGTCTTTGTGCTTGGTTTATTAGTGACGCCCGAGGTGTTTCCCATAATACTGCTCCGCCTTTTGGAGTATGTGTTGCATAACAGTCGAAAAGTGTTGTTACACACACAGTTAACCATTGTGTAAACAGGCTAAATTAGCCAAATAAAGTATACAAACAAGTGTAATAAAGTAGGGCGAGTTACCTCGCCCTAGTGCATCAGATTATTTGCCTGACTTCACTTTGGTCCAAGCGCGTGTTACCACACGTTGAATTTTCAATGGACGAATGTCGCCAATGTACAGATTGTCAATTACCGCCTGTGGTGGGTATATGGCAGGGTCGTTACGAATGGCTTCGTCTACAAGCTCTTGCGCTGGTACGTTAGGGTTAGCATAAGCAACATAGTTACTAATAGGTGCTATAACGTCTGGGCGTAATAAGTAGTTAATCAGTTTGTGTGCGTTTTCTACGTTAGTGGCATCTTGTGGAATGGCTAACATATCAAACCATAAGTTGGCACCTTCTTTAGGGATAGAGTAACCAATTTTGTTTCCGTTACCGGCTTCATCTGCACGAGCCGCTGCTTGGAATACGTCACCCGAGAAACCAAATGCCACACAAATATCACCGTTCGCTAAATCAGAAATATAACGAGAAGAATGGAAATACGTCACGTAAGGACGAATTTTTGCCAATACTTCAGCGGCTTTTTCATAGTCAGCTGCATTTTTACTGTTAGGATCTAGCCCTAGGTAAATTAACGCCTGTGGCAACATGTCATCCGCTGAGTCGAGCATCGCAAAACCACACGAGCCAATCTTCTCTGCATACTTAGGGTTAAAAATAAGTTCTAGTGAATCAAATGGAGCGTCTTCGCCAATAACGGCTTTCACTTTATCAACGTTGTAACCAATACCATTGGTACCCCACAAGTAAGGTACAGCGTGCTCGTTGTTAGGATCCGCTTTTTGCAACTGCTTCATTAAATCAGGCTTTAAGTTGGCATAATTAGTCAACTTAGTGCGGTCTAACTTTTGGAATGCGCCCGCAATAACTTGCTTAGCTAAAAAGTGATTTGAAGGCACAACAATATCGTAGCCACTGCGGCCAGACAGTAACTTAGCTTCTAGCACTTCGTTGCTGTCAAACACGTCATAAATGACTTTGATGCCGGTTTCTTTTTCAAAATTAGCCAATGTATCTTCGGCGATATAATCTGACCAGTTATACATTTTGACCACTTCCTCGGCCTGAATCGCAGTGCTTGCAAACACACTTGCAGTGATGAGGGCCAATGTGGATAGTTTGTTTCGTAGCTTCATACTTTCTCCCTTTTGGATAATGGTCAGATTGTACTGACATTCGTTTTTTTCGCTGTAATACCAGCGTGTAAAATCTTCCTTCTACTGAAAGAAATTATCCAATGCTACAACTTAACTATGCATCGGTATGATTACAGCAACGGCATCCGCTCCTATAATTTTGCGGATTTTATCAAAAACATTTTCGATTACTAGATCGCAGAAATGTTTTTGGTTAAAAAATCACAAATTTACAATATTCATTCATCACCCAAGTGTCACTTATCTTGAACATATTGATATGTATCATTCAACGCTTGGGTTGCCATGGCCACTAACGCATCTATTTCTGCGTGATTAATGGTCAATGGCGGTGAAATAATCATGGTGTCGCCTACAGAGCGCATCACCAAACCATGCTTTATGCAGGCGTCGCGACAAAACGTGCCAACACCTACATTTGAATCAAATCGTTGATGCGTGGCTTTATCTTTTACTAACTCAATGGCCGCAACCAAGCCAATACCACGCACTTCACCCACTAACGGATGCTCGGCCAATTGCTGCAATGCCGATTGTAAATACGGCGAAGTGTCTTTGGCCACGCGCTCAACGAGCTTTTCTTGCTCAATAATACGAATATTTTCTAATGCGGCAGCCGCGGCAACAGGATGCCCTGAGTAGGTAAAACCGTGAGTAAACTCTCCGCAATCTTGCTTTATCACATCGGCGACGCGATCTGACACTATGACGCCACCCATGGGTACGTACCCCGAGGTCATGCCTTTAGCAATAGAGATTAAATCTGGTTGTAAATCAAAATAATCGGCGGCAAACCATTTACCAGTACGGCCAAAACCACTAATCACTTCATCCAGAATAAATAAAATATCGTACTTAGCTAAAATACGTTTAATTTCAGGCCAATATGTCGATGGTGGAATAATCACGCCGCCAGCACCTTGAAAAGGCTCTGCGATAAATGCCGCGACATTGTCTTCACCTAATTCAACAATTTTAGCCTCAAGTGCTTGAGCCGCTTGCAAACCAAAATCTTCAGGTGATAAGCCTTTACCTTCTGCGTACCAATAAGGTTGGGCAATATGCACAACACCAGGAATAGGTAAATCACCTTGCTCATGCATACCCGACATGCCACCTAAACTGGCACCGGCAACAGTAGAGCCATGGTAGGCATTAATACGGCTAATAATGGTTTTCTTATTGGGTTTTCCTTTAAGATCCCAATAACGCCTCACCATACGCAAATTAGTGTCATTTGACTCAGAACCTGAACCAGTAAAAAACACATTATTCATATGGGGAGGGGCAAGTGACGCTATTTTTTGCGCCAACTCAATAGCCGGTGGATGTGAACACTGAAAGAAACTGTTATAAAACGGCAATTGCTGCATTTGCTTTGCAACAGCATCAACAATGGACTGACGACCGTAGCCAACATTGACACACCACAATCCCGCCATTGCATCGAGCAACTTATGGCCCATGACGTCCCACAAATAAACCCCTTCTGCACGTTCAATAACTCGAGTGCCCTTTTCAGCTAAGCCTTTCGAGTCGGTAAATGGGTGCATAAAATGGTGCTTATCTGCCGTTTGTAAATCGGCAAGTTTTTGCTGCTGTTTTAATGATGGTGTTGGCATACTTGTATCCTTTCAAGCAGATAACAAAAAGTCTTTGTTATCTGCATATCCACAACCAAAAGCACTATCTATATTGGCTTTTTAACGTTGACTCTTGTTAATCTCGGTTTTTATACAAAGCGATAATTACACTGTTAGTAATAAAAACTCACGTTCCCACGAGCTCACTACACGCCTAAAGTTTTCAAGCTCAGCTTGTTTAACCGCCACAAACCCTGTGGTAAATGACTGGCCTAAATACTCAATACAGGCTTCGCTCTCTTGCATAACCATTAGCGCTTCTTCTAATGTGACAGGCAGGTAGTTTTCGTTATTGGTACGGCTTTCATTTGCACGACCACTTACAGGCGTTGATGGGCGTAAGTTTTTATCCATACCAATAAAACCACATAACAGACTCGCTGCAATCGCCAAGTAGCAGTTAGCATCGGCACCAGGAATTCGGTTTTCGATACGGCGGTTTTGTGGTGATGATTCAGGAATTCGTAATCCGCAGGTGCGGTTTTCAACACCCCACTCCAAGTTTACCGGTGCAGATGTACCCGGTAAAAAACGACGGAATGAGTTCGCATTGGGCGCCATGAGAGGTAATAACTCAGGAATATAGGTCTGCAAGCCTGCAATGTAATTTAAAAATAACTGGCTTTGGGTGCCGTCTTCTTTGGTAAAAATATTTTTACCGGTTTTTTTATCAATCACGCTTTGATGAATGTGCATTGCACTGCCCGGTTCATCGGTAACAGGCTTAGCCATAAAGGTGGCACACACATCATGCTTTAGCGCGGCTTCACGTAGAGTGCGTTTAAACACAAACACCTGGTCGGCTAACTCAAGCGGATTACCATGGCTAAAGTTGATTTCCATTTGTGCTGGACCATCTTCATGGATCAAGGTGTCAATATCTAACCCTTGTGCTTCACACCAATCGTACATGTCTTCAAATAACGGATCGTATTCATTGGCAGCATCAATTGAAAACGACTGACGGCCAGCCTCAGGACGGCCAGAGCGGCCAATAGGTGGCTTTAAAGGTAAATCGTGATCATCAGAGCGCTTAGTTAAATAAAACTCCATTTCTGGGGCAATAACGGGCTCCCAGCCTTTATCCTCATACATTTTAAGTACTCTTTTGAGCACATTACGAGGCGACAATTCAATAGGATTACCCATGCGGTCATAACAATCATGAATAACTTGCGCGGTTGCTTCTACTGTCCATGGCAACATGAACACAGCGTTTTCGTCTGGCACACACACAAAATCGATATCTGCATCGTCGAGCAACGAATAAAATATTTCATCATCGATATAGTCGCCGGTCACGGTTTGCAATAACACGCTTTCTGGTAGGCGCATGCCTTTTTCATCGATGAATTTATCAACTGGCGCAATTTTACCGCGCGCAATCCCTGTCATATCACTGATGACACATTCAACTTCGGTAATTTTTTTTTCTTTTAAAAAAGCGATTAACTTATCCATTTTTATCTCACTTGTGTTGCTGCATGTTGCCTGCAAGCTTGCCCGAATGCCTCGAAAATAGCCGAATAAAACGCATTTTCGGTTACTTTCCATTCAGGATGCCACTGGACACCTAATGCAAAATTTTTGGCATTTTTCACTGAAAATGCTTCAACTAATCCGTCTGGAGCAAATGCTTCTGGCTGTAACCCCTCACCTAGACGCTCCACGCCTTGAGTATGAACAGAGTTAACCTCTGCAGTGTCACAGCCCCATGCATCGTGAAGTAGCCCGCCAGCGACCAAATTAATTTGATGTGATGGCCCATATTGCACATCAAGAGCAGCATGCTTGTCTTCTCTATGTTCAATATATGTGCCAACTTCATGTAATTTTTGATACAGACTGCCGCCATACACCACATTCATTTCTTGAAAGCCACGGCAAATACCCAAAACAGGGATCCCCAAATCAATCGCGGCTTTAATTAACGGTAAGGTTGTAGCGTCACGCTTGGCGTCATGGTGAGTGCCTTCTTCACTAGGCAAGCCTTGATAATGATGAGGTTCTACATTGGATGGCGAACCTGTAAACAAAATGCCGTCGAGTCGAGAAAGTAAGCTTTCTGTTGGTAAATCAATACCTAAAGATGGGATAACTAAAGGAAAACCTTTAGCACCATTGACAACACTGAGTAAATATTTTTCACCCACGATATTAAACGGATGTAAGCCAATTTGATGATTACAGGCTATTACCCCAATAAGAGGAGGACTTGATTGAGACATATCTCACCTTTAGCAAAGAAGAGTGATGAACTTATTGTTTATGTGTTCATTTTTTCACACACTACACGCATTTTTTTAGCTAGGCAAGAGGAGATAAGATGATAAAAATAAAACCCCACAAAAACACATCAGTAACGTTTAACTGACCTCAGTATTAAAATAATTGTCCAGAGTTAAATGGCCATACCATGGTCTACATTGCACCATAATAGTGCTCAAAATGCACAGTAAAAGGGCTGTCATTGCTTTATATTATTTACACCTTCCTTACCGGCTGTAATGCTATGGCGTCCACTTTATGGAGTAAAAAACGTTATACTCATCAACGCATAAATGAGCAAAAAAATGAGTACATCACAGTAAAACAGTGTGAGTTAATTGCAGAAAAGGTGGGGGATAAAAGCGCTTTATTGTCAATTATCCCTTTTTGATGATGAGTTAAAAATCGGCTGGCGTGGTTGCGCTGACTAAACGGCAGGGTTCATCAAATGGATTTCGAAAACGGTGTGGCTGCTGGCTATTAAAATAATAACTGTCACCTTTTTCTAAAATAAACACTTCTTCGCCCACAGTGACTTCTAATTTGCCTTCTACAATGACCCCGCCTTCTTCGCCCTCATGTTGCAGCATGTCTGGACCGGTATCAGAATTAATGGGGTATGTTTCGCTCATTAAAGACATGGCACGATTAGGGTAATCTCGGCCGATTAACTTATAGACAAGATCACCCGTACCGATATCAAGTAATTCATTGGCACGATAAACCACTTTTTGATCGCCAATAGAACCATCATCTATTGAGAAAAAATCCACAAGTGACATTGGGATCCCAGCCAGCACTTTTTTTAGCGAGCTGACAGATGGGCTTACGCTGTTTTTTTCTATCATTGAAATTGTGCTATTAGTCACCCCAGCGCGTTTCGCTAACTCACGCTGTGATAAACCTTTCAACTTACGAACAGCTTTTAGGCTTGCACCAATGTCCAAATTCGTTCTCCTAGATTGGATAGGTAAATAATCATGTAACGTGTTGTAGATTATTAACACTTATACAACACTCAATATCAATTAATCACGTTAGCAGGCATAAATCAAAGGAATTGTATTTTACATCAAATAAGTGTTAAATAAAATGCACACCTTGTGCATCTTTTTTCCTTAATCGCTATTAGTTTTTACGTTATTGACCGCAAGAAAATCAATAACATGGAGTCTTTATGTCAGTAAAATCCCCTATTCACAGCCAACACTATCCAGACTCCTTTTATGTAGCGACGGCTAACAATCTATTTGAATACCCCAAATTAACAGAAAACATCAACGTCGATGTGTGCATTATTGGCGGAGGATTTAGTGGTATCAACACCGCCATTGAGCTAAGACAACGCGGCTATAGCGTCGCGTTATTAGAAGCAAAACGGATTGGTTGGGGTGCCTCCGGCCGCAATGGCGGTGAACTCATCCGCGGAATAGGTCATGATGCAAGCCAATTTAAAAACGAAATTGGTGAACAAGGCGTAAAATCAATTCAACAAATGGGGTTTGAGGCTGTTGAAATTGTGATTGATCGCATTAACGAGCACAGCATCGATTGCGATCTGCACATGGGCTATTGCGACCTTGCAGTAAAACCCAGGCACATGGATGATTTAGCCGAAGAATATCAAGATCTTAAAAACCAAGGTTATCAAAAACCAATTAAACTGCTAAATCGCAACCAAATTGGTGAGGTCATTGGCTCCGACTTTTACCAAGGCGCGCTTGTCGACATGGGCAGTGGCCATTTGCACCCGCTAAATTTAGCTTTAGGCGAGGCACGAGTCGCACGAGAGTTAGGCGCGCAATTATTTGAGTACAGCGCCGCTGAAAAAATCATTAAAGGTGATAAACCCAAAGTGATAACAGCGCAAGGTCAGGTAACCTGTGACTACTTAGTCATTGCTGGCAACGGTTATATCGGCAATACGTTAAGCCCTTACCTTGGCGGTAAAGTATTACCCACAGGCACGTATTTACTGGCTACTGAGCCTTTAACATCACAGCAATGTGCCAGTATTATTCCGCAAAATATGGCATTTGCAGACATGCGGGTAGCGTTAGATTATTTTCATTTATCAGCAGATCGCCGATTATTATTTGGCGGTTTATGCACCTATTCAGGCAAAGACCCAAAAAATATTGAAGCAGCTTTAAGGCCCAATCTTGAAAAGGTATTTCCACAACTTAAAGGCGTTAAAATTGATTATGAGTGGGGCGGCATGATGGGTATTGGAGCTAACCGCATGCCACAAATAGGCCGTTTACCTGACGCGGCTAACATCTACTTTGCCCAGGCCTATGCTGGCCACGGCGTTAATGCCACCCACATGGCTGCAAGATTAATTGCCGAAGCCATTAGTCAACAGTCACAACGTATCGATGTGTTTAACGACATTAAACACATCACCTTTCCAGGCGGCCCAATGCTAAGATCACCGATGCTCGCAGCAGGTATGTTGTATCACAGAATGAAAGATTTACTCTAGAGTAGTTGGATTTGCTGCCGGCTGGCAAAGGGTCAACCTTTGCATCTTTTTTATGGCCTACGGCCACTAACATTGTGGCGCTTAGCCCACACCTGAGCAAGAGCAGCCAACGAAAGCAGGACGCTATTTTAGAAGCTACCTAACTCAGACTAAATTGAGCTGTTTGTAATGGCCTGCGGCCACTAACGTCGTGGCGCTTCGCCCACACCAGACCAAGAGGAAACCAACGGCTGTTCCCTCTTTACTCTTTATAAAAGAATTGGCCCAGCCGCCACATCAAAATTATCATTCTTGTTACCAAACAATAGCTGCGATAATTTCGCGACGTGGTCAGATCCAGCTTTTAACTTCGTCTGAGTGTTCTTCAGCCTTATTCGTAAATGCTAACGCTTCAGATGGGGCGTCCCTTCCCCTCCAAAGCTAGCCAGACATCCATGTCTGGACTCACGTCATTTTCTTCAACGGCCTCAAGTTCAGAGTTGAATTTTGGCATTTCAAGCTGAAGCTTCTAACGCATTTATGGACAAAGCTTATTTGCTACTTTCACATCATCCAACTCTAACGTCGTCACGTTAATGCTCTTGAGCCGGGACCCAGGTGTTTTACTTTTTATGGTTTTCGGCCACTAACACTTCAGGCTGCAATTCCACCCTGAACGGCCAAATACGGCGTCGTCCCGGCAATGCTCTTGAGCCGGGATCCAGGTGTTTGTTTTACCACTAGGTATCAATACTCAAATGAAATCACTTCTATGACACGCGGTAAACCCATCCCTGGGCGCTCTGCGAAAACATCCATGTTTTCGAAGGTCATAGCCGCGATTACATCCGCCGTATGGTTGTCTACGATGCAACCTTGTTTGTTCTGAAAAATTTGACGTATTTATGGACAAAGCTTATTTGCTACTTTCACATCATCCAACTCTAACGTCGTCACGGTAATGCTCTTGAGCCGGGACCCAGGTGTTTTACTTTTTATGGTTTTCGGCCACTAACACTTCAGGCTGCAATTCCACCCTGCACGGCCAAATACGGCGTCGTCCCGGCAATGCTCTTGAGCCGGGATCCAGGTGTTTGTTTTACCACTAGGTATCGATACTCAATGAAATCACTTCTATGACACGCGGTAAACCCATCCATGGGCGCTCTACGAAAACATCCATGTTTTCGAAGGTCATAGCCGCGATTACATCCGCCGTATGGGTATCTTCGATGCAACCTTGTTTGTTATTTAAAGACTTCACGCATTTCTGGATAGGGATGTTTTATAACATTTAACTCAAAGAAACTAAGGTTTTAGGTATCGATACACAAATGAAATCACTTCTATAACACGCGGTAAACCCATCCATGGGCGCTCTACGAAAACATCCATGTTTTCGAAGGTCATAGCCGCGATTACATCCGCCGTATGGTTATCTTCGATGCAACCTTGTTTGTTACTGAAAAATCTAACGCATTTATGGACAAAGCTTCTTTGCCACTTTCACATCATCCAACTCTCACGTCGTCCCGGTAATGCTCTTGAGCCGGGATCCAGGTGTTTTACTTTTTATGGTTTTCGGCCACTAACACTTCAGGCTGCAATTCCACCCTGAACGGCCAAATACGGCGTCGTCCCGGCAATGCTTTTGAGCCGGGATCCAGGTGTTTGCTTTACCACTAGGTATCGATACTCAAATGAAATCACTTCTATGACACGCGGTAAACCCATCCATGGGCGCTCTACGAAAACATCCATGTTTTCGAAGGTCATAGCCGCGATTGCATCCTCCGTATGGTTGTCTTCGATACAACCTTGTTTGTTATTTAAAGATTTGACGCATTTATGGGCAAAAGCTTGAAAACTAACTTCTTGTCGTCTCAACTCTAACGTCGTCACGGTAAGGCTTTTAAGCCGAGCAAAATATGGCCACCCAACCCAACTGGTTATTAAAAGCACTAGGTAATGCCTTTGGAATCCTAAAAATAGCTATTTTTCAATAACAAGAGAATTTCTACAGTCTCAACGGATCTGTAATAGGTGTTTTTGTGGAACCTAGTTTGGGGGAAAGTGGCGAAGCCATCCTAAACGAAATGTATGCAAAAAAGCCCTTTTGACAGCCTTGTTAAAGTGTTACTTGGGAAAGCCACTGAAGCTCTCAGCCTTAAATCCCGATTTTAACCAACATGCCTCTTCAGAGGTAAATATGTTGGCCTGTGGTGCCATAGTTGGCAACTCATTAAGAGAACCTGCTGGCACAATTAATGAGGTTTTTGTTTTATTTATAAAAGGTACAGCTGAGCCACACACACTGCAAAAGGACTTTGAAAATTCCCTTGTCTCATGTTCATATTCAGTCACTTTCTCTTTACCCGCCAACCACTGAATATTATCAGGTTCAGTGAAGATGTTTGAAGCAAAGGCTGAGCCAGTTAGTTTCTGACATTGTTTGCAATGGCATTGATAGAACGCTTTAAAGTGATTCTCAACAGAAAACTTTACTGCTCCGCAAAGGCATTCTCCAGTTAATTTTTTACTCATTGATCATTCGTCCTATATTTCATCGGTGCCTTAAGCGGTGAGTAATTGCTGGCTAAAGGAAACGACGACGCAGCAAAAAGCCGACTGTTTTTTGTCCGTTTAATT
The DNA here is from genome assembly GCF_014641855.1 of Shewanella inventionis. Lineage (GTDB taxonomy): Bacteria > Pseudomonadota > Gammaproteobacteria > Enterobacterales > Shewanellaceae > Shewanella > Shewanella inventionis. The sequence goes on from NZ_BMII01000025.1 coordinate 64,436, forward strand.
GCCTTGTTATATTTTTAGTACCATAATCCAATATATATTGGTACTGCAAAGGTTTTACATTATGGCTAAGAATACAAGCGTAACATTAGGCGAACATTTTGATCAATTTATAAATCAGCAACTTAAATCAGGTCGTTATGGCTCAGCAAGTGAAGTTGTGCGTGCTGGTTTACGAGTTTTAGAAGATCAAGAAACAAAGATAATGAATTTACGCAATATGCTAACTGAAGGTGAAAACAGTGGCGTTACAGATTACTCGTATGATTCTTTGATTTCAGAGCTGGACCAAGATAGCCACTAATGTCGAAATTCGAATTATCAGGTAAAGCTAAAAGCGATTTAATAAAAGTAGCCAAGTATACTCAGTTAACTTGGGGAACAGCACAGCGAAATGATTATTTAAAACTGTTAGATAATACTTTCCATCAATTAGCCGATGAACCTATGCTGGGAGTTAATTGTGACTATATAAGTGAAGGTTATCGAAAACAGCCTCAGGGTAGTCACATAATTTATTATAAAGAACATAAAACAAACCAAATTTTAATTGTAAGAATATTACACAAAAGTATGGATGTTAACCGCGCTCTCTGAAATATAACGCCCCAAACAGCGCTGACATACACGTGCGATGTTTGAGCGTAAGCGAGTCGGCACGCACATTGAATCCGACTTAATTGCTTTGTTTGCGTGGTTTCAACATTGGTAATACTTCTGCTGTTTCGGTATCTAGCATTTCCAAAACGCTTTCAAAACCATGTATGGGTGACCAACCTAATTTGTCATGTGCGGACGATGAATCATACACACGGTCTAAGCTTTGAGGTAATTGCCAATTTCTTTGTCTAAATGCTAAGGCGATTTCAGGGCACTTACGTTTGATGACAGATCCAGCTTCAGTATATAGAGCTTGGCAATCAGAAAGATGAAAAGGTGTTCTACCTGAGATTATAAAACGATTAAAACCACTTAAGCGTTTTTCCGCAGCACATAAATGAGCATTTGCTACATCACGAGCATCAATACCACGAGTCAGACGAAATACTGCCATTAAATCCGCAGGCTCAGGAAAGCACCTCGACATTTGCAGCACAGTCACTGGAAGCTGAAACAGCTTTGAAATTTCTTCTAGCTTAGTTTCAGCAGCAATTTTACTTTTATGATAAATCGACTTGGGTTGCGGAGTAACTTGTTCATTAACCCAACCAGCAATACCTTTAGGCGTCGAAGCATAACCGTACAACGCAGTTGTACTGGTAAAAATAAAGTGCTTAATACCTGCTTTTACGCCAGCCAAAGCCAGTTTCTCAGTTGCGTCTACGTTGATTGATTGAAACTCTGAATCAGGCACTAAGCCAACATGAGGAGCATGAAGAGCGGCGGTATGAATGATCACATCAATATTTTCAAGAGCCCCACCAATCAGAGCACTATCACGAATATCACCAATGTAATCAGCTGTTGAGCACGGCGTTTTATCAATGCCGACTACGTCATGTGTTCGCATTAATTTAATATAGATTGCACGCCCTACTCTACCCGCAGAGCCTGTTACCAATATTCTCATTCACGGCACCTTACTAATTATTGACATCAAAGTAGCTAACGCCCGCGTCAACTGCCGGAGGCTACTGGCGCCTTTTGTGCGGCTTTTTTCACAAAAGGTGGCTGTGGCCGGAGATCAGATTGCACGAGCTTGTTAGACTCACTCACTTACATTCTCTTTTGCTTTTGTCTTATGAAAGAGAATCAATGCAGCTATAGTAGACACGCCCAGCACAAACATCATTTTAATTCGTTGGTCTTTCAGTTTTGCATTCAGATCTTCATTGTCATCCATATATAAAATGAAATCATCCATACTATCAAATAGCAGTTCACTTTTTTGCTTGGGTGTTCGACCCTCTAGCCAGTCGATGCCGTTAACATGATGGATAAACATTGAGTTTCTCGGTAATTCTGATGCGAAGATTTTAACATTATCGGGGAAGTACGTAGTAGAGATTTAGTCATTGCGTGCAATTTACGCTCTAGGCCAATTTTAAAAATCTAAATTTCAATATCTTAAAACAACCAAGTGCTAATGTTAAAAAACGGGATTAACTCATGCAAGCTAATCCCGTTTTGCTATTGTGCAAAGCACTTAAATTTAACGCTGATGACCTAGCACGGGTGTGCGTGGCGGTATAACACGTTTGTTACCCGTAGCCTCAAATGCACCGGCAAACTTGAGTAAGTTATTGTCGTCATAGGCTCGGCCTGCAAAGGTTAACCCAACAGGCATGCCAATATCGGCCATAATCCCCATTGGCACGGTTACCGTGGGTACGCCTAAATGACGGATAGCAAGGTTACCGTTAGCCACCCAGATACCGTTGCTCCAGGCGATGTCAGCAGATGCAGGATTAACATGCGCATCGGCTGGCCCTACATCGGCCACTGTTGGAAATAACACGGCATCAAGCTTCAGTTCGTCCATCCAGTCTTCTAAATCGAGCTTACGGGTTTTTTCTAAGCCGCGCAGACCATCGGGTACACTGTCGATTTGGTTATACGACTTAAGCCCTCTTTTGGCCATGTTGACGTACTCATCCATGCCTGCTGCAAGGTCGCCCTCACGGTTTGGCAAAGTGCCTAGATCATGTGGAAATATCAAATGGCCGTTTACATCAGCTAATTTGTTCAGTTTAGGGTCATTGTTGGCTCGCAAAAACTCATCAAAAGCCCAACCAGATAATGCCCAAAGCTCATCTTCAAGAAACTCTGGAGACACAATGCCGCGGTTAAATACCGTCGGAGCGCCAGGGCGATCGCCTTCGCAGTTAGACACTAACGGAAAATCGACTTCAATGACCTCTGCGCCAGCCGACTCAAGCGCCTTGCGGGCAGCTTCCCATAAGTCGATAACCGAAGCACGAGTATGAATACGTTGGCCAGTTGGGCCACCAATACCCGGATTTTCACTCGTGCCAGCCAACTCATCTTTATTAATGTACATACGCGGCACACCAAAGCGCTTGCCTTTGAGCGAGTCGGCACCGGCGGCAAGGTCTAAATAAGATGACGGGCGCACAGCTGATGCTTTAGGGATCTCAACCCAAGGTTGCAGACGCCATAGATCGCCGCGAGTGATAGGGTCGTCTGCCACAATAACATCGAGCACTTCAAGCATGTCAGCCATAGTACGAGTGTAAGGCACTACAACGTCCATAGTAGGGGTTAATGGCCAATTACCGCGTACTGAAATAACCCCTCGAGATGGGGTGTAGGCACATAGACCATTGTTTGATGCAGGCCCACGACCGCTTGACCATGTCTCTTCTGCTAAACCAAACGCAGAATAACTCGCCGCAGTCCCTGTGCCGGCACCGTTAGATGAGCCTGAAGCAAAAGGAGCGGTAAGATAATTAGCATTGTATGGGCTTTCGGCGCGGCCGTAATGACCACGCTGCATGCCACCATTTGCCATAGGCGGCATGTTAGTTTTACCTAAACAAATCGCACCCGCTCCGCGCAAACGCTCAACGGCAAAAGCATCGTATTGAGCAAGCAAGTCTTTAAATGCTGGGCTGCCAGATGCTGCAGTCAACCCTTTAACTAAGTAGCTGTCTTTAGCCGTGTAAGGAATACCATCAAGCGGGCTAAGGGGTTCACCACGCGCACGGCGGGCGTCAGATTCTTCTGCTTCCTTGAGCGCATCAGGATTACGAACCACCAGCGCATTGAGCTTGGTTTCTGTTGCTGGGCCGTCATATGCATCTGCCCGGGCAAAATAAGACTTCACCAACTCAACCGCCGTGGTGCGGCCAGATTCGAGGGCTGCACGCAACTCGGCAATAGAAACCTCAGTGACTTCAAACATGTTACGACCTCTCCTTGAAAGCCAATTGTGATGAAACAACAGTGACATAATGGGTCATTGCGTTCTCCTTGGGTTTACTTATTTTCCAGAGGGGATTTGTTGAGTAATACAATGGATATTACCGCCACCTAATAAAATCTCACGGGCAGGCACACCAACAATGTCATACTCAGGGAAAATCTCTTGTAATTTTTGTGCCGCAATATCGTCAGTTGCAGGGTCAAGTAGCGGGAACACAATACGATTATTGGTAATTAAAAAGTTCGCATATGAACCAGCTAAACGCTCACCTGCCATACGCGGTACACCAGTACCCTGTTCAACCCCTTGTGCTTCTTCTTCTGTGCAATACAAAGGGCCTGGTTGTGGCAATAAATGAATTTTCAGCTTACGGCCTTGTGCATCGACAGTGTTTTGCAAAATATCGAGCGCAGCTTTTGAACGAGGATATTGCGGATCGTTTTGATCATCGGTCCAATGTAAAATCACTTCACCTGGGCGAGCAAAACAACACATATTATCGATGTGTCCGTCGGTTTCATCCATGTATACGCCATCGGGTAACCAGATAAATTGCTTTACATTTAAATAGTCAGACAATAATGCTTCTATCTGCTCACGGCTCAAATCTGGGTTGCGGTTACTGTTAAGTAAACACTCAGCAGTGGTCATGCAGGTGCCTTCACCATCAACATGAATAGAGCCACCTTCAAGGATCAGCGGCGCTTGATAGCGCTCAAAACCATGCTGCTTTATCATTTGCTGCGCAACGAGTTCGTCTTTATCCCAAGGAAAATATAAGCCGCCGTTATGGCCGCCCCAGGCATTAAAACCCCAATCGATTCCACGACATTCACCTTTGTCATTAACGACAACGGTTGGGCCTGTATCGCGGGCCCAACAATCGTTACTGTCTATTTCGACTAGGGTAACGTGAGCAGGCATGACTGTTTTAGCCTCTGCTAAAAATGCCTTAGGCACCCCCATGAATACGGGAGTCACTGCGCCTATCGCATCGGCTACTTTGGCAAATGTTGCCTGAGCATAAGCGCCTGCAGAGCGCCAGTTATCAGGGCGATATGGCCAAAGCATCCACACAGCTTGTTGCGCAGCCCACTCGGCTGGCATGCTAAAACCATCCTGTACAGGCTTAGTGGTTAACTGCGTGGCTTGCATAGTCACGTTTGTCATGAATTTTGTCTCCAGTAATGCTTAAAACTATAAAGGTGTGCGCCACTGCGTGGGCGCAAAAATTGAAATACACCAAACATTAATCAAATGAATCAATCGAATTTCCGCATTTACCACGCGGGTCTAAGCCACATTAACGCATCCTACTAGAAGTCGCTTAGCGTTTTAAAAATACAGTTGCATATCATATCATTTAAGGCGGCTTACACTAAATAGTTGTGTGCCAAAATGGGTAGGCTAAAACAGGCGATACAGCATTAATACCACCACAAATAGCCAAGATGATATTAAGCAGATGTGGCTAACCTTGGTTTATACCAGCGAGGTTTTGCAAAGAGGGAGATAACAAGCCAAAAGCGCCCTCTTTGCACTCAACACTATTTACAAATACTTACTCGATTGGCAGCGTGGCATCACCGCCCCATACCGCCCATGAACCATCGTATAATGCGGCTTGGTGATGGCCTGCAACATAGGAGGCTAAAATCAAAATACATGCAGTGATACCAGAGCCACAACTAAACACCCGTTGGGCATTATTGCTGGTATCAAGGTTGGCAAAAATGGTGTGTAGCTCTTTAGTCGACTTCATTTTAAAGCCGCTTAGCACCTGGGCAAACGGTAAGTTTAACGAGCCAGGAATATGCCCACTGCGCATACCAACACGCGGCTCAGGTGATGTGCCATTAAAACGCCCTGCTGCGCGAGCATCAATAATATCCACATTAGCGTGGCCAAGGTGAGTTAATACAAATTCGGTGTCGCATACTTTATGTTGCAATAAACGCCCTTTTATATCGCCAGCCTGAGTTGGGCTGGCAAATTGGCGAACCGTGTCTTTACCTTCAGCGCGCCACTGCGGCAACCCGCCATCAAGCACAAACACTTTTTCAAATCCCATGGCTTTAAACGTCCACCAGGCGCGAGGGGCAGAATAGATCCCCTGATCATCGTAAATCACCACTGTGCTGTTATGAGTAATACCCAATGTTTTAGCCGCCTCGGTAAATTGTTCAGGCGTTGGCATGGCATGGGTTTGCGGTGAGTGATGCTCGAAAAAAAGCTTATCCAGTTGGCATGATATTGCACCAGGTATAACGTATAGCTCATCATAAACAAGGGGCTCTTTACCTAATACAACTTCCATGCTGGCATCGAGTATAACGAGATCGGGATCTTCAAGATGTAACGCCAGCCAATCTGTGGTCACTAAAGGAGAATTCACATTAAACCTCTCTATTAATTACGATAAAAACTCAACCCAATTAACCCTAACTCAGGCAGCAACACCTCGCTTTTTGTCGAGGATACCTTGAGTTAAGCCACTTAAATAACTAAATAAAATAATCCCAACTGCATCGGCAGCTAAGTCGATGATGTCTAACGTTCTTGATGGAATAAAGCCCTGACTAATCTCTTCAAACAGAACAAATATTGACACTAGCACAGCACCGTAATAAAGCGGAATACGTCCAAGCGTAAAGTGTCGACTCTGTAACGCTAAATTGGCCACAAAAGTTAACAGTCCAAATAACAGCATATGGCCCAGTTTATCGCCATATGGAATGTGGCGGATTAAATCAAAAAACATACTGTGGCCACCAGTGTTGGCTAAATAAATGATCCAAATGATAAAACAGAAAAAAATCACTGCTACCGCGAGTGATAATCGAGAAAATTGAGTATGGGTCATGTCGCATCATCCATGCATAACGGTTGAAGTTTTAGATAAGGATCGAAATTTGAGTCTACGCGAATACAACAAAAAGAGGCGTTAATTTTACTTAATAAAAAAGCCCTTTATTGCTAAAGGGCTTTGTTTACATCACAGGCAGAATGATGACTATAAAGCAATCCAGGTCGCTTTGATTTCGGTGTATTTGTCAAAGGCATGTAATGACTTATCACGGCCATTACCCGACTGCTTATAACCTCCGAATGGTGCTGTCATGTCGCCGCCATCGTAATGGTTAATCCACACCATACCACTACGTAACGCCTTAGCGGTTTTATGCGCCTTACTTAAATTTGATGTCCACACCCCTGCGGCTAAACCGTAAATGGTGTCGTTGGCAATCTTAATTGCTTCGTCCATGCCATCAAATTCAATAACCGATAATACGGGGCCAAAAATCTCTTCGCAGGCAATGCGCATGTCATTTTTAACATTACTAAAAATGGTTGGCTGTACATACATACCGCCGGTGTCAGACATCACCTGCTTACCGCCATCAACCAAAGTAGCACCTTGCTCACTACCGGCTTTAATGTAATTAAGTACATTAGTTAACTGTTGCTGATCAACCATCGCGCCACACGTGGTTTTGGGGTCGAGCGGATGTCCGGGTTGCCAGCCTTTTAATTCGTCAATAATCAGTTTAATTAACTCGTCTTTAACGCCCGACTCCACTAATAATCTAGAGCCTGCGGTACAAACTTCACCCTGGTTAAACGCAATGGCCACTGCGGCAGCTTCTGCGGCGGCTTTTAAATCTGGCGCATCGTTAAACACTATATTGGGGCTCTTGCCACCAGCCTCTAACCACACGCGCTTCATGTTCGACTCGCCAGCGTAAATCATTAATTGTTTTGCAATTTTAGTTGATCCAGTAAACACTAAGGTATCTACGTCCATGTGTAAGGCTAATGCTTTACCCACGGTATGACCAAAACCGGGTAACACATTTAATACGCCTGCTGGGATCCCCGCCTCTAGGGCTAACTGAGCCATACGAATGGCCGTTAATGGCGACTTTTCTGATGGCTTTAAAATAACACTGTTACCGGTTGCCAGTGATGGGCCTAACTTCCAACATGCCATAATCATGGGAAAATTCCATGGAACAATCGCAGCAACCACTCCCACGGCTTCGCGGGTGATCATGCCAATCTCGTTATGTGCAGTAGGGGCTATTTCATCGTAAACTTTGTCGATTGCTTCACCAGACCAACGAATGGCCCGCGCCGCGCCCACAACATCAACGCCTTTTGAATGCTGAATGGGTTTACCCATGTCTAGGGTTTCAAGTAGTGCGAGTTCGTCGGCATTGGCTTCGAGTAAATCAGCAAATTTTATCATGACTTGCTTACGCTTAACCGGCGGTAAATTTGCCCAGGTACCGGCTTCAAATACCTCGCGAGCTTTGGCAACAGCTAGATTGGCGTCTTCTAAATCACAACTGGCCACTTTGGCCAGCAATCTACCATCAATTGGGCTAATGCAATCAAACGTTTCGCCAGACGCAGCAGATTGATATTGACCATTAATAAAGGCATTACCATTAATTTGTAAGCTGGCTGCCAGTGCTTCCCAATCGCTACGACTTGTTGGAGTACTCATTGTGACCTCGAAATAATATATAGATTGATAAGCACCGCGCCATGTGATGCTAAACAAGAATGCAGTGCCGAGTTATACCAATCAGCAATCTCTGATCACTTATTTATCCTGATTGGTATTAAATAGCGCTATTGCGCACAACACCTTACTGAATATTGTCATCTGATTATGCTTAACAGCAAGAGATTTTCAATATATTTTACACAATCGCCCTATTTAGTTTAAATAAATGCACAAAACACTTTTACGTTCATTATTTTTGACATAGCATAGCAAATATTCATCACTCATTATTTAACCAGTATGCGGTGAATAAACCATTGTAGCTACCAATTTAGAGTCAAAATATGAGCGAATATCAGCAAAATGGAACCGGCGAACCATCGCAAATAAGACCTAACATGGCCCATTTTTGGATGCCATTTACCGCAAACAAACAATTTAAAGCAAATCCACGCTTGTTAGTGTCGGCCCAGGGAATGTATTACACCGACATTGACGGCAATAAAGTGCTCGATGCAACAGCAGGATTATGGTGTTGTAATGCCGGGCACGGTAGAGCAGAAATCTCTGAGGCGGTCAGTAAGCAAATAATCCAGATGGACTATGCACCTTCCTTTCAAATGGGTCATCCATTGGCGTTTGAACTCGCACATAAACTCAGTGAAATGAGCCCTGATGGCCTGGACCATGTGTTTTTTACCAATTCTGGATCAGAGTCTGTTGATACGGCCCTCAAAATGGCACTTTGTTATCATCGAGCCAATGGTCAAGCAAGCCGAACACGCTTTATTGGCCGCGAGTTAGGCTACCACGGTGTTGGTTTTGGCGGAATTTCTGTTGGTGGTATCAGTAATAACCGTAAAACCTTTAGCCAGCAACTTCTGCCCGGTGTAGATCACCTACCTCATACCCTCGACATTGCCAACAACGCCTTTAGCCATGGCCTCCCGCCGCACGGTTTAGATAAGGCCGACGTGCTTGAGCAGCTCATTACCTTACACGGCGCTGAAAACATTGCCGCCGTCATCGTTGAACCCATGTCTGGTTCTGCCGGGGTTATTTTACCTCCACAGGGATACCTTAAACGCCTGCGCGAAATCACCCAAAAGCACGGTATTTTATTAATATTTGATGAAGTCATTACCGGCTTTGGCCGTGTGGGAGCCGCTTTTGCCAGTGAGCGCTGGCAAGTCACGCCAGACATTATCACCACCGCCAAAGCCATAAACAATGGCGCGATCCCAATGGGCGCAGTGTTTGTCAGCAATGCCATTCACGACACCTGCATGGCAGGCCCAGACGAGTTAATTGAGTTTTTTCATGGTTACACGTATTCCGGCCACCCCGTTGCCGCAGCATCAGCACTAGCCACCTTGTCTATTTATGAAAACGAAAAGCTGTTTGAACGCGCAAAAAGCCTCGAAGCTTACTTTGAGCAGGCAGTACATAGCCTCAAAGGCTTGCCCAATGTGATTGATATTCGCAACACAGGCCTGGTTGCCGGTATTCAATTTGCCCCAAGTGATAAAGGCGTGGGTAAACGGGGCTACGCCATATTCGACCATTGCTTTAGAAATGGCGCGCTAGTGCGCGCAACGGCAGATATCATTGCCCTATCGCCGCCATTAATTGTCGAAAAATCACACATAGATGACATGGTCAATCAACTTGCCGACGCCATCATCGCAGCCGGATAAGCCATTAAATACCGATAAGGACAGAGTTCATGCTTACCATCAGCCATTATGTTAATGGGCAATGCACCCAAGCTAGTCAGCGCACGCAAACGATTTACGACCCAGCAACAGGGGAGGCTCGCGGCCAGGTGTCGCTAGCAAGTCAGGCAGAAGTAGCCGCTGCTATTGCTGTTGCTAAAACCGCGTTTGACAGTTGGTCACAAGTTACCCCGCTTAATCGCGCTAGAGTGTTATTTAACTTTAAAGCGTTAGTTGAGCAGCATGTCGATAAGTTAGCAGAACTGATTACCCTAGAGCATGGCAAAGTGCTTGATGACGCCAAAGGCGAAATTACCCGCGGGCTTGAAGTGGTTGAATTTGCCTGTGGTATTCCGCACTTATTAAAAGGCGAACACACCCAACAAGTCGGTGGCGGCGTTGACGCATGGTCGGTTAATCAAGCATTAGGTGTTGTGGCCGGTATTGCGCCATTTAATTTCCCGGTAATGGTACCTATGTGGATGTTCCCGATTGCTATCGCCTGCGGCAACACCTTTATTATGAAACCGTCTGAAAAAGACCCTAGCTCAGTCATGTTTATTGCTGAATTACTCAAACAGGCAGGTTTACCTGATGGAGTGTTTAATGTCGTCAACGGCGATAAAGAAGCGGTCGATGCCCTGCTCACTCACCCAGATATTAAAGCCGTGAGTTTTGTAGGCTCTACCCCAATTGCCGAATACATCTACACCACGGCATCTGCTCACGGTAAACGAGTGCAAGCATTGGGCGGAGCAAAAAATCACATGTTATTAATGCCCGATGCTGATTTAGATCAAGCTGTTAATGCACTAATGGGTGCAGCATATGGTAGTGCGGGTGAACGTTGTATGGCCATTTCTGTCGTGCTGGCGGTGGGTGATATGGGTGACAAACTGGTCGATAAATTATTACCGCAAATTAGCGCCTTAAAAGTGGGAAGTGGCATCACACCAGAAATGGACATGGGGCCACTAATTTCAGCGCAGCATTTAGCCAAAGTTCGCCGCTACGTTGAAGCCGGTATTAATGAAGGGGCAACATTGCTGGTCGATGGGCGCGATATTAGCATTAACGACCATCAGCAAGGTTACTTTTTAGGAGCCTGCTTATTTGACCATGTCACCCCGCAAATGAGCATTTACCAGCAAGAAATTTTTGGCCCTGTGCTGGCCATTGTGCGAGTAGACAATTATGCCGACGCATTAGCACTCATTAATCAGCACGAGTTTGGTAATGGCACGGCCATTTTCACTCAAAGTGGTCAGGTTGCACGGCATTTTTGCCATCATGTTGAAGTCGGTATGGTTGGGGTAAACGTGCCAATCCCTGTGCCAATGGCCTTTCATAGCTTTGGCGGCTGGAAACGTTCACTATTTGGGCCGCTACACATGCATGGGCCTGATGGCGTGCGTTTTTATACTAAGCGTAAAGCCATTACCGCCCGTTGGCCACAAGCGAAAATCGACAGTAACGAACCATCGGCCTTTATTATGCCGACCATGAAGTAAGTGAGCATCATGAATAAATACATCAGCGATATCACCCTATTTAGTGGCCAATCTACCGAGGTTGAGTCGTATTACTTAGCCGATGAAAAACATATCACAGGTAACCCACTTCAGTCGGTACAAAATCATTTCGAAAGTCCCTGCAAACAATTTAATGTTGGGATATGGCAAAGCGAAGCTGGCAGTTGGAATGTAAATTACAGCGAATATGAATATTGCGACATACTCGAAGGTAGCAGCATGATCACCGACAGCCAGGGCAAGAGTTTAACGGTTAAAGCTGGCGATAAATTTGTTATACCCGTGGGCTTTATTGGCACGTGGGAAGTGATTGAACATTGTAAAAAAATCTACGTAATGTTTGAGCAGCAACCTGCACAAACATAACGTTTAACCGCCATGCGGTACAGACAAAACCTAAGTATGAGTTTTGCTTCTGATATGTGGCATACGCAGTGGCTAAAAATCATCAATACTAGTACTAATTCCATTTAATTCTGACTGTTTAAAAACTTATAAGCTCGGTTGAGTTTCGACCGGGCGTTATCTACATCAAACATCCAATTAATACTAGCCTTCTCGTTATTCCTGGTTGTTTCC
>NZ_BMII01000026.1 GCF_014641855.1 Shewanella inventionis
CATCGCGCGCTTGAGCATGCTGGGTTTCGAGCTGTTTCTTCTGGTCATCGGTGAGGTATATTTTCATGAGGTGTAGCATGATCCTGATTTGAAATAAAATCAAGCACCTTCAATGATCACCGGTATATACGGGCTTAACAGTAAGCACTGCGCCCCTAATGAAATCCGTACCATTGCGCCTTTAATTGTAAAACACCTATGCGGATTAGGTTTACCTTATCCTTGGCCTATTCGGGCTAGCACTGGTTGGACTGAGCAAAAGAATAAGGTGCCATCCATGTTACTGGAGAGTCTCCAGATTTTAAACTAAGCTTAAAATCTGAACAGACATTAACAAGGAGGTTATGATGCCGCGCCCTCGTAGAAGCCAAATTAGCCTAGAAGACACCCCCTGTTACCATTGTTGTAGTCGCGTTATTCGCCGTGCTTTTCTCTGCGGCGATGACAAGTTTTCTGGTAAAAACTACGACCACAGACGTGCTTGGGTAGATGCTCAGCTGCTTAAATTTGCGGAGGTTTTCGCTATTGATGTTGCGGCCTATGCAGTGATGAGTAATCATCTGCATGTTGTGCTCAGTATCGACATATATCAAGCCAACAGTTGGTCTGATGCCGAGGTAATAAGTCATTGGCATCAGTTATTTAAGGGTACTGATACAAGCCAAAAGTTTGCTCATGGTGAAACGCTTGAAGATTATGAACAGTTGCAGCTTAGTCACACAGTTGCTTTATATCGCAGCCGATTAAGCGATATTTCTTGGTTCATGCGGGCATTGAACGAACCGATAGCAAGGCAAGCAAATCAAGAAGATAACTGCACTGGCCGCTTCTGGGAGGGACGTTTTAAATCGCAAGCACTGCTCGATGAGGCGGCAGTATTAGCCTGCATGGCTTATGTCGACCTCAATCCCATTCGGGCAAATATGGCAGACACGCCAGAGCAATCAGACCATACCAGTATTCAACTACGAATTAGGGCTGCGCTGAAAGGTGAGCAACCACAGAGCCTACTGCCTTTCATTGGTAATGATCGTAAAGACCAACCCAAGGGCATCGCATTTTCGCTGCAAGATTATCTTGGATTGGTTGATGATACGGGACGCATTATTCGCAACGATAAGCGTGGCGCTATTAGCACATATAGCGCTAAGTTACTCACAAGATTGAATATCCCTCAAGATAACTGGCTCAAACTCACCACCGAGTTCGGTAAGCTATTTCACGGCCCAGTCGGCACACTTCAAGAACTTACCCACTATTGTGAGCATCTAGAAAAACGCCGACGACACTTCGCCAGTTGTTGCCAGCACTTAAAAGCGGGCTGACTTAAATCTCGAATTCAACATCTAAGTGCATCAATGACTGCTTAGGCCGCTGAAACTGCATGGGGTGGGATACTGTTGCCTGAAATCTCTATTTTTCACTGATATTTGCTTATTTCGTTACTCATGAACCGTCCATTTGAACCGCTTTATTGCATTTTGGGTCAGTATAAACTTTATTTGATTACCATACATTTTCTAATCCCAGTAGTTACTTTTAGAGCCTCAGTTCTAACAAACTTTTGTCCAAAAGAGAGCTTGAGGATAAAGTTGATTGCCCTTTCCAGTCCACTAGGTGCAGATAAGATTGGTGCATATATTGATACCCGAGCACTTTCTGATTATTATCATTTTGCTGTAAATTGAGTATATTACATCAACTTCTTGACTTCGGTACTTCCCAAAGGATATCTAGGTAAAGCCATTACTTACGCCCTAAACCAATGGCCGAAATTATTAACTTATCTTGATGATGGCGATATTAGCATCGACAATAATGTCACCGAACGAGATATTCGCCCGTTTACAACGGGGCGCAAAAACTGGATGTTCTCAACGTCAGTCAACGGCGCGCATGCCAGTGCGAACTTATACAGTTTAGTGATGACCTGTCGCGCGAACGATATCAGTCCATATTATTACTTCAGGCACTTGTTTACCGAGTTGCCCAAGCGTCTACCTACCGACGATTTGACCGATTTAATGCCGTGGAATGTTGATCTAAGCAATATCGATTAACGCTTCACTGCTTCATTTACCGCTTACGTTGCAAAAAGATCTAGACGAATGGATAAATTACTACAACAATAACCGAACTCATCAAGGTAAAATGTGCTGCGGAAGAACACCGCTTGAAACATTACTCGATGGAAAACAGATTTGGGCCGAAAAAAACTTAGCTCAAATCTAAGCTGACAGACACCATTTAAAATGGGTAACTGTCAGATCAAGTCTGAGCTAGTACAACTTAATAGATAATGCCGCTCTATTTTCATGTAAATTGATCTTCCTCCATTTTGTTTTTCGCTAGAGTTATGTCTTCGTCCCGACCTTTTCTGAGAATGTTCAATTCTTTTCTATATTCGGTCACGCAGATTAATTCTTTTTCAAGTCTTTTGATTAATATATTATTTCTGTCATCAAACCTCTGAATAGCACGTATAATTTCGGCAGATGAAATCGTTTTTTGATACCCTGACATTCTCGCAAATGCTTGTTTTATATATGTGTCTAATGATTCTGTAAGTTTGTGTCCGGTGTACTGTATAACTTCTGCTTTAAAGGTTTCCTGCCCCATTAATTGTTGCCTGAATTTATCTTCGTTTTCAAATTTGTGTCTTTCAATTAGTAATACAAATAAGTTAGTGCAGAAAGCATGTCTGAACATGTGGTTACATACTTGCTCTGCGATTTTTGCAAAGGTTCTAATGTTATACATTTCTGTACTTAATGTTTCTGGACTAAGCTTTTGACCGTCTTTTTCAGAGATAAAGAGCCAGCCGTGATCTTTGTTCTTTCCTATTGTTTTTTTAATTATTTTTTCTCGACTTATTCTGATAAATTTAAGCAAGTCATTTATAAACATTCGACTGACAGGAATAACTCTTTCACCTGTATCATTTTTTAACGTAAGTAAACGTAGCATTGGTTCATCCATCGCAGCTGCAGTTTGTATATCTTGAACTGTGATGTCAGCTATTTCACCTCGACGAGCACCTGTATTTATAAGAGTATTTATTTGAATATCTCTTCTTTGTGCAACAAAATTAGAACTGTCCATTTCGTAAATAGCATCATAGATTTTGTCAATGTTTTTTTGTGATACGGGCTTCCTCGTCACCTTTTTTCCTGCATAGATAAAAGAGTGATGATCCCAGTAGGTTGTTGGAACTTTCTTGCTTGGATGAGTATTAATTTTTTGTTCAGCGCGAATTACGCCTTCTTTACCGACAAAGTTATCTTCTCCATAAAATTTACCGATATAGTCCAAAAAATCTAAGCAAACTCGACCTGTACTACTTATACTTTCTTCGTTTTTCTTTTTATGTTTGGGGTTACGAGGATCTCTTTCTTTCCTTAAATCGGAAATAAATTCACTAAATAAGCCATCACTTAAATGTTGAAATGGAATATTTCTAAAATAACAAAAACGTATCAACTGAGCAACTTTACCCGCATAATCACCTATTGTTCCTCCATTTCTACCTCGACGAGACAAAAGGCGATTTCCCTTACCTTTGCGTTCTAACATTTCAAGCATGTAAAGGTTTGCAATCATGCATGGAGTATTATCAGGAAAAACTATATGGGGGAGGTTTGAGGCATCTTTAGTTGTAGTTCGTCCCAGAGATCTGGATTTTAATACAACTAAATCCTTCAATGGAGTGTGAAGTTTTTTTTTCTTACAATTCATCTGCTTCACCCCTTACTATACTAACAACGGTTCCGCTAGTTTTTATTTTATTATATGGAGGTTGGTTGAGTGCAACTATTGCCCTAAGCTTTTCTAAGCCTATTATAGCGCGTTCTTCTCTTAGTTCTTTGTTCGTTGTTTCTGAAACTGTTTTTATTGTGTGCATGGCCCCTGATAGGGCTTGTAGTAATATGAAATTAACGGCTTTTTGCTTTGTTAATGTGTCTTCGTTTACTTTGATAATCGCTTGTAGACCAGTTTTGGTACTTTTTAGTGGTTTATTTTTTTTATTTAGCTCGCTTTCAATTGCAACTTTTGCATCTATTCTAAGCTCATTAATAATATCCCATCCATCCTCTAATCTCTCACCAAATAGATTTTTGGTATGTTTTTTTAGTGTATTGAGTGTCATCTTCCCTTTATTGATGGAGTATGTTTGACATTCCCATACGCCTTCTAATTTAGCAATTCCATTTTGGCTTGCCAGTGCTCTTTTGAAATTAAGATCATTAATGAATCGGCTCGGTTTTTTAATTGCTTCGTTTAATAATTCATAAATAGCTTCTGTTGATGCTTCATAACTTATTGAAATATTAGTTGGCTTATTATTCATTAATTAGCTCCCGTTATTTTTGTTATAATACGCATTCTTCTTTCATTTTCATCTTCAAAGAATTCTGGTTCTACACTTGCTTTGCCTTCTTTAAGTAGCTCATCTATGTATTCCTCTAACTCTTCTGCGTCGATAACGGAAAATTCCGTGGTATTAAATTTTTTATAAACAAAATCAGCTAAATTACTATATTCCTTCCCGCCTTTTACGAGAGACTCTGCAACATACTGTGCTTTAGCACCTCGGAGAACTGAGCCTTGTACGCTCTCTGTGATGTAATTCCATACATGTTCAGGATCTGTATGTCCTAGCATCCATTGAAGTGTCTCAATGCCCCCAATTTGGCTAGAATGAAAAAATAGTAACGCAAAAAATCGTCTAAGTTGGTGTTGTCTTAGATAGTATCGTTCACCATTTTCGTTAGTATCTGTCTGAATATAATCACAAAATAAATCAACATAAGAATCTGAGCATCTTCGGTTTGTACTGAATTTACCTGAAGCATTTATTTGTGGCGGAGAAAATAGCTTTGTATAGCCATCAAGCAGACCAAGTTCGATATGTTTATCTTGTAATTTTATGAGGTTTTGCATCATATCAACAGCGATAGGATCAATTGGTCTAGCCTCTGTATTACGTGCACCGAAAAGCATTTTAGACGTTTTACGCTTTTCAAAAATAAGCCATTGTTCAGTATTATCCAAGCACTCCCCAGCTTTTAGATCTAGCAATTCTCCATCGCGTCTTGCTACTAATACGCCAACGATGATTTTTACAGCACCATAATAAACATGAACTAGATCTAATAACCCCTGATTACTTCGTAATTTATTAAAGTAACTTGCTGTGTTTGCACCTCTATTGGGATTTAGGCCTTCACCGGTGCTTATACAGGTTAAACCTAAGCGGGATACTCCAATCTCATTTAATTTAGTTGGTAGTATTTCCAAAAAATCATCATTAGTAATGCTAGTTAAAGGTATTTTTTTCTGTGTGGCATATTTGATTACATCATTCCAAGTATCAATTAATAAATCACCATATTTCAGGTGAAACTCAATGGCTTCCCTAATTACTCTAAAAACCAGATCGTAAGGTACGGTTTTAAATCTACCTTTTGGAGTACGAACTTTTGGTTCATATAAATTTAATTTATCTAGTTCATCTTGTGGGGGCGCGGGCAACTCGAGGGTATTTAAGGCTTGTATTTTATTTAAAGCTCGACAATATTCTTGTAAATTACCCCAAGAAAGGAGATCGCTTTCTTTTGTCGTGACTTTAACTCCCTCGCATTCCCTATCCATGATGCTTTCATTTTCAAAGTTAACTTCTAGCGATGGAAAGGCTATCTTTGCCACTGTTTTTACATAAAGAGTGTTTTTGTATATATCTTTAGCAACTTTTGATGTATTCATCCCCCAGACTCCGCCAAAGTTATTCTTTCTGGAGGAACCATGTTTACGGTATCCTAACTGATTTAGAAATATGGCAGCTCGAATAGAGATAATCTTATCTTCGGATAGCCCAAGGGGACATTCACTTAATAGATCTGGATCAACATCTAATGTAGATGGATAGCGTACAAGGAATCGAATAATGTCTTCATTATCAGTCTTAGATAACAACTCAAGTAAGTATTTTGATATCCTAGACGACCAATCATAAAGGCTTTCATTAGTGTCTTTATTTGAATAAACTTTATCCAATAAAGCTGTTAGATCATCCAGAGTGATTGCACCAAGACCAAACTCCTTTAACTTATACTGACTTCCGTTCAATAAAAGGTGATCAATAATACGTAGAACAGACCTGAAATCTCGATTCATGGTGGTCTTTGCTGCACTTAACTTATTACCCGCTACTGCGGCAGGGGCTGATTACACTTTTTGACCAGTACCGAAAATAATCTCTTCTCTGAAATCGTCACTCCAGCAAGCTCGATTAAATTTCTGATTCTGGCTTGTTTTAGCTGGATGAAGCTTCACTAAGTTGAGTGCCCATCGCCTTAAAATAGCCAGAATACTGGCACCATCCTCATCATACATTTTTTGCTTATCTTCTTGAAATAGCGTGTCTAAAAGCCAATGCTGATTGTTTTCTGTTTGCCAATGCGCCCGAATTGCGCATCCAAATGCCTTTGAAGTCATCACGGCACTACTCACATAAAAGTGCGTGTCTATACTGGTTTTGTTACCCACTTTTCGATGACGTTCTACTGCTATTAATGTTTTTAGTTGAGGCCATTTCATCTTCATTTCGTCGGGTAAATTTAACGGACACTGAAACGTTATCCGTTTTTCAACTCGACCATGGCCATTATCATCTTGCGTATAACATTCAGCATCAGGATACTTTTCAATATAATCAGCAAATTGTGCCTGTACAGACTCGTAGAGTTTGGGCTGATTACCTTTCACTTGAAGAATGCAATCACCACCTTCTTTCACTATATAATCAAGTGTTTGCGTTTGGCAGTGAAGGGCATCAAATGTCAGTAATTCCGATTTCAAATCAAGGCATGTGAGTAACTCTTGAACGAGTTTGAGTTCACTCTTTTTGCTCGCGCCTGATTTTGCATTAAACACCAACCCTGACTCTGTATCATAAGCCGTTACCATGTGTAACGCTGAGCTTGAAGCGGATGCTTTGGCGCCTTTAAGTACTTTACCGTCGATAGCTATCGATGATTGCCTTGTATTGATGCGGTGCTCATTCACCCAACTCATCAGTGCATCAAGTAGAGATTGTTTAGATACGCCTCTGAAAATGCGACCAATGCTTTGCTGGCTGGGAATACCATTAGCGAATGGGCGATGTTGGCGTAACCATTCCAATTTCAATGTGCCGAACTCATGGCAATCAGCCCAACTTTGGGCTCCTGAGATAACAGCACTAAGTACAAGAAAGCAGATATCAATGACATCATGTTCTTGATTTATATGGGAACGGCAATCAGTAATTTTATCAAGATGTTTAAGCATAGTAAGTCGGGAGCCAAAGAAAAAAGAGGGTTATTTGATCACACTGGCGAGATCAATCAAGTCTTTTTTTATCTCTTTGTTTTTAAAGATAACGTGTGAAAAATGATCGAGTATGATCAGCCCCTGCTACTGCGGAACCAACATTCCGATCTGTAGAAGCGATTAACCAATGCTTCAGGCTTATTAATAATTGGTGATTATTTTCATCTGTAAGTTGTGATCCATCGTATAAATGTATATTCCAATCCAGTTCTTTATTCTTTTTAAAGTCGAAGTTGTATACCCATAAATTTGACTCGAATGGAGACTTTAACCAATCAGCTTTCGTAAATTGATTCTCATAATCGGTGCTAATAAATTCTTCAAGAAAATCAAGTTCAGTTAGTAGTGGCATAAATTAAATTCTCCATTGATTTAGGATTGATGTGGGCCTTGGCTTTTGAAAGTTTAGACTTTAAGTTACGGTCATTACCGCGGTTAATTTCTGAAGTTATGAACTCAGAGACTTTACTCCAATATTTGGCATAACCATTGATGGCTATATTGTCTGGAGAAGATTTAACCGCACTTTCTAGTGACATAAGAGCAACTAAAATGCCTTTATCTACAGAGAAATACACTTGTGAATTATCATCTGATTTAGCTTTTTTCTCTCTTTTTTGATCACTATCGATGTGAGCATCTATAACTGATTTCGATATATTCTTGAGTGCATGGTTAGTTAAGAATTGGTGTAAATCTTCCATTTTTTTAAATTTTGTTGCTTCTAGAAGGTATTCACTATCTTTCATTGCCTCACAAATAATCGCTTTTTGAAAAAGACGAACCCAACGTGATTGAAAAAATGCTAAAATTGGTTCAGGTAAATACTCTCGCAATTGGTCCCGAGTTACATTTGTATGCCCAAGTGCTTTCGACATTTCTTGAATACTATTTGTCTCAAGCTAGACAAGTACTGCTGCAGAAGCCCTGATAGATGTTAAAGAAATGCGCCAAATAAAATGGTCTAAATCCTCTTCACGTTTATTGGTAAATTTTTTAATTTCGTCACGAAACCTGTTGTAGGCTGCAACGTTTCGGTCTCTTTGACTTTTGTTATAGGTTATATTCACAGCTTTAATCTTGTTCTTCATTCCACCGCTATAATTTACAAAAAGATAACGACAAAGATCATTGTTGTCAGATTTTAATGATTGTCGGACAGGTTCGGTGATTGCAATAACTTCTTTTACTAGTTGAGCTGTTTGCTCTGTCAGCTGAATTTGTTGTTCTGAGTGTTTCGGCGTTTTTCTATCTTTATAACCAGTAAGCCAATAAACACCATCAATTTCAACAAATCCCACAAGATCATTTTTTTTGTCATAAAGCTCTAAATCACGAAGGTACTGAGGCGTTATTTCAGGGTGTTCACTTGTTAGTAATACTTTATATGGATCTAGGTCATAACTATTTCGGGGAAGACCAAGCTGATACATTACATCAGTAGAGTTAATCCGTTGCTGAAATTTAAAATTAAAACCTTTGGTGTCTCCTCTTTCTTCAAATATTGCTGCAAGGTAGCAAATTAATTCATCATCTATCGGTGCAACATGACCAAACTCCTTATTGATACTAGTAAACGCTCTCCCTTTTTGTGCTAGTTTTTTACAGCGTAAATGACGCTTATAAAGGTCATTGGCTTGTGATATAGCCCAAGATTTTATTGAGTTTAAATCAGTAGAAATATTTCCAAACAATAGTTCTAATGCTTCTTCGTCTGTTACTTGCATTGGCACATCAGTCAGAAGCTTTCGTTTTATTTCTATCCCATTTTTATCTTTTTTAATATTTGTTTCTCGTGCATTAATTCCTTCGTTTATAATATGTGGTAGCTTTCCTGATATAGGATTTTTCCAAACACCAGAGGCAATAAAGGTTTCAGTTACAAAATTCGAAAATAAATTCCACTCAGAGATCACATTGATTTTGTTTCGTTTTTTTTCAATTAACTCTTTAAGGAAATAATATTTACAATATTGTTTAAAAAGATCATCAATTTGTCGAGGATCTTGGAATGTTGATTCGCTATAAATACTCTTATTATTAACTAAGAACTTAAAGAATTTGTTAAATTCGGTTACTCTTGGTAGAGCATGCTTTAACGTGTTTTCTACAATTCGCTTATGAATAGTATTAGCAAATTCTGATGAGAACTCTCTATAAATACCTTGAGCCTCAAGGTATGTTACAGTTCCTTTTCTTCCTATAACGGGGAAGCCTGACCAATAATTTTCTCGCTTTAAGTTCGTTGGACTTTTCATGGCCACCCACTTTACGATAAACTTATCTTTATTTTCTCTAAGGAAGCCCCTGCGTTTCTTTCCTCCAAGTGCGAATCTTTCATCTCGTTCAATATATGGGTTCATTGTTCCTACTCCCAGATAAAAAGCATCTACAAAATTTAAGATGGTATCAGCATTAAACTCTATCATTTCACCTGATAATAGAGAGCCGATAAAGCCATGTGTAAGTTTTGCAAAATCTGGTTGTTGTAAGCTGAGATACGAAACTTTATTATCTGTAACGTCACAAAATGCTTCAAATATCTTGATTAATATAATTGGTTGTACATATCTGTTTTTTACATTTACCGCGTTTAATAAGCAATTTACGGCTGCAGTTTGAATTGCTTTAAAAGGGTAATATTTTAATGATTTTGAGTATTTGATAATTGTCATAGTTTTCCCACTGTCTTTTTTGGTGTTAAGTTTATGATATTATAGGTTTTATTAAGCGAATGACAATATTGGATGTTTAGCAAAGGCAGTAACTTTGTTAAATACTTTAAAAAGCAAACCGAATTGACCCCAAGCCAATTTTTGAAACACCATTTGTCTTAACGGGTTCGACTTTTACCATTTTTATGCCTATTTACACTCTATTAACAAATAGGTGCACCTTATAAACTGTCCTCATTGAAACCAGAGGACTTAATCATGAATACCATTACTCACAACATTATTGCAGTTAACAGCACATCAGCAGCGCGTAAATCTATTATCAGTGCACTTATTACGAGTGCGTTATTGGGTGGAGCCTTAGTGTCTGGCAACAGCGCTGCGGCAACCGAAAAAACACAAGGTCAAGTCAGCTATAAGCAACAAGCGGTTGAGTTAGTCAGCAGCATTGAAACTGGTGACCCCGCACCCATAGGCTATATCAACCCTAACAAATACATTCAACATAACTTAGCGGTTGCCGATGGATTAGCTGGTTTTGGTGCGGTAATGCAGCAGTTACCTAAAGGCAGCGCAAAAGCGCAGGTTAAACGTGCATTTCAAGACGGTAATTATGTGGTTACGCACACCGAATATAACTTTTTCGGCCCAAAAGTTGGCTTTGATATTTTCCGCTTTTAAGACGGTAAAATAGTTGAGCATTGGGATAACCTACAAACCATCGCTGCGGTAAACCCAAGTGGTCATACACAGTTTGATGGCGCAACAAAGATCACTGACTTAGACAAAACAGAGCAAAATAAAACCTTAGTGGCCGATTTTGTAAACACCATCTTGATCAAAGGTGATATGGCCAAAATAGGTCAATTTATTGGTAGTGAAGATACTGATTATATTCAGCATAACCCTAATATTGGCGACGGCTTAAATAACCTTGGCAACGCCTTAGGTGAGCTCGCTAAAATGGGCATGCTAATGGTTGTAAAAACCAATCATAAAGTGCTTGGCGAAGGTAACTTTGTGTTGTCGATTAGCGAAGGCACATTTATGCAACAACATGTGGCGTTTTATGACTTGTTCCGTGTTGAAAATAATATGATTGTGGAACATTGGGACACCATTGAAACCATTCCAGCCAAAGCCGATTGGAAAAACAGCAACGGTAAATTTGGTTTTTAATCGCCAATGAGTTGTGTACTGCATTTTATAAAACACAGGCCGCTTTTAGCTGCCTGTGTTTTTTACGTATATGCACACTTTTTATGGCGTCAGCAATTGCCTTAACGAATGCCTAAATTGCTTAAACATTGGCTCAAGGCTGTAGCGATGATGCTGAATAACATCAACATTGGCATGCCAGCCCATATCGATAAACTCGCTGGGCAATATTACCAGTTGACCATTGTTGACATATTCATTGGCAATATGATTGGGCAGTAAACACCAGCCATTGCCCTGTAATGTCAGTTCAAGTAACACATAATAGTTGTCTGCGTACCAAACCTCTGGGCTCAAGGCGAGCTGAAAGTCACTCGATTTGTTATTACGCGAGCGCATGAGCAGTTGCCTATGCAATTTAAGGTTGGCCAGATTATTAACTGGTTGTTGAGCTAGCGGGTGAGCGCTCGCAACATAAATATCAAACTTAATCGAACCAATGGATTCATAATCAATGTAAGGAGGCAGTGACAAGTCACTAAAAATTATCCCTGTCACCGCTTTGTTAGAGTCAATCATGTCGACAATATCGATACTCGATGCGGTAAAAAATTCCAGCGTGGTATTGGGGAAATCGATTTCGAGTTGATTAACCATACTGGAGAGTTTTTGAAAGGGTATACCTTCATCTAAGCCGATGGTGAGCTCTGAAATAAACGGTTTATCAAGATGTTGGGCGCATGAACGTAAGCGTTGATGTTGCGCTAACAACACTTGCGCGTGTGATAACAACGTATGTCCTGCCTGGGTAAGTTGTGGATAACGGCCGCTGCGGTCAAATAACGCAGCATTACAATCTATTTCAAGGTTGATGACATGTTGGCTTACTACTGATTGCGCTTTATTGAGCGACCGCGCCGCAGATGAAAATGAACCCGTCTTGGCTGTTTCTACAAATGCTTCGAGTTGATCAATGCTATACATATCGCTTTTCCAGATACTATCTAACTATTATGTATCCTTATATTGGATGATAATGAGCTAAACGTCACCAATAAATGAGTTCATCATGCAAAGAAAAGAACGGATATTTCACGCAGTGTCTTTTGAAGTGTTGGCTGCGGCTATTATTGTCCCTGTGAGCGCAATATTAATGGAGAAAAGCACGACAGATATGTTGGTGGTCAGTATTGGTTTGTCACTTCTTGCTGTGATGTGGAACTACGTCTACAACATTTGGTTCGACAAGTTATTGGGTAGCGACCGAATTAATCGTACATTAGCAATGCGTATCGTTCATGCTACGGGTTTTGAAGGCGGCTTGTTAGTTGTAACTCTTCCAATGGTATCCTGGTATTTAAGTTTAAACCTCATCGATACCATGATGCTTGAAGGTGGCGTGTTATTGTTTTTCTTTGTTTACACTGCCGTATTCAATTGGGCCTACGATATTTATCAACCCTATCAGCGCTGGTTTGGCAAAACCATTGGCGTAAGATAAACCGATTATTGGTTAAGTCATTACTGCCAAAAAATTAGCCGTTTTATATTACTGTCATGGTTACTATGGCATCATCAATCGGTATTCATTGTTGCAGGGTGGCAAGCATAATGCTTTATCGTTTTAATCAATTGTTAGTTGCTGTGTGTGCCATGTTGCTGCTTAGCTGTGTCCAAGCAGATACGTTAGCGCCATTTACTAGTGACGGTTGTAGTGCATTTCCTAATGGTACCTTTGAGCAACGTGAACTGTGGCTTACGTGCTGCCAAAAACACGACTTTGATTACTGGAAAGGCGGCACTTTTGATGAGCGATTAGCCTCAGATAAAGCCTTGCGAGTCTGTGTTGCTAAAGTTGGCCAACCACAAATTGCCTTGTTGATGTTAGCCGGGGTGAGGGTTGGCGGGACACCGTATTTACCGACGCAATTTAGATGGGGCTATGGCTGGCCCTATCCCAGAGATTATAGTGCATTAACTGCCGATGAACTCAAACAAGTCGAGTTATTATCGACACAAGTTTTCATGATAAATAATACTGACAAATAGATTAAAAATATTAACTCTAATAGTTTTTATGATTTAAAAAGTGATCTATTATTGAACTCATCAAGTCTCAACAAGTAGATAAAGACAATATTTAGCAATGGCGACAAAGATCACAATTTGATAAATGTGATGCGATATATTGTCTGGTAGATTAATTCATTAAAATAAGGAGTTAACATGACAGAGATCGATATTGGTATCAAAAAAGATGACCGTCTTAAAATCGCTGAAGGTCTAAAAAGTTTATTGGCCGACTCGTATACCCTTTATTTGCAAACCCATAACTTTCACTGGAACGTTACCGGGCCTCAGTTTCGCGAATTACACCTGATGTTTGAAGAGCATTACACTGAGCTTGCCACTGCAGTTGATGATATCGCAGAGCGTATTCGTACCCTTGATGTTGCCGCGCCTGGAACATATAAAGAATTTGCTCGTTTGAGTTCGATTAAAGAGGTTGAAGGCGTACCGTCTTCAATCGATATGGTTGAGTTACTGATAAAAGGCCATGAGCAAGTGGTCAGAACCTCGCGAGAAGTGCTCAAGTTAGCCCAAGAGGCTGATGATGAGTCAACAGCATCATTAGTGTCTGACCGTATGGGAATACACGAAAAAACCGCCTGGATGTTACGCGCAACCCGCAAGTAAGCGCACTTAAACAACCTAATTTTATAAACCGCTGGCTTTCAGCGGTTTTTATTTGCCGCTAGAAAAAGCCAACCAAACCCGTTAATGTATGATTTTTATTTTTATGATGATGCAGCCGTGACCTATAACACACACCTAACTGAACTGGCACAACATTTATTTGCGCAACGAAATTACCCCAATCCAAACTCAGATTTTGCTGTTAGTTTACAAAGCATTGAGCAAGCGATACGTGTTCAACAAAAAATGGCTGAGTTAAATGGCCATGTTACTGGTTGGAAATGCCTCGTGCCGCAAGCAAACGATCAACTTATTGTGGCGCCAATTCTGCAAGCCGCTGAGCGGGGGCAATTGTGTGGCATTATCCCGGCGATAAAAGATGAACAGTCTTTAGCATTAATAGAGCCAGAAATTGCCTTTATACTAGGCCAAGATATAGAGCCGTATCGCCACTATAGCCATGATGAGATTGATGCAGCAATCAGCGCGACTCATATGGCATTAGAGTTAATTCAAAACCGATTTAGCCGTGA
Source organism: Shewanella inventionis (assembly GCF_014641855.1). GTDB lineage: Bacteria > Pseudomonadota > Gammaproteobacteria > Enterobacterales > Shewanellaceae > Shewanella > Shewanella inventionis. The sequence goes on from NZ_BMII01000026.1 coordinate 14,435, forward strand.
CAGCCAACCAAGCTATTTACAAAAATTGGCAGACGGATTAAGTAACCAGGGTGTGTATATTGGCCCGCAAATACCTAAATCGGTCGCTTATCAAGCAAGCCATGTTGATCTTGTGGTAACTGCAAATAACCAACAGCAGGTATTTAACGGTAAACATCCGTGTGAATTACCGCAATTACCCATTTACTGGATGATTAACTATTTGGCTGAGCAGGGGATTACACTCTGTGCTGGGCAGGCGATTATTACTGGTTCTTATTGCGGGGTGGTAAAAGTGCCGATGACTGCAGAGGTTACGATTGAGTATAAAGACATTGGCCAATTTACCGTGAGTTTTGTAGATGCATTAGCTTAATCATAACCGCTTCGGTCAAGATAAAAAAAGCGCCCCAGGCGCTTTTTTTATTGTGTTTCTAATTGAGTAAAAAACTCTTCTAGTTGTTGGCTAACCGTGTCGGTATCGCCTGTGGCTTTTAAGTATGAACGTAAGCCAATAATGTGTACCTGAAGTTTTTTAGCTAACTGCTGTTTATCAAACGCTTTAGATAAATCACCTTGCTGTTGTGCTTGTGCAATAATGCTAGCAAAACGATTTTCAACTTGAGTGAGTAAATCTTTAGCAATATCAAGCGTTTCTTGATGTGACTCATCAAGCTCTGCAAGTGTGCGCATTACCATGCATAACTCACTGGGTACACCTGCACTGCATGGCACAATTAAACCGCGCAAATATTGCTTTAATCCTGACCAAGGGCTGTCGTGCTGAGCTAATTGCTCATTAAGCGCATTTGTTGATGTTTGAGCATAATGGAGCAATGTTTGATTAAATAAATCGGCTTTGCTACCAAAAGCGGCATATATACTGCCTGGTCGCATGTCCATGGTAGTTTGAATTTCTCGCGTAGAGGTGGCCAAAAACCCTTTTTGCCAAAATAGGTTTCTTGCTTTTTCAAGTACGTCTTCGCGATCAAATTTAGAAATATTAGCCATGAGCCCCTCTTTAGTTAGTTTACCATTTTACGATATTGCATTGAGGTAAGGCCAGTTTATTGCATTAATTTTTAATCACGAATGGTTATATTCAATAATGTCCCGCCATGCACTCTGCTGTTTTTAGTATTTAGCACACCTTTGCATCACTTTTGATAACGTACTGCGATGAAGAAAATTTAAACCGATTACCTCAATGAAGCCGCATTTAAGCTTGTGCAGAGCGATGTCTGGCCTGCTAAACCAATCTAATAATGACATGTTCCATTGTTGATTAACCCATTATTATCAATTTTTATTTGATAATAATTCACTCATTAGCGCGTTTTTCTCTAAGTAATTAGTCGTTAATATACCTCCATCAGCACTAAGTTGTTCTGACAGTCGTAAACATTTTTTTACTTACATTCAGGTTTATCACGAGGTTTATTATGAAAAAGATGACAACATTATTTGCTGTGGCAACAGCCTTTATATGTAGTACAACACAAGCCGCTGAGTTCGAGGTGGTAGCAAAGTTTGATGGAACACGTCCTGGTAATGTAACCGTAACTGAACAGGGACGTACATTTCTTTCAATGCAACCGCTTGATGGCCCTGAGTTTCGTGTTGTTGAATTATTAAAAGATGGCTCAACAGTGCCGTTTCCTACTGTGGATTGGGCCGATGGCCCAGCAAAAGGTGAGGTGGGTTTATCATCTGTGATTGGTATTGATAGCACTGCAGACGGTGTTGTGTGGATCCTTGATATGGGCAGTGCGGATGCTGCGGCGCAAATTGTTGCCTGGGACACGGTTAACAACAAACTCTTTAAGCGTATCGAAATCAGTAAAAATGCCATGGTCGCGAACTCATTTTTACAAGATTTCGTTATCGACACTCAACGCCAGCAAATTTATATTGCCGATACTAGTTTAGGTAATTTATACGGAGAGCCAGCCCCAGCCTTTGTTGTAGTTGATTTAGCAAGCGGCAAAGCACGCCGCGTTTTACAGTCAAATAAGGCATTAATATCACCAAAGCATGATGTCATTATTGACGATTCACTGTTAGCAGCAAAACGTGAAGATGGCAGTGTTGATGCGCTTTATCTTAATTTAAACCCAATCACAATCGATGCTCAACAGCAGTGGGTCTATTTTGGTACCGTGAATGGAAGTGCTGTTTATCGTATTGCCGCAGCGGCGTTAGCCAATGACAAATTAACCGATAAAGAACTTGCCAACAAGATTGAGTTTTATAGTGAAAAACGCCCGAGTGATGGCATGATCATTGATAAAAACAACAACATTTATGTGGGCGATGTTGAACGTAATGCCATTGGTATTATTGGTCAAGATGGTTACAAGGTATTTGCACAAGATGACACATTATTGTCTTGGGCTGATGGTTTCTCTATTCAAGGTGGATATTTGTACGTGACTCAAAACTCACTGCATTTAAACCCAGCGCTTAACGCAGGTGAAGAAGGGGCCGCTAAACCATTTCACTTGTTACGCATCAAGCTAGATTAAGAGTGGTCATCCGAGCTTAATTGAGCTTGTTGTGTTTAACTACAAACAACCCGTAATGTTATGGCCATTACGGGTTGTTTTTTATTCACTCACGTTAAAAGAACGCGGTGATAACTCAGCCTTATTAGCTTACGACCACACACCGTCTTCGGTTTTACCTTGAATTTTCACATCGGCCAGTTTGAATTCAGGTTTGTTAGTGGCTTTAAGCTTAACTTGATAGTCGCGGGTTAAATTAACAATGGTGGGGGTTAACAGCATCAATGCACTGATATTCACCACAGTCATCAAGCCCAGAGCCATGTCGGCCATGTTCCACACTTCTTTTAAGGTGGCATTGGCGCCCCAATACACCATGCTTAAATACAGCAAGGTATACACAGTACGGCCATAAATGTTATCGAGTTTAAACAGGTGTAAGTTACTCTCGGCATAGGCATAATTGGCCACCACAGAGGTAAACGAAAATAGGGTGATAATAATAGCGACAAACATATCACCGCTCATACCCATATGGTGAGTCATGGCATTTTGTGTGATACGAATGCCTTCCATTTCGCTGCCGATATTACCTTGCGCCAGTAAAATCACAATGGCAGTACAGCTACACAACACCATAGTGTCGATAAACACCCCAAGCATTTGCACATAACCTTGAGCTACCGGATGGTTAGGTACTGGTGTTGCGCCCGCCGCGGCGTGAGGCACACTACCTGCACCGGCTTCGTTAGAATAAAGACCGCGTTGAATACCATTTTTGATTGCTGCGCCTAATGCACCAGCGCCCGCTTCGGTTAACCCAAAGGCTGAGTTAAATATGTCCATTAATACGGCAGGAACGTGTTGAATATTGATTAAAGTCACTGCTACCGCAGCCAAAATAAAGGCGAGGCCCATAAAGGGCACAATTAATTCGGCAAAGCGGGCGATACTGCGCAGGCCACCCATCACAATAATACCTGCTATGGCTGTAATAACGGCTCCGGAGTAAACGCTAGAGATATCAAAGGTGTGATTGAGGGCGTCGGTGATGGTGTTAGCTTGCATGGCACTAAAGCTAATGCCGTAACCTAAAAATAAACACAAGGCGAACAGCACAGCCAGCCAGGGTTTATTTAACCCCGCGCGAATATAGTAAGCGGGGCCGCCGCGGTATTCTTTATGATCATCGCGTACTTTATACAGCTGACCTAAAATACTCTCGGCAAACCCGGTTGCCATACCGAGCAGGGCTATTACCCACATCCAAAACACGGCGCCGCTGCCGCCAAGGGATATGGCCATGGCGACGCCTGCTAAGTTACCCGTACCTACACGGGCTGACAACCCGGTACACAAGGCCTGGTAAGAGCTAATCCCTGATTTATCGCCCTGGGTACTGCCTTTCATGACTTTGAACATGTAGGCAAAGTGACGCAGCTGAATAAATCGTAATCTCAGTGAAAACCACACACCGGCGAATACCAAAATATAAATCAATACCTGGTATTCGCCCCATAACACATTGTTGGCGAACGAGACAAAATCTTTAATCATTGAGTAACTTCCTTTATAAGTCTTTTTTTATTGTTTTAGGAGATCTTTGTCAGGCTTTGTTATGGGTAAATGCGGGTTATCTTTTCGATAAATGGATCCCTGCTAGCATACACCGAACAGAACCACCAGCCATTTCGATAGCTGATACATTTAATGGTAACAGAGTCACACTTTGATTTAATAACGCAATCTGCTCATGTGTCAATGCTTGATAGGCACATTGTGATAATGCTAAATAGCGGCCAGTTTTCGATTGCAACTCAAGGGCATTGCCACAAAAATGGCGAATTTGCTTGTCGGTTAGGTCGATAATGGTTCTGCCACTGTCTTCAAATCGGCTTATTATTTGTTGGCGTCGAGCCACATCTTTAATCATGTTAAAGCCTGCCATGACAAAATCACTGCCAATACACATTAAGACATTGGTGTGATAAATCGGCACACCGGCTTCATCTTCAGCGTCAAATACCATAGGTTCAAAATTAAACTGTGTGCAAAAACGCTCTAGCGCTAATGAGTCTGTGCGTTTTGATCTCACCGCATAGGCCACACGTTCAATATGGTCGAGTACCATGGCACCCGTGCCTTCAAGGTAAATGTTGTCGTATTCTAGGCCTGAATAGTCAATAACATCTTGCACACGGTATTGGGCTTTTAGCATATCAATAATATCAGTGCGACGCTCTTTACGACGGTTTTTGGCATACATAGGGTAAATAGCCACATGGCCCCCTAAGTGGGTCGAAAACCAATTGTTAGGAAACACTGAATCAGGGGTGTCGGTGCCTGTGTCTTCAAACACATGCACGTTAATGCCCGCAGCTTGTAACTGTTGTTGCGCCTGGCTAACTTGTTCATAAGCCTGTGTAGCAAGCAAAGCCTGGTCTTGGCTGACATCTCTGCTTTGGTAGCTATTGTCTGGCAGGGTTTCAGGGTTTGGACTGAAGTTGTGAGGGCGGATCATCACAACGGCTGATGGAGCTTGTGGATTAATGGCCATTATGCACCTACTACTAAGCGAGTCGCTTGTGTTGCTGGCGTTAATAAACCAAATAAATCACGAGGATTTGCTTGGTTTGTGAGTAGTTCAAGTTGCTGGTGGCTCGATTGTTGTTTAATTAAATCATGTACATAACGTAGAGCAGAAAAATCTTCAATCGCAAAACCCACCCCATCAAAAATGGTTAATTGCGCAGCAAAGCTACGGCCTTTACGATCGCCACGGATAACCTTATACATTTCGGTCACCACAAATGATGAGTCAAGTTGCTGAATGTCACCCTCGATACGGGTTTGTGGCTCATATTCAACAAATACGTCAGCGCGTAAAAGCAGTGCTGCTTCAAGTTCTGTTTTACCCGGGCAGTCGCCGCCAATCGCATTAATATGCACGCCATCTTGCACCATGTCACTGGTTAAAATAGTGGCATTACGCTTATCTGCAGTGCAGGTAGTAATGATTTCAGCGCCTTTTACAACCTCATGTGCACTGTCACATAAGATAATGTCGAGCCCTTGGTTGGCTAAATTTTGCTGGCACTTTAGCATGGCAGTGCGGTCGATATCGTAAATGCGCACCTGGTTAATGCCGAGTATTACTTTAAAGGCCAAAATTTGAAATTCAGACTGGGCACCACAGCCAATCATCGCCATGGTTTTCGCCTCTTTTGGCGCCAGGTATTTGGCCATCATGGCTGAGGTCGCAGCGGTGCGAAGCGCGGTGAGTATGGTCATTTCAGACAGCATTAATGGATAACCACTCTGTACATCAGCTAGCACACCAAAGGCGGTGACCGTTTGTAAACCAATGCGGGTGTTTTTAGGGTGGCCATTAACATATTTAAAGCTAAATTGTTGTTGGTCACTGGTCGGCATTAATTCAATCACACCATCGGTTGAATGGCTGGCAAAACGGGGTGATTTATCAAACAGTTCCCAGCGCAAATAATCTTGCTCCAGATATTCTACTAGGCCCAGTAAAAAGGCCTCTGTGCCAATGTGTTGTAATAGCGAAAGCATATCGCTAACGCTAACAAAGCCGACATTGTTTAAATTGGTGTTATTGACTGTGTGCATATTGCTCATTCCTATTGACTGTAACTCAGGGTAATTCATTTAATAAGATGATAGTCATTGGCAGAGTTAAACAAAATGGCAATTATTTGTAAAAAATGTACTATTATTTATCATTATGCTAGGTTGTATTAAGCATTTTGCTAAGTTTGATTGACGGTTTAAGGTGGTTCACATGTATTCTTCTGCTCATCCCTATTTGTACGACGATCTCGATAAGCAATTGATTTCAATTTTGCGAAAAGACGGCAGGGCATCCATTTCTAAATTGGCGCAGCTGCTGGATGTGTCCCGCGGGACCATACAAAATCGCCTAGATCGTCTTGTCAGTAGCGGGGCTATTTTAGGTTTTACCATTCGGGCTCATGAGCAAATTGAGTCAAATGTGGTGCGGGCCATCATGCTGATTGAAGTGGTGGGGCGCTCAACAACCCAAGTCATTAATAAATTAAGGGGGATCCCGCAGTTAGAAAAATTACACACAACAAACGGTGCCTGGGATTTAGTGGCCGACATTCGTGCCACTAGCCTTGAAGAATTTGATAAAGTATTACGTGAAGTGCGCTCAATTGAAGGCGTGCTTAATAGCGAAACCAGTATTTTATTAAGTACGGTATAACACTGAGGCACATGGTTCTATGGCCAAACTTAATCTGCCCTTTAGCGCAAATCAGCAGCAACTAGCCTTACTACGCCTAATTAATTGGGGCTTAAAAATAGGCTTGATTGTGTTTGCAGCTGACTTATTTGGGTTAACTACACCGCCGACCACCTTAAGCTATGTATTGATTATTGAAGCCTGTTATGTGGGCTTTAGTTATCGGTTTCATCGCCTGAGTATCGACAATCATGGTTTATTGTTTTTAACCTTATTACTCGACACAGTATTTTGGGCTAACTGGTTGTATTTCACCGGCGGTGCCACCAATGCGTTTGTGTCATTATTACTGCTGCCGATAGCCATTTCAGCCATTACTTTACCTCGGTGGGCACCCTGGTCGTTAACGGCGTTATCGACTGTGTTTTACAGCCTGATGATTATCACAATTGCCGATCATATGCCTGACGCCGCAACACCTGCTAATGCTGATTTACACGCGGGCCACAATATGAGCCAAATGGCAATGGACACGCCTGTCGCCAGTATGGATCACAGCATGAACATGGGCTCGCATTATTTAGGCATGTGGTTCAACTTTGTTATTTCAGCCTTGGTGTTAACCATTACGGTTGGTTTTATTGCCAAGCGTATTAGGCAAAAAAATGTTGAGTTAGGCTATTTACGTGAAGCGCAATTAAGGCAAGAGAAACTACTCGCATTAGGCACTGTATCGGCACAAATGGCGCATCAATTAGCCACGCCTTTGGCTACGTTACGGTTATTGGTTGATGAAATATCAGATATAACACACGATGCAGAACAAGCTGAATTACTCACCGAGATGCAACAAGCACTTAACCGCTGCGAAGTAACCTTAAGCGATTTACGTTTAGCGACAGAGTCTATCCGTGAGCAAAAATGGCAACAACAGTCGGTTAACGATCTTATCGCGCAGTTATCAGAACAAGTGGGGCTGTTAATGCCTGAAACCCGGTTAAATATTGATATCTCACCACAGGTCAACACGGCGATATTGAGAACAGACATGAGTTTATTACCGGCATTATTGGCGCTTATTCAAAATGGCGCACAGGCAAGTGAAGACAACCATCAAGGGGCAATCGTCGATATCAGTGTGCAATTATCTCAGCCACATGCCTTAACTATTACCATTCGTGATTATGGCGCAGGCATTGCGGCGCATTTATTACACACGCTTGGCAGTCACATGGTTAATAGCCCTAAAGGCATGGGAATTGCGGTGTTACTAAGCCATACCAGCTTTGAGCGGTTAGGCGGAACTTTACACCTTAAACAACTTGCACAAGGTGGCACAGAAGCCATTGTGACCTTACCCCTTAGCGGGCAGTAAAAATAAAGCGATAAAAATAATGAATAAATTATTGATTATTGAAGATGATGTAGCATTAGCCACCATTTTAGCTCGTCGATTAAGTAAACATGGCTTTGAGTGTCACATTGGCCACAATGCCAGTGATGGTTTATTGATGGCAAGGCAATGTTTGCCAACCCATATTGTGCTAGACATGAAGCTGGCTGAGCAAAATGGTTTATCACTCATTAAACCGTTAAGGCAATTATTACCCTCTGTACGTATGGTATTGCTCACCGGTTTTGCCAGTATTGCCACTGCTGTAGAGGCGATACGTTTAGGCGCAGATAACTACCTTGCCAAACCTGTAGACACCCAAACGTTATTAAATGCACTGTTAATCACGCCCGCTGCCACAACAACCTATGGTGACATTGAAGAGTTACCACTTAACCCTAAGCGAGTTGAGTGGGAACACATTCAACAAGTGCTTGCTCATAACAATGGCAATGTATCAGAAACCGCTCGCCAGCTGGGCATGCACCGCCGTACTTTGCAGCGCAAGCTATTGAAAAAGCCAACGGCAGACAATCGCTAGTGCTCAAAGACCTGTCTGCCTTACCGTATTGCAAGAGTGGTATTGAAAGAGTGGTATTGCAAGAGTGATTAATGTGCTTAAGTCGATTTGGCTAACAGCTTATTTCTCACGATTTGTGCACCGGCATCTAAGGCGTTGAGTTTTGCATTTGCTACCTGATGCGATAACGGCGCCATGCCGCAGTTGGTGCAAGGGTAGAGCTTGTCGGCATCAACAAATTGCAGGGCTTTTAGTAGGGTATCGGCCACTTCCTGCGGTGTTTCTATGGTGTTGCTTGCTACATCAATGGCGCCAACCATGACTTTTTTACCGCGAATGAGTTCAAGCAGTTCCAATGGCACATGAGAGTTGTGGCATTCGAGTGAGATGATATCAATGTTCGACTGTTGCAGTTTAGGAAAGGCTTGTTCGTATTGACGCCACTCTGAGCCTAAGGTTTTTTTCCAATCGGTATTGGCTTTAATGCCATATCCATAACAGATATGCACTGCGGTTTCGCAGGTAAGCCCTTCAATGGCTCTTTCTAGGCAGGCAATACCCCAATCATTAACCTCATCAAAAAACACATTAAATGCTGGCTCGTCAAATTGAATAATATCGACTCCCGCCGCTTCTAGTTCTTTGGCTTCTTGATTGAGTATTTTGGCAAATTCCCAGGCGAGCTTTTCGCGGCTTTTGTAATGATCATCAAACAGTGTATCTATCATGGTCATGGGGCCTGGCAGTGCCCATTTTATTGGCTGCGTAGTTTGTTGGCGTAAAAACTTGGCGTCTTCAACAAAGACTGACTTTTGCCGACTGACCGGGCCAACAACGGTGGGAACACTGGCATCATAACGGTCACGAATTTTAACGGTTTTACGTTTATTAAAATCAACGCCGTTGAGGTGCTCAATAAAGGTGGTGACAAAATGCTGCCGCGTTTGCTCGCCATCGCTAACGATATCAATCCCTGCTTGCAGTTGATTATGCAGTGATATGCGCAGCGCATCTTGCTTGCCTACAATTAATTCATCCCCCTGTAATTTCCAGGGTGACCAGAGCGTTTCAGGCTCGGCTAGCCATAAGGGTTTAGGTAAACTGCCCGCAGTAGATGTGGGGAGTAGAGTGTTATTTAGTAGTGTTTTCATCATTTACAACCATAAATTAGAGAGTCATATTCAATATTGTGATTTATTGAGTCAGTTGCTTTTATGCGTAATTAGCAGACCATTGCTCAAGCACTGCTTGGTATGGTTTGATAAAGTGCTCAGCAGCAAATTTGCCTTGCTGAGTTGCCAGTTGGCTGCGCTCTGCACGGTCATAGACAATTTTTGTGAGCGAGTGGTCCAGGTTATTCAAATTGGGTTGATAGCATTTACCGGCTACGGCATTGGCATTATAAATTTCAGGGCGGTAGATTTTTTGAAAAGTACCCATTGTGCTAATTGTGCTGATCAGCTCAAGGTGGGTGTAATCATTGAGTAAATCTCCAACAAAATAAAAAGCCAGTGGCGCCACGCTGTTGGGCGGCATAAAGTAACGTACCTGTAAGCCCATTTTTTGGAAATATTGCTCTGTTAATGACGATTCATTTGGCTGGTATTCAACCCCTAGTACAGGGTGTTGATTCTCTGTGCGGTAATAGGTTTTGTTGTCGGACACACTGAGACAAATAACCGGCGGCTTTGTAAAGTGCTGTTTGTAGCTGTCTGAGTTAATAAAGCATTTAAACAGTTTGCCGTGTAGCTCGCCAAAGTCAGCTGGTACCGTAAATGTCAGCTTGCCTTTGTTATATTCTGGCAGTAATACGCTAAAGTCGTAATCGCGTAAATAAGATGAAAAATTATTGCCGACAATGCCGTCAATGCGTTTATTGGTTTTGCTATCAAGGATATTGGTTTTCAAGATCTCAATCGATGGGAAGGTTTGGCCGCCGCCTTCTATATTGATGTTAACCGAAATAATCTTAAGTTCGACAGTATAGCGATCGCCTTTGGGGTTATCCCAATGCGCTAAGGCATTAAAACTATTGTTAATCATTTTTAACGCATTGCGTAAATTTTCCTGACGATAACTGCCTCTGGCTAAGTTGGCAAAATTGGTGGTGACGCGGCTCTTGTCTGATGGATGATAATGTTCATCAAGACAAATGCTTTCAAGGGTAAAAGTAAAATGTGTATTCATGATGTTGTGTTCCCATTTGTCTTAGTCCAAACCCTGTAGCGGTATAACTCTGATGGCTAAATCAGTCGATATCAGCGCCTGGATTGTCGTATTTTAGTCATCACCAGCAGCTTAATATCGTGTTTAAATAAGCATTTTTGGTAAGCCTTGGGATATTTATACGTGGTTTGGAACATGAACAAAAACGGGTTTATTTCACCTGCAACGTGAGTGAAATTCATCATTAGTAAATAGCATGATTAGTATAGGCAGTCGCCTGAGTTTGCATTGGTTGTTAGCTAGTTTCTCGTCGCCTCAACTCTAATATCGTCCCGTTCTCACACGTCGTCCGGGTAAGGCTTTTGAGACGGGACCCAGGTGTTTTGCTTTGCTTTTTGTACTTATGGCCTACGGCCACTAACGTCGTGGCGCTTCGCCCACACCAGAGCAAGAGTAGTCAACGAAAGTAGGGCACTATTTTAGATACTATCTAACTCAAACAAAACTAGGGTGTGAGATTGGTACTCAATGAAATCACTTCTATGACACGCGGTAAACCCATCCATGGGCGCTCTACGAAAACATCCATGTTTTCGAAGGTCATAGCCGCGATGACATCCGCCGTATGGGTATCTTCGATTCAACCTTGTTTGTAATTGAACGTTCTAACGCAAACCTTGATAACTACATTCACGTCGTCCCGGTAATGCTTTTGAGCCGGGACCCAGGTGTTATTTTTGCTTTGAACTTTTTTGTTGGATTTACAGTGTGTGGTTTTATTTTACCAGTAGGCAACGATGCTCAATGAAATCACTTCTATGACACGCGGTAAACCCATCCCTGGGCGCTCTACGAAAACATCCATGTTTTCGAAGGTCATAGCCGCGATTACATCCGCCGTATAGCTATCTTCGATTTAACCTTGTTTGTTGTTGAGAGATTTAACGCATTTCTGGATATAAATTAGCTTTAGGGACAAGTATTGAAGTGTTTTTATAAAAGTTTACCCTGACTCCACTAAATTACTAAACTTATTGTTCTCTACAGCAATTTTGTGGATTTTTTAGTTGCCATATTCATCTCGATAAGTCATTTTACTGATTCATAGTGTGGTTCGTGGAAGTGTTAGAACTGCTCTAAAAAACGATAGTTTTCATTTGCACTAGCCGCTAGTTAGAGAACAGATACTCGTTTAAATAGTAAATGGGTGAATAATTAATCTGAACATTACAAAAAGGATGTTATTTCATGTTTAGAAACTATATATTTTTAATCATGTTTTTAGTTACTGGAACAGTAAATGCTTCACAAGACTTGTCCCTTACCTCTGAGTTCAATAAAAATGTTTTACTATCAGAGTCTGGGGATACGTCAGCCATGGTTGAAGTTGCATATGCTTACAGAAATGGGTTAGGTACTAAAAAAAATTATCGTAAAACTATTCAATACATACAAAAATCTGCTGCTATGGGAAATCTAGAAGCAATTCAAATGTTAGCTAGGTTGTATGAGACTGGGGTTAATGATATTAGTAGCATCTATTCTAAAAATCGATTGTTATTAGAACCTAATAAAGAAACTGTAAAAAAACTATATAAAAATATTTTTGATAAGTCTTTAGAACAGGCCAGCTCTAGTGTACTGGCTAATATATTGTTAGGGAATGCATTTACAACTGGAGTTGACGGAGTAGTAACACCTGATCCACTTAAAGCATATTCTTATTTTGAAAAAGCATTCCAGTTAGCAGAGAGTGGTGCCACCCAAAAAGACGAAAAAAGTATGCTAGAACTTATGAAATTATATGAGTATGGTACTGCTGCAACTACGCAAAACGTCGAAAAAGCATATGCTATTCTAAATGAATTGGTTAAGTTAAATAATGTTGAAGCAACAAAATTGTTGATCAAAGTAAATATGGGCTTTTGTTGTAGACCTTTATTTAAACAGGGGCTGATTACACTTTTTGACCAGTACCGAAAATAATCTCTTCTCTGAAATCGTCACTCCAGCAAGCTCGATTAAATTTCTGATTCTGGCTTGTTTTAGCTGGATGAAGCTTCACTAAGTTGAGTGCCCATCGCCTTAAAATAGCCAGAATACTGGCACCATCCTCATCATACATTTTTTGCTTATCTTCTTGAAATAGCGTGTCTAAAAGCCAATGCTGATTGTTTTCTGTTTGCCAATGCGCCCGAATTGCGCATCCAAATGCCTTTGAAGTCATCACGGCACTACTCACATAAAAGTGCGTGTCTATACTGGTTTTGTTACCCACTTTTCGATGACGTTCTACTGCTATTAATGTTTTTAGTTGAGGCCATTTCATCTTCATTTCGTCGGGTAAATTTAACGGACACTGAAACGTTATCCGTTTTTCAACTCGACCATGGCCATTATCATCTTGCGTATAACATTCAGCATCAGGATACTTTTCAATATAATCAGCAAATTGTGCCTGTACAGACTCGTAGAGTTTGGGCTGATTACCTTTCACTTGAAGAATGCAATCACCACCTTCTTTCACTATATAATCAAGTGTTTGCGTTTGGCAGTGAAGGGCATCAAATGTCAGTAATTCCGATTTCAAATCAAGGCATGTGAGTAACTCTTGAACGAGTTTGAGTTCACTCTTTTTGCTCGCGCCTGATTTTGCATTAAACACCAACCCTGACTCTGTATCATAAGCCGTTACCATGTGTAACGCTGAGCTTGAAGCGGATGCTTTGGCGCCTTTAAGTACTTTACCGTCGATAGCTATCGATGATTGCCTTGTATTGATGCGGTGCTCATTCACCCAACTCATCAGTGCATCAAGTAGAGATTGTTTAGATACGCCTCTGAAAATGCGACCAATGCTTTGCTGGCTGGGAATACCATTAGCGAATGGGCGATGTTGGCGTAACCATTCCAATTTCAATGTGCCGAACTCATGGCAATCAGCCCAACTTTGGGCTCCTGAGATAACAGCACTAAGTACAAGAAAGCAGATATCAATGACATCATGTTCTTGATTTATATGGGAACGGCAATCAGTAATTTTATCAAGATGTTTAAGCATAGTAAGTCGGGAGCCAAAGAAAAAAGAGGGTTATTTGATCACACTGGCGAGATCAATCAAGTCTTTTTTTATCTCTTTGTTTTTAAAGATAACGTGTGAAAAATGATCGAGTATGATCAGCCCCTGTTATTTAAATACTTAAAAAATGATGAAAAAAATGAAAGTTTAGTACAAAGTTTATTAACAAATTTGGCATTAAAAGGAGATTATGAAAGTCAGAAAATGTTAGCGAACAAAGGTGATTCTGAGTGTGATGAAAAATGTAACAAGGACGTAATTTATTGGGGGACAATGGCGGTAAATCAGAAGCCTGATGATTTTACTTACGAAAATCTAGCCGCTTCATATATGGCTATAGATGACTACGATATGGCATTAGCTAGCTATTACAATGCATTATCTATAAGCCCACATCCTAACCATTATAGACAATATAACCAGATTTATTCTTTCACGTATATATTGGCTGGTATAGAAGGTGGAGTTACTGAAAATAATAAACCATTAGTTAATTTTGTCATGAATTTACCTAAAGATGAATTAGCTAGCTTAAAGAAAAAGGTTAAATCAGTTGTTGAGGATGTTAAGTTTCAGAATGAAACTTATAATGACAATAATGAAGGACGACAACGAATTGTTGATTTCTATAGTAGAATAAATAAAGAAGGGTTACTTGAATAGAGTTCAGGGATTGAATAGCAGCGATATCGAAAGTAAATGTTGTTATAATCTCTTTTTGTGTAGTTTACGTAGAGAAACAGTTAGCAGAGAAAAAGTTAGCCATAATTTATACAGGGTGGTGTGGGGGCTGGAGGCTAGATACCTCTGGCTACCCGATTAGTTGCATGAGCCAAGCACATACGGGTCTATGAAAGCGATATAATCACAATGTAAAGATAGCTTACTGTGTTTCTTTTCTATAATGCCTGGCTACTTTTGCACGGTTTCCACAGGTATCCATACTGCACCAACGTCGCCTTTTTGTTCTAGATGTATCCAAAAATAACAGCACGCATTCGGGGTTACTGCAGGACTTTACATACGAAACCTGAGAAGACGCGAGTAACTGCGCACCCTCATAGGCCACATTTGCCAGTAGCGAGGAAAGATGCGCTTTATTGTTATTCACTGCCAACCTTAGCTCGCCAGTTTCCGGATTGATTTCCAGTTGCTGATGAGTTCTATGCTCTTCTAAATAGTAATTGAGAATAACCAGCTCGTCTTTAGAAGGATTTGTCCCTTCGATTGCGGCCAAAACCAACGTTTTTAATCCTTCCCTCAAGATTTTCACTG
The DNA here is from genome assembly GCF_014641855.1 of Shewanella inventionis. Lineage (GTDB taxonomy): Bacteria > Pseudomonadota > Gammaproteobacteria > Enterobacterales > Shewanellaceae > Shewanella > Shewanella inventionis. Next base: position 29,579 of record NZ_BMII01000026.1, read on the forward strand.
TCGCCAAATCATTAATAGTTACGTCGCTAGTTAAAGTATACCCCACTTGCTGCGCCCAATGATTGATGTCCGCAGGTACGCCCAGCATATCGACTAGCTCCCCATTTTGGATCACTTGAGTGTTGATAAAGTCAATGGCCAGATTGTTGCCCAAGAGGGCAAATTTTTTGTCATGAATATTCATGTAACCATTATTGCACCTGTTGACAGGTTAGTCAATCAATCATAAGCTAACCTATATAGAAGTATTTAAACGGTTAGATCTCTATTTGGCCAAGATCGAATTTTCATCCTTTATATCTAAACTGGAGAAACACATGTTTACCCCTATCAAACTCTATCGCAATCCAAAATCCGGTCACTGTCACCGTGTCGAATTGATGCTTGCATTTCTGAAGCTACCCTATGAAACGATTGATTTAGATATGCAAAACGGTGAGCACAAAAAACCGGACTACCTGAAAATCAGCCCTTTTGGGTTAGTGCCGGCTATTGATGATGCTGGATTCATACTCTCTGACAGCAATGCAATCCTTGTATATTTGGTTCAGCAATACGCCAGTGAGTCTGACTGGATGCCAAAAGCACCAAAAACAGCTGCCGAAGTACAACGCTGGCTATCGGTCGCTGCAGACAATATATACTCCGGCCCCTGTGCCGCGCGTTTGGTGACAGTCTTTGGCGCACCATTAGATCATGAGGCTGCCATCAGCAAAGCTCATGCATTATTCAAAATCATGGACACGCACCTAAGCGAACGCGAGTGGTTAGCAGCTGAACACATTACTATTGCGGATGTTGCGGGTTATAGCTACATAGCTCATGCGCCAGAGGGTGGTGTTGATCTGAAGTCATACCCCAATATTCTTGCATGGCTTGCCCGGATAGAAGCTCAGCCTCATTTCATTGCGATGGCGAAATCACCGATTCCCGCCTTGTCTTAGTCGTTACAACCAGATCGTTGAGGTCTGGTTTATTTCTGTGTTTATCCAAGCACTCTATAGGGAGCACACCATGCCACGTCTTAATACTGACACCCCATTTCATGCCGGAGAACTGGAAGCGCAGGCCAGAGTGGGTGTACACGATCTTGCACAAAGGGTGAAAGGTTTTATCCGCAAGTACTTGCCAGATCAGCATCGAACATTCCATACACAACTCCCCTTCTTGATTGTCGCCGGGGCAGATGAAGCCGGGAAAATCTGGGTGACACTGATCGAAGGTGAAGAGGGCTTTGTACAGTCCCCCGATCCGCATCATCTAAAGCTGAACCCCGTGATAGATGCCAACGACCCACTTGCACAAAGCTTCCAAGTCGGAAGTCACATTGGTGTGCTTGGTATTGAACTTGCCACCCGCCGCCGCAATCGTTTTAGTGGCTATGTGCGACCCGACGGAAATGGTTTTAGTATCGATATCAGTCAAACTTTTGGCAATTGCCCACAATATATCCACCCCCGCCATTGGTCTCGTGATGTACGCGATGATTCGCCTACCGTTATACAGTCAGCCGCACTGACAGAAGCCCAAGTCGTTCAGATAGAAATGGCGGACACGATGTTCATTGGTTCGGGGCAAATGCGCGAAGAAGATACGCCCTCAAGCGGCTACGATGCCTCGCATCGAGGCGGCGAGCCTGGTTTTGTTCGCGTGTTAGATAAAAATACGTTGCAGATCCCTGACTACGCAGGAAACAACTTTTTTAATACTATTGGTAACCTAATTCTCAACCCGAAAATTGGCCTGTTATTTATCGACTTCAACTCCGGCAGTCTGCTGCATATCACGGGAAAAGCCAGCGTAGAATGGGCGCCTCCTCATCCTGAAAAAACGGGCGTATTGCGTCTAATCAATGTAGAGATTGATACCGTCATCGAACGTCCTCAAGCCATAGCGCTGCGCTGGACAGCTCAGCAAGACAGCACTATGAACCTAAAGTTAGTTAAACGCACTGTAGAGTCCAGCACCATAACCTCGTTCTACTTTGTCTCAACTGATGGTCGCCGCCTTAAACCTTTTAAAGCAGGTCAGCATTTACCTATCGAAATTAGGATTCCCGGAGATTCAAATATCGTCAATCGATCTTATTCTTTGTCCAGTTCCCCTTTCGATTTATCACATTACAGAATTAGCGTAAAACGGGAGGAACACGGAAAAGCATCCCGATATCTTCATGATGAGCTGAAGGTTGGCATGCAAATCATAACTCAACCTCCCTCCGGTGATTTTAACATTCCCGATAAAGAATCCCCGTTGGTTTTAATTAGTGCGGGAGTAGGACTGACCCCGATGGTGCCGATGCTACACCAAATATCAAACGAAAAAAGGCAAGGATGGTTTATCCATGGCACACAAAACAGCACCAGTCATGCAATCCGTGAAGAGATCTATCAACTGATTGAGCACAACGACAAGCTACAACAAATCATCTACTACAGCGAACCGGATAAAAATGATGTCATAGGACAGGACTATGACATTAAAGGTAGAATCACCGCAGAAGATCTAATTGGTATTTGTGCAGAACCTTCTGCACATTATTTACTTTGCGGCCCTCTGACCTTTATCGCTGAGCTTCAGCGTGGGCTTGAGGCGGCAGGAGTGTCTACTGATCGAATTCATTTTGAAACTTTTGGTAGTGCCAACTAACGCCCAAATTTAGCGCGAAAAGCCGCGAAGCGGGTTGACGTCGCAGCCAGCGTTTTTTGCTGGCGATAAAATTTGCTTATTAGGAGACGGCACGACTCATGTAGCAAATTCGTTCATCTTCACAAGTTAAAACAACCCCTTGCCGCTTATACAAATGAATGGCAGGGCTATTTTTAAACACCCTAAGTTTCAAAATTTGAGAACAGTGATCTTTAGCCAGACGTTCCGCCTCAGCAAGAGCGATTGAGCCAATCCCTCGGTTCTGATAACTCTGATCCACTTGCAAATCACGTACCCAGCACTCTTCAGTGTCGAAAGATAATCTAATGACACCAACAAGCTTTTCTTCAAACAAAATATCAAAGTTCACAAGCTCTTGTGTCATTTGCTCAATCTGAGCTTCATCCCAATCTACAGAGTATTGTTCGTAATATGGGCGCATATTCGTCAGAGTAAGATTTGCTGCTTTTGCCAAATCCTTAGCTGGTCTGAATGTAACCACCGATCTAGTCTCCTAACAGCTTATTGAAGGGCAAATGAAAAATTAAAGTCGGCCCTTTAACTTATTGATTATTAACATCCTACATTTACTATCTTCTTGATGTAAAGCAGTTTTATTTAACTCTACTGACAAATAAAAGTAGGCTGCGCATTAAAAGTAGTCCCAAGATGCTGCAACAAATAAAAGTCAATTTATTTCAGTGTGTTAAAAGATAAACAAATTGTTTACCGTACTGCTTTAGTTTACTTACTAGCCGATTTAACTAAAAAAAACACTAAAAACCATTACAACTGTTTTTGTTTACAGTACACACAACATAAAGGTGAGGAATATGGCTTACACAGGATATTTATCTGGCATTTTAAAGTCAGTTAAGATGCAGATTAACGCTAGACGTTGCGACACGTCGTGAGTGGTCGCAGGCCTTAAATGTAAAAAGAACAAAGCAGAACAAACACCTGGATCCCGGCTCAAAAGCATTGCCGGGACGACGTTAAGTGGCCATATTTTAAACACAATCTGTGTACATGGATAAGTTACGTATATTGCTTGCAAACAGCCCAAATTCAACTCTGAACTTGAGGCCGTTGAAGACTTTCTACAATAGAATACATGACCTGACCAACGCATGCACCTCACTAAACTATTCTTTAAAACTTGCTGATAAGACAAACATTGACAGCTTCATCATGGTGGTTTGCGAGCCGACCGTCCGACCCATGGACGGGTCGGTCGAGCTACATGGATGTACTCGCGCGTGTCGGTAAGTGAATGCCATGTTGAAGCCAAATAAAACCTTACAGTTACATGCTTTACAATTGGCGAAGCGCCACGACGCTAGTGGCCGCAGGCCATAAGTACTAAAGTAGAAGCAAACACCTGGATCCCGGCTCAAAAGCGTTGCCGGGACGACGACTAATGAAACTTAATTGAATCAGAGTAACATTTAATCCAACTCTGGAGTCAGCGAAGCGCCACGACGTTAGTGTTTGTAGGCCATAAGTACAAAAGCACAAAACAAACACCTGGATCCCGGCTTAAAAGCATTGCCGGGACGACGGTTAATGAATCTTAATTGAATCAGAGTAACATTTAATCTAACCCCGAGTGGGCGAAGCGCCACGACGTTAGTGGCCGTAGGCCATAAGTACAAAAGTAGAAGCAAACACCTGGATCCCGGCTTAAAACCGTTGCCGGGACGACTGTTAATGAATCTTAATTGAATCAGAGTAACATTTAATCTAACCCCGAGTGGGCGAAGCGTCACTACGTTAGTGGCCGCAGGCCATAAAGCAACAAAACAAACACCTGGATCCCGGCTCAAAAGCGTTGCCGGGACGACGGTTAATGAATCTTAATTGAATCAGAGTAACATTTAATCCAACTTTGGAGTCAGCGAAGCGCCACGTCGTTAGTGGCCATAAGTACATAAGTACAACGTATAAAAACACACCTTATCCCTATGACAAATTATCACTTTTGTCGATATCGCAAAGTCTGCTTTTCATTAGTACAAGCTGTCGTTACCATAGATTTGTTTCTTTAAGGCTCTTTCAACTATTACAGTGCAGGCTTTCTACATATTTGCTGAAAAGATCCGCTTCTAGAACTCGAACAAATCATCGTCGACACGATAAACCATACCGTGGGGGAGCTTGACCATAACAAACATCCCTTCGACTCAAACAACAAGGTATCTCTATGACTCATCAACAGTCCCTGCAAACACCCGTTACTGTCGAGACAGTCGGCGCTCTCGCTCAGTTGGTTGACTATTCATTGATGAATACGCTTAACCGCGATCCTGACGCAACATCTGATGGTGTTGATCATAGGCCTAGGCAAGTCTTTTCGGGCCACTATGTTCCCGTTAACCCCACACCGATTGAACATCCTGAATACATTGCCCACAGCAGCCGCTTTTTTAGTGAGCTGGGTTTTGCCGATAGCATGGCGCAGTCTGCCGATTTTATGCGCTTATTCTCTGGTGATCTGTCAAACGTCCCTGAGCCAATGAGTAAAGTGGGGTGGGCGTGCGGTTATGCCTTGTCTATTTATGGCACAGAATACATTCAACAATGCCCATTTAGAACCGGTAATGGCTACGGCGACGGCCGAGCGGTGTCGGTGGTTGAAGCGCTTATCAATGGCAAGCGTTGGGAGATGCAACTTAAAGGCGGTGGCCGTACGCCATATTGCCGTGGAGCCGATGGCCGTGCGGTATTGCGCTCGAGTGTGCGTGAGTTTTTAGCACAAGAACACATGCACGCGCTGGGTGTGCCCACGTCGCGCTCGCTCAGTTTATATGTGTCTAAAACCGAAACGGTGCAGCGGCCTTGGTACTCTGAGGGCTCGCGTGAGCAAGATCCTGACCGAATGATCACCGAAGCCGTGGCAATTTCGACTCGTGTAGCGCCGTCATTTATTCGGGTAGGGCAGCTTGAGCTCTTTGGTCGCCGTGCTCGCAAACATGAACATCCCCAAGCGATGGCAGAGCTTGAGCAGTTGGTGCTGCATTTAATTGATCGTGAATACGCAGATGTTATCGACCCGCAACTTTGCCTGCGCGATAAAGTACTCAAGCTTGCAAGTGAGTTTCGTAACCGTTTAACGTCTCTGGTGGCTAACTGGGTTCGCGTGGGTTATTGCCAGGGTAACTTTAATAGTGATAATTGCGCCGCCGGTGGCTTTACCCTGGATTACGGCCCGTTTGGTTTTTGTGATGTGTTTAACCCACAATATCAACCGTGGACCGGCGGCGGGCAGCACTTTGCCTTTTTAAATCAAGACGCTGCGGCTGAGCGAAACTACTTGATGTTTTGTACCGCATTAAGTCCATTGCTAGCAAATGAAGCTGATGGTTTAGATGAACTTCAACAATTGGTTAATGATTTTGCTACCCAGATGCAAACCCAAATGGAGCAGATGTGGGCGAGCAAGCTTGGGCTTAACTCGTTTGATGCCGCGCTATTTAATGAGCTTGAAACATTGATGCAGCAAACACCAGTGGATTACACCCTGTTTTTCCGTGAGCTTTCATCCTTACCTGATGATATTGGCCCACTGGCAAAAAGCTTTTATCGAGATTTATCGCAAGCACCAAAAGGGTTGGAACAACGTTGGGTGGCGTGGCTAGCACAGTGGCAATCGCTGCTTGGTAAAGAAGCCAATAGCGATGCCTCTAGCAATGAAGCTAGCGATGCCACTAGCGTATTGACTCGCAGCCGTTACGAAATCGTTAAGCAGATGAAACAGGTTAACCCTAAGTATAGCTTGCGCGAATGGTTACTGGTGCCGGCATACCAACAAGCGAGCCAGGGTGATTATACCTTGATGCGTGAATTGCAGAAGGTGATGACCCAGCCATACGCTGAGCAGTCTCAAGAAATGGAAGACAAATACTATCGACTCAAGGCATCTGAGTTTTTTGGCGTTGGTGGCTGCTCGCATTTAAGCTGCTCGTCATAACGCTGAGGTGATAGTGGTATAACAGGCGTGACGCTCAATGCACTTGTTTGGTCTCGCTCAAGTTAACTGAGACGCTACAGTGTCATTGAGATTAGCTAAAAATGGCTAAATGTTAACGTTTAGCCATTAACGGCTAAATCTATCGATGAGACTCGTGTTCTTAACCGCTATTAGCCAAAAAAGGCTAAATTTGCATTATTAGCCGAAAGTGGCTAAATTAGTGTCAGTCTGCAAACAAAGGAGCGTTATGTGGAGCCTACCTATAAGCCTATCGCGGTAATTGTCGGCGATGTTGTTGATTCAACCAAGCTTACATCAACTCAATTTGAGCATCTGCTTGAACGGATTAAATCTATCCAGACATGGATAAGTAAAGGGCATAGCGCCAATGCACACAGTATTGAGCGCGGAGATGAATTTCAGTCTGTGGTGCATGATATTGAAAATGCGTTGAGATACACCATTATCTACCGCATTGGCATAAAAGCGCTGGGTAAAGCCTTTGATAGCCGCATTAGTTTTGCTATTGCTGCACATGCTGAGTTACGTGAGTCGGTGTCTGAGTCAATGGGGCCTGCCTTTGTGCTTTCTGGGCGAGGGCTTAATGGCCTTAAGCATGACAGATTATTGTTCAGCTCAGATAACGTAGCATTGGCAGAGTATTTTGACTTGTTGGTTAAGTACCTTGATAAACAACTGACCGAACTAACCGCGCGTCAATGTGAAGTCATGCTGCCCATGCTGCAAGCACGTGAAGACTTATCAATTAGCGAGCTTGCAGAAAAGCTTGATATCGCGACGGCTACTACCAGTAAATCACTTAAAGCATCAGGTTGGCCATTGATTAATGAGCTTAATTGTCGGTTTGTCGACAAAGTTGCGGGGCTCAACTATGACTGATTTTTTCGGCGTGCTTATTCCATTTTTATTGATCCACATTATCTGTGATTTTTATCTTCAGCCTGACAGCTGGATTGAAGCTAAAAAAGCGCACACTTATCGTTCGTCGAAGTTGTACTTACACTCGGTGTTACATGGCGTAGGGTTAATACTGCCAGCGTTGGTGCTAAACATTGATTGGCGTTCAACGCTTTGCCTCGTTGTGATTGTTGCCGTGACGCATTTTGTGATCGATTTATGGAAGGTGACCACTCCCAAGGGCAATAATGTAGCCTACTTTGTGATTGATCAGGCTTTGCATGTGTTGGTACTGGCAGCGATTGCGTTTCATGTCACCGATGGGGTATCGATTGATGCCGTGTTGCAGCATGAACATTTCTCTAATGGCGTGTTAGTGGTGTGTGCTTATTTGCTGATCCTTAAGCCTACATCCATTGTAATAAGTGCTGTGTTAAACAAATATCCCATCGTTAACCCTGTGGACGTTAATGAAGTAAAAACAGAAGCAAAAACAGAAGCTGATACTCAAGCGGTAACGGATACTCAAGCTCTAACGGATACTCAAACCGTCACTCAAACCGTCATGAACAGTGCTGCTGCGCCTGTTACCTCTGTTAGTCCTGCTAAAGATGAGTCGACGAATGTCAGTGGTTTAGTTGCCGGTGGCGAGTTGATTGGTTACCTAGAGCGATTATTAATACTGACGTTTACGCTGGTGGGCAGCTATGCCGCTGTGGGGGTTGTATTAGCCGCTAAGTCGATATTCAGATTTGGTGAGTTAAATCAATCAGCTAACCGTAGCATGACAGAGTATGTATTGATTGGCTCATTACTGTCGGTGGTGATCACAACCCTAATAGGGGCGATAGTGTCATTGGGTTTAGGTGTAAAACTGAAATAAATAACCTCAGCCTGACGCTATTGTGATGGCAAGAAAAAATCATAAAAAAAAGCCTCTAAAACGATAGAGGCTCGATAATCTTATGCAGATTAAAAGCGATACCTATAATCAGCGTTTATCTCCATTCCCATAACAGATAAACGCTGAGTATAGTCACCAAGCATTGTGTAGACAGTTGATTATATTCAATTAAGCGTTACTGTAATTTCAATTAAGTTTTTCTCAATCAAGATTAAATTCAGCCCTAATAAAATCAAACAATGCCAAAGCGTTGTACCCGCTAGATTAACATCAGTGTGAATAAGTCCATTTAGCAAGATTGTTAAAAAGGGGGAAGTCACTGACGTTACCCTTAAGTTGATTTTGCAAAATTGATGAAAAAGTCACAATCATAAAAGCACTATCTGCGACATTGTGTCGCAGGCATCGTTGACGTGAGGTTAAAAATCGCACTATTTATGTCATTGTTGTTGATCTATTCACCATAAAAATGAAAAAGTCTGTCGCGATATTTGCTAAATAAGCACTACATTTTATAAGGGTATAAGCATACATTGTTGACTCGATAATAAGTCGTTAACCATTAACTTGGGCGAAAACAGTTTGCTAAGTTAATGAGTATTAACGCGTTTGGGGAACATACTATCTTATGAAAATAGCGCTATTTATTCCGTGTTTAGTTAATCAAATGATGCCAGAAGTGGCCATCGCGACTCTGCAAGTGTTGGAGAAGCTGGGGCATGAAGTGGTTTTTCCGCAAGGGCAAACCTGTTGTGGCCAACCCATGACCAATTCGGGTTGTTTTACTGAAGCCAAAAAAACCACGCTTAAGTTGCTTAACGCCTTTAAAGGTGTTGAATGTGACGCCATTGTTTGCCCTGCTGCGAGTTGCCTGGTTGCAGCCAAAGAAAACTTTCATGAGTTTGACAGCAGCCAAGAGGCTCAAGATGTGATTAATAAACTCTATGAGTTGACCGAGTTTTTACATGATATTGCGCCAATTGAACATTTTGCACGACCAATAAACAAAAAAATCAGCCTGCAAATGAGCTGTCACGGTATCCGTATGCTCAACTTGGCCACACCAACAGAGGAAATGGGTAAACAGCGTTTTAATAAAGTCGAGGCCGTATTAGGCAAGATTGCAGGGCTTGAGATTGTTTATCCGGAGCGTATTGATGAATGCTGTGGCTTTGGCGGAACCTTTGCGGTTGATGAGGGCGCTGTGTCGGCCAAAATGGGTAAAGATAAAGCTCAGGCTCACGCCGCAACGGGGGCCCAATATGCTGTAGGTTTTGACCCATCTTGCTTATTGCATTTAGACGGCATGATCCGCCGTCAATTATTGGCCATTGAAACCCGCCATATTGCTCAAATCATTAACGATGCCCTCTAGGAGACACCATGACTGAATTATATTCTGCATCTGGCTCAAAGGTGCATTCACATAAAGCGGATATATTTTGCCGTGACGAAACCCGTGTCGATTGGCACTCAAAAGCCTTATGGTTACTGCGTGAAAAGCGTGACCGTGCTGCGACGAGTATTCCAGAGTGGGAGCAATTAAGACAACTTGGCTCAGAGCTTAAGCTGCATACCTTAACTCACCTAACAGATTACCTGCAGCAATTTGAACAACAATGCCAAGCCAATGGTATTGTGGTGCATTGGGCCAAAGATGGCCAAGAGCATAACCAAATTGTATTAAATATATTGGCAAAGCATCAGGTTAAACGTTTAGTTAAATCTAAATCGATGCTTACCGAAGAATGCCACATGAACCCATTTTTAGAACAGCACGGTATTGAAGTTGTGGATACTGATTTGGGTGAACGGATCATTCAGTTAGCTAAGATGCCGCCATCGCACATTGTGGTGCCCGCCATCCACATGAAAAAACAAGAAGTGGGTGAGTTGTTTCATCAACAATTGGGCACTAAAAAGGGTGAATCAGACCCATTGTATTTAACCCGTGCTGCCCGCGCCCATTTAAGAGAGAAGTTTTTAACGGCTGAAGCAGCAATGACTGGCGTTAACATGGCCATTGCAGATAAAGGCGCTGTTGTGGTGTGTACCAACGAAGGCAATGCCGATATGGGTGCTAACTTGCCTAAACTGCAACTGCATTCTATGGGTATCGACAAAGTGGTGCCGAATATGGATGCCGCAGGTGTATTGCTGCGTACTTTAGCTCGTAATGCGACAGGGCAACCGGTTACCACCTATTCATCATTTTACCGTGGTCCGCAACAGGGCGGTGAGATGCACGTGATCATTGTTGATAATGGCCGTACTGAAATGATGAAGGATAAAATTTTAGCCGAATCATTGAAGTGTATCCGCTGCGGTGGTTGTTTAAACACCTGTCCGGTTTATCGTCGCTCTGGTGGTTACAGCTATAACTACACCATCCCAGGGCCAATTGGTATTGCAGTTGGGGCGCAGCATGACGACACAAACTCAATTCCGTGGGCCTGCACCCTATGTGGCAGTTGTACTTATGTTTGCCCAACTAAGGTGCCATTAGACAAAATAATTGCTCATCACCGTCGTTTAAAAGCAGAAGCTAAGACTTTACCTTATGGCAAAAGCGGTTATATGCCTTTGGTTGGTCGATTTATGGCAAATGAAGCCATGATGAATACGTCAATGTCTGCGGCAAGGCTGGCTTTGCGTGTGTTACCTGGCAGTTTACTTAAGCCATTTAGTGGTGCTTGGGGTAAATATCGCGAGTTGCCTGTTGCGCCAGAGTCAAGCTTTGCTACTTGGTATGCTAAAAATCGGAGTCGTTAATATGTCGAGCAAAAACAGTATTTTATCAGCGTTAAAACAGTCAGCATTAACCGCTCATCCGATGCCCGTAATCGATATAGAGGTGACACCACAGCCTTTAGTTGACACCTTTGCTGCAAGCCTCGCTACTGTTGCGGGAGAATTACATCAACAAGGCGGTTTGGCGGCATTACAAGCCAAAGTCGATGAATTAATGGCGCAAGGTTTACAAGTCTTGTCATTGGTTGAGGGGGTTAACGGTAATCGTCAAGTACCGAATACGGCTCATGAATTGGCAGATATTGATTATGCCATTTTAGCGGGGGAGTTAGGTGTTGCTGAAAACGGCGCTATTTGGGTGAGCCAAACGCAGCACCGGGTGACGCCTTTTATTTGTGAGAACTTGATTTTAGCCTTACCTGAAAAGGCGCTGGTGGCTAATATGCACCAAGCTGTGAATCAAGTGTCTTTAGCACAAGGAGAATTAGGTGTGTTTGTAGCAGGCCCATCTAAAACGGCAGATATTGAACAAGCACTGGTTGTGGGGGCGCACGGTGCATGCAGCCTACAGGTGTATTTGTATTAGTGTTATCCGAAGGTAAATAGGTGCAAGGCTGGCTCATGTTAAGTTGCTAACATGAGCCAGCTTAGATAAGTGCTTTGCATCTGTTTTCGAGCAAAAGCGTGTTAGCTAGTTTCTCGTCGCCTCAACTCAAATATCGCCCCAGCTCTCACGTCGACCTAACTCACACATCAACCCAACTCACTAAATAAAACTAGGGAGTGAGGTGGCGATACTCAATGAAATCACTTCTATGACACGCGGTAAACCCATCCCTGGGCGCTCTGCGAAAACATCCATGTTTTCGAAGGTCATAGCCGCGGTTACATCCGCCGTATGGGTATCTTCGATTTAACCTTGTTTGTCATTGAGAGATTTAACGCATTTTTAGACAAAGCTTGGTAGCTACATTCACGTCGACCTAACTCACACGTCGTCCCGGCAATGCCTTTGAGCCGGGATCCAGGTGTTTGAGCTTTTTATGGTCTGCTGCCACACTAGATCAAAAGTGGTTGAGACTATCTAGCTAAACAAAACTAGGGAGTGAGGTAACGATACTCAATGAAATCACTTCTATGACACGCGGTAAACCCATTCCTGGGCGCTCTGCGAAAACATCCATGTTTTCGAAGGTCATAGCCGCGATTACATCCGCCGTATGGGTATCTTCGATTCAACCTTATTTGTTATTCAAAGATTTAACGCATTTCTGGATGGAAGCCTATTAGCTACTTTCTAGTCGTCCCGGCAATGCTTTTGAGCCGGGATCCAGGTGTTTGAGCTTTTTATGGTCTGCTGCCACACCAGATCAAGAGTGGTTGAGGCTATCTAACTAAAATAAAACTAGGGAGTGAGGTGGCGATACTCAATGAAATCACTTCTATGACACGCGGTAAACCCATCCCTGGGCGCTCTGCGAAAACATCCATGTTTTCGAAGGTCATAGCCGCGATTACATCCGCCGTATGAGTATCTTCGATTCAACCTTATTTGAAATTGAAAGATCTAAGGTATTTTTAGACAAAGCTTGTTAGCTAGTTTTTCGTCGCCTCAACTCTCACGTCGACCTAACTCACACATCAACCCAACTCACACGTCGTCCCGGTAATGCTTTTGAGCCGGGACCCAGGTGTTTGAGCTTTTAATGGTCTGCTGCCACACCAGATCAAGAGTGGTTGAGGCTAGCTAGCTAACTAAATAAAACTAAGGTGTGAGGTAACGATACTCAATGAAATCACTTCTATGACACGCGGTAAACCCAATCATGGGCTATGACATTCGCTGTATGGGTATCTTAGAGTTAGCCTTGTTTGTTATTCAAAGATCTAACGCATTTTTTGATACATCTCTTTTATGCTAGGGCGTTAAAATAGATCAAAAATACTGGCACAGCGCTTTTGAATAAATTCAATAAACAGTTTTACTTTTAGCGGTTGTTGTCGGCGCTGATGATATAAAATACTGATCCTGCGATGCTCTCCAGCCCAGTCTGGTAATACTCTAACCAGTTCGCCTTGCTCAAGTTGCGGTTTAACAAACAATGCAGGACCATACATAATGCCACCATCTGCCACCGTGGCTTTAACGGCGGCATGAATATCACCTAAGGTCAGTTTGGCTGGGCCGTCATAATAATATTGCTCGCCATGCTGATGTTTTAATGTCCAATTAAACAGTGGCCATACTTTAATCAAAGGGAACTGACTTAAATGCTGTGGATGGCGTAACTCAGTTAATGTTTCGGCAAATGTGGCAGAGGCGTATAACCCATAATCCAGCACACCTAATGATGTCGATACCCACGATGAGTCGGGTTGAGCGCCACCGACAATGGCAATATCAACACCTTCATCAATCAAATCAATCGTGCTGTTATTTTGCGTCACATGCAGTTGTATGTGTGGATGTAACTTAGAAAAATCATTTATCGCATCAATCAGGATCATCGACGTAATTGAGATGGGCGTACAGATCCGTAAAGTCGACTGTTGCTCATTAATTTGGGTTGCCGACAATTGGTCAAATTGCGCAACGAGTTGATGGTAACGGTCAAACAGCGCGCCGCCTTCTTCTGTTAAGCGTAATTTGCGTGTGCTGCGCATGATCAGCTGGGTATTAAGGATATGCTCTAATTTGCTGATCTTTCGGCTCACCGTCGCGACGGGTAATTGTAATGCAGTTGCGGCAGGAGAAAACCCTCCGGCATTAACCACATGAATGAATAAATGAATCAGCTCTAATTGTGGGCCTGATGGCTGGGTCATGCGCATTCCTTGTCGTGTCGCTAGGTTAATCTGTTAGGCACGTTATGGCTCGACATTTTAGCATGCATAGTGGATTTGAGATGCGAGCTTATCGTCGTTTATGCATCAATTTAGTCACTAACTACATTTTGTCGACAATATGTGGCACTTTTAGGTTGTTTTATGCGCTAAACTTGCTATATTGTCGACAACTTGGTGTTGATTATTCTATTTCTATGTTCAAGGTATCACGATGAACCAACCAATAACCGCAGCTGACAAGACCTTTATTGCACTACGTGACGATATCGTCGAAGGTCGTATTGAAGCCGGTTCAAAGTTAAGCGAGACTGAATTGTCGACAAAGTATGCGGTCAGTCGTGCGGTGATCCGAGAAGCGATTAATCGCTTGGAGTCTTGTCACATTGTAGAGCGGAAAGCCAATGTGGGTGCTCGGGTAGTGGCGTTGTCGCCGCAAGGGTTAATTGAGTTGTATCAAGTGCGCGAATCGCTTGAAGGCATGGCCGCACGGTTAGCGGCAACCAATATGACTGATGATGAAATTGCCGACTTGAGTGCTTTACTGCAATCTCATTTTAATGAGGTCAAAGGCGGTGAGTCATATTATCAAGAAGCCGGTGATGTGGACTTTCATTATCGAATTATTCTAGGTAGTAAAAACAAGCACCTAATTTCTATGTTATTTGATGGTATTTACCATTTAGTGCGCATGTATCGCGTACAACTTGGCATGGCGGGGCCGCGTGTGACCACCGCTTATGATGAACACAAGCACATTGTTCAGGCCATTTTAAATCGTGACGCGGAACTGGCTGAAATGCTAATGCGTCGCCACATTTTATATTCTAAAAACAGTATAGAACGCAAATTATCATAATCGCATATAGCTGACGTAAAGCGTCACTCACGACATTATATAAAGGGGAATAGCATGAGCGCAGGGAAAAAATTTCGTCAAGCCTTAGCCAATAACAAACCATTGCAAATAGTGGGCACCATTAATGCCTACTCAGCAATGATGGCTAAACAAATTGGTCATCAAGCTATTTATTTATCAGGTGGCGGTGTGGCTAATGCGTCATACGGTTTACCAGACCTTGGCATGACATCACTTAATGATGTGCTAGTAGATGTACAACGTATTACCTCTGCCTGTGATTTGCCTTTATTGGTCGATATTGATACCGGTTGGGGCGGGGCGTTTAACATTGCTAAAACCGTGCGCGATATGGAAAAAGCCGGTGCAGCCGCAGTACACATGGAAGATCAAGTGGCGCAAAAGCGTTGTGGTCATCGCCCAAATAAAGAGATTGTGCCCGTTGAAGAAATGGTCGACCGCATTAAAGCGGCGGTTGATGCACGTACCGATCCAGACTTTTTTATTATGGCGCGTACCGATGCATTTGCTCAAGAAGGCTTAGACGCTGCGATTGAACGTGCTAAAGCGTACGTAGCCGCCGGTGCCGACGGTATTTTTGCTGAAGCAATTAAAACCGAAGAACATTACCGTGCATTTTCACAAGCGTTAGATGTGCCTATTTTGGCTAACATTACTGAGTTTGGCCAAACCGAATTATGGAATAAACAGCAGTTAGGCGAGTGGGGCGCAGCCATGGTGTTGTACCCATTAAGCGCATTTAGAGCCATGAATAAAGCGGCTGAAATGGTTTACAGCGCCATATTAACCGACGGTGACCAAAAAGCGGTAGTCGACAAAATGCAAACGCGCATGGAGCTTTATGATTACCTGGGTTATCACGACTATGAGCAAAAGTTAGACAGTTTATTTGCTCAAGGCAAAAACAAATAAGCGTATAAATATAAACAACAAGACTCAAACCCTACACATGTGTGTCCTTGATGGGGGCACACAGCAAGCAATAAGAAGGAAGATAAATCATGGTAGACAAGAAATTATCGGGCGCTGGATTACGTGGTCAAAGTGCTGGCGAAACAAAATTATGTACCGTAGGTAAATCAGGTTCTGGCTTAACCTATTGTGGCTACGATGTGTCAGACTTGGCAGATAACGCCACCTTTGAAGAAGTCGCTTACTTATTATTTAATGGCGAATTACCGACATCTGCCCAGCTTAGCGCATATAAAGCAGAGCTTACCGCGCAGCGTGATTTACCCGATGCATTAAAAGCGGTACTTAAACTGATCCCCGCTGATGCTCACCCAATGGATGTGATGCGCACGGGTTGCTCATTTTTAGGTAATCTTGAGCCAGAAGTGGATTTTACTCAGCAAAACAAAGCCGCTAATCGTTTACTTGCCGCGTTCCCAGCCATTATGTGTTACTGGTATCGCTACAGCCATGATGGCGTAGAAATTGATTGCACCACAGACGAAGACTCATTAGGTGGCCATTTCCTTAAATTACTGCGCGGCGAAACGCCGTCTGATCAACATCGTAAAGTGATGGACGTGTCGTTGATTTTGTATGCAGAGCATGAATTTAATGCCTCAACCTTTACTGCGCGCGTGTGTGCATCAACCTTGTCTGATATGTATTCGTGTGTGACTGGCGCGATTGGTTCATTGCGTGGCCCATTACACGGCGGTGCTAACGAGGCTGCGATGGACATGATCCAAAAGTTCAGTTCACCAGCCGATGCCAAAGCGCAAATGGCTGGCATGCTTGAGCGTAAAGAAAAAATCATGGGCTTTGGACATGCGATTTATAGCGTGTCTGATCCACGTAATGTGATCATTAAAGCCTGGTCTGAAAAACTAGCCCATGAACATGGTGATACTTCGTTATACGACATCTCTGTCGCGTGTGAAGAGTTTATGTGGGACACCAAAAAGCTGTTCTGTAACGCAGACTTTTTCCATGCCTCGGCTTATCACTTTATGGGCATTCCAACCAAACTGTTCACCCCAATCTTTGTTTGTTCACGCTTAACCGGTTGGGCTGCACACGTAATGGAGCAGCGCTCAAATAACCGCATTATTCGCCCAAGTGCTGATTATGTGGGTAGCGAGCCTCGTAAAGTTGTGCCAATTAGCCAACGTTAATCCACTGGCCGAGCATATTGGCTCGGCTTTTTCGATTTTGATAGTCGATCACCCAATTTGTATTAACCGTGGATGTTGTTATGAATACTCAATACCGTAAATCTTTACCCGGCACCAAGCTCGATTATTTTGATACTCAAGAAGCGGTTAACGCCATTGAGCCAGGTGCTTATGCCAAATTGCCGTACTGCTCACGTGTGTTTGCCGAGAACTTAGTACGCCGTTGTTCACCTGATATGCTCGTTGACTCGCTAAAGCAGTTAATTGAACGCAAACGTGATTTAGATTTTCCGTGGTTTCCAGCGCGTGTAGTGTGTCACGACATTTTAGGCCAAACCGCATTGGTTGACTTAGCCGGCCTACGAGACGCCATTGCTGAAAAAGGCGGCGACCCGTCCAAAGTAAATCCAGTCGTGCCGACACAATTGATTGTTGATCACTCACTTGCAGTTGAGCATGCAGGTTTTGAAAAAGACGCCTTTGAAAAAAATCGCGCCATTGAAGACCGCCGCAATGAAGACCGTTTTCATTTTATAAACTGGACCAAAACGGCGTTCAAAAACGTTGATGTTATCCAACCGGGTAACGGCATTATGCATCAAATCAACCTAGAGAAAATGTCACCAGTGGTCCATGCCCTTGATGGCGTGGCATTTCCAGACACCTTAGTCGGCACCGACAGCCACACACCCCATGTAGATGCACTAGGTGTTATCGCCATTGGTGTGGGCGGACTAGAAGCAGAAAGCGTGATGTTAGGCCGCGCATCGTATATGCGTTTGCCAGACATCGTAGGCGTTGAAATTACCGGCAAACCACAACCAGGTATTACCGCAACCGACATTGTACTTGCGTTAACAGAGTACCTGCGCGCTCAAAAAGTGGTGTCGTCGTATTTAGAATTTTTTGGCGAAGGTACGACCCATTTAACCCTGGGCGACCGAGCAACCATTACCAACATGACCCCAGAATACGGCGCAACTGCCGCCATGTTTTATATCGATAAACAAACTATTGATTATTTAACACTGACTGGCCGTGATGATGAGCAAGTTAAGCTCGTTGAAACTTATGCTAAGCAAGCGGGTTTATGGGCAGATACCTTAACTGAAGTGGAATACGAGCGCGTGTTGCATTTCGACCTATCTACCGTTGGGCGTAACATTGCTGGGCCATCAAATCCGCACAACCGGGTGCCAACCTCTGAGCTTGCAGCTCGTGGTATTAGTGGCGTGGTTGAAAACGAGCCAGGTAAAATGCCAGACGGCGCGGTGATTATTGCTGCTATTACTAGCTGTACTAATACCAGTAACCCACGCAACATGATTGCTGCTGGCTTATTAGCCCGTAATGCCAATGCCCGTGGTTTATTGCGTAAACCCTGGGTGAAGTCATCACTGGCCCCTGGCTCAAAAGCGGTGCAATTGTATTTAGAAGAAGCAGGCTTATTACCCGAGCTTGAAAACTTAGGCTTTGGCATTGTGGCGTTTGCCTGTACTACCTGTAATGGCATGAGCGGCGCGTTAGATCCTGTTATTCAGCAAGAAGTGATAGACCGTGATTTATACGCCACCGCAGTATTGTCGGGTAACCGTAACTTTGATGGTCGTATTCATCCATATGCCAAGCAAGCGTTTTTAGCCTCACCGCCATTGGTCATTGCCTATGCCATTGCCGGTACCATTCGTTTTGATATTGAAAAAGATATCCTAGGAATCGATAAAGATGGCAACCCTGTCACCTTAAAAGACATTTGGCCGACCGATGAAGAAATCGATGCAGTGATTAAAACCAGCGTTAAGCCAGAGCAGTTCCGCAAGGTATATGAGCCGATGTTTGACATAAAAGTTGAATATGGCAGCCACGTTAATCCGCAGTACGACTGGCGGCCACAAAGTACCTATATTCGTCGTCCACCTTATTGGGAAGGTGCATTAGCCGGTGAGCGCACCATGAAGGGAATGCGCCCTTTAGCGGTATTAGGCGACAACATTACTACAGACCATTTATCGCCATCGAACGCGATTATGCTCGACAGCGCTGCTGGTGCTTATTTAGCTAAAATGGGCTTACCGGAAGAAGATTTTAACTCATATGCAACACACCGTGGCGATCACTTAACTGCGCAGCGTGCCACGTTTGCTAACCCTAAATTGTATAACGAAATGGTCCAAGAAGACGGCAACGTGCGCCAGGGTTCGTTAGCCCGTATTGAGCCAGAAGGACAAGTGATCCGCATGTGGGAAGCCATTGAAACCTACATGGAACGTAAACAGCCATTGATCATTATTGCAGGGGCTGATTATGGCCAGGGTTCATCACGTGATTGGGCTGCAAAAGGCGTACGTCTTGCTGGCGTTGAAGTGATAGTCGCAGAAGGTTTTGAGCGAATTCACCGTACCAATTTAGTCGGAATGGGCGTATTACCACTTGAGTTTATTAAAGGTGAAAACCGTCATACCTATGAGATTAACGGCACAGAAACCTTTGATGTCGTTGGTACTCCAAAACCAGGAGCCATGTTGTCTGTTGTAATGACGCGTCTTGATGAAGAGCAAGTGACAATTCCGGTTAAGTGCCGCTTAGATACCGCTGAAGAGTGTTCTATCTATGAGGCCGGTGGGGTATTACAACGTTTTGCTCAAGACTTTTTAGCCAACGAAGCGGCTAGCTAGTTCTTAATCGCTATATCGGCAGCCAGGCTGCCGATTTTTCATTTTTTGTAGGATGTTGTTATGGCTCATTTACCACAAATTAGAATTCCCGCCACTTATATGCGTGGCGGCACCAGTAAAGGGGTATTTTTTAACCTAACTGATCTGCCTCAAGCCGCTCAGATTGCCGGACCCGAGCGTGATGTCTTGTTGTTGCGAGTCATTGGTAGCCCAGATCCCTATGGCAAACACACCGATGGCATGGGCGGAGCAACGTCAAGCACCAGTAAAACGGTGATTTTATCAAAAAGCACCCAAGCCGATCACGATGTGGATTATCTGTTTGGACAAGTTGCCATCGATAAACCTTTTATTGATTGGAGTGGCAATTGCGGCAACTTAACAGCCGCAGTTGGCTCATTTGCGATAAGTAATGGCCTGATTGACCCAAACCGTGTTCCACAAAATGGCACTGCCGTGGTGCGAATTTGGCAAGCCAATATTCAAAAAACCATTATCGCCCATGTGCCGATCACCGACGGTGAAGTGCAAGAAACTGGCGATTTTGAACTCGATGGCGTGACCTTTCCGGCCGCAGAAGTGCAAGTTGAGTTTTTAGATCCCGCTGACGGCGAAGGCGCGATGTTCCCAACGGGGAATGTCGTTGATGTGCTTGAGGTACCAGGCGTGGGTAGCTTTAACGCCACCTTGATTAATGCAGGTATTCCCACCATTTTTGTTAATGCAGCAGATATCAATTATGTGGGCACTGAACTGCAAGATGACATTAATAATGATGACAAAGCGTTAGCCATGTTTGAAACCATCCGTGCTTATGGCGCGGTTAAAATGGGCTTAATACAACACATTGATGAAGCCGGAGCGCGTCAACATACGCCTAAAGTGGCGTTTGTCGCACCGGCAAAAGAATATGTATCATCAAGTGGAAAAGCAGTGGCCATGACTGATATTGACCTCGTGGTACGAGCATTGTCTATGGGCAAGCTCCATCATGCCATGATGGGTACCGCAGCAGTGGCTATTGGTACCGCCGCCGCCATTCCTGGCACCTTAGTGAATTTAGCCGCTGGCGGTGGAGAGCGCAGTGCCGTGCGCTTTGGTCATCCTTCTGGAACGCTTCGTGTTGGTGCTGAAGCGCAATTAATTGATGGCCAATGGCAGGTGAAAAAAGCCATTATGAGCCGCAGTGCTAGGGTGTTAATGGAAGGCAAGGTAAGAGTTCCAAGCAAACGTTAAACATTACTGATTTCCCCCAAAAACAAAACCTTGGTAATACCGAGGTTTTTTTATTTTATTTATACAAACAGAAAAAATATTTTCAGGCATTAAGTTAAAAAATAAACTTATTAATCAATATTTTATAGCTTTATTTTGCAATCGATTAAAAATGTGATAAACATCAAAAAACGCTTGATTCAATAGTAAAATTAGTATGTTATATGCAGAATTTACAGACATTATTCAGCAAAATTTCTAGGGTAACTAAAAGGAATAACACTGCAGTTAACCGATAATGTTATAACAACCTTTGCTGGTTTAGGTTACAAAATAATAAGCCAGACATATATTACAGTTCACGTATTATCGTGAAGCACATTGCATAGAATTTAGGTGCAATGTATTAAAAGAAGGAAATCAAATATGGTTGAACACATTACAGGTATGCTGGCGTTAATCGGTGTTCTGTCGCTTTTGTGTCAATGGGTGGGCTGGAAATTACGTTTACCAGCCATTTTACCGCTTTTATTGTGTGGTTTATTGTTAGGCCCAGGTCTTGGAATACTCGATCCTGATGCTATTTTTGGCGATTTATTATTCCCGATTATTTCGTTAGGGGTTGCGGTTATTCTTTTTGAAGGTGCGCTAACCCTTAACTTTAAAGAAATTAAAGACCATGGCCGCATGGTTACCAACTTAGTCAGTGTTGGTGCATTAGTGACTTGGTTGGTCATTGTACCCGCAGCGCACTTTTTAATGGGCTTTGAGTGGAGTATCGCAGCACTGTTTGGAGCGTTAGTCGTGGTAACCGGCCCAACCGTAATTGTGCCTATGTTACGTTCAGTGCAACCAAAATCTAATCTAGCCAGTATTCTGCGCTGGGAAGGTATTGTCATTGACCCAATTGGCGCCTTAATGGCGGTTTTAGTGTTTGAATACATTGCCGTGTCTAACGATCCAACCACTCATGTACTTCATGCATTAGGGTTAACGTTAGCAATTGGTTTTGGTTTAGGCGCAGCAGTGGGCTATTTTGTTGGTATTGCCATCCGTAATAACGTTTTCCCGCATTATTTACGTAATACTGCGGTATTAACCATTATGTTAGGGGTGTTTGTTGGTTCTAACTTATTACAGCATGAATCGGGATTATTGACTGTAACTGTTATGGGGATCTTACTTGCTAACATGCGCGGTGTAGATATTGCCGACATTTTAGAATTTAAAGAAACCTTAACCGTATTGCTGATCTCTGCATTGTTCATTTTACTTGCTGCCCGTTTAGATTCTGGTGCTATGCTCGATCTTGGGTTTGGTGGCATTGCAGTTTTATTGGTGGTGATGTTTGTTGCTAGACCGCTCAGTATTTGGATTTCGGGACTTGGAACCAATTTATCTTCTAAAGATAAGTGGTTTTTAAGTTGGGTTGCTCCAAGGGGTATTGTTGCCGCTGCCATTTCATCTTTATTTGCGATTAAGCTTGAAGCCGTCGGTCTTGAAGGCGCGAGTTCAATTGTGCCTTTAGTGTTTTTAGTGATTATTGGTACGGTTGTTATTCAGAGTTTAACCGCTGGCCGTTGGGCAAAATATCTTGGCGTTAAAGAAGGATCAAACCAAGGGTTATTGATTTTTGGTGCGTCTAAGTTTTCACGTGAGTTGGCATCAATTTTAATTTCTCGAAACATTAAAGTGGTGTTAGCTGATAATAACTGGGACAGCATTCGCCAGGCGCGAATGGAAAATATTCCAGTTTATTTTGGTAACCCAGCGTCTGAACATGCTGAAACCTATATGGACTTAAGTGGAGTAGGGCGCGTACTTGTGATGTCACCTTATCGTCAATTAAATCCATTAGTGACCTTCTATTTCCAGGATTTACTGGGTGTAGAAAAAGTTTACGGCTTGAATAATGCAGACAGCGGCAGTGCTCGTCATCAATTGTCAGAGTCTTATTTAAAGCGTTTGTGTTTGTTTGGTGAAAATATTTCCTATGCCAAAATTGCCAGCTTAATGGCAAAAGGTGCAGTGTTAAAAGTAACTAATATTACCGAAAACTTCACTTATGAACACTTTAAAAAGCGTTATGGCGAAACTGCAATGCCGCTAGTGTACTTAACCAAAGACGGTAAAGTAAAAGTGTTGGCAGGTGCAGCGCCATTTGAATACCCTGTTGGTATTGAACTTATTAGTTTATTGCCGCAAGAGGCGCAAGAGCAAGCCGTTATTCAGCGCGCGTTAGATGAAGAAGCCGAGCGTAAAGCGAAAGCATTAGCCGAAGAAGAAGCTAAAGCCGCAGCCGAAGCGCGAGCTATTCGCGAAGCTGAAGAAGCTGAGCAACGTGCAATTGAAAAAGCCCGTCGCAAAGAAGAAGAACTTGCACAGTTTGAAGAGCAAGAAAAAGCGCGCTTACTTGCAGAAGAAGAGGCTGCATTAGTGAAAAAAGAAGCCGCTGAACTAGCTAAAGAGCAAGCGATAAAAGAACAGGCGAAAAAAGCATCTGCAGCACTTGCCGTTGACGCAACCCCTATTGAAGAAGTTGCTGATAATACTGACAAGGTATCGTCTGACGATGAGGCCAAGCCTGACACCGTGGTTGAGCCTAAAACGGTTTAACACTGTGAGACGTTAACAACAAAAAAGGCCTAGCAAAATGCTAGGCCTTTTTATTTAACTACGTGATTGCGTGGTTAATGTCAGTTAATTACGCTCAATGGTAGATTAGGCTAATGTAGCCAGTACCACTTCATGGTGATCTTTGGTTTTAAATTTGTTTAATACATGGCTAATTTTGCCATCTGTACCTACAACAAAACTTAAACGATGAATTCCATCATATATTTTTCCCATAAAGAATCACCCTTGATAATTATTTAAGACAGTACCACTGATGAATTCTTATAAACTATATCTTTAACAATGAGTTAAGTTAATTTATTTACGTTTAATACTTACATTATATCAGTTGTCATAGTTTTATGTAAACAGGGTCACATTTAGCGGTTTTTGAGTAAAAAATTGTCATAAAAAGTTTATCGAAGCTATGTAAGGGTAATCAAACTATAGCACTTTTGAAGAGATGCCATATAGGTCTGTGCCCACGTAAGTGAAAGGCTTACAGGTTTCCAAATGGTTTTGGGGCAAAAGGGACTTAGTTAGTGTGTTTACTCTAAAACGTTTATGCCCCATTATTAGCTAGACCAAATACTCTACCTTCAGTTTCTGCTGCAATTTTCAATTGCATATTCATGCACTTTTAATTTATCGCTCTTCAGCTAAAATTAATAAGGCCATTTCAGTTGTCATACAGGAGATAGCGTATGTGGACGAAGAAAGGTCATTTAACTGGGCAGAAAAAGCCCTTTAAGCTTGAGGATATCTGGCGTATCCGTACCAGGCTCGAAATCGAAGGTAATATTATGGAGTTGGCTCTGCTCAACCTCGCCATCGATTGTAAATTACGTTCATGTGATTTGCTCAGAATGAAAGTTCGAGATATTTCATCGGGTGGTGTTATTCAAAATAGAGTTCTTTATCAACAGAGTAAAACGGAACGTGAGGTTCAATTTGAAATAACTTCTCGTACAGCTCAATCATTAACACAGTATTTAATGCAAAGTGGCTTATCGTCATCAAGTTATATATTCCCTAGCCCTCGTAAGAACGGGAGACCTATGAGCTATAGCTGCTATGCAACTATAATTCGTCGCTGGGCGTCACAACTTGGTTATGACTATTACCTGTATGGTACTCACTCTATGCGAAGAACAAAGGCAACCTTGATCTATGCACGAACGAAAAACATCCGAGCCGTACAGCTATTGCTTGGTCACGCCAAGTTGGATAACACAATTCGTTATTTAGGGGTAGAGATGGAAGATGCCCTTAATATATCTGAGGATATAGAGTTGTAACATTATTGTGTTAAAGCCATGCGCATGAGCAGGTGGTAGATTGGATAATGAGCAAAATGGAGAGTTCGGGACTGCAAATTAGATAGCAAATTAAGGCAATTCGGTTTATATTAATCACAGTTTTGTCAATTTTATAAACCAAGCCATTGCTGAGAGGATACCATGTTTGCAGAGCGCCTAGAACGAGCCCGCAAGGCTGCCGGGCTATCAATGAATGCATTAGCCAGCGAAGTTGGCCTATCCGCTAACGCCATTAAAAAGTACGAACATGGCACGACTATGCCCTCTTCTTCAAATCTACTTAAGCTTGCAAAAGCGCTAGATGTGCGCAGCGAGTACTTCTTTCGGCCGACCAAGGTGAAGTTAGAGGGTGTTGAGTACCGCAAGCGTGCGAGCACACCAAAGAAAGTGTTAGACCGAATCAATGGTGACGTATTAGACCAAGCTGAACGTTGGCAAGAGCTTTTAGAGTTGTATCCCGACTCAGTGAAGCCTATCCCTGAGTTTGCTCTACCTGATGAACTTCCAGAACAAATCTTTAGCTTAGAACAAGCGGAAGACTTGGCTATTCAGATGCGCCATGCTTGGGAGCTAGGGCTAAACCCTATTCACGATATGATCGATACCCTCGAAGCTAAGGGCGTGATGATTATTACCACGGATGTGGAAACAGATAAGAAGTTTGACGGTTTAGCGGGCAAGATTGGTAGCACTCCTGTAGTGGTGATCTCTACCGCCCAAAGTGGTGACCGTCAGCGCTTCACCTTGGCCCATGAACTTGGGCACTTAGTCGTGCATGGTCGTTTAGCTGAAGGGATTGATGAGGAGAAGGCTTGTAATGCCTTTGCTGGTGCATTTCTTTTACCTACCCAATCACTTATTGAATACTTGGGTGAAAAGCGCCGTCATATTGAACCACGTGAATTACTGATGCTAAAGCACGAATACGGTATTAGCATGCTAGCGGCACTGTTTCGAGCTGGCCAATGTGGAATAATTACGCCTGCGACTCAGAAAAACCTACTTATGCTGTTTAGCAAAAATGGCTGGCGAACGGAGGAGCCAGGAAAAGCATACCCTCATGAATCGACTTATCTACATAAGCAGTTGGTATATCGTGCTTTAGGTGAAGAATACATAGGGGAGTCAAAAGCTGCAGAGTTACTTGGCATGTCTGTTTCTAGCTTTCGTAAAGAACGAAAGTTGGAGGTGTCGACTCAAGCACAGTTAGCTCAGGAGGCTAGCCGTGCAGCAGCTGCTAATTAGTGATGCCAATATCCTCATTGACATGGAAGAAGGTGGTTTACTGGAAGCAATGTTTCAGTTGCCCTATGACTTTGCAACGCCAGATATTCTTTTTGTTGAAGAACTTGAAGAAGATCATCCCCACCTTCTGGATTTAGGGTTAGCGCTAAAAGAGGTTTCTGCAGAATCAATGATGTTTGCCATGCAGCTAACGGGGACCTATACCCAAGCGAGCCGAAACGATTGTTTTGCCCTTGCTTTAGCAAAGCAAGAACAGTGTCCTTTACTGACTGGTGATATGGCACTGAGAAAAGCAGCAGAAAAAGAAGCTGCCATTGTTAAAGGCACAGTTTGGCTAGTAAGCCAACTGGTGGTTCATCAGCAAATCAATACCGAACAAGCGCGAGCAGCCTATAAGCAGATGCAAGCCAATGGCAGGCGTCTACCTTGGCATATCGCAGAACAAGCTTTAGTAGAACTAGAGCAAGTAAATTAATAATTAATAGGTT
Source organism: Shewanella inventionis (assembly GCF_014641855.1). Lineage (GTDB taxonomy): Bacteria > Pseudomonadota > Gammaproteobacteria > Enterobacterales > Shewanellaceae > Shewanella > Shewanella inventionis. The sequence goes on from NZ_BMII01000026.1 coordinate 56,179, forward strand.
GCCCTCATAAAGTGCAATTTAGAACGATCAGGAATTCTAATAATGACAAGTTTACAACAACGTGCCGAACTTCAACGCCAAATATGGGCGATTGCCAACGATGTGCGAGGCTCAGTGGATGGCTGGGATTTTAAGCAATATGTATTGGGTACGCTGTTCTATCGGTTTATCAGTGAGAACTTTGAGCTTTACATTACTGGCGGTGATGAAAGCGTTAATTATGCTGCCATGGACGACAGTGATGAAAATATCATAGCGGCAAAAGATGATGCCATTCGTACAAAAGGCTATTTTATTCTTCCTAGCCAGTTGTTTAGTAATGTTGCTGCCAATGCACACAAAAACGAAAACTTAAATACCGATTTAGCTACTATTTTTGCTGCAATTGAAAACTCAGCCAATGGCTATGATTCAGAAAAAGACATCAAAGGCTTGTTTGCGGATTTTGATACCACCAGTAATCGTCTGGGTAATACGGTAGAGGCAAAAAACAAACGCCTAGCCGCTGTGTTAAAAGGCGTGGCAGGTTTAACCTTCGGTAATTTTGAAGGCGGTTTTGAAAATAATCAAATTGACTTATTCGGTGATGCTTACGAGTTCCTGATTTCAAACTATGCCGCTAATGCGGGTAAATCCGGTGGCGAATTTTTTACCCCTCAGCACGTTTCAAAATTGATCGCACAGCTGGCCATGCACGGCCAAACCAGTGTGAATAAAATCTATGACCCTGCGGCGGGTTCGGGCTCGTTGCTGTTACAAGCCAAAAAGCACTTTGATGCGCATATCATTGAAGATGGCTTTTTTGGTCAAGAGCTCAACCACACCACCTACAACTTAGCCCGTATGAATATGTTTTTGCACAACATTAACTACGACAAGTTTAATATTCAGTTGGGTGATACCTTAACCGAACCACACTTTTTAGATGACAAACCCTTTGATGCGATTGTCTCTAACCCGCCTTATTCGGTGAAATGGATTGGTAGTGATGACCCAACTCTAATCAACGACGACCGCTTTGCGCCTGCTGGTGTGCTTGCACCCAAATCAAAAGCCGACTTTGCCTTTGTGCTGCATGCGCTAAGTTACCTATCAAGCAAAGGCCGCGCTGCAATTGTTTGTTTCCCCGGTATTTTTTACCGTGGTGGTGCTGAGCAAAAAATTCGTCAATATCTGGTTGATAACAACTATGTGGAAACGGTAATTTCACTGGCACCTAACCTGTTTTTTGGTACCACCATTGCCGTGAATATCTTGGTACTGTCCAAACACAAAACCGACACCACCACCCAGTTTATTGATGCCAGCGGCCTGTTTAAAAAAGAAACCAATAACAACACCCTAAGCAATGAGCACATTGAGCAGATCATCAAGGTGTTTGCCAACAAAGAAAACGTAGATCACTTTGCTAAATCCGTTGATTTGGATGTTATCGCAGCCAATAGCTATAACCTATCGGTGAGCAGTTATGTGGAAGCGAAAGATAATCGCGAGTTAGTGGATATTGCAGAGCTTAATGCCGAACTTAAAACTACCGTTGCTAAAATTGATGCACTTCGCAGTGATATTGACGCCATTGTAGCGGAAATTGAAGGTGAGGAGCTTGAGGCATGAGTCATTTGAGCTATTTAGAGAAATTGCTGGATGGGGTTGAGCTTAAAGAATTAGCTTTAGGGGATGTAACACAATACGAACAGCCGACAAAATATCTCGTAAAAACGAAAAACTATGATGATTCGTTTGAGGTCCCTGTATTAACTGCGGGCAAGACTTTTATTTTAGGTTATACGGACGAAATAGACGGGATAAATCGAGCTTCAGAAAATCCTGTAATCATTTTTGATGACTTCACTACTGCTAATAAATGGGTTGATTTCGACTTTAAAGCTAAATCCTCAGCAATGAAAATGATTAAATCTAGTGATGAGTCGAAGTTCATGCTGAAGTACGTATATTATTGGATGAATACGCTACCGAGTGACTTGATTGAAGGTGATCATAAACGGCAATGGATTAGTAATTACTGTGCTAAAAAAATCCCCATCCCATGCCCAAATAACCCAGAAAAATCGCTGGCAATACAAGCTGAAATAGTGCGTATTCTGGACGCATTTACCGCCATGACCGCCGAGCTGACCGCCGAGCTTAACATGCGTAAAAAACAATACAACTACTACCGCGACCAGTTGTTGGGTTTTGAAGATGGCGAAGTTGAGTGGAAGGCTTTGAGTGAAATGGCCGAGTATTCAAAGGCTCGTATTAGTTACACAGAACTAGATGACAGCAATTACGTTGGTGTTGAAAGCTTACTTCAGAATCGAGCTGGTAAAATAGACTCCACTCGAACCCCAGATAGTGGAAATCTTACACAATACAATCCTGATGATATCTTAATAGGGAATATACGTCCCTATTTGAAGAAGATATGGCATGCAGATCGAGTTGGCGGCACGAATGGTGATGTTCTTGTGGTTCACCCTACTGATACAGCTATAAATCCACGATATTTGTATCAAGTTTTAGCTGATGACAAGTTTTTTGAATACAATATGCAACATGCAAAAGGCGCAAAAATGCCACGAGGAAATAAGCCAAAAATCATGGAGTATTTGGTTCCTATTCCATTTGCTAGCAATAGAGAGAAATCTCTTTCGGAACAAGAACGCATCGTTACTATTCTCGACAAATTTGACACTCTAACGAGCTCCATTACCGAAGGTCTCCCCCGCGAAATTGAGTTACGCCAAAAGCAATACGAGTATTATCGTGACCTGTTGTTGAGCTTCCCCAAATCAGATGAGGCGGCTTAATGAGTAAAACGCTAACGGAAATAGCAGCGCCAGTTATTCGAGATTTTCGAATAACTGGCCGTGATGGTAACCATAAGGAGGCAGTCTAATGGCCTATCAACCACCGTTTACCATCACCACTGAGATTCTCAACTTGGTGGCACAAATCAGCCAGCAGGTGGGTGAGTTAAACGCCAGCCAGCTCAATGCCTCGCCGCAACTGCGCAAGCAAAATCGCATTAAAACCATTACCGGTACGCTGGCGATTGAAGGCAATAGCTTAACTGAAGAACAAATTACCGCCATTGTTGAGGGTAAGCCCGTGCTCGGCAGCGTGCGTGAGCTAGCCGAGGTAAAAGGCGCGATTGCCGCTTATGATGCACTGCCTGCATTCACACCCAGCGAGATTTCCGATTTACTCACGGCTCACGGTTTAATGCTGTCAGATATTCTTGTGAATGCCGGTGAGTTTCGCAGTAAAGGCGTGGGTATCCATAAAGGTGGTGTGGTGCACCATGTTGCGCCGCCTGCGCATCAGGTATCCGGTTTAATGGCCGATTTGATCCAATGGCTTAAGCAAACAAAAGATCACCCATTGATCGCCAGTTGTGTATTCCATTACGAATTTGAGTTTATTCACCCCTTTGCCGATGGTAACGGCCGAATGGGGCGGTTATGGCAAACACTGATTTTGTCCAAGTGGCATCCGTTGTTTTTATCTTTGCCGCTAGAAAGTGTGATTAAAGACCATCAGCAAGCCTATTATCACGCCCTTGAGCAGGCGGATAACCAAGCGGATAGCACGCCGTTTATTCATTTTATGTTGTCGGTTATTCAGCAAACGTTGGTGCAAAACGCCTCTGTAAACGCCCCTCTAAAAGAAGATGAAAACGCCCCTGTAAATATCCTTATCAATGTAACGGGCCTTAAAACGCCTGAGGCTATTTTAGCCTTGCTTACTAGCACGCCCGAGCTGACCCGACAACAACTCGCCGATACCTTGAATAAAGACGTGAGAACCATTGGCCGCGCCATTAGCAAACTACAAAAAGAAGGCAGGTTAACTCGGGTAGGTTCAGATAAAACCGGCCATTGGCAAGTCACTGAATAATGCGATGCGGTGGCTATTTCCATTTTGGAAAACACCACGGCTAACAAAAAAGGATGTAAACGAATGACTACTTATAAAACGGTTGCTGAATCCAATAACTTTATTGTGTTAGATAAATATACACGACAAGACCAAATTGCTGAGGGCTATCAAAGCGAAGGTGATTTAGAACGTGAGCTGATCCAAGACTTAGCTAATCAGGGCTATGAGTATTTACCCGCGCTAACCACGCCCGATGCCATGATGGCAAATGTGCGCAAGCAGCTACAAGCCCTCAACAAGGTCCAGTTTACCGATGCCGAGTGGGCTCGCTTTTGCGAGCAGTACCTGAATACACCAAGCGACAATATTCTTGATAAAACTCGCAAGGTGCACAGTGACTATATTTTCGATTTTGTCTTTGATGATGGCCATATCGAAAACATCTACCTGTTCGACAAGAAAACCATTGCTCGCAACAAAGTGCAGGTCATTAAGCAGTTTGAGCAAACGGGAAGCCATGCTAACCGTTACGATGTGACGATTTTGGTCAATGGTTTGCCTTTGGTGCAAATCGAACTGAAAAAGCGTGGTGTGGCTATCCGTGAGGCGTTTAACCAAATACATCGCTACAGCAAAGAAAGCTTTAATGCAGAGAACTCGTTGTACAAGTTCTTGCAGCTGTTTGTGATCTCGAATGGCACCGACACGCGCTATTTTGCCAATACCACCAAGCGCGACAAAAACAGCTTCGACTTTACGATGAACTGGGCAAAATCTGACAATACGCTTATTAAGGATTTAAAAGACTTTACCGCCACCTTTTTCCAGAAAGAGACGCTGCTTGAAGTGATCTTACGTTACTCGGTATTTGACGTCAGCAATACCTTACTTGTAATGCGCCCCTACCAGATTGCCGCTACAGAGCGCATTTTATGGAAGATAAAGAGCGCGTTTAACGCTAAAGACTGGGCTAAGCCTGAAAGTGGGGGTTACATTTGGCACACCACGGGTTCAGGAAAAACACTCACCAGCTTTAAAGCGGCACGTTTGGCCACGGATTTAGACTGTATTGATAAGGTCTTTTTTGTGGTTGACCGTAAAGATCTCGACTTTCAAACCATGAAGGAATATCAGCGGTTCTCGCCTGATAGCGTAAATGGTTCAGACAGTACCGCAGGGCTTAAAAGCAACCTGGATAAAGACGATAACAAGATTGTCGTTACCACTATCCAAAAGCTCAATAACTTAATTAAAAGTGAAAGCGATTTAGCGATCTACAACAAGCAAGTCGTTTTTATTTTTGATGAGTGTCACCGCAGCCAGTTTGGTGAGGCGCAGAAAAACCTGAAGAAGAAATTCAAAAAGTACTACCAGTTTGGCTTTACCGGTACACCAATTTTCCCTGAAAACGCCTTGGGTGCAGAAACCACCGGCGACGTGTTTGGCCAGCAGTTGCACACGTATGTGATCACCGATGCCATTCGTGATGAAAAAGTCCTCAAGTTCAAAGTGGACTATAACGACGTTCGCCCGCAATTTAAGAGCATTGAGACTGAGCAGGATGATAAGAAGCTTAGTGCGGCGGAGAACAAGCAAGCGTTCTTACACCCGGTGCGCATTCGTGAAATCTCACACTACATTCTCAATCATTTTAACCAGAAAACGCATCGAGCCTATTCTGGCGCTAAAGGGTTTAACGCCATGTTTGCGGTCAGTAGTGTTGATGCGGCGAAAGCGTACTATGAAACTTTCAAAACATTGCAGGCCGAGGCTGAGAATGGCCCCACAAGTAAGCCTCTGCGCATTGCGACTATCTTCTCATTTGCTGCCAATGAAGAGCAGGACGCCATTGGTGATATTTTAGATGAGAGCTTCGAAGTTAGCGCAATGAACAGCAGCGCGAAAGAGTTTTTGAGCGCCGCGATTACGGATTACAACGCCATGTTTAAGTCTAACTATGGCGTGGACAGTAATGGCTTTCAGAACTACTACCGTGACCTTGCCCAGCGCGTGAAGAATCAAGAAATAGATCTGCTTATAGTGGTCGGTATGTTTTTAACGGGCTTTGATGCGCCTACGCTTAACACCTTGTTTGTTGATAAGAATTTGCGCTATCACGGCTTGATGCAGGCATTTTCTCGCACTAATCGCATTTATGATGCGACGAAGACCTTTGGCAATATTGTTACCTTCCGTGATTTGGAACAGGCAACCATTGATGCCATCACCTTGTTTGGTGACAAAAACACCAAAAACGTGGTGTTGGAGAAGAGCTACAAAGAATACATGGAAGGTTTTAACGATATTGCTACTGGGCAGGCGCGTCGAGGTTTTGTTGATATCGTAAAAGAGCTGCAAGAACGCTTTCCAAATCCAGAAAATATTGAAAAAGAACAAAATAAAAAAGAGTTTGCCAAGCTGTTTGGTGAGTACCTAAAAGCAGAAAATATTTTACAAAACTACGATGAGTTTGCTGGATTAAAAGCACTGCAAAGCTTAGATACCAGTGATGAGCAAGCTGTTGAAGAGTTCAAGTCAAAGTACTATCTGGATGATGCTGACATCGAGGCAATGCAAACCATCGATATGCCAAGTGAGCGTGCTATTCAAGATTATCGCTCTACCTACAACGATACCCGTGACTGGTTGCGACGCGATAAAGAAGGTCAGGACAAAGATAAGTCAACGGTAGACTGGGACGATGTGGTCTTTGAAATTGATTTGCTTAAATCACAAGAAATAAACCTCGATTACATTCTTGAACTGATTTTTGATCACAATAAGAAGAACAAGAGCAAAGAAGGCTTGATTGAAGAAGTTCGTCGTATGATCCGCGGTAGCCTTGGCAATAGAGCGAAAGAAAGCTTGGTAATTGATTTTATTAATCAAACTAATCTGGATGAAATAAATGACAAAGCCAGTATTATCGACGCTTTCTTCAAGTTTGCTCAGGCGCAGCAGAAGCGCGAAGCCGATGCCATTATTGCCTCTGAAAAGCTCAATGAGGAAGCGGCCAAACGCTATATTACTTCATCACTCAAACGTGAGTACGCCTCTGAAAATGGCACTGCACTGAATGAGGCGCTGCCCAAACTTAGCCCATTGAGCCCACAGTATCGAACGCAAAAGCAAACGGTTTTTCAGAAAATTGCTGCTTTTGTTGAAAAATTCAAAGGTGTGGGTGGGCAGTTGTAGTGATATGAAGAGCTCTTTTCACGTAGTTAATGCTTGATGAAAAGAGCTCGATATTTTTAAATTAGTTAGTGCTGTTTTTTTTCGAGATAGCAGATATGAATATTCAAATTAGTTTAATTATTATGCATTTTCTGGATAGGTCATTGGCCCACAAATGGAGCTAATAATAAAGCTACTAAATGATTTCTGTCCAAATACGTGTTATCAGCAATTAAATCTGAATATTAATATCATTTAGGCCTCATCACCATTAACTCGATTAATTCGTTCAGTTGCAGGTACTTCATGTTGTAGCTGGCGCAGTTTTGAAATCGATATTTGATATTGACCATTACTAGGGAGTTTTTTGCCGTGAAATTGGTTGTAAACTCTATCCCCTGAGCCATTGTAAATTTCTTCAAAACTACCATCTGGGTTAATTTTGATGACGATGGCATGATCTGGGCAACTCCTAAAGGCTACACTTTTGGATTGGGTCGCTTTTATTTCGACACGGATACCGCTGGCACTTACGGCATCAAATCCTTTGTTTGAGGCATTCGCTAGGGTTAAACCATAAGCATCGGCAACCAAGCACTCACCTATGCTGCCTACCATATGCCCATCTGGAGTGAAGTGACGGCCAGGGAACATTGACTCTAACTGGTCAACAGTTTTATATAGATCCTTAATAAGTGCTTGAAACTTAGTATGATTCACATTTGCTCCGTTGTGCTTAATTTACTTGTCGAGACGCATATTCGTGATCGAAGAAAACTCTTTAGGCTTCAACGAAACTATAATTGCAATATGCCTTTTACTTGCTATGAAATTGATTAAATAGCGTTTTAATTATCTAATTGTATTAATATCCCCTCTAGTTGAAATGGCTCAAGAAGTCCGCAGAGATTGAAAGGGCCAGATCTCCCCTCATATCCCGACAACGAGAGACTGATGTCCGCCAACCCCGGGTTTGAATAAATATCAACAGCGTCAGTTAACAATTGTTGTATCTCTTCATTTCTTGTTGTGTCAGAGAAAATATACTGTTCGGCCCCCTGTTGATAACTAAACCATAAATGAGCCGCTAAATGATCGCAGTGTTCTTTGACATAATTAGAGAAGACTTCAAAAATATAATTAAGATTTAATGGCATAAAATGTATCAGACGAAACAGCTTATCTTTATCTAAACTCGTAAAATTATGATGCTCATTCCAGCCATGCATTGAGAAGCTTTGGTATGTGAGCACTAATAAAAACACATGTCCCCTGAGGGCTTCAGCTTTATATGTTATGTTTTCATCGCTTAAAATTGCTTCAAAATAACCGGATTCTGCCAGTTCAGCCCATATTTGCCTGAACCAAAAATAGTCATCCCTTGAACGCCAAAAGTGGAAAAATTCTGCTGCGACAGGTCTGATTTCTGCCCAATAATAGTTAATTTTACTTTTTGATGTCATTTGGTGGCCTTTAGTGTGCATAAAACACAATCTTATTTCAGTTGCTTTATGGTTTTGTGAAATTTAGATACTTAGTCTTATATTCTCGACGTTCATTTATTGATAACATTTTTTAAATAATGTAAACATCTGTTTGTTATACACAAAAACAATTACGCTTTCCTTTTACATGTCGTCACATTATTTTTGTTTTTTAAGTCATCAAACTCAGTTTTAACTCAAGATTGTTTTAAAATCTGATGATATGATGTTGGCAATTCTTCTAAAATAAGAAAAACTTCAAATGAAACAAACAGAACAACAATTTTTGAAAGAGCTTGAAGCTAAGCTTTGGAATGCAGCTGACAAACTTCGCTCTACACTCGATGCAGCTCAATACAAACACGCCGTTCTTGGTCTTATCTTCGTTAAATACGTCTCAGATGCCTTCAAAATTCGCCAAGATGAAATCAAAGCCGCGCTGGCTGAACCTGATAATGAATACTACCTAGACCCAGCAGATTTTAGCGAAGAAGAATTACAAGAACAGATTCAGGCTGAGCTTGAACAACGTGACTTTTACACCGAGAAGAACGTATTCTGGCTACCAATTGAGTCACGCTGGCAGTTCTTACAAGACAATGGCCCATTAGTGATTGGCGGTGCAGAATTAAATATCGATGGTAAAACCAAGAAGATAACCTCGGTTGGCCACTTAATTGATAATGCCCTTGAAGGGATTGAGCGCGATAACCCAAAGCTAAAAGGTGTACTCAACAAGTCTTACTCTTCATTGAAAATTGATCAAGCTAAGCTGAATGAGCTTATCAACCTGATTGCCACCATTCCGTTTGTACATGCCGACTTAAACAGTAAAGACATTCTTGGGCACGTATACGAATACATGCTCGGTCAGTTCGCGCTAGCAGAAGGCAAAAAAGGTGGCCAATTCTACACGCCAGCCTCAATCGTAACGCTTATAGTTGAGATGATTGAACCCTTTGAGGGTCGTGTGTATGACCCAGCTATGGGCTCTGGCGGCTTCTTTGTGCAATCCGAGAAATTCATTGAGCGTCACGCCCATGAAAAACAAGTTGATGCACTGACTCAAAAACACAAAATCTCGATTTATGGTCAAGAGTACAACCACACGACATGGCAATTAGCGGCCATGAATATGGCGATTCGTGGCCTTGATTACGATTTTGGTAAAGAGCCTGCCAGTACCTATACCAATGTGCAGCACCCTGATTTACGTGCCGACTTCATCATGGCGAATCCACCATTCAACATGAAAGAGTGGAATACAGGAGTTGATGATAACGACCCTCGCTTTAAATACGGTCAGCCGCCATCAGGTAATGCTAACTTTGCGTGGATGCAGCACATGCTTCATCACCTCGCGCCAGAAGGCTCATTGGCGCTGCTATTAGCTAATGGCTCAATGAGTTCAACCACCAACAACGAAGGTACTATTCGTCAGGTATTAATCGAGAATGACCTCATTGAGTGTATGGTGGCTTTACCTGGGCAGTTATTTACCAACACCCAAATCCCTGCTTGTATCTGGTTTTTAACCAAAAATAAGAACCCACGCGTTGATAAAGCCGGCCGTAAACTGCGTGGCCGAAAAGGTGAAGTGCTGTTTATTGATGCGCGTAACCTTGGTTACATGAAAGACCGCGTGCTGCGGGACTTCAGTTTTGACGACATTCAAAAAGTCGCCGACTTATTCCACGCATGGAAAACCGGTGAAACCGTTAATGGCGTCACTTATGAAGACCAAGCGGGTTTTTGTAAATCAGCCACATTATCCGAAATCACCAAGCATGATTTTGTGCTCACTCCAGGTCGTTATGTTGGCGCAGCGGATGAAATTGATGACGGTGTACCATTTGTTGAAAAGATGGAAATGTTAACTACCAAACTTAGTGAGCAGTTTGCAGAGTCGGTCAAGCTAGAAGCTGAGATCAAGAAGAATCTAGCGGGGTTAGGCTATGAGTTGTAATTGGCCAACAGTTAAATTAGGCGAGTATTGCTCCAAAATTGGCAGTGGTGCAACGCCTAAAGGTGGCAACAGCGTCTATTTAGATAGTGGTGATATCTCATTGATACGCAGTCAGAATATTTATAATGACCGATTTAAAGCAGAAGGTCTAGTTTATATAACGTCAGAAGCAGCACAGAAGTTAAAAAATGTCATTATTGAACCCAATGATGTTTTAATAAATATTACGGGAGATTCTGTTGCTAGAGTATGTTTAGCTCCGAATGAGTATTTACCTGCGCGAGTTAATCAGCATGTCGCAATTCTTCGAGTTGTTCCAGATGAGTTTGACCATCGTTATCTTAGATATTTTTTGACATCGAATAAGATGCAAAATTATCTTCTGACTATTGCAAGTACAGGTGGAACGCGAAACGCTCTAACCAAAACTATGTTGGAATCTCTGGAGGTTTCTAAGCCACCTTTAGGCGTCCAAAAGCAAATCGGTGATGTTTTAGAAAACTTTGAAAGCAAGATCATGCTTAATTCCATAACCAACCAAACCCTAGAGGAAATGGCACAAACCATCTTCAAGTCATGGTTTGTTGATTTCGATCCCGTTAAAGCCAAGATGAATGGTGAGCAACCTGAGGGTATGGATGCCGCCACTGCCTCGCTTTTTCCAGAAAAGCTAGTTGAGTCTGAGCTTGGTTTAATTCCTGAGGGATGGGAACTTAAAACCTTAAAGTCCTTATCAGAAAAGATATCCAAAGGCACAACGCCATCGAAGATGGACCTGGAGTCAGCAACAGATGAACCATCCATTAGATTCATCAAAGTAAGAGATATTAATGAACAAGGGGAGATTCTTAGAGGTAAGTTAGAGAACATTCCTGACTCTATTCATACAACTAAACTCAAACGCTCGATACTTAAAAAAGAGGATATCTTATTTTCAATTGCAGGCACCATTGGTAGAGTTGCTATTGTCGATCAAGATCTTGATAACGTTAATACTAATCAGGCTGTTGCTTTTGTTCGTTTAAAAGAAAAACAAACCTATTTACCTCTAGTTTACATGGCTCTGCGTGAAAATAGATTGCAACAAAAAGCAATTGCTTCAATTGTCCAAGGGGTACAAGCAAACCTTAGTCTAGCTAATGTTGGCGATATGGAAGTAATTGTTCCATCGGAAGACATTTTAAACCTTTGGAACAAGCAATACTCGTCAATATTGCAGATGATTAAAAATAATTTTGCTCAATCTCGAGTGCTTGCTTCATTACGTGACACGCTACTTCCTAAATTGCTTTCGGGCGAAATCGAGTTAGGCACACTAGGAGATAACGCCAATGACTGAGCAACTATTAACAGCAATAGAGTCTGGTAATTTGGCGTTATTAAATGACGTACTTGAAAAGCAGCCAGAGTTGGTAAACACGGTTTTTGAAGAACTAGAAGCTACGCCATTTGAGCTTGCTTTGAAAAATGGGTTCTCGACACTAGCTGATTACATTATTAACAGTGAAGTTTTTGATATCAATCACGCAGGTCATAACCCTCTTCGGTTGGCGATTGATCTTGGCTTCTTGAATATTGCTAAAGCACTATTACACAGGGGGGCAAACCCTAACTATCGTCCACAACAAATGAGCAGCGCATTGTTGCTTTGTTTAGATAATGAATATTTTGAACTCGCTGAATTAATGGTCGAAAAAGGCGCTGAAGTTAATGTCCGTAACGACAAGGGCTGGACACCTTTGATTTGGGCGTCAATGAAAGGACGAGGTAAAGCGGTTGAGTTTTTACTTAAGCATGGGGCCGCTGTTGATGTTTGTAACAATGATGGTTGGAATGCACTTACAGGCGCTTACTTCAAACAGCGTTTAGAAGTAGTAGATCAGTTACTTGCCAAAGGGGCTGTGTTTAGCGCTAAGTATTCCGAAGCCGCAATGCTTTCAGCGTATCAAAATGGGCAGATCAACATCGCTAAGAAGCTACTAGCTGATGGCGTTAATCCCGATGTTGAAAACGAAGATAAAGAAACGATGCTGATTATTGCCGTTACTAAAGGTGATGATGAAATGATCAAAGCGCTTGTTGCTGCTGGTGCTAATCCGAATGCGAGAAATAAGGATTCACATCCTATTCTATCGTTGCTTGCTGCAAATGGTAAAAACGAACTGATTACGTTACTTCTTGAGAAAGGAGCAAGTGCCAACCTTCAAAGTCAGTCCGGAAGAACCGCTGCAAATTGGGCTGCAACTTACAATCAAGCTACTACGCTAGAGCTGCTCCATAGTTACGGAGCTAACCTTAACTTGCTTAATGAGGATGGTTGGTCGCCATTGATGGTTGCTGCAGACAATTGTTATTTTGAGTCAGTTGATATGTTGCTTAAGTTAGGAGTCAATACTGAATTCGAGACAAAAAAAGGAAATACTGCATATGAGATAGCTCGTTTGGAATATGACAAAAGTCCTTCTGGCAGCAAGCGAGAGATTTATGCCAAAAAAGTAATGGCATCAATTAATGGAACTCGCCAGCAATGATTGCTCAAAGCACTGTTTTTGATTCTGTCCGTCGTGGTTATAACGAGCTTGAACTTGCAAGTAACGACGAAATTCTTGATTACTTTGCTGATGTTAACCCCGATGCTATGACAGGGCACATCAGCAACATCAAAGGCATTGTTTTTGAACAAGAGGTTGTCAATGCACTCAACGGGCAAGGAATGGATGCAATGCTCTTTGAAGCGACTAACCATCCAATTTCCGATATCGCCTTAATGAGTGATGGTGATATTGCGGCTGAAGTGCAATTAAAAGCGACTGACAGCGTGTCTTACATCAACGAGACACTTGCTGAAAACCCAGACATTCCAATTATTGTCACAAGCGAAGTAGCCAATAGTTTTGATAGTACAATGGTGATTGATTCAGGAATCGATAATGTTGCTCTGGATGATGCTGTATCAGAAGTATTGACTGGTGAAATAGCCAACCAAGTCGGTGAATCTATTGTTAGTGACGTTGCTAGCGAGGGGCTTGCTGAACTTGTAGCAGATATAGCCTTGCCTATTAGCCCTTTGGGTATTATTGGAGCTTTGTTTGGTTTACCATTTTTATAAGGACATTTTATGGCAAAGTTTTACCCATCTATAGAGAACATTACTAGGTTAAAAGTTAAACCAACAGAGGGAGAGTTACACCTCATTCATTATTTTAATGAACATTTAGATGATACTTTTGAGGTTTTTTTTAACCCTTTTCTGGATGGAGATAGGCCTGACTTTATTATATTAAGAGAAGGTGTAGCGATTTACGTTATTGAAGTTAAGGATTACAACTTAGATAACTATTCCGTAAATAGTTATAACAAGTGGTTGGTTAAAACGCCGAGAGGTTCTTCTCAGATCTCATCGCCTCAGTCACAAGCTTTTAATTACAAGAGAAACTTGTACCAACTCCACCTGCCGGTTCTTGGTCTAAGCTGGCTAGAAAATCGATATTTTTTTAATCTTGTTCATCCTTATGTTTACCTTCATTGCACGCATAAATCCCAGTTAGATAGTTTTTATTTCGATGCAGAAAATGAGTTAAAGCTAGAGTCTAATAAACTAAATTCGAAATACCAAACTAAACAACTGCCGTTCGCACAGTACGATAGGGAACGTGAAGTTATTTCACGAAGGACTAGGAATTTAAGTCGCGATAAATCAATGGTTTGTAGCAAGGATCAATTAGAGGCTTTTATTAAAAAAATCAAACAGACAAAATCACATGTTCTTTTCGATGAACGTGTGTATGACGATCTTAAGCGACGTTTGATGCCTAGTGAACATACAAAAAAACAAGGTAAATCGATTCCGTTAGATGACAAGCAAAATAAATTGGCTGAAAGTAGTATCGGGACAGAAAAAATTAAAGGTGTTGCAGGTTGTGGCAAAACAACAATTATCGCTCAACGTGCTGTCAATGCGTATAAGAGACATCAAAGTTTGGTACTTATTGTAACGTTTAATATCACTCTTAAAAACCTAATAAAAGATCGTATTAGTGATATTTTGGGTTATAGAGACGAGCAAAATTTTGCTGTCACTAACTATCATCAGTTTTTTAATAGCCAGCTAAATGAATCTGGTCAAGACATTAGCGAGTTAATTGAACGTTACGGCTTGCAGACACTCTATAAAACCGATGTTTTCCAATATCTTAGCCTAAAACGTTTCGAAACCATTCTTGTTGATGAAGTGCAGGACTTTGAGTCTGAGTGGGTCAAAATCCTAAGAGATAACTTTCTATCAGAACAAGGAGAGATGGTTTTATTTGGCGATGAATCACAGAATATTTACGAACGCGAAAATGAGAGAGCGGCTGTAATAGCACAAGGATTTGGTCGTTGGAAAAAGTTAAAACGTTCATATAGAACAAGTCTAGAGTCGCCTCTGAACCAAGTGTTTAAAGATTATCAATCAGATTATTTAATCGATAAATATACGGACTCAGAATTGTTAGACACCATACCTGTCCAGCAGGGGCTCACTTTTGAAGTACTAAATTATCATCCAGTTTATGATGATTGGGAAAATCAATCCTTTGAGCTAATTCAAAAGACGATTCGTTCGCATAATTTTAATCCAAATGATGTGGTTGTTTTGTCATCAAATATTTATCTTGTTAGGAAAGTTGCTGAACAATTTAATCGTGTTGAAAAAACTCATTGTATGTTCGAAACATACAGTGAACTTCAAGAGTTGATATATAAGTATGACCAAAATATGTCTGTTGATATACTGAAACAGATGTCTGAAGACGATTTACAATCAAACATCAATAAACATAAAGAACTCAAAACAGATATAGAAAAAGCAAGACGAACAAAAAAAAATCATTTTTATGCCAATAGTGGTCTTATCAAGTTATCTACTGTTCATAGTTACAAAGGGTTAGAATCGAAAACTGTCTTTTATTTAATGGATGGAAAAGATACGCCTGAAATTGTTTATACATCAATAACTCGTTCAGTAGAAAATCTCATCGTTTTAGATGTCAGTAAAGACTGTCAATTCTCAGATTTCTTTGAAAATAGCCTGAACAAAAAAAATAATGGAGGTTTGTTTTAATGATCACGGAAGACCAATTAGAGCAAGAGTGTATCAGGTGGTTTACCAATCAAGGTTACCAGTATAAAAACGGATATGACATAGCCCCAGACGGCCCATCACCAGAGCGTGAGGATTACCATCAAGTTGTATTGAAACAGCGGTTATTAAGCCAGCTAGAGGTGATTAACCCCGAGTTACCCTATGACGCTTTACTTGATGTAGTGAATACGGTTTGCTTACCTGATACGCCAATACTGATAAAAAACAACCGCGCTTTTCATAAATATGTGATTGAAGGTGTGCCGGTTGAATATAACGTGTTTGAAGATGGTGAGACCAAAACTAAGCATTCCCATGCACAGTTAATGGATTTTACCACCACTGAAAACAACGACTTTTTAATCGTTAATCAATTTACCATCACAGGTACCAAAGGAAGCCGTCGACCTGATGTTATTGTATTTATTAATGGCTTACCGATCGCAGTGATTGAGCTTAAAAATCCTGCCGATGAGCATGCCGATATTTGGAATGCTTACAATCAACTGCAAACCTATAAAGATGAAATATTCGATTTATTTGTTTTCAATGAAGCGTTAATAGTGAGTGATGGTTGGACTGCGCGTGTTGGCTCACTAACCGCGAATAAAGAACGCTTCTTACCTTGGAAAACTGTTTCGGCTGAAGATGATAAACCACTTTTGGAATACCAACTTGAAACCATGGTGAGAGGCTTTTTCAAGCAAGATTTATTACTTGATTACATCCGTTACTTTGTATTGTTTGAAACAGACAATGACAACATCATTAAAAAGATTGCTGGCTACCATCAATTTCATGCTGTACGAGCAGCGGTTGAAGCAACCGTTAGGGCATCGAATACTTCAGGAAACTTCCTAGAAACCACCATTCCTTCTCTAGAAAAAATCAAACAAGGCAGTGGTAAAGCCGGTGTGGTTTGGCATACACAAGGCAGTGGCAAGAGTATTTCTATGGTGTGTTATGCCAGTAAATTGTTACAGCAAGCCAGTATGAATAACCCAACCATAGTTGTCGTGACTGACCGTAATGATTTAGATGGCCAGTTGTTTAACACCTTTGGCATGGCCCAAGAAACCTTGAAGCAAATTCCACAGCAAGCAGATGATCGTGACTCATTACGCGAACTGTTATTTAACCGCCAATCTGGTGGGATTATTTTTACCACCATTCAAAAATTTGCTTTGTTGGATGACGAAACAGAGCATCCAAAACTATCTGAACGTAGCAATATTGTGGTTGTGTCTGATGAGGCTCATCGAAGCCAATATGGCAACAAATCGAAGATGGTTGAGATAAAGGATAAAAACGGAGTGGTAACCGGCCACAAGTTCGTTTACGGCTATTCAAAGTACATGCGAGATGCGTTACCTAATGCGTCCTTTATCGGCTTTACAGGTACGCCTATTGCCATGGATGACAAAGATACCCGTGGCGTGTTTGGTGAGTATGTTTCAATTTATGATATTCAAGATGCAGTAGATGATGGTGCAACGGTACCAATTTACTATGAATCGCGATTAGCTAAGCTGGATATTAACCAAGATGAAATTGAACAATTAAACGATCAAGTTGAAGATGAAATTGGTGAAGAGGAAGAAACTGCCGATCGTGAAAAAGTTAAATCTCAGTGGGCGACCTTAGAAAAATTAGTTGGTGCAGCGCCGCGTATTGAGCAAGTGGCTAAAGATCTGGTTGAACATTTTACCACTCGCACTGAAACCTTCCCAGGTAAAGCCATGATTGTGGCGATGAGCCGTGAAATCTGCGTCGACTTATACAATGCGATTATCGCGATTAAACCAGAATGGCATCATCCTGATACCGATAAAGGGGTGATTAAAATTGTGATGACCGGTTCAGCTTCTGATAAAGAAAAGATGCAGCCGCATATTCATGATAAGAAAACCAAGAAGCTATTTGAAAAGCGCTACAAAGATACCGAAGATGAGCTGCAGTTAGTCATTGTTCGAGACATGTGGTTAACAGGATTTGACGCGCCTTGTTGTCATACCATGTACATTGATAAGCCCATGAAGGGGCATAACTTGATGCAGGCCATTGCCCGTGTAAACCGTGTTTTTAAAGACAAACCTGGTGGGTTAGTTGTTGACTATATTGGTATTGCCAATGAGCTTAAAAATGCCCTAAAAACTTATACTAACAGTCAGGGTAAAGGCCAGCCAACTATTGATACCGCAGAAGCATTTGCAGTGTTAATGGAAAAAATTGATATTATTCGTGGCATGTTTGCGACACCTGTGGATGGTAATATATTCAATTACCGTCCCGATTTTGAAACTCATGCAATTAGATTACTTTCTGGCGCTGTAAATCACCTTTCTGGACTTGTTACACCGCAAACTAATGGCAAAGAGCAGCGTGATGGTAAACGTCGCTTTCTGGACGTTATGGCGGCTTTAGCGAAAGCCTACTCACTTTGTAATACCATGGATGAAACACAAGGCTATAAGAACGAAATCGCTTTTTATAGCGCAATCAAAACAGCCTTTATTAAACATTCAACAGTCGATAAAAAGCGAACTGATGAACAACGCAATAGCGCGTTAAAGTTAATTCTTGATAATGCTGTAATTGCTGATGGTGTTGACGATATATTTAGCATGGTTGGCTTAGATAAACCCAATATAGGCCTACTTTCAGAAGAGTTCTTAGAAGATGTAAAGAACCTGAAAGAGAAAAACCTTGCTGTGGAGTTGCTGGAAAAGTTGCTTCGTGATGAGGTTAAATCTCGGATGAAAAACGATGTCGTTCAAGAGAAAAAATACTCTGAACGCATCATGTCTACGCTGCAAAAATACCATAACCGCAGCATCGAAACGGCCCAGGTCATTGAAGAACTGATTCAATGGGCGAAAGAGATGCAAGAAGATGCAGAGATGCTTGATAGGCTCAATCTTTCCGTTGATGAAATTGCTTTTTATCGTGCATTAATCGAGAACGAAGAGTCTGTTCGTCAACTTGGTGATGATAACTTGCGCAGCCTTGCTATTGAATTAACTCAGCAATTGCGAAAGTCAGCTACAGTTGATTGGCAAAAACGCGATAGTGTGCGAGCGAGGATGCGCAATCTTGTACGCCGATTACTGCGTAGATGGAAATATCCACCTGATGCAGCAGAAGCGGCGATTAAGCTTGTTTTGGAACAAGCTGAAGTGTTGGCTGATGGATGGTATAGATAGTATTTAGATGGATAAAAGACAAGAGTAATCCCTTGTCTTTTATCGTTTATTAGTCATTATTACCATCCATCAACTTATGTTGGCCAAATTCAGGATAAGAAATCAGTTGCTTGTAAACAATCGCTGGAATATAAAAACTTAGCTGATCTGCTTTGATTGAATACGTTAAGTCTTCAAGCTTTTTATCCCTAACGGAAGTGGTATCAGTTCGTAATATGATTAGATCCGATTTGCATCGATATTGAGCACCTGCAACAACCACGATAACAGTCTTATCAGGCATAAACATCATGTTGACCGGGTATCTTATACCAGCAAAAAGATTAACAAAAGTAAATAGTGTTCGGTCTGGATATCGATTAAAACTAACAAGATCTTTTTGCATTGTCCGCTCCTAGAATTGCTCCGCAGATTTAATATTAATTTGCACATATCAGATAATCATGTTTATTAATTTTTCTTTATAGCCTCCGAGTAGTGCTAGATTAAATTGATTCTCTTCTTCAAGGTCGGTTAGTTTTTGTGCGTGCTTTAAAATAGATAAAGATTTATTTTCACTCAAAGATAACACATTAGTCTCTTCTATCACGTCAATATCAGACTCAGTATTAGATAATTCCAGATTAAGTTTTTGATTTTCGTTTTGAGCAAAAACAACAGGATAATCAGGTAAATCATGACCAATCCGATTAGCAAAATCGATAAGGGCAGATTCCGCTAGAGTAAACAGCCATGCTTGTTTTGCATTATCTGATATTCTTAAAATACGCCCTAACACCTGCCTATAATGCATTTCAGTACGAATTCTACTTAAATGGCAACAAACCTGAAGTCGTGGTACATCAGTGCCTTCTGAAATCATCCCCACACTGACAATCCATTGGGTAGTATTGTTACGGTATGTATCAATAATATTAGAGGTATTTTTTAGGTTTGAGGTCACAATACATGCGGATTGTTTGAAATCGGATTTAAGAATTCTATATAGCTCCATAGCATGATGGATAGAACTCGCCACAACCAAACCACCGGCCCTAGGGTTTTCATACCTCAATTCATCTAGTTTTTGCACGTGCATATTCTCATGCATCGCGATCACCTAATACCATCTAAGCCGATCACCTAATACCATTCATCGCGATCACTCAATACCATCGATGCCGATCACTTTTCGGTCAAAATAGTATTGAGTGATCGGCT
>NZ_BMII01000027.1 GCF_014641855.1 Shewanella inventionis
AGTAGTTCAGTATCAATAAGCCAGTTAGACAGCATAAAAAATAACTCCGTTCAAAAGAAGGAGTCATTTTCGTAGGATCATTTTTGCTGTCAACCGATCAGTTTCTTAACTGATCGGTGTTAAGCAAGAAGGGCTGTTTTCGATTGAGGGTGGCAAGGTAAGCGACAGCCATGCCGACAGTGGTGATGTTGAAACCTGGCATATTTCACGTGGGCGCTTTACCCAAAACAACCAACAACACCATTTAATTTTGCTCAAACAGCTCACAAAAGAGCTTAACCGCCAAGAAGTGGCCGTATGGAAAAAGGTGATAAGGATTATTAGCCATGAGCTGAATAATTCGGTGGCGCCCATTGCGTCTATGGTTAACTCGGGTAAGCATTTAACTCAGCATTTAGATAACCCTAAATTACAATTAATTTTTGATACCATCGAAAACCGCACCACACACCTTAGCCAATTTATTTCTCATTATGCACAGTTTGCTAAATTACCGCTGCCACAAAAAACCTTGATTGATTGGGCTAAGATGACTCAGCAATTAGCGCAGCAATATCCATTTAACCTGTTATCCCCTTTACCTACGATGCCAATCGAGCTAGATGCAGTGCAATTAGAGCAAGTTTTTATCAATCTGCTTAAAAACGCTCACGAGTCTGGCGCTAAGGCCGACACAGTGTCGTTAATGTTTGAAGAAGTAACTCATCCCGTTAACGGGTTATTGGTTAAAGTCGAAGACCAGGGTAGCGGAATGTCGACCGAGGTATTGTCGCAAGCCTTGTTACCGTTTTATTCAACTAAGCAGTCGGGTACTGGTATTGGCTTACCTTTATGCCGCGAAATAATCGAAGCCCACGGTGGCCGAATTAGTATGCAAAACCGTGTAGAAGGCGGTTTAAGTGTCAAAGTCTGGTTGCCTTCACAGTAAAAACATTTAGTGAAAACATTTAGTGGGGTCAAAATTTAGTGGGGTCAGGGTAAACATTTATAAAAACACTCTTGTCCCTCAAACCATTTTCTGTCCATAAATGCGTTAAATCTTTAAATAACAAACAAGGTTAAATCGAAGATAGCTATACGGCGGATGTAATCGCGGCTATGACCTTCGAAAACATGGATGTTTTCGCAGAGCGCCCATGGATGGGTTTACCGCGTGTCATAGAAGCGATTTCATTGAGTATCGTTGCCTAAAATCATAAAAAGCAAAACACCTGGGTCCCGGCTCAAAAGCATTGCCGGGACGACGTTAGAGTTAGGACGATATTAAAGTTAGGACCATGAGACAGTAGCTAACATGCCTTTGTCCAGAAATGCGTTAGTTCTTTTAACAAACAAGGTTGAATCGAAGATAGCTATACGGCGGATGTAATCGCGGCTATGACCTTCGAAAACATGGGTGGTTTCGCAGAGCGCCCATGGATGGGTTTACCGCGTGTCATAGAAGCGATTTCATTGAGTATTGATTTTTTATAATTTACATAAATAGCTGA
Source organism: Shewanella inventionis (assembly GCF_014641855.1). Taxonomy (GTDB): domain Bacteria; phylum Pseudomonadota; class Gammaproteobacteria; order Enterobacterales; family Shewanellaceae; genus Shewanella; species Shewanella inventionis. The sequence goes on from NZ_BMII01000027.1 coordinate 1,491, forward strand.
AGACGTCGTAATCGATGTTAATACCAATTCCACTAATTATCTGATTGGTCACATAATTAATGGAAATGGTATAAGATTAAAAACGCCGTTAATGCGGACTAATTAACTCTCACAAAAATGAAGGGATACCATGCACACGATTTTGATTTGTTTACTTATAGCTATGTTATTGCCATATGCCGCTAAAGTGCCTGTTGCGATGGCGATGGCTAAGTTAGGCCGTTATGACAACAACCATCCGCGCGCGCAGCAAGCGCAATTAACCGGTTTTGGCGCGCGAGCCGTTGCAGGGCATCAAAATGCGTTTGAGTCATTAATCGTGTTTGGGGTGGCTGTGCTCACGGCATTAGTGACCAATAATGTCACCGATGTGGTGGCATTACTGGCCATTGTCCATGTGGTTGCCCGAGTGGTGTACCATGTGTTGTATTTATTAGATTACAGCACAATGCGGTCGTTATCTTGGTTTGTGGCGATAGGCGCGTCGATAGCGATATTTTGCCAGGCTTTTTAAAGGCTATAAACGTTGTAATAACCATAAAAAACGCCTTGTTGGCGTTTTTTTATGGCTGTGAGTTAATGCGAGTTTGCTATTGGGGAGCGTCTAGGCTGGCGATACGCTCGTAGCCCATTTCGGTAAGCTGATCGTTAACGCAGTCAAGTAAAAATGCAGCGACTTCGGTTTCAGGTAATTGATCTTCTACCGCTATTTGCTGACAGGCTTCTTTTAACGAAACGATGTCTTTCATTGGTGCTTGAGGCAGCGCACTTGCATTGAAGCTTAAGGCTAAACCGCTAGTAAATAAGGCAGCAATGGCTATGCGAGAAAGGGTAATAGATGTTGACATAATTGTTCCTTCTTGGGAGAACTTTGTTATTTTGACAAATATTACTGTAGCTTAGTTCCTTTGGGTAGTGTCTAAATCGATTTAGGTAATAATGTTATGACCGAGTTTGAGGTGTTACTCAACCAAGTTAATCAATGTCAACTTTGTGCGGCGTCATTAACTGATGGTGTTCGCCCTGTGGTGCAACTCGATCCTCAAGCAAAAATATTGATAATTGGCTAGGGTCTATTGATCTTTGCTGATTGAATTTTGTTCGAGTTAAAAACGTTTTAATCGAGACGAATGGATTGATGCCTAGTCATCTAAGCAAAATCCATTCAACAAAGAGTAAAACGTTTTTAGCCGAACCCTTCGGGCAGCGTTTGTTGGTCATTTTTACTGCGTTATCGACTTTTTATGTAGAATAACTACACCTCAAAGTCTCTGCCTTGTAGAAATGGCCAACAATTCGCTGCAAAAACAACCTTGAAAGATCAACAGACCCTAGGCGCCTGGGCGTAAAGTGCATGAAACGGGTATTCCTTTTAATGATGCCAGTGGTGACAGGTTACGTGAATGGCTAGGCGTAAGCCGAGAAGTATTTTACGATGCTAAGCAGGTTGCCATTATGCCAATGGGGTTTTGTTATCCTGGGAGTTATACTGCGACTACAGCTAAAAAAGGTCAATCGGGTGATTTACCGCCTCGATCGGAATGTGCGCCTAGGTGGCATGATTTATTATTGCAGCGCTTGCTGAATGTAGAGTTGATTTTGTTGGTAGGCCATTATGCTCAGCAGTATTACCTTGGTAGGAATTCCTTAATAAATAAACCTAAAACGCTCACCGAAACGGTAAAACAATGGCACAGCTTTGGGCCTCGCTATATACCGTTGCCCCACCCAAGCCCTCGCAATAATATTTGGTTGAGCCGCAATCCATGGTTTGAAAAAGACTTGCTTAGCGACATAAAACTGCGTGTCGCTAAAGCATTGGCCTAGGCCTGTTTACTGGCGATAAAATCAATGGCACTTGGTGATAAACAACGCTTAGACAAATAAGTGGTGCTTTTTTGCATGGCGATTAAAAAGCCTGCGTCGGTTTGGGTGATGCGGTACACATCGGTCCATAAAATCTGTTGATTTACATGAGTCGATTTGCTGTGGATCCCGCTATCATCAACGACTAATGTAACTGTATCGCCAGCGGCTTTACTGATCATTTGCCGCCATAACCACCAGGTTTTTTTAAAACGAATGCTTAACCACTCGACAACGGCTAAGCCAATAAAAAAGTAGCCTAAGTAATACATTTCTTTTGTATTGGCAGGTAATTGGCCAATACTTTCTTGCATTAAAATGGCCAAACCAATCACTACAAATATAGCTGTTTTGCTGTATTGTTTTAGGCTGGGAGCGGTATTTACCGACTGAGTAAAGCATTCTTCAAAGTAGGTTTTATCGAGCACATACTCTGCGGTGTAATTAAAAGCTGATGACATGATGACCTATGACTGCAATGGAATTACCAAGATTATCGCATAGTCGCCAGTTTGCTCAAAGCTTGAAGCAAACCGGCCTAATTAACCTGTAATTGAACTGACCAATGCCACAGATAATTGTTGCTGCTCTTCTGCTGTGAGCTGTTTATCTTCTTTATTTGATAATGAAAACACGTTATCTGCTCGTTCACCAACCGTACTGATGGTGGCTGAGTGAATATTGAGTTCGAGTAAGCGAAATGCACTGGCAATTTGCTCCATAAAGTCACTGGTGTCCAGTGCAGACACATTCACTAAAGAGCGTGTTGATTTACGTGAGTGCAAAAATTCAATTGTAGGATGATTATCAAAACTTTGGTGACGTCTTGAAGCTCGTTTTTTTGGCAACGCTAAGCCTTTGTCTAGCACTTGATGCAATTTGTTTAATACTTGTTTGCGGCGCTGGGCACTGGTAATGGGCTTTTCGTCAAAATCGAGCACCTTAAATGACTCAACCACATAACCGTCTTTTGTGCGGGCAATTTGAGCCTGTTTTACTGAAATTCGCAGTGCCGCTAGAGTGTTAAACAGCTTTACAAATAATCCAGGGCGGTCTTTGGTATACACAAATACGTCGCTGCAGCCTTTTACAATGGCATCATCGAGTAAAATTAATGTATTAAACTGATTATCTTCTGTTGGTACTGGGTTGTGTTGCAGCATTGCCTGTGTGTATCTAGCTATATCATCGGCTTCAGCATTGCTGAAAAAGGCAATGGGTAATCGCTTCCATAAGGTTTTGATATCGTTTGTGGTGTCTGTATCGCAGTTGAGCAAGTTAAGCGCTTCTTGCTTGTGCTCGCGCACAAGGGTGCGGATTTGAAGAACGTTTTCAAAACCACCTCGCAACGCTTTACGGGTGATAAAATACAGATCTTGCAACAATGAGGCTTTCCAGTCATTCCATAAATCATCATTGGTGGCTTGAATGTCTGCAATAGTGAGGCAATAAAGCGCATCGAGACGGGTTAGGGTGCCGACTTTTTTTGCAAAGGTGTTGATAACGTCTGGATCGTAAATGTCCATCCTTTGTGAGGTGATTGACATCAATAGATGGTTTTCTACCAACCAACAAATTAGTGCTTCTTGAGACGCTTTTAAGCCATGAAATTTGGCAAACATGCTCGCATCTACTGCGCCTAGTTCACTGTGGTCTCCACCACGGCCTTTGGCTAAATCATGAAATAATGCTGCAAACAGTAAGTTAGATTTGTTGGACATTTTTTGGTAAATGTCTGCCGCTAAGGCTAAATCTTTATCAAGACTTTTTATATTTTTGCTGTATGCATAAATGTTTTTCAATACTTTATGAGTATGCTCATCGACGGTGTAGGCATGGAATAAATCAAATTGCATTTGGCCAACCACTTCACGCCATTGCGGCAGGTACGATGCCAAAATACCGTGTTGGTGCATTAAGGTAATGGCCAGCCCCATGCCTTCTGGGTGGGCAAAAATGGCTTTAAATTGCTCGCGGCAACGTTGAAAGTCTTGCAAGTCGCCCATGAGGCGGCGTCTAACTTGGCGCAATAAGCGCAGTGTTTCTGCAGTAATGCCGATGATTTTGTCGTGGTGAATGGCTATAAATTCAAATAACGCCATGATTTGAGTTCGGTCAATAAATACCGTTTCATCACGAACATGAATGTACTGGTCGACAATTTCAAAGTTGTCATTAATGGCAATAATAACTGGATTGAGCTCTGGGATGATTTCGCGTTGAAAATAGGCCATTAATATTTTGTTTAATTCGCCAATGCGTTTCATTGCCCTGAAAAGCTGACGCATCATTTTTTCAATTGCAATACTGCCGCTTTCGCCGATGGACACACTGTCACCAAAGCCCATTAGTTTGGCGACTTCAGCTTGGTATTGCAGTAATAAGCGGTTTTCGGAGCGCTGAGCGGCCTGGTGCAGGGCAAAGCGCACTCTAAACAAAAAGTTTTGGCATTCCATTAGCTCGGCGTATTCGTCGTTGGTTAAAAAACCGAAGCGACGCAGTGATTGCATATTTGCCACACCAAAATGTTTACGAGCCACCCAGGTGAGGGTTTGAATGTCACGAATGCCGCCTGGGCTGGTTTTTAAATTGGGTTCGATGCTAAATGCGGTACCTTGTGCTTTGGCGTGGCGTTCTTGTTGTTCGCTCAATTTGGCATTAAAAAATGCCTGGCTTTGCCATAAATCTTGGCCGTATAGCGCGGTTAGCACTTGTTGTTGATGGTCGCTATTGCCATACAAATGGCGAATTTCGAGCAGGCTGGTGGCAATGGTGACATCGTCTTTACAGGCTTGAAAGGTATCTTTTAAGCTACGCACTGCATGGCCGAGGTCGAGGCCAATATCCCATAACTGAGTTAAAAATTCACTGACTTTTGCGCCGTCGTTAGCGCTAAGTTCACCGTCGTGAATGATGCAAATATCAATGTCGGAGAAGGGATGCAAGGTTTGCCGGCCATAGCCGCCAACAGCATTGAGTGAAATGTGACGATCATCTAAACCAAGTGATTGCCAACGTTGGCAAAGGAGAGTATCAAAAAATTGTGAACGCTTGTTTAACGTGTCATTAATCGCACTCTGAAAAATGTTATCTTGTAAAAATTGATCCAGTGACTTTATTGCCTGCTTAAGTTCTGCAGTGCTCATGTCTGGGCGCAAATCTGTACTGCCAGGTTGCGAAAGCATGTTACTCCTTAGTTGTGTAGTCCTTTTACAGAATAAGGTATTCTTACCCAAAATGGTATCACTCTATTTTATGAGGTTTTATGGTGTCTAAACGAGGTCGCTTAGACCAGTTTATCGCCCGTACGTTACAGATTTCGAAAAAAGCGGTCCGTAATTTACTGATTGATAATAAAGTATTGGTTAATGGTGTGTTGGCAAAGTCACCTGATTTGCAAATTGATGAATTTACGCATGTTGAATGTAACGGGGTGGTGTTGCGCCAGTATGAAAAACAGTACTTTATGCTTAATAAACCCGATGGGGTAGTGAGTGCAACTATTGATGAACAACACCCAACGGCTTTGAGTTTATTAACGGGCATTGACCATGACATGCTGCATATTGCAGGGCGGCTAGATTTACATTCAACGGGGTTATTATTGGTGACCAATGACGCGAAATGGTCAGCGGCATTAATGGCGCCACAAAACAAAGTGGCCAAACAATATATTGTTACTTTGGCCAACCCTATTGGTGATGACTATATCGAGGCATTTGCACAAGGGATGTATTTTGAATACGAGGGCATTACAACTTTGCCTGCGCAACTTACCATCTTGTCGAGCCACCAGGCCAAAGTGGTGTTGCGTGAAGGAAAGTACCATCAAATAAAACGCATGTTTGGCCGTTTTCGTAATCCTGTTGTTGCCCTGCATCGAGTGTCTATAGGGGAAATAGTATTGGATAACACACTGTTACCCGGGCAGTTTCGTTCATTAACAAAAGCTGAAGTTGATTGCATTATTCAGCACTAGATCAACTTTTTCTTACCTGCAACATGTTAATTTAAGGTCATCTCAATAGGCCATAGGTGACATGTGAATTTTCAAGCATTGAAAAAAGTCAGTGAGCTCGATGTGTTTAGTTTGCTGGTATTTAAGATTATCTATGAAACTGGGTTTGCTAATTGCGCCGCTAAAGAGTTAGCTGTTTCTGCTCCAAAAATCAGTCGTTGCCTGACCTCGCTAAGGGTCATTTTTAATGATGAGCTGTTTTTTCGTCGCCAACAAGGTCTAAAACCCACGCCACTGGCAGATCGTTTGTATCAGCCTGTGTGCCAGCTATGTGACATGGTTGGGCAAATTGAGCGTGTAGCCGAAGACAAGTCTAGTCACCAACAAACGTCAATATTACATGTGGCTGTATCGCCAAGTATTATTACCAGTGTTGCCATTGCCTTAAGCCAGTGTCCTCGCGATACGATAGGTAAAGTCAAGTTACACAGTTGGCAGAGTGACACCGAAGAGCTGATTTATAATGGTGAGTTGGATTTTGGCATTGGGTTTGATACTCAAGATGCCCATGGTTTAGAAGTGCACACTATTGGCCGTGTCACGTCATTGTGTTTAGTGGGTAAGCAACAACATTCTGTATGGGATAATGCCGATGAAATTACACTTGAGGATGTGATCCAACACTCTATTGTGTATTTGAAATGTCGAGGTTTTAACAATCGTATCGATCCACTAGAACTGTATTGCCAAACACATGGCTTACCGTTAGAAGATATTGAATGTGTTAAAAAACTTGAAGATTGGTATTGGCACATACTTACCCTGGACAGTTTGGCGCTAACGATTTGTAATGAGGGTTCTTTTGCAAGCCAGATCCCCCAATTGCGCGTTGAGCGATTAGCCGCCTCAGAGTTTGCCCGGCTTAATTCTGTGATGCCTATGCCGGATTACTGTTTAATTGAACGAGCAGAGCATTACCGCAGATATTCTGCAGATGTGAAGCAAATGATAATCAATATCACTCGTTCAATAATAATGTGAGCGGATTCAAAATCTCAATGGACGAACGGACAAGGATGTCTTATTTACCACCATGCAGGATAATATTTTAATTTTATAAAAATCAATCATTTGGAGTTGGTAGTTGATTGGTTTCCACAACTGGATTTATTCTGTCTTTTCAAATACCTCTTTAGGGTTGCAAATAATGAAATCCCCCTTTTCATCTATCAGTATATCCGATAATAAAACTGCAGATTTCTGTTAACGAATTTGCAACCAATCGTCACAGCTTTACTATCTCGCACGGGTATTTTGGCGTAATTCCTTATATTTTGTATGTGTAAGACCTACAAATCTAAATCGGGGGATTTAAGATGAAAAAATATAATAGAACTTTACTGGCTGCAGCGTTTATTGCAGCTTTTGGTATTGCAGGGTGTGGCTCGGACGGATCCGATGGCGCCGACGGCGTTGATGGTGTTAATGGCGTTGACGGAGTAGATGGTGCTGACGGTACGTCTGCTGCATTGACTGTAACAACCGTAGAAAATGCATATGACTTTAATTTAACGCTCGACCCAGCAGATATTGTGGTGGTGGGTAGCGATCCATTTAGCATTAAGTTTACTGTTTCTGGGATTGGTACAGGTAACAAAGTTGTTCCTTTTTCTGGGCTTGAAAGAGTGGCTTTATATGTGATGAGCCAATCAGAAAATACCACTGATACTGGCGCTCCTATGTTATGGACCAGTCATACTTTAGCCAATGATTTTGGCAGTAGCATGTACTGTAACTTAACCGGTAGCACTACAGCGCGTGATGGCTCTGTGGTTAATGCCTGTACGCTTGTTGAAGATACCGCTAATCCTGGTACCTATACTGGTTCTTGGACTCACGAAGGTAATGCGCCAGTCGTATTAACCGACGGTGATGCTAACGATTTAGTTCGTGTAATTATTCGTGCTTATGATGTAGTAGACGCAGACGGAACAAGTATCAGCGATAAAATTTTATCAACACCGTTAGATTTTATTCCTGCAACGGGTGAGCTAGCTGTTTCTGAAAAAGACTCTGTGTCGAATGCGGCATGTATTAAATGTCACAGCTCATTAGATGGTTACGCTGATACTGACATGCGTATTGCTAATATTGATGCTCACCATAATTATCAAAAAGTGGAAAACTGTGTGGCTTGTCATAACCCAGCCTATGCGGGCGGACAAGATGATCCTGAAAAAGGCTATAACGCTAATTTCAACGCCATGATCCACACCATTCATGCGGGACATCAAATTGCAGATTCACTCACTGGCGAAGCCAAAGAAATGTTTGGTGAAATTGGTTTCCCATCTGAGTTAAATGAGTGTACAGCATGTCATGATAACGGTACTCAGTGGAACGATAACATTTATGCTGAAGCTTGTGTGTCTTGTCACGTTGATGTCGACTTAACCACGGGTGATAACCATAATGGCATTATTCCTGCGAGTGACGCTGTATGTTCTGGTTGTCATGGTGCGGGTAGTTTAAGCCCTATGCAAGCTCATAATGTCGGCGTACGTGCAATGACGACTGATTCAATTGTCATGTCCGTAAGCAATGTGGTTTATGCTGAAGATGCAGTTGATGTAAGCGGTGTAATGCAAGACCAAATGACAATTACATTTGATGTAACAGTTGATGGCTCTCCAATTGTTGATGGATTTGATTTTGCAGATTATGCAAACTACGACGAAATCAAAACAGGTACAGTTGACGCTGATGGTACTTATTATGTGGGTACTTCTGTAAACCTATCTGGTGTAGTTTCATCTGGTGGTAAGTTTGTGGTGACTAAAGTGGCTAACTTCAATGTTGCTGGTCAAACTATCGCAATTACACCTCGCTTCTCGGTGTGTGCTGATTCAGATGCTAAATTAGTTGCCTGTCAAGATGCCAGCGGTGAAGACCAATATGCTGTTGAATATGTTGCAGTTACTATGGACACCAAATACTGGAATCTAGCTAATGCAGATGGTTCTGGTGCTAACATTGCTCGTCAAAGTGTGCCATCAATGGTGACCGCAGATGAAGCGAAATGTAGCACTTGTCATACTTCTCTTGGCATTGCAAAACACTATGGTAACGAACGTTTTGACCAATGTATGGGTTGTCATAACAACACATGGGGTGGTTCTTACCATGTTACTGTTGAATACAAAACAGATGAAGTTAATGACGATGGTGAACCTGTATTTGCAACCATTGATGATTTAACTTACAACAACCGCGACTTAATGACTGTTTCTCACCGCTTCCACAGTGGTTTATGGGACGATAACCGTGGTTTCCCTGCAATTAACTTAAATTCAAATATGGAAACCCAAGGTTACCCTGCTGTTGCGACTGAATGTTCAGCTTGTCATAAAGACGACATGAATATCTTTGCTGCTGATGGTGGTTTAGCGTCAGGTAAACGTGCTATTGCGGTTAATTCTGCTGGTACTCAGTTTATCTCTCCAGTTGCAGAGTCATGCCGTACTTGTCACGCTCACTCTGATGCCGCAGCACTGGCTCACTTTAAAGCGAATGGTGCAACAGTTGAAGGTGAACCTGATACTACTGCTGATTTACCTGTAGAGTCTTGTGCAACTTGTCATGCTGAAGGTAAAACTTACGGTATTGATACAGTGCATTCAACTGTGGCTCACTAGGTTAATACAAAATACAATTTCTTAATCATCACATAAGAAACTAAGTAAGAGGGCGGCAGCAATGTCGCCCTCTTTTTTTTGTTTGATTTTCGGTGTAGCTAGGGGCGCTTCGCTGCTAGGGCGGACTTCGTCTTGCTAGGTCGCTACGCTGCTAGAGTACTACGTCGTCCCGGTAACGCTTTTGAGCCGGGACCCAGGTGTTGGCTTTTGGGGCTTAGGTACTAGGTTCTAGATCCTAGGAACTCGCAAGCTCGCCAGAGAGCGGACTTCGTCCTGCTAGGTCGCTTTGCTTCTAAGATTTTATAGATTCTAGCCGCGCAGCGTCCTAGCAGCGTAGCGCTCTAGGTTCTAGACTCTAGCTTTAGACTCAAGAGGAGTGATCGCCATTTTATCGTAGATACAAAAAGGGAGGCATTGCTGCCTCCCTTGGAATTGATGATTAGCGGTGCTAATCGAGTGCTATTAGCGATTATGCTGCCGTTTGTTGGCGCTGCATGGTCAATAACCATTTACCGTAGATAAAGATACCCACAGCCGAAATAATCCCGATAGCGGCAATGATGTACCATGCCATACCAATGTTATTGGCTTCATAAAGCATATGGGTTAATTGTTGTGCTTCCATGCCGGTAAAATCGACTAAACGCATAAAGGCTTCACCTTGTGGAATCGCATCAACATCAGTTTGGCTCATGCCACGGCTGACTAATTCATTACGCGAGATAATCTCTTTAGAGGCATAAATTTGGTAAAGCTTAGGGGCAAAGTAGCCTTCTAATGTCCAACCTATCCCTTGCGGTAACATCACAAAGCCTAGGTACATGGCTTTTTTACCTTCAGGGGCAATATTACCCATAAATTCGTTTTTCTTTGGGCTAATCATCATTTCACCGAAAGAGAACATGGCGATGGCCAATACAATCATCCAGGCAGCATTAAATGCGCCTACCAGCATGATAGCGGTAATACTTAAGATACAGCCCACTAACATTGCGGTGGTAATACGGTACTTGGCAGTAAATGCAGCCACCAAGAAACAGGTAGTCATGATCATACCGGCGTTAAGGTTTAACATGCCTTCTGGCATGACCTTAGTCCCTTCATTATTTAGGCCAAGCCAGAATTGTAAAATACCGTTGCTGGTGCCTTCTGGGCCAAATAATGAGGTGACAATAATGCTGGTATCAACCCATTCGGCAATATGAATAGGCAGTACGTCAAATAACGAGTTATATAAAAACCAGAAGCCTGCAAATACCAACATGTAGTAAATCACGACTGGCTTTTTAAGTTCGTTTAATGCGTCTTTCCATAATGCTTCTTGTTGGATTTCGCCAGATTTTATTTTTTTGGCACGTTCTAAACGTTCATCTTTACCTGGCTCTTTATAAGCCAGTAAAAACAAAAAGTTGAATGAGATGATGGCTGCACAGGCATAAAACACATTGTCCCACGATAACTGACGCATATGCACAGCAACCAATGGCCCTAAGAAACCACCGATATTAACTACCTGGTAAAATATGCCCCAGGCCATTGAGGTGTTTTCGCGTTTAGTCGACAACACTAATGTGCCTTGAATACCGGGCTTAAATACCCCTGTACCTGCGGCAAGCAACATGGCTCCGGCTAAAAATCCCCAAAAGTTTGGGAAAAACGCCATGGTGAGATAGCCCATGATTTTAATAATGGTTGATACAAAAATGGTTTCTTTGTAGCCAACTCGATCGGAAATACCACCAGTTAATACTGGAATAAAGGTTTGTAGCATAGCCCATACAGCAATGATGATGCCGTAATCGTGCAAATCGATGCCTAAACCACCCTCAGATACGGGGGATTTGGCATATAAACCGGCAGAGGCTTTTACGCCATAGTAGGCGATACGTTCAACCAGCTCCATGCCGCCGACCAGCCAAAAAATATAACCGAGGCTAGTGATTGATGCCCACATTCCCAGTTGTTTTACTTCACTCAGGTCGTTGCCTGAATGCGAATTAGTGCTCATAAGTCACCCTTTATTATTGTGTGTTGAGTTAACGCAAGACACTCTACCTAAGTTGAGGGAAAATATCCAAAAAACAAAAAGCGGATCGTGAGATCCGCTTTGTTTATTGTCAATTGCTGTGCATTTTAGCCGATATTTAGGCGCCACAACATTTTTTATATTTTTTGCCACTGCCGCAAGTGCATACATCATTACGGTTAGGTTTTGCGTCAAACGTAACGGTTTTAGGTTTGTTCAGTAAACCTGTTAGCTCAACAATGTTCTCGGCTTTATCGGCATCAACAGTAATGTTAGCAAATAGCTTGTGCTCAGCGACCATGGTGGCAACTTCTGCTTTGCGATCTTCAGTTTGCACCGTGAGGTTTAGCGGTGAAATTTCAGTACCCGGTTTAGTCGCTCGTTTGGTGTTATAACCGCTTTCGCCATAGGCTGGCTTTGGGGTTCTGCGACCTTTAAAAAAGAATTTATCAGACATGGTTTTGACCCATTAAATAGAATGATGATATTGGCGCAAGCTTATACAGCAAAAACGCAAAATGGGATATTAAAGTTTGCTATAAGTATAAAATAAAAAAACCAGCGACACATCGCTGGTTTTTAGTGTCAATGTAACTAATACCAATCAGCACAAGAATGTGATCATTCTTACTGGTTAAAATCGCTTATAAGGTCGTTAGAAATTTTGAAGGTAGAATAACTAGCTCGCTGCAATTTCTGCCTTATTCTAAGCGATTTTTACTACGCAATCTCTGATCACTTATTTATCCTGATTGGTATATTTGATTACGCTTCTATTTTAGCCAGCTCAACTTTTTGCTCGTTTAATTTTTCAATATCACGAGTTAAGTCGGTCATTTTTGCGCGCTCTTTATCAATAACGGCGGCAGGGGCTTTGGCCACAAAACCTTCGTTAGATAATTTGCCTTCAATACGGGCAATTTCTTGCGCTAGCTTTTCTAGTTGCTTGTCGATACGCGCCATTTCAGCAGCTACATCAATTAAGCCGGCCATTGGAATGAGTAGCTCCATATTGCCCACTAACTGGGTTGTCGACATTGGCGCGCTGTCACCTTCCTCAAGCACTGTGATGGTTTCAAGCTTGGCAAGACTTGCAAAGAAAGCTTGGTTGGCTTCAAGGCGAATACGGTCTTGATAACTTACACCACGCACTAAGGCATTAAGTGGCTTAGACGGGGCAATGTTTAGCTCGGCGCGAATGTTACGTACTGCCACAATCACTTGTTTAACCCATTCCAAATCGGCCATTGCTGTGGCATCAACTTGATCAGCTTGATAGGTTGGGAACGTGGCCAACATCAAGGTGTCACCGGTTACGCCGGCTAACGGCTTAACACGCTGCCAAATGGTTTCGGTAATATATGGCATGATTGGGTGCATTAAACGCTGCATTTTTTCAAGCACGGTCACTAATGTATGGCGTGTGCCACGCATTTGCGCTTCGCTGCCACTTTGCATTACAGGCTTGGTGAGCTCTAAATACCAGTCACAGAATTGGTTCCAGGTGAACTCGTATAAAGTGTTAGCTGCCAAGTCGAAACGGTAAGCGGCCATGTGGTCGTCGAAGGTTTTTACGGTTTGGTTGAATAAACCAATAATCCAACGGTCGGCTAATGACAGCTCCATTTCACCTGGTTTGCCGTCAACTAAGATTTGGCCGCAATCAAGTGGTGTGCCAGCTTCGTCGCTGTCTGGGTTGGTTTGAGTTTCTGTGTTCATCAGCACGTAGCGTGATGCGTTCCATAACTTATTACAGAAACTACGGTAACCGTCTAGGCGCTTCATGTCCCAGTTAATGTCGCGACCGGTTGATGCCATTGCAGCTAAAGTAAAGCGCAATGCGTCAGTACCGTGCGCTTCAATGCCTTCGCTAAACTCTTTGCGGGTACTCTTTTCAATTTTTGCGGCCAGCTGTGGCTGCATCATGTTGCCGGTACGTTTTTCAACTAGCGCTTCGAGTTCAATACCGTCAATCATGTCTAATGGGTCAAGTACGTTACCTTTAGATTTTGACATCTTGTTACCGGCTTCGTCACGGATAAGACCGGTCACGTAAACGGTTTTAAAAGGCACTTGTGGTTTGCCGTTTTCATCTTTAATGAAATGCATGGTCATCATGATCATACGGGCAACCCAGAAAAAGATGATGTCAAAACCTGTGACCAACACATCTGTTGGGTGGAAGGTTTTTAAGTCTTCTAAATTGTCTGGCCAGCCTAGGGTTGAGAATGTCCATAACGCTGAGCTAAACCAGGTATCTAATACGTCATCGTCTTGGCGCAGTAAGGCTGAGTCGGCAAGTTTATGCTTGGCGCGTACTTCTGCTTCGTTACGGCCAACGTACACTTTGCCGTTTTCGTCATACCAGGCTGGAATACGGTGTCCCCACCATAACTGGCGTGAAATACACCAGTCGTTGATGTCGCGCATCCACGAAAAGTACATGTTTTCGTATTGCTGTGGCACAAATTTGATTTCGCCGGTTTCAACCGCTTCGATGGCGGTTTTAGCCATAGACTCAACGGCCACGTACCACTGGTCTGTGAGTAATGGTTCAATCACCACACCTGAGCGATCGCCATATGGCACTTTTAAGCCGTGTGGCGCGACTTTTTCAAGTAAACCTAGGGTGTCAAATTCTGCCACGATTGCATCACGGGCTTTAAAACGATCTAGGCCAACATAACGCTCTGGTAAGGCCATTTCGATGTCTTTGTTTGGCGTGCCGTCGGTGTTAATCACTTCAACAAAGCTACGTACTGATGCATCTAACGTGAAGATGTTGTACATAGGCAATGCATGACGCTTACCCACTTCATAGTCGTTAAAGTCGTGTGCTGGGGTGATTTTTACGCAGCCTGTGCCAAATTCCATGTCGACATAATCGTCGGCAACAATCGGGATTAATCGATTAACGATTGGTAGTAAAATGAACTTACCGATGAGTGACTGGTAACGCTCGTCATCTGGGTGCACAGCAACTGCACTGTCACCTAGCATGGTTTCTGGGCGGGTTGTGGCAACTTCGAGGTAGTCTTTACCGTCGGCCGTGAGCGCACCTTGTGCCAAAGGATAGCGGAAGTGCCACATGTGGCCTTGCTTTTCTTTGTTTTCAACTTCTAAGTCTGAAATGGCGGTGTGTAGCTTTGGATCCCAGTTTACTAGGCGCTTGCCGCGATAAATTAATTCGTCATCATAAAGACGCACAAACACTTCTTGAACCGCTTTTGATAAGCCTTCGTCCATGGTGAAACGTTCGCGATCCCAATCAACTGAGGCGCCCATGCGACGAAGTTGTTTGGTGATGGTGCCGCCAGACTGTGCTTTCCAGTCCCAGACTTTATCGATAAAGGCGTCACGGCCTAAATCGTGGCGTGTTTTACCTTCTTCGGCTTCAAGCTTGCGCTCCACCAACATTTGCGTGGCGATACCGGCGTGGTCGGTACCCACTTGCCAAAGGGTATTTTTACCCTTCATGCGTTGATAGCGGGTGAGGGTATCCATGATAGTGTCTTGGAATGCATGACCCATGTGTAAGCTACCGGTTACGTTCGGTGGCGGGATCATGATGCAGTAGTTGCCTTGTGATTCATCACCATGGGGCTTGAAGTAACCTTGCTCTTCCCAATTTTGGTAAAGGGCTTGTTCGATAGACTTTGGGTTGTATGTTTTTTCCATAGGAGCGTTATGTTCTCTATCTAAATAAGTGTTTATTCTGCTAATGCTTGGGTGCTAGGTGTGATGCCGGCACTTTGGTATTGACGGTAGCGATTGCGGGCAATGCGCTTGAGTTCATCGTCATTAGCGACAAAATCGATAATATGGGGCAAGTTTACCGCAAAAGTGGGCATTTGGTCTGCAAGATTAATCAGAACTTGGCGACTTTTATTTGGCCCTAGGGTGTCAAAACCAATTTCAACAGGCGCGCCTGTTACAGGGCCTTCACCTTTTAAATTGTGCGGTACAAAGGCGTTTGGCTCAAATTGCCACAGTAACTCGTCAATTGCATAGGCTTGTTGTTTGTCTTTGCAATGAATATAGACGGTTTTTTGCTGGCGATAATGTTGTTCTGCTAACCGGCAGGCAGCCAAATAAAGCGCATCTAATGCACTCATTTGATTATGATTATCAGGCATAAGGTAAAACAAGGCTTGAGTCATGTTGTGCAGCTTTTTAGCGGTTAATAAGTTGGCCACGAGTTTACACTAAAATCGCTTGCGGGTTAATGGCTGTGGTTCTGCGATTTATATGACATTTGCATTAGCTACCCTTAGCGAATTAGTTCACATTTTACATGGGTAGGGCTTGTGCCTTTGGTGCACTCTTTTAATGCTCTGCGTTGTGCTTTTAGCATTGTGTCATAACCAAAACCGTAGCCATAGCGAATATGACCACTCTCGCTAACAGCAACAGCAAGAGCTTTGTGATCGTTAAAGTCTTTAAATTGCTTTAACACTTCGATCAGATTTTGATCATTTGTTATGAATTGACACGCTTTAGCTTTTGGGTTTTGTTCGCAAGCTAATGGATATTGATCAATTACATGATATGAAATATCGATACTGTTAAACCAAGAAGACCAGCTGGTTTCTTTTATCTCATTTGTAAGATCAGCAGGAACATGAATTTGCAGTTGTTGGTTGTCAGAATCTTGTGGCCCTAACCAGACTAAGTTGAGTTTATTGTCGTTAGGGTGGCCGTCTGCAACAAGCACATCGCCTGCGCAGTTTTCGCACAGTTGCTCATCTGCTTTTATGATTGATATTTGGGTTGAGAAGCCAGAAGCGCCGCTGCAACTTCGTTCAAAGATAACAGCTTTGTACATGTTATCTAATGATAGCGATTCGGTGTAAACGGTATTACCGCACATGGAGTTAAGTAGCCAGCCCAATAGAATGGCCGCTAACCCATAAAGGGCTAACGCGCTGACGATGGTAATGATAATGACTTTTAACGCTTTCATCTGAACATCCATTTCAATGACTTTAATGCAATAAAGTAGAGGGTATTGGGTATAAAAAGGCTAAATGTAGTAATTACCTTTGCCTTGTTTGCTGCGGGCTTTGGCTTGGTTCATCTTAACCCCATGTAGACGCTAAACAATATAATGGTTACTTTACTTAATTTAACAAGTTAAACATTGTTTATGCTCGATTTTTAGGGGATGAATTAAGCTGGGTTATTGGACTTGAGATGCAAAGTATCGTTGGTAGAGTGTTTGATAATGGCCAGATGCTTTTAATTGATCAAATGCGTGTTGCCATTGTGCGATGGTTTCATCATTGGTGTCGTTTGAAAAGGCAATATACAAAGTTGAGTCATAAAGTTTAATGGGTGTTTTCTCTATGGTGTTTACATCAATATTGGCTGCTTTGGCCAAAAATGGCATCACCAGTTCGCTCATTGGGGCAACATCAACCCGTCCATGATTGAGCATTTTCAATGATTGGATTTGCGATTTGTCGGTACTTAAATTTGAGAATTCATTCGTTTCTAAATAGGTGTGGTCGGCATTACCTTGTACCACGCCAATTTTAGAGACGCGCTTTAAATCGGTTAACTCTTTTAATGTTAGCCCTGAGTTACGTTTTTGATAAAAATACACACCACTAGTGATAATTGGGCCTACCCATTTCATGTCGTTTTCTCGCTCAGGCCTTTTTGCGATAACAAATAATGCCGTTTTGGGCTGTGTTTTTAAGTTCTGAAATGCACGATTAAATGGGAGTAGTTCGATATTGGCTTGCATTCCACTGATTTGAGCCATGCCTTTAACGAGTTCAACAGAGAAGCCCGTTAACTGAGCATTTTGTTGATAACTAAAAGGATGTAATGAATGGGTAATAAAGCGGATGTGTCCATCTGCTTGAGCAAATGCAGGTGAAGGCATCAAGGCTAGCGTTAGTATAAGCACTAACATAACCGCTGAGGTTAACGACGATATTAACGCGTCGAGGCAGTTACATTTAGGTATGTACACTGACATGTTCACTAAAGGAAGTTTCACTTAATCATTTCCTGAGTTGTCAGTTTTGTATTTGGATTAAGCGATACCATGCAATCAAATCCTTGTGATCGTTAAGCTCTGTTAGTGAATGGTTAGAGATAATTTAATGTGCTCTTAGCTTATACTGATTAATCTTGCTGTTCAATATTTAAGCTTGTTTGGGGTGTAAAACATAATTATTGGAAATGGTATAAAAAAGGGTAAAGCAGCGCTTTACCCTTTTAATGTGCGTTTAATTACAGATTATTCGCTAATATCGACACCAGCGCGATTAATTAAGAATTGGCTTAAAATAGGAACAGGGCGGCCAGTTGAACCTTTATTGGCGCCACTATTCCAAGCGGTACCTGCTACGTCTAAATGTGCCCAGTTGTACTTTTTAGCAAAGCGAGACAAGAAACACGCCGCCGTAATAGAACCCGCAGGACGACCACCAAGGTTAGTCATGTCGGCAAATGGGCTGTCTAGCATGTCTTGGTATTCATCCCACAATGGCATACGCCATGCACGGTCGCCACTTTGCTCACCCGCATTAAGTAACTCATGTGCAAGTGGGTTGTGAGAACTAAATAAACCTGAAGCATGTTTACCAAGAGCAATAACACACGCACCTGTTAGGGTTGCTGTGTCGATAACTAACTCTGGGTCAAAGCGTTCAACATAGGTTAATACGTCACATAACACTAAACGGCCTTCAGCGTCGGTGTTAAGTACTTCAACGGTTTGGCCAGACATGGTAGTTAAAATGTCACCAGGGCGATATGCATTGCCAGATGGCATGTTTTCGCAACCAGCTAACACACCAATAACATTGATAGGTAGCTTCATTTCGCACAGTGCTTTCATAGTGCCAATGACACCTGCAGCGCCGCCCATGTCGTATTTCATTTCATCCATGGCTTCGCCAGGTTTTAATGAAATGCCGCCTGAGTCAAAGGTTAATCCTTTACCGACAAGTACGATGGGTTTCTCGGTGCTGTTAACTGCACCTTGATATTCCATCACTGTCATGATCGATTCGTTGCTGCTCGCACGGCCGACTGCAAGGTATGAGTTCATGCCCAATTTGGCCATTTGCTCTTCGCCTACGGTAGTCACTTTAAGGTTTTCGTACACTTCTGCCATTTGGCGAGCTTGAGACGCTAAATATGCTGGGTTACAAATGTTAGGCGGCATGTTGGCCACATCACGACACAGATGCATACCCGCAGAAACAGATGCGCCATGTTCAATTGCGCGTTCGCCAATTGTGAGCTCACGGCGTGTTGGTACATTAAATACCATTTTGCGCAATGGTCGGCGAGTTTCACCCTTGCGGGTTTTTAAGGCGTCAAATGAATACAAGCTGTTTTGAGTCGTTTCAACGGCTTGGCGTACTTTCCAATAGGTGTCGCGGCCTTTGACATGCAGCTCAGTTAAGAAGCATACTGCTTCCATTGAGCCTGTTTCGTTCAACGTACTAATGGTTTTTGTGATGATTTGTTTGTATTGGCGCTCGTCTAACTCACGCTCTTTACCACAGCCAACCAATAACACGCGCTCACTCAATACGTTTGGTACATGATGCAATAGCAGCATTTGTCCTGGTTTACCTTCAAGGTCACCACGACGTAGTAGGTTACTGATGTAACCTTCACTGATTTTGTCCAATTGCTCTGCGATACCAGATAAACGGCGAGGTTCGTAAACGCCAACGACGATACACGCTGAACGTTGTTTTTCGGGGCTGCCGCTCTTTACGCTAAACTCCATGAGCACTCCTAGATTCTTAAAGACAAATTTTTATATTTATTAGATAATGTTTGCATTAGGCCATCTGGCATATAATCAACGAAAAGGTGTTAACTGTTTGGGATTATTAACTAAAAAAAGGCAAAATTTGACAGCCAAAATAAATGTTAACCAAGACCCCAATGCACCTTCCGCGCTGGTCAGAAAACTAGCAAAACTGCTGAAAGTAGACAGTTTACATGAAAGTTGCTCTGATACCAGTAAAAAGATAAGTTTAGCCACCGGATCCTACTTGTGATTGTATTTAGATACCTGATTGGTGAAGTTTTAAAAGCGCAATTTGCAGTACTAATCGTACTGTTAACTATTTTTATCAGTCAGCAATTTGTGCGCGTGCTAGCAGACGCTTCTGACGGCGAATTTCCTGCTTCTTTAGTCATAACACTGTTGGGGCTGAATTTGCCTCAATTAACAGTATTAGTATTACCCTTGAGTTTCTTTTTGGCCATTTTATTGGCCCACGGGCGCATGTATGCCGAAAATGAAATGGTGGTACTGCATGGGGTTGGGGTGAGCGAATGGTATGTTACGCGTGTAACCCTATTAGTGGCTTTTGCCAACTTGTTCTTTACTGCTTATTTGTCGGTATATGTGGGGCCTTGGGCCGAAGAGCGTCAAAATCAAGTATTAGAAAAAGCCCAGTCTGAAGCCGGACTCGCTGCATTAACTCAAGGGCGGTTCCAGGCCAGCCCAAATGGCCGTGCAGTGTTGTTTGTTGAACGCATAAATAAAGACAATACCCTTAATAACGTGTTTGTTGCTCAGCTTCCCGATCCTGAAGACGAAGACGGCCTAACTAATATTGTGGTTGCCCAACAAGGTCGAGTAATAGAGGACAATATTGGTAGCCAACAATTGCAGCTTGAAAAAGGCGTACGTTATCAAGGAAGCCCAAAATCACTTGATATTCAGGTTATTGAGTTTGGTGGTTATAAGATGGAAATCAAGGAGCAGGAGGTCGATGAGCGTCGACGTAAGTTGTCTGCTCTGCCAGTAGAGCAGTTATTGGCAACGCCTGGCCCAGAAGCCGCAGCAGAATTTCAATGGCGGTTGGCTATCCCTATTGCGATCCCGTTAATGACATTAATTGCGGTGCCATTGGCTCGGGTTAATGTTCGTCAAGGTAAATTTGCCAAAATGTTCCCGGCCATTTTATTGTACTTAGGTTATTTTGGGTTGATGGTCGCGGGGCGTAAAGCATTACAAGACGAGGTTGTGCCTCAGTATTTAGGTATGTGGTGGATCCACGCCTGTGCATTGATTTTAGGCTTGTTATTACTAATTAAAGAGCGACCATCAGGTAAAAAATTACTGGGCTTATTTAAACGTAAGCAGGTGGCTGCATGAGAATTTTAGATTTTTATATTGCTCGTGTCATTGTGAGCACGTCTGCGTTATGTTTGCTTATTTTAACTGGTTTGTCGGGCATTATTAAATGGGTTGATCAGTTACGTGTAGTGGGGCGTGGCAGTTACACGTTAATTGATGCGGGCATTTACGTTTTATTTTTAGTTCCTCGTGATGTTGAAATGTTTTTCCCTATGGCGGTATTACTTGGCGCCTTAATTGGCATGGGGATGCTGGCCTCTAATTCTGAATTAGTGGTGATGCAGGCATCCGGTATGTCGCGTTTACAGATCACTCAATCGGCAATGAAAACAGCGATCCCACTCATGATCATGGTGATGGTTTTGGGTGAGTGGGGCGCCCCCGCAGCAGAAAAAAGTGCTAAAGAGTTACAGGCCGTTAAAGTGTCTGGTGGCAGTTTGATTAAGTCTCATCGTGGGATTTGGGCAAAAGACGGTGATATGTTTGTTAATATTGGCGAAGTTCAAAGCATTGATATGCTTAATAATGTCAGTCTATACCGTTTTGATGATGAGTTAGCTTTAACTGATGTTACTCATGCCAATAAAGCGATTTTTATTGATGATGTTTGGCAGCTCTCTGGTGTTGTGACGACTTATGTTCAAGATGAGCGAGTAATAAGAGAACATCTTGATAAAGATACTTGGACATCGTCACTAACACCAGACAAGCTAAGTGTGGTGTCTGTTAAGCCTGAGTCGTTGTCTATTAGAGGCTTACTGGATTATTTAGATTATTTAGAGGTGAATGAACAAGACTCAAGCCGATATGAACTAGCGCTATGGCGTAAGATTATGCAGCCTGTCACTGTTGCTGTGATGATGTTAGTGGCCTTGTCGTTTGTGTTTGGCCCATTACGTACGGTAACCATGGGGGCGAGGGTATTATTGGGGGTTGTCGCTGGATTTAGTTTTTATATTAGCAATCAAATTTTTGGCCCAATGAGTATTGTGTATGAATTACCTGCGTTTGTGGGTGCAGTGACACCGAGTATTTTATTTACCATTTTGGCGATGCATTATATTCGTAAATAATGGTTAAGCGATAAAAAAAACGGCAACTCAGAGGGGTTGCCGTTTTTGTTGCTGAGTTAAATTAAGCGCCGTGCCAATTGCGCATTTGATTGGCTTCTACCGATAGCACCACCACTTCTGAGCGGGTCATTTTATCTTGCAGGGCAAGTTTGTCGCTATTGATTAAAATCCACAGATTACCTACACCTAACAATGACCACACTATGCGAGCGCAAGCTGTGATAAAGCTGAGGTTTTGCCCATTAGGATGTTGAACCTTTAAGCGCCATGCCCTCATGCCTAGGGTTTGTCCGCCTCGGCTCCAGAATATGGCATAAAAACCGCAAACGCATATCACTAACCATAATTGATAAAAACCTTTATATAATGGAGTGCCTAGCAGCGCATCTGAGATATGCTCAAAGCTGTTCATTTGGACAAGTCCTGCGCTATAAAATCCAAAAAAAATGCCGAAACCAAGTGCACCGGCACACATACCTACCGCCACAGCAAGCATGAAATCGTAGACAATTGCACCAAACCGGCGAACAAAACTGGCTCGAGGAAAATTGGCGTGTTCAGTGTTTAACATTGGTATTCCTTTAAACAGATACTGGGTTAAATTTCATCGTCTTCACGAACAAATTTAATGCTGGTGAAACCAAAGCGTGCAAATTCGCTTTTACGAAATTCTTTTTCGGCCTTAGCCCCTTTTTTTGAGGTTAATGCTATTTGTTGCTCCATTGCGAGAAATTTTTTTAAATCAATCCCTTCAGCTTCGGCTGCTGCTTCATAAAGGTCGTGATGTATGTCGTAGCTAAACGGGATCGTTTTTGTTTGACCTTTGAAGGTGTATATCACTTGGCGCGCCATGGCGAACTCCTAACATTATTGTAAAGCATTGAATAAGGGGTCATGCCTTGGTGTTAGTGATAAGGCGGTACAGTCCCCAACGGCAAGAGTGAAGCGGTTCCATCTTGCGTGTAGGTAATAATTGTCCCATGTTAAGTGGCCTAACGCCAAGCAGATTGATAATTTATTAGCTTAACTGTTTATGCTTATTAGCTTAGCATTGAGTCATTTGGCGTTGTAAGTCTAAATATAAATAGCAAGCATCTGCAGGGTAGCTGGTAAGCGATTGGGTTAATTTTTTTGATGTTTCATGTGGCTTAAATCCTTGTTGCTGCCAGTAAGTGTTGGCACCTTGGACTGCAACAAGACCGACACCTTCAATATTTAATTTATGCGCCTGATTAAGTATGTGGGTAATGAGTTGTTTGCCTATTCCCATACCTTGCGCTTTTGGTGAAATGGCCATGTCATGTAAGTACCAACTAGAAGATGCTTGTAATGATATTTCGCTATCCAGTGAAGGTGCATCACCTCGTAACCATGGGTGTACTAGGGCATAGGCTAATACTTGCTGTTTTTGTTCAACGACTAGGCACGTTGAAGGAGACGCTTGCCATTTACTTTGCATTACAGCTAAAGACTCTGGCGTTAAGTCAAGATAACATTGAGCCTGAATTGCCATTATGCTTGGCCAGTCGGTTGGGCAAATCGGACGTATAAGCATATTAATAATCAGTTACTTTGGTTTATTCGAGCTGCGATTATACTTGGGTCTGTTGGTCTTTGCAGGTTGAATCTTGTGCGAGTTTAAAAGCGTTTATCTTTTGCCGCAATGCTTCGCGATCTAGGCCCTAATATGCTTACATAAAAAACATGTTCAACCTGATCTGCTGGCGGCGGTTATTGGCTTGGTGTTATTACTGCTTGTTGTCGCGTTAAAGGTGAGTAGCGTTGATGACTGGTAAAATTAACCAATAACATGTTGTTAAACAAAACCCTAAGTTAGCAAGCACTAACTAAATATCTACACGTTTATCTATGCTACAGTGCTATGTTTTACTCATATGCTTTAGCTGGCTAATGCTATTTATTGTTAGAAGGAACATCAACACAATGGCAATCCATTTACCTTTTTTGTCTACAAGAGCAGTTTATATATCGTTATTAAGTGTGCTTGCTTGCCCATCTTTTATGGCAACGGCGGGTATTGAGGCATTTAAGCCTGGCACCGTCATTAAAGATTATGGCAAGGTTGCACAAGTGAATAGCAGCTTAGTGATCCCCAAAGGGATGAAGTTTAAAGTGGCTTTTGATTTAGGTACAGCCGCTAAACCTGGTGAGTTAAACCGCAGTATTGATACCCTGGCGCGTTTTATTAATATGCACGTGGCTGCTGGGGTAAAATTAGAAGACATATCTCTGGCAATGGTTGTGCATGGACAAGCTGCAAGTGATATGACCCAGACCAGATATTATCAAATGTTAAATGCCAATAAGCATAATGCCAATGCTGACCTCGTTGCTCAGCTAGTAAAGCAAGGTGTAAAGTTTTATGTATGTGGTCAAACTGCGGCTTACTACGGCATCACGTCTGAAGAATTGCTTCCTGGTGTTGATATGGCGCTATCGGCATTGACTGCCCATGCGATATTAGCTCAAGAAGGTTATAGCGTTAACCCTTTCTAAATCTCAGGTGAGAAAGTTATTGGGCTAAATGCTCAAAGACTTCTTGTTTGGTGTATTTGTCGATAATGCGTTTGATGGTGCCATTTGATTGCAGCTCGTCTATCGCGGCATTAATACGGGGTAACAATGCTGCGTGTTCTTTGCGAAGGCGCATGACTAACTGACCTTTAGAATGGACGGCCGCTAATGTAATAGGGCTGTTGAGTTGTTTTGCCCAGTACAATGCGGGTAAGTCACCTGATATAGCTGCTTTTACTCTGTCTTTATACAGTGCTTTTATGAGCTCGCGCTCTGAGATGAAATCTACCCGGGTGAAATTTGCGTCATCATGATACAAATATCCCCTAACGGTGCCTATTTCTTTGCCTTTGAGTTGGTCGATATTTTGCCAGTTTTTGGCATGTTCATCTAAAGTAATAATATTCTCTTGGATGATAAGAAGCGGCGATGATTGGACAAATAGTTCGCCTAAATCGTCATTTGGAAACCAACTTGGGCTAACAAAATCGAAGTCTAATAAACCATTGCCTAATGCATGGTTGGTTCGTTTGGGAGGAAAGTTATGTTTTTCAATTTTGATGTTTGCGGTGGCAAGTATAAGTGGCACTAGCTCACCTAAAATGCCTGGATTATCAGGAGAGTGAGCAATGTAATAAGGAACCCAATTACTTGAGCCGTTGACATTGTATTTGAGGACCGTTTCAGCTTTGACCGGTGAGCAAAAAGAGCACAATACGAAATAAATTACAGCAATAATGCATCTTTTCATTGTAGTACCTCAGCATACGCCTACGACGAAATTAAATTGGGTTTTGTCAATCATACCTAATATTGTTCAAGACACAGTAAACACAAACTAGAATGTTGGTTATTTGGCCTTAATGTATATGTTTTGTGGTGTTTGATTAAGGTGGTTTTCTTGTTTCCCTGGCTCAGTAACATTCCCTGTTTAAGTGCAAGTGCTGCAACGAGCGTTTCATCCCCACGTATGTACATTGAAATAGGCTTAATAATCACGTCATCTACGATGTGTTGTTCGAACTCTTTTTTAGCGATGATAAGGCTTGATTGCCCATCGCTGTCTAGCTTAAGTTTAGCATCTATATCGGTATCTGTGATGATTAGCCAATCTTGTTGCGCTAACTCAACTAATAGATTTTTAAGCCCTTCACCGGTTGCTACTGTGCTGTTATTAGCTTGTTGGTATTGATCTGCAATGCAGGTTAATAAGCGCTTTAGTTGCGCCCCAGCACCCTGACTTCGGGCTTGACGGATCCAGGTTGTTAAATCGTCGGCGACTAACTTAGAAAAGCGTTTTGTTTTTAATGACTCGACCATCCAATTGCATAAATAATGGCTTTCTTGTGCTGGGGTTCGAGTCGCCTTGTGTTGTGAAGCTGAGGCGTTAAGAGCCTCTATGCCTGCAAGTGCTAAAGTGAGTAAGGCTTGGTTATAGGTTTCGGTGGTCATTAGCGCTAATCAATAATGTAGTTTAAAGGCTAGTTTACCGCGAGGCTGCTAATTGCTAAATAGATATTTTATCTTTGGGAGTCGGCCAGAGAGTTGTTGGGTGACTCAATGGCCATAAACGATTATTTTTTAGGTGGAAACTGCGCCAATATAGCCACAACGGTTTGATTTATTCCTTGGGCTTTTTCTTCGCCGCCCTGATCAAAGTGATATTGACTATTACCACGCCAAATTAAGCGTTTGTCTGTTGGGTCTATAATGTCAATTTGAATGGTTTGTGTTTTAGCGGTGTCGCTGCCAATCGGAATACCTATACTGGTACCAACTCCAATGCCACCACCCGAGCCCCATGTACCTGAACCTAGACCAATTGAGAGCCCTGAGTCTTTTTCTTTGTCTTGGGTGACAAAGGCGTAATTAACTAGAAAGTCTGGATTTTCTGCCTGGTAAATATAACCTTGGTTAAGTAATGTTTGCTTGATGTCGTCATTGATTCTGTCGGCTGTGAGTGGGTCGTCAGTTTGCTTTAAGGTTAATTGACTAAAGGTTTTCAAAGTTGAGAAATCATAATTAACATCATAATCTTGTTTGGGTTTTGCCGCGCAGGCAGCGAGAATAAATAAGCTAAATATCATGAGTGTTAGGTAGTGCCAGGTTGGGCGGTTTTCCCTTAACACGAAACGCTTTGATGTTGTCATATGACCTCCTAAAACGTGTAATAATGTACAAAATTAACTCAATTAGTATAACCTTAATATACTTCGATTGTTTGCCTTAACATTGCGAAGCTTATATCAATATATCGCATATCAATAAATAGTCTGCATTTATGTACTGGAGTTAATCTCACTAATTATGGAACAGTTAAGTTTTTTTGCCGTGCCCAGCCCTTGCGTTGGCGTTTGTCAGTCTGACAGTCGCGGGTATTGTTTGGGATGCCTTAGAAGCCGGGATGAACGCTTTAACTGGATGAGTTTTAGTGAATTACAAAAGCAAGATGTCATTCGTTTATGCTTGCAGCGCAAAAAACGTCGTCAATTTGCTCTGCATAAAGCAAGACAGCAAGAATTACTTAATCAGCAAATGGCTCACACTCCTCAATTAGATTTTGAAGACAAGCAAAACTCGGTTGATGATGTCGACCTAGCTGATTTTAGTTTAGATGATTAATCCCAATTTCAATTCTATTGCGCTTTCATTGCATGCCAAAACAAAGTAAAGCTAGCATCACGATGGATTTTATCTCCACCTAAATGTGGGTTGTCGGTAAAAAAACGAATGGCGGCTAAGTACTGACCATGACAATTTTCGAGTAATAATTCGCTGGGGAAATTGGCAATAATGCCTTGTTGTTTACCTTGCTCAATTAACTCAACGACAAAGCTTAAAATACTTGTCATTGCTTGCTTTCTTATCATCACATCAATATCGGCAGACATTGAATATTGTAAAAAGAACAATTGCTTAAGTGGCTGCGCAATGGCCCAATCGATAGCTTTTTGCCATAGGGTATAGGCATCTTGCTCGATGTCACCACTAAACTGAGTGCTGGTGACCATATTATCTGCAAACTCTTGTTTAATCGCTAAAAAAACTTGATTCATTATGTCGTTTTTGGTCGGAAAATGATGAAACAAGGTGCCCGTAGCAACGCCCGCCGCCTTAGCAATAGATGCGGTCGATGTTGCATTAAAGCCTTTATTGACAAACAGTTGCAGCGCTGCGTCTAAAATGGCTTGCTTTTTATCTGTGGTAGTGGAGTTACTGCTCATTAAGTCAAACTGCCTGTGGTTGAACGTGATGAACTGCCCAACAATGATTCTGATTCATTGTGGGCAGTCGCGAGGTTAACGTAAGAAAAACTTCATTAATAGTCGCTGAATGACTCCGCCATAAGGTGGGTGGACAAATATGCCGGTGTTGATTTTACCACTGTTTAACACTGTTTTTGCGTGACTAAAAGTTAAGAAGCCTTCTTTGCCATGGTAATGTCCCATGCCAGAGGGACCAATACCACCAAATGGCGCGTCGTCTGCGGCCACATGGAATACAGTGTCATTAATGCAGACACCGCCAGAATGGGTTTGCTGTAAAATATGTTGTTGGGTCTTATTATCAAAGCTCATGATATATAGTGCTAGAGGTCGGTCTCTTTGATTAACATAACCAATGGCTTCAGAGATGTCTTGATAGGCAATAATGGGTAATAGTGGCCCAAAAATTTCGTCTTGCAATAGCAACATGTCTTCTGTTGTGTCGGTGATCAGTTGCGTGGCTAGTTTTCTATTATTTGACGAAATAGGGGCATCTGTTGCAGACACGACTTTTGCACCTTTGGCTTTAGCATCGTCAAGCACTTTCAATAAGCGTTGAAACTGGCGATCATTAATGACGTTGCCGTAATCTTGATTGTTAACAAAGTCAGGGTACATTTTGTTAAACCTAGCGCGGTAAGTTTCAATAAACTCACTTACTTTGTCGGCTGGGCAGAGTATATAGTCAGGTGCAACACAGATTTGACCGGCATTTAAACATTTTCCAAAAATGAGCCGTTCAACGGCTGTTTCTATGGGCATGTCTGGGGCGATAATTGCCGGTGATTTACCGCCTAACTCTAAGGTGACAGGGGTTAAGTTATTGGCTGCTGCGCGCATAACATGACGACCTACAACAGTTGAGCCGGTAAACAAAATATGATCAAACGCTAAAGATGAAAACTCAGCGGCGACCTCTGCTTCACCTTCAACGATGGCCACTTCAGATGTGTCAAAAATACTGGCCAATAATTGCCTTAGCACGGTATTTGTTTCTGGAGTAAATTCAGACATTTTAAGCATGGCACTATTACCGGCGGCAATAGCGGTTACTAACGGCCCCATAGATAACATGATGGGAAAATTCCATGGCACGATAATACCAATCACCCCCAATGGTTGATACTGCACTGACACTTTAGACGGTGAGAGCAACATACCTGCATGGCGACGGCTGGGTTTCATCCATGACTTAAGGTGTTTTATGGTGTAATTGATATTGTTAATGCAAGGCAAAATATCAGAGATAACGGTGTCATTCGATGATCGGTGACCGTAATCTTGATTAAGCGCATTGATGATTGCTTGTTGGTTATCAAGCAATGCGAGTTTGAGTTGAGTTAATTTTTTTACCCGAGACTCATAACTCGGTGCCGGATTTGACAGATACCGACTTCGTTGTAAGTCGAGTAATTGAGCGAGTGAGTTTACGGTTTGTTCAACTGCCATGTTCATTATATTGTTCTCCGGCGGGTTGTTTGAGTCGGTTGTTTGCGCCATGTAGCTTAAAACAAGTGTAATAAATAGCGATTTGCAATCATACAACACAATAAACCGACTGATTGGTCGGTCTAACTTTAGGGTGTATTTTGAACAAATGCAAGTTTTAGACACTGATTTGATTGTGATCACTAAAAAGTCACGTATTCATGTCTACACTAAATATAAGAGGAGTGAAGGATGTTAATAGAGTCAAATTGATTGTATTAGCAGTAAAGGAGTAAGTGGTTAATTCACTCTTTTGTGGTTCACGTGTTAGGAGGATAACAAAATGCGTACACGAAATATTTTATGGCCTACAGATTTTTCTGATACGGCGTCACATGCTTTACGATATGCCATTGAAATGGCCAATTTATATCATGTTGGCATCCGTATTTTACATGTAGTCGATCAACCTCTTGGTGATGAAAACTATATGATACTTGCTATTACGCCAGAAGAATTGGCCCAATCAATGGAAGACGCTGCAGCGAAACAAATGCATGAATTGCTGGCTCAGTTAAAAACCGATTTAAAAATCGAGACGGTTATCCGTCGTGGTGATGCAATTACAGAAATCTTAGCCGAAGCGAATAGCGACGAGATTGGTATGGTGGTGATTGCAAGCCATGGTCGAACTGGGCTTGCTCACTTTTTACATGATAATGTGGCTGAAGAAGTCGCAAACAAAGCCAAGTGCCCAGTGTTAGTGGTTAAGTAAAAGTAACCACAACAGACTCTAGAAACTTGACCCTGGCTCATTTAGAAAGTCGATTTCAGCTGGGGTTGAGGTGCGTCCTAAAATTGCATTACGGTGAGGGTAGCTTTAATTGAGTAATAATCGCTTGGTGATCTTGTTCAATCGCTAGATTGTTTGGGGCGTATTGGGCAAAAAGTGGTAATGCTTGTTGATGAATTAATGTTGATTCACTGTGCATATACGGCATGATTAAAAATAGCGCTTGTTGTGGCGGGAGTTGTGTTAAGCATCCAAGGACACCGGCTTCTTGAGATAGCACGAATGCGGTTGCATCTGCAATAAATGCACGCTGGGTGTTTCGGTAAATGTTGCGGGAAAATTGATCTAATACGATTATTTCAGCTAAACGACCTAAAGGCGTTTTGCGCCACGAGTATAACTCCCCTTTTACTGCTGCATCGTGTAAAGCTGTGAATTTAAAGCATCAAACTCACCGTCTTTTAGCCACCATTGTTTGAGGCTTATTTGTTTAAACCACAAATCAATGATGTCGTTAGAGCTGATATCCATGGTTGCCCTTTAGTTTATCGTGCTTACTTAACCTCAGCTCTGGATAACAAACGCCTTTCAAGCAGTCCTTTGCCTTCCTCACTGCGTTGAATTAACTTGCAATAGGCTAGCTATTGACGCGTTAATTCGTCTTGTTAGCAAAACAAATCACAAGCTTGACAGTGGATTTTAGTCAATCTATTGATTTATATCGTTATCAATACATCTCTTATCCAGAGTTGAGGTTACTTAAATCCAGTTTTGCGAGTTACGACTCACCGAATGCAGTGAGCGTGATACAATTTGATCTGCAATATGCGCTGGAATGTAAGGAAACACCACACTTCCGCTGGCAAGACCGACTTCAACATAAGCAAGCCTTGCCCGTTTTTGCCCTTGAGTTTGGGTTATTTTAACATGCTGTACTTTGTCAAAAGCAATGCGTTTCCATTGCCTGCCTAATAAACCTGTGTGCTGCCAAATCACCTTATCTTGCAGTACATATCCCCAATGCTTATAGCGTAAATACATTAAACCGATAATCACTGATGTGATGAGCCAGGTGGTTTCAAAAAAGTGTAAGTTGCGCCCATTGAGCCCGCCAATTATTGATATCAAAATTGCGATTGCCAGTGGTATTAGTGCTCTTCTTGTAAACCAATTGATGTGGATTTGTGTGTATTTATCGGGTAAAGCGCTGGCGCCGCCACTGAGCTTTGGCATGGCTGTTAATATGGCTTCAACTTCGCTGGGTTGTACACTGGGTATAAGCATATGTTGCTTGGTTTTTTGCTCAACCTCTTGGCCTTTGACCTGTTTAAAATATAAGGTCCAACGTTTAAATAGGCGCGCTAAAGCAGGTTGCTGGGCATGAATAAGTTGTACCCGCTTGATGGCTAATGCATCTTGTTGATGTGAAATTATGCCGCCACTGCGTTGTAAGGTGTCGTCGTGTCTGTCGAGTTTATAAGGATAATATTTTAATACGGCGGCGATAATCGAAATAAGCGAAAAGAGTCCATATAAACACAGTGCGCCAAGAATAAAAAATAAGCTTTGTAAGCCGATGTTTTGATGGGTTTGGGTTTCAATCCATAGCCAAAATTGTTTGGCTAATGGTGAGTCAAATATCTTTTCCATATCGATTTGGCCAGCGATGGGACCTGCAATAACGGCAAACCAAATAAAATTATTATGATAAAAACCAAACAATAATAAATCGCGAAATGATTTACGAACGATGGGTTTTGAGTCATTTTCAGCTAAGTCATCTTCTATTAATGACTGTGTATGAGTTACGGACTCGGTATCTTGATTTGCGCCATTGTTTATAGGCTCATTGTGTGTATGGATGGTTCGTTTTAAATTGAGTAATAAGCGTTTAAGTGTTTGTGCTTGTAAGGTATCTAGTGCGGCAAGCTGCGCTTCATCGTTTTTGGAGCCGGCCGTCTCTATGATTAACGTGCCTAGTGATAGGGGTTTAAAATAAAAGGGTTGTTCAAAGCGAATGTTTTGGATTTTGCTTAATGGAATTTCATCTTTTTTAGTAAAAAAAAGCCCACGTTTTACTTCGAGTTGTTCGCCATTTAAACGAAAACGAAATTTTCGCCATTCTATGGTGGCAGCAATGCTCACAAGGATGATTAATGCACCTACAGCCATGATGAACCATTGGGCATCAAATCCTTGTTTCCAGCCCGTATACACTAAGGGTATCACTGCAAATCCATTGCTAAGAATGCCTTTAAGGGTGCTGAAAATATAAGTAATAATTGACCATGGCGATAATGCCTGCCAGTGGGTGAGTTGCTCCGCAAAATGATGGCTATTATCAGCAATATTTACATTTTGGGGTGTCATATTGTGTTGATTATTCATGATGAGGGCGAACCTCGTCTACATGCTCTGAGTTGTTGTTTTGCTGAGCTTGCGAGTCTGGCATTGCAGCACTTTTTTGTGGCATATGACTCGTGGCTGCCTTTACCAATAAATGCTGGCGAAGATGCTCGGCTAGGTCAGCATTGAGGCCGGGGAGGTCAATTTCTGCTACGCCACTGCCAGCACTAAAGCATTTTAATGTGACAAGGTGATATTTTCGCTCTAGTGGGTCTTGAGATACATTAACATGTTGTAAGCGGGTATAAGGTAATGCCGTTGTGGATACCCAAAACAGCCCTTCACGCAATACCAGTTCATGCTCAAATACCCCATAGCTTATCCGCTTAGCTTTTAGGTGGATAAGTTTAATGATAATCAATGCAAGCAAAGCATAAGCAGTTAATATAGATAAGGTTACATTGATTGGGATGTTGAGGGCAATTTGGCTGACAATGCCTAGGGCTAGCATGATTATCACGGCGATGGTGATGCTAATAATCAACAGTAATTTAGGGTAGTTAGCATCAACGGCTTGCAAAGTTAATTCGGCTAAAGGGGTATATTGTACCTGGGTTAACTTTGGGCCATGTTGATAATGATTTAACTCTGCCGCAGACTCAGCTGTTGAATCTGAGGCTTGTGCGACTAAAGGCTGGCTTTTTTGTGTCGGGTCCATGTTCATTATTATGTTATACCTTTGTTACCGTATCCTTATCATACTGCCATGGTTTTAGGGCAATTTGCGATCTCAAGGTTGTAAATGTTTATCTCAAGCCGCAGTTTGATTATTGCTTAGCAGTTGATATTACTTGCATGCAGGGCAACACATGCAGTAATTTCAAGTTAAGGGCTACTATTTATAGGACGTTATCATGATGTTTTCTGAGCTTAGTGAGGCCAGTAAGTCGCAAAAAGCCTTCTTAAGAAAGCTGTATTTAGCGCATTTGCTCGATGAAGAACAACATAATTTATTAAGCTTACAAAAGTTAACAGGCATGCCAAGGCGAACCTTGCAGGATGCTATTTCAGCTTTTTCTGATATTGGTATTCAAGTTGATTTTATTCAACATGGTCAGCGACATAATGAGGGATTTTATCGTATTTCAACTTGGGGGCCTATTAGCAGCGCATGGGTAAGCAGCCATTTTCAACTGATACAATCAGTGATAGAAGAGGGTGAGTGTCAGGGCGTAGCGTGTTAGACATTGAGTGTTAATCTTGTTTATTCTGAGTCTATTATGACCATTCGCATTTTATTATTTGATACTCAAGGGCTGTTGTTATCATCTGGTGACGCTGATTTGATGGCGCAATATGATCCTGAACTCCATTTAATATGGATAGATATTAATGGACCGAATAATCGAGCATTTTTTCAAGATAACCCTCAGTTTGGTATTGATAACCTAGATTTTGATGACGCTCATAGAGAGCGGCACCCTCCTCAAATTGAATTTTATAGTGATCATACTTACCTATTAACTCATGAGTTAAAGGCGCGAGAATCGTATCTTTTACTCGACCGAAGTCACTTACTGATACACGTCAATCAACAGTTTTTAATTACTCAGCATTTGGCATCCTCTATGAGTGTTAATAGTGTTATTGAGCGCTTAAATGATAAACGTAGCATTGAATCACAAAATATGAGCTCGATATGTTTTTTGATCATGCGCCAAATTGTGACAGATTTTTTAGCGGTAATGCTGGCATTAGAAGAACGCTTAAATGACATAGAAGATGAGATTTTTGATGCATCAAGCGACGACTTACTTGCAGAACTGCTGGCTTACAGCAGTAAGTTGCAAAAGGCAAAGCGCTCGTTTACCTATCATGAAGAACTCTTGCAACAAATGTTAGACAATGAAGCGCAAAAACATATTGAGTTTGATTATCAACAGTTAAGCTATTTGTATAATCAATTTGAGCGTTTATCGAGTCGTGCCAGTTTGTACCAAGGTCTGGTGAGTAATTTAATTAATGGTTTTATTTCGGTAAGTGCCCATAAAACTAATCGGGTGATGATGACCTTAACCTTAGTGACGGCAATATTTTTACCCCTAACGGTCATCGCGGGTATTTATGGGATGAACTTTCAACATATGCCAGAGTTAACATGGCAATATGGTTATTATGCAATATTGATCATAATGGCAGCAATTGTCGTATCTGGTTTGTGGATTGCTAAATTAAAGCGCTGGTTTTAATACCAAGGAGGCAAACTTGTCAGGTTGGCAACAAGGGTTTGACTTTGACGCACCACAAAGTAGCTTGGATGTTAATGGTCATAGGCATCACGCAGTAACGCCCCCCGTGACCTGGATTAAAGGTTTTTTGTCCAGTAAACAGCAACAGTTGTTACTAAATGAAGTCACTCATTATCCACTAGAAAGAGTGTCGATTGAGGTCTTTGGTAAACAGCACCTCATTCCGCGTACGCAAGCTTGGTTTGGCGATCCAGGTTGTGATTATCATTATTCTAAATTGCACATTAGTGCCTTGCCATGGCCTAAGGTACTTAGCCGATTACGTCAAAAATTGCTTACTGACCATCAACTACAAAGCAATTCAGTACTCGTAAATTGTTATGCTAATGGGCGAGACTGTATGGGCTGGCACAGTGATGATGAACCTGAAATTGTAGCAGGGTCTGCTATTGCTTCTGTAACGCTTGGCGCCTGTAGAGACTTTGTTGTGCGCCATAAAAAAACACAAACTAAAGTGAGTTTTGCTTTGGCGTCAGGTGACTTGTTGATTATGCATCCAGGTATGCAGCAAGATTGGCAACACGCGTTACCAAAGCGACTTAAAGTGACCGAGCCTAGGATTAACTTTACCTTTAGGCATATTACCCCTCAATACTACCGCTAATCTCAGTCCAGTTAACGATAAAAAGCAGCCTGTTTTGAACCTTATTGCCGTTTATTACCGTATCAATGAGGTATAAAACACCTGATAAGGGCTGTCATACATGAGTAACGCAAACGTTCAACCTTTAACTGACTGTAATACGACGTCCTCAGCCAAAAAAGCTAAGGCGCTTTATTGGCTTGGCGATGATCTTCGTTTAGCTGACAATGCCATTTTGTCAGATATTTCCCAAAATGCTCAACAGCTTATGCTTGTGTACTGCATTGAGCCGCAATGGTTTGCAAAGGCCCAATACCAAGCACAGTATTTGGGGAAACATAGGCTAAAATTCTTACTTGAGTCGTTGCAAGCGTTAGACGAGGCACTGAGTCAATATGGTCAGCAACTGCATATAATGTATGGTCAGGCGCAGCTGTGTTTACCATATTTAATTAACACTCATGATATTACGCGAGTTTACCGAAGCGACCATGGCGGTGCAGATGAGCGCGCCAAATGGCAAGCGATTAAACAACAGTGCGATTCAAATACTGAATTTACAACATTTACTACCCAAACCTTGTTTAGCTCACAGCAACTTCCTTTTGAGTTAGATGAACTTCCACCTAGCTTTAGCCAATTTCGAAAACTAGTGAACAACAGCCATTTTGAAGCAGTGAAAGATGAAGTCACTTGGTTGCCGCCTATGGTTGCTCTAAAGTCACAAGATAAATTAATACAAAAATGGGTCGCTTATCCTGATTGGTTACCACAAACACATATGCTTAGTAATGTCTTTAGCGGCGGCGAATTACAAGGCAAACTGCAATTAGGAAGTTATTTTGCATCAAACTTAGCCCACAGTTACAAAATTGTGCGAAACGAACTCGCTGGATGGGAGCACTCAACTAAGTTTTCTCCTTGGTTGGCTAATGGCTGTTTATCTGCTCGACAAGTGTTGTCTGCATTACACGAATTTGAATCGCAACATGGGGCTAATGAGTCATCTCGATGGATTGAATATGAGTTATTGTGGCGCGAATATTTTCATTGGTATGCACATAAATTTAACAACAAACTATTTTGGTTTTCAGGGATAACGGGCAAAAAGCCTTTAACCAGTTTTTATGCCAAGCGGTTGCAATCATGGAAAACGGCAACCACTCCTTACCCGCTAGTAAATGCATTAATGACGCAGTTAAATCAAACAGGCTATATGTCTAATCGTGGAAGACAAATAGTGGCCAGTTGTTTAATTCATGAATTGCAATGT
The DNA here is from genome assembly GCF_014641855.1 of Shewanella inventionis. GTDB lineage: Bacteria > Pseudomonadota > Gammaproteobacteria > Enterobacterales > Shewanellaceae > Shewanella > Shewanella inventionis. Next base: position 37,769 of record NZ_BMII01000027.1, read on the forward strand.
GATTGGCGTTACGGTGCGGCTTACTTTCAGCAACAATTAATCGATTATGATGTAGCAATTAATTGGGGTAATTGGCAATATTTAGCTGGTGTGGGGGCCGATCCTCGAGGATCTAGACGGTTTAATCTCGCCAAGCAGCAACAGATATATGATCCTCAAGGTCAGTTTATTAAAGCTTGGCTTGGCAGTGTGGCTTTGCAGCAAAATAGCATTAAGCTCGTTAGCGAACTTGATGGTGTCGACATGGCCGATTGGCCTTGTTAATAAAGCGATTGGTATTTTTTGGCACGTCATATTTTGTGCACTGCTAATCAGTTTTGGTTTGCTTGTTTGACCTTTATTGTGCAAACCAGTACCCTTCGGTTTCATTGATATGAATTAACAAGAGTATCACTATGTCTGTCGAACAAATCATTACAGATAAATTGAGTCAAGCCTTTGCACCAGTGCACCTTGAGGTGATTAATGAAAGTAATCGTCATCATGTGCCGCCTAACTCAGAAACCCATTTTAAAGTAGTCATTGTCAGCGAGCTGTTTAACGAGCAACGTTTATTGGCTCGCCATCGTTTAGTTAATCAAGCTTTAGCAGATGAACTAGCAAGCGGTGTACATGCCTTATCAATTAATGTTTACACTGAAGCTGAATGGCAGTCATTAGATGCGGTACCAAGAACACCTAACTGCAAAGGATAGGGGTTAACACTCGCTGAGATTCACTAATATCAACGTTCAGCTTGAGATAACAAAATTAATTTAATCAGTACGTTAAGCGATAAAGCCTCACAAGTTAGTGAGGTTTTTTTATTGGTGCAATCGTTGCCAGATGTGACGAATATGTTAAATTAACCTTAACATGGTGCAAAATATGCGATATGCAGATTAAACCGTTCATACTTTGCGCAACGAGTATCGCTCTTATTAAATTTGACGCAGTGATGTATTCACCGCTCGTTTACCGTCAGTCAACGCTTGTGCATTCGTTAATTTTTCGGTTACTAAAAGCATTGTTCTTGTCGCTATGAGGTTGATTTTTATGATGTAGAGCAACCATTATGCTCTAAAAACTAAGGATATTATCATGGGTATGCTGAAACAGGCCGGTTGGGTAATCGGGTTAGTTTTTTTATTAGGTTGTGAACCAGAACCACCTATGTCGACGCCTGTTACTGAATCATCTGTGATACCACATCAAGTGATTAAGTGGCGTTTAGCAACTTCTTGGCCCAAAAATCTTGCAGGTTTGGGCATGGCTCCTGAGCGGTTTGCTGAGTTAGTTGAGCAAATGTCTAATGGGCGTTTATCAATTGATGTCTATGGTGCAGGGGAGTTGATGCCGGCATTATCTGTTTTTGATGGTGTTAGCACTGGCACGGTAGAAATGGGGCACAGCGCTGCTTATTACTGGAAAGGCAAAGCCCCGGCTTCGCAGTTTTTCTCTTCAATTCCTTTTGGATTAACCGCTCAACAAATGAACGCATGGCTTTTTTATGGCGGCGGTTTAGAGTTGTGGGAGGAGGTCTATCAACCATTCGGTATTTTACCTTTACCTGGAGGTAATACGGGCATGCAAATGGGCGGATGGTTTAATAAGCTTATTGTGTCTCCGGACGACTTTAAAGGGCTAAAAATGCGCCTGCCAGGCATTGGCGGTGAAGTGCTCAAAAAGTTGGGTGCAGTGCCAGTTGATGCTTTGGCTGGTCGAGAGTTATATGGCGCATTACAAACGGGGGCGATAGACGCCGCCGAATGGGTTGGACCTTATAACGATTTACCATTAGGGCTGAATCAGGTGGCTAAATATTATTATTATCCCGGTTGGCACGAGCCGGGTTCAACCATGGAATTCTTAATCAATAAGCAAGCGTTTGCAGCATTACCAAATGATTTACAAATGATTGTTAAAGTGGCTGCTCGTGCGGTGAATCAAGATATGCTTGACGATTACACCCAAGGCCATATATCTGCAATGGACACTCTGATTAATGAACATGGCGTGACGGTTAAGCCGTTTCCAGACGCTGTGATTTTTGCGTTAAAAAATGCACGAGATGAGGTGTTGGCGCAAGAGGCTGCTAAAGATCCATTATTTGCTAAAGTATTACAGGCATATCTAACGAATGAAGCGTCTGTTAAACGTTACTTTAACTATACAGAAGCTGCCTTAAACCATGTTGAATAAAATGATGCACACACAAGCTGTAGCGTAGCCGCAATAGTGATATTATTTAGATATTGAGCTGAAACATCGCCAATTAACTTTATATTCTGGAGAGAACAATGCCTTTATTAGACAGTTTTACCGTAGATCATACTCGCATGAATGCTCCTGCTGTGCGGGTTGCAAAACACATGAGCACCCCAAGTGGCGATGCAATCACTGTGTTTGATTTGCGTTTTTGCGCGCCGAATAAAGACATTTTAAGCGAGCGCGGTATTCATACGCTCGAGCATTTATTTGCCGGTTTTATGCGTGATCACTTAAATGGTAACGGTGTTGAAATTATCGATATTTCGCCAATGGGATGCCGTACAGGCTTTTACATGAGTTTGATCGGTCAGCCGTCTGAAAGTGCCGTTGCCGATGCATGGCTTGCTGCTATGGTTGATGTGACTAATGTGGTTGATCAAAAAGACATTCCTGAGTTGAATGAATATCAATGTGGTACTTACGAAATGCATTCTCTAACGGAAGCACAAGACATTGCCCGAATGATTATTGCTGCTGGTGTAAGTGTTAACCTAAATGATGATTTAAAGCTAAGCGATGAAATTTTAGGTAATCTATAAACATTTATTTAGCATTAGAAAGCGGCTTAGGCCGCTTTTTTTGTTATTAAATCGCCAAATTATGGATTAAACGTTATCAGTATGCTGTTTTTATGTCACTGAAACCGTTATTGTATCGAGCATAATAAGAGATATTGTATTTTGCACGACCAGACACATATACGGAGATAAACATGTCTAACCATCCATTTGGCTTGTCAGTCATTGCGGCAGCCGTCTTTTTTGCTTGCCATTCAACTCAAGCTGTTGCTGAAACCGTTACTGAATCAATTGATAAAGCAAATAATCAGCTTGATATAGCGCAATCAAGTCAACATCAATTTCATTATCGCCAAAGTGATATTGCCATAGGTCTAACTGGTGCAACTGTATTGCCTGGCGCTTCTCAAGCTAACCTTGAGTTAATGCATCGTGGCGTATCTGACGGTGTTGCAATCATGCAAGATGGTATTTTCTTTTCTCCTGCGCCATATTCTGGCCAAAATTTAGTATTGCAACCCAATTTACAGCAACAACAAAGTGCGACCCTGTCTGGCATGACTAGTGTGGTCGATGGCTCAGAAGCTGCTTTTGGTAAACTTGAATATCAGTCTGTTGCGATCAGTGATAAAAAATATGCTGGTAAGTTTAATGTTGAGGTTAATGATGACGCCGACTATGGCGGTGGTGTTGTCGTTAGCGGTACCACTAAAGAATACGGCATGTTATTGGCCCTTGATTATCAATCGGCATCGGATGAAGTGGGTTATGCATTAGATAAAGATGCTGATACCAAACAAACCGATATTATGTTCAAGATTGATGCTGATAGCCTACCAGGGGCGCGAAATAAACAAACCACAGAATTCAGTTATCAGTACTCTAGCCAAGAAACACAGCAAGGTACGCTCGGTTTAACCAACACTGATTTTGAGCTAGTCCCAAATCAACGCTATGCTGCTGCAAATATTGATTTTACTGACGGTGAGCGCCAACGCTATGTGTTAGCGCATAAACTGTTATTGTCGAAAACGTCAACAGTCGCAACCGATTTTTATTATCAAACCTATTCACAAAAAACAGCGGACATGATGTTTGTTGATGGTCAAACGATAAGTAATGCTTTGTTAAGTGAGATTGCGGCGTTTGAAATCACCCCAACAACAGACGGCATGAACTTAGGTGCATTAACTAAAGATAACGATTTTGCTGGATTTGGCGTGCAAACCAAAGGCGTGAGTATGTATGGTGAGCATCAAGTGACATACAGTGCTCGTTATCATACTGATAAAGCTGAAATGGAGTTAGGCAACCAAGATTGGATGTGGGGTCAAGACTTATCGTTAACGTCAGCCAGTGATAATGCCGCTATTGCGGTATACAAAGATGATGCTTCTTCATTTTTGTCCGCGGTAGATACCAAACTCAACTATGGCCAATTGTCAGTCAATTTAGGGTTAGGGTATGAGCATGTAAGCGTTTCTCGTAGTGTCAGTGATGATTATGATCTGGTGTCTGCAGACTTCTCTGACGATGGTTGGATGCCTTCAGTTGAAGTGGCTTATACCGCTGGGGGCTGGTCTGCAGCAGCACAGGCTAAACAAGCTTGGACTGCAGCATCAGCTGGAAACCTTGAGCAAAAAGCGCAAGAAGCATTGCAATATCAATTAGCCGTAGCTTACAAGCAAGACTCATTAGCGTTGGCTATGACCGCCTATATGCATGATTATGATAATCAACATGTAGGTTGTATGTTTGGTATGGTTTGTGGTGTTGAGCAAATTACATTGCAAGAAAACATTGAGGATGTAACGGTAAACGGTCTTGATTTTTCTGTTGAATATGGCTTGATGTTTGACAGTTTCTCCATTCCTTTAAAAGCAAAATATCAATACACCCAAGCTGAGTCTGATGTTGGTTATTGCTCAAGTTACAATGGGTGTTTTGATGGTGATACTCAGTTACCTTGGGTACCTAAACAGCAATTAACGTTAAGTTCTGGTGTTGTTGTGGGGGATCTCTCTGTAATAGCACAGGCGCTATACCAGTCAGAATTAGAATATGCAGGTAATCTAAATGACTTTGGTGCTGTTGATAGTCAGTGGAAAGTCGATCTTGCTGCGAGTTATCAGGTTACTCAGCAGCATGAAGTGTATTTGCGTGTAGAAAATTTATTTGACGAAACCTTAGTGGCAAGTAGAACAGTAGCTGGCCGTCAGGCTCAATCAGAAATGACAACCTATATTGGATATCAAGCTCGTTTCTAAGTCTTGCCTCACTGAAATTTATTCAATAAATAAAACAATATCAGCAACTCAAGCGTACTAAAACGTGAGTTGCTGTTTTTTTGGATGACAAGATAGATAAAATTATTTCGATAAATATTAATGCTATAGTATGTCAAATTGAAGATTTGTCGTGATGGTTTCAAACACTTACTTTATACAGTGAGCTCGAGTTAAATTCTATCGTTCGACTAAGGTATAGGTATGAAAACACCTATAATTTTCGTGGCGATAGTCTCATATTTACGGTAAAATGCGCGCGACCAGCGTGATTGCGATCGCATTTTCGTATTAAATCTGCGCCAGCTCAAATGGCAAGTATTTGTTAATACTTTGTTTTTGCAGCGGAACGTGGCGCATTGTCTTTCCTTCAAACGTAGTGCTTGTGGATATGATTACAATTAAGAAAGGATTGGAACTGCCTATAGCAGGCGGACCAGAGCAAGTTATCCATAATGGCCCAGCCATTAGACACGTAGCTACTTTGGGTGAAGAGTATATTGGCTTACGTCCAACGATGAAGATCAAAGTGGGCGATAAAGTGCAAAAAGGCCAGGTTCTTTTTGAAGATAAAAAGAATTTAGGCGTTAAATATACGGCTTTAGCCAGTGGTACTATATTAGAAATCAACCGAGGTGCAAGACGTGTACTTCAGTCTGTAGTTATTGCTGTAGAAGGTAACGATAGCGTTACTTTTGCTCAATATGATGCAGATAAACTAGACACGTTAGACGGCCAGGCAGTTCGTGATAATCTGATTGAATCAGGTTTGTGGACCGCTTTGCGTACACGCCCTTTCAGTAAAGTGCCTGCTGTAGATGCTACTGCTGCTGGTATTTTCGTTACTGCAATTGATACTCAACCTCTTGCTGCCGATCCTGTGGTAGTCATCGCTGAACATAAAGACGATTTTGCTAATGGCCTTAAGGTGTTAGCACGATTAACTGAAGGTAAAGTTTACCTATGTAAAGCGTCAGGTGCTGATATCCCTGCAGCTAACGCGCAAGTTGAAGAATTTGCGGGTAAACACCCAGCAGGTTTAGTGGGTACCCACATTCATCATGTTCTCCCAGCTTCTGCAACCCGCAGTGTATGGCATGTAGGTTATCAAGATGTGATTGCGATTGGCCAGTTATTCACCCAAGGTGTGTTAAACACTGAGCGTGTAGTGGCTATTGGCGGTCCAAGTGCAAAACAACCTCGTCTAGTTCGTACTGTATTGGGTGCAAGCACGGCTGAACTTACTGCAAATGAAACCGTAGGTGATGCAGTACGTGTTGTGTCTGGTTCGGTATTAAGTGGCCGCACAGCCGTTGGACCTCATGCTTATTTAGGTCGTTACCATCAGCAAGTGAGTGTACTTGAAGAAGGTACCGAAAAAGAATTGTTTGGCTGGGCAATGCCAGGTGCCAACAAGTTCTCTATCACTCGTGCATTTTTAGGTCACCTAAGCCCATCACGTTTGTTTAACATGACCACCAGTACGGGTGGTTCTGATCGTGCAATGGTACCGATTGGTAACTACGAACGCGTGATGCCGTTAGATATTTTACCTACTATGCTACTTCGTGACCTTGTCTCTGGGGACTTTGATGGTGCAGCTCGTTTAGGCGCATTAGAGTTAGATGAAGAAGATTTGGCATTGTGTACGTTCGTATGTCCAGGTAAGTATGATTACGCTTCATATTTACGTGATTGTCTAGATACGATCGAGAGGGAAGGCTAATGAGCTTGAAAGATTTTATCGAGCGTATTGAACCGCAATTTGAAAAAGGCGGTAAGTACGAAAAGTGGTATGCCCTTTATGAAGCGGCAGCTACTGTATTCTACACTCCAGGTAAAGTGAACCACGGTAAAACCCATGTTCGCGATAACCTTGACCTAAAACGTATGATGATTACGGTTTGGGCTTGTACATTCCCAGCGATGTTTTTTGGTATGTACAACGTAGGCCTACAAGCGCAAATTGCTCTGGCAGCCGGTTTTGGTACTCCAGATGTGTGGCAAGTTGGCTTATTTGAACTATTGGGTGCACAGCTTAGCGCTGATTCAGGCGTAGCATCCTTGATGTTTTATGGTGCCTGTTTCTTCCTACCGATATACGCAGTGACGTTTGTTGTCGGCGGTTTCTGGGAAGTACTGTTTGCCTCTGTGCGTGGACATGAAGTAAACGAAGGTTTCTTCGTCACCTCTGTACTATTTGCCTTAACCTTACCCGCTACTATCCCATTATGGATGGTGGCTTTAGGTATCACCTTTGGTGTGGTTGTAGCAAAAGAAATCTTTGGTGGTACAGGGCGTAACTTCTTAAACCCAGCCTTAGCAGGCCGTGCTTTCTTGTTCTTTGCTTACCCATTAAGCATGTCTGGTGATACCTCATGGGTAGTTGCCGACGGCTATTCTGGCGCAACAGCATTGAGCCAAGCGGCACAAGGTACTTTTGACTACAGCTCAAATGCAAACTGGTTAGATGCCTTTATGGGCTTTATTCCTGGTTCTGTTGGTGAAGTCTCTACATTTGCTATTTTGTTAGGTGGTTTGGTCATCATCTACACTCGCATCGCTTCATGGCGTATTGTGGGCGGCGTGATGTTAGGTATGGTGGCGATTTCAATGTTGTTGAATGCCATTGGCAGCGACACTAACCCTATGTTTGCTATGCCTTGGCACTGGCACTTGGTACTTGGTGGTTTTGCTTTCGGTATGATGTTCATGGCGACAGATCCTGTTTCTGCCTCGTTCACTAATACTGCTAAATGGGCTTACGGTTTCTTAATCGGTGCAATGGTTGTGTTTATCCGTGTGATTAACCCTGCATTCCCTGAAGGTATGATGTTAGCTATCCTATTTGCTAACCTATTTGCTCCTTTATTTGACCATTTCGTAGTACAGGCAAATATCAAGCGGAGGATTGCTCGTGGCTAGTAATAAAGATTCGTTCGGTAGAACGCTATTTGTTGTTGTCGGCTTATGTCTTATTTGTTCTGTGCTTGTATCGACTGCTGCGGTTGTTTTAAAACCAACTCAGCAAGAAAATAAGCTACTCGATAAGCAAAAGTACATTCTTGAAGCGGCAAGCTTAATCAACACCAAAGAAGGTAAAGTGACAAAGCAAGACATTCTGAGCAAGTATAATCAGTATGTTGAAGCGCGTTTAGTTGACCTAAAAACCGGTGAGTTTGCAGAAGGTGATGCGAATCTTTACGACCAACGTAAAGCATCGCGTGACACAAGCATGTCTTCTATCCCTGAAAACGACATCGCTTCAATTAAGCGCGTAGCTGATAAAGCCGTTGTTTATTTAGTTCGTGATGACGAAGGTAAATTAACCAGCGTTATTCTACCTGTTCATGGTTATGGCCTATGGTCGACCATGTATGCGTTTTTGGCTTTAGAAGCTGACTTAAACACGATTCAAGGCTTAGTGTATTACGACCAAGCTGAAACACCGGGTTTAGGTGGTGAAGTTGAAAATCCAAAATGGAAAGCATTGTGGAAAGGTAAACAGTTATTCGATGCTCAAGGCGACTTAGCTATCAGCGTAACTAAAAATCCTGCAGTGGCTAGCTCTGTACATGGTGTGGATGCACTTTCTGGTGCAACTTTAACCAGTAACGGTGTTCAACACTCATTGCAGTTTTGGTTAGGTAAAGAAGGCTTTGCAAGCTTTATCGCTAAAGCACGCAACGGAGGGTTAAGCTAATGGCTGACGCTAAAGAACTTAAACAGGTTCTGACCGGACCGATTATTAACAATAACCCAATTGCACTGCAAATTTTGGGTGTGTGTAGTGCGCTTGCTGTAACCAGTAAAATGGAAACAGCATTAGTAATGACGATTGCGTTAACGGCGGTAACAGCGTTTTCTAACCTGTTTATTTCGCTTATTCGTAATCACATTCCTAGTAGCGTGCGTATTATTGTACAGATGACCATTATTGCTTCATTGGTAATTGTGGTTGACCAAGTATTACAAGCTTATGCATACGGGATTGCTAAACAGTTATCGGTATTCGTTGGTTTGATTATTACAAACTGTATCGTAATGGGCCGTGCAGAAGCTTACGCTATGAAAACACCCCCAATGATGAGCTTTATGGATGGTATCGGTAACGGTTTAGGTTACGGTGCTATTTTGTTATCAGTTGGTTTTGTGCGTGAACTATTTGGTAATGGTTCATTATTTGGCGTAGAAATCCTCAGCAAAATCTCTGACGGTGGTTGGTATCAGCCTAACGGTTTATTACTGCTTCCACCAAGTGCGTTCTTCTTGATCGGTGGTTTGATTTGGTTGATCCGTACTTATAAGCCAGAGCAAGTTGAAGCAAAAGGGTAAACGCAATGGAACATTATATTAGTTTGTTAATTCGCTCCGTTTTCATTGAAAACATGGCGCTAGCGTTCTTCTTAGGTATGTGTACTTTCCTAGCTGTGTCTAAGAAAGTAACTACTGCGATGGGCCTAGGTGTTGCAGTTATCGTGGTACTGGCTATTTCGGTTCCTGCTAACCAAATTATTTATCAAGGTTTACTTGCTCCTGGCGCTTTAGCTTGGGCTGGTGTGCCTGATGCTGATTTGAGCTTCTTGAAGTTCATCACCTTTATCGGTGTGATTGCAGCACTTGTACAAATTTTGGAAATGGCGTTAGACAAATATTTTCCACCTTTGTACAACGCGTTAGGTATTTTCTTACCTTTGATTACCGTGAACTGTGCGATTTTTGGTGCAGTATCTTTCATGGTAGAACGTGATTACAACCTAGGCGAGAGCGTGGTATTTGGTATCGGCTCTGGTATTGGTTGGGCATTGGCAATTGTATTGCTAGCCGGTATTCGCGAAAAGATGAAATATTCTGACGTGCCAAATGGCTTGCGTGGCTTAGGTATTACCTTTGTAACCGCAGGTCTTATGGCTCTAGGTTTCATGTCATTCTCTGGTGTTTCTCTTTAAGAAAAGCATTGAGACGACGCATTAATTTGAACCTTTAAGGATAAGTGAATGGGTATTCTTGAATCTACTCCAATAGATGTATATCTAGGTGTGAGTATGTTTACTGTGATTGTATTAGTGTTGGTGTTAGTGATTTTATTCGCTAAGTCAAAACTAGTTGCAAGCGGTGATATCACTATTGGTATTAACGGTGACACAGATAAAGCAATTAAAACTGGCGCAGGCGGCAAGTTACTTGGCGTATTAGCTGACAACGGTATTTTCGTATCAAGTGCGTGTGGTGGCGGTGGCTCATGTGGTCAGTGTCGTGTACACATTAAATCAGGCGGTGGTGATATTCTGCCTACTGAACTTGATCACATTAGTAAAGGTGAAGCACGTCAAGGCTGTCGTTTATCTTGTCAGGTTAACGTTAAATCTGACATGGAAATCGAACTTGACGAAGAAATCTTCGGCATCAAGAAATGGGAATGTGAAGTTATCTCTAACGATAACAAAGCAACGTTCATTAAAGAACTTAAGCTGCAAATCCCTGATGGTGAATCTGTACCTTTCCGCGCCGGTGGTTATATTCAGATTGAAGCGCCAGCTCACCATGTTAAATACGCTGATTTCGATGTACCAGCAAAATACCGTGGCGACTGGGAACACTTTGGTTTCTTTAAATTAGAGTCTAAAGTTGACGAAGAAACCATTCGTGCATACTCAATGGCTAACTACCCAGAAGAGTTTGGTATTATTATGTTGAACGTGCGTATTGCTACGCCACCGCCACGTAATTTAACCCTACCTTGTGGTAAAATGTCTTCGTACATTTGGAGCTTAAAAGCTGGCGATAAAGTCACAATTTCAGGCCCATTTGGTGAGTTCTTCGCTAAAGATACCGATGCTGAAATGGTATTTATTGGTGGTGGTGCCGGTATGGCTCCAATGCGTTCTCACATTTTTGACCAATTAAAGCGTCTTAAATCAAAACGTAAAATGAGCTTCTGGTACGGTGCACGTTCTAAGCGTGAAATGTTCTACGTTGAAGACTTTGACGGCCTAGCAGCTGAAAATGATAACTTTAAGTGGCATGTTGCGTTATCTGATCCGCAAGCTGAAGATAACTGGACCGGTTACACTGGTTTTATCCATAACGTATTGTACGAGAACTACTTACGTGACCACGATGCGCCAGAAGATTGTGAGTTCTACATGTGTGGACCTCCAATGATGAACGCAGCGGTAATTGGTATGCTAAAAGACTTAGGCGTTGAAGACGAAAACATCTTACTCGATGATTTCGGTGGCTAATGAGTTAACTCATTACATTGACAAGTAAGTCATGAAATTGCAGCAATGCAGACAGGGTGTTAAATCACGAGTCTGCAAGCTGCAATTTTTTTTATTGATTTTAACCAGTGAAATTAGACATGATCGTAAATGCTATTAAGTTGTTGTTAACATCGTTATTGTTGGTTGGTATGAGCGCTTGTAGCTCACCTGAACCTATTATTTCTTTGTCTGGTAGCACAATGGGGACCACTTACCATGTAAAAGTTGTGCCTAACGATAGCCTACCAGAAGCGCAATTATTGCAAGCCGAAATAGACATGGCGCTAGAAGTCGTTAACGAGCAAATGTCCACTTACCGACCAAACTCGGAATTATCAAAGTTTAATCAGTTGCAGGTAAAGCAAAGCGTTAAAGTGTCTGCCGATACGCTTAAAGTGATTAATGAGGGTATACGTCTACACCAAGAAACCGATGGTGCACTAGATATCACCTTAGGGCCATTGGTTAATTTATGGGGATTTGGTCCTGATAAGCGGCCAACATCGGTACCCACTCAGGCGCAAATCGACTCCGCCAAAACTAAAATGGGCATTAATGAATTATCGATAGATGGGGTGATGTTAACTAAGCATAATGCCGATTTGTATGTTGATTTATCATCAATAGCTAAAGGCTTTGGTGTGGATAAAATTGCTGCAATTTTAGATAAATACAATGCCAGTGGTTATTTGGTCGAGATTGGTGGCGAGTTAAATGTTAAAGGCACCAAAGCAGACGGTGTTGCCTGGCGCATTGCTGTTGAGCAACCCACTGATGAAGGTCAAGCTGTGCAGCAAGTTATTGAGCCAGGAACCATGTCGATGGCGACTTCTGGTGACTACCGTAATTTTTACGAAGAGAATGGCGAACGTTTTTCACATTTAATTGATCCTCGTAGCGGATATCCGATTAAGCATAAACTTGCTTCTGCAACCGTGCTACACTCTAGTTGTATGACCGCAGATGGATATGCCACCGCCATGATGGTGTTAGGTACACAAGCTTCGTTGGCACTTGCTAAAGAAAAGAATTTAGCAATAATGCTGATTGAAAAGCAGGAGCAAGGTTTTAAGGTCCATTACAGTGATGCATTTAAGGCATATGTAAAATAATCTGGAATAGGGTTTGCTAATGCTTAAGCCCTGCCTAGAATATGTTAATTGGAGTTGGTTATGAGCACATTTATTGCAGCATTTGTGGTATTGTTAATTTTTTTCTTGTTGATGTCTGTCGGTTATATCGTGAAAAAGAAAGCGGTAGAAGGCAGTTGTGGTGGTTTAGGTGTGCTCGGTATTGAAAAAGCATGCGACTGTGATGACCCATGTGATGCGCGTAAGTTGCGCATGCAAAAAGAGCAAGAGCGCAAAGACATGCTCAATCAAAACAGAATTATTTAATTTGTATTGCGTATCATTTTATAGCTTACAATGTAAAGAGCCTTCATTATGAAGGCTTTTTTTATGCGAGTTTAATACAGTAGAGTTACAAAGCTTAGTTATAATGATAATGGTTATCAATTGTAAGTTGGTGAAATTAAAGGAAAATTTGCCTTTGCCTCTACATTGTTCTATTCTGTAGTGAATTGATCGAGATCAAACTTTTTATCAAGGGACAATACTATGAAAGGTCATCCTAAAGTTATCAGCCAGCTTAATCGCGTGCTCACCTGCGAGCTGACAGCAATTAACCAGTACTTTTTGCATGCGCGTATGTTTAAGCATTGGGGTTTAGAAAAGCTGAATGAAAAAGAGTATAAAAAGTCGATTCAAGACATGAAGCATGCTGACAAACTGATTGAACGAGTATTGTTTCTTGAAGGATTACCTAATCTGCAGCAATTAGATAAGTTACGTATTGGTGAGCATGCAGAAGAAATGCTCAGCTGTGATTTACAAGCTGTAACCGAGCAGATAAGCCTTTTACGTGAAGCCATTTCTGTGTGTGAAACTGAGCAAGATTACGTTAGCCGTGATCTGCTTGAGGATTTACTAGAAGACGAAGAAGAACATTTAGATTGGATTGAGTCACAACAAGGGCTCATCGTCCAAACCGGTATTCAAAACTATCTTCAATCACAAATTAACGACTAATAGGATTTATCATGAAAGGCAATCCAGAAGTTATCGACGCCCTAAACCTACTGTTAACTGGCGAATTATCTGCAATGGACCAGTACTTTGTTCATGCTCATATGTACGAAGATTGGGGATTTAACGAATTATATACCCGTATTTTGCATGAGTCTGATGACGAAAAATTACATGCAGCAAAACTTGTTCAACGTATTTTATTTCTTGAAGGCACACCTGATGTGGCTAGTCGTGAAGCATTAAACATCGGTAAAGATGTGCAAGAAATGCTTAAAAACGATTTAGAGTATGAATACAAGGTCGCAAACGATTTACGTAAAGTGATTAAGTTATGTGAAGAAAAGGCCGATTACCAAACTCGTGAAATCTTAGAAGTGTTGCTAGATGATACTGAATCAGATCACATGTACTGGTTAGAAAAGCAATTAGGTTTAATTGACCGTGTAGGCTTGCAAAACTACCTACAAAAGCAAATGTAATTTATTGCTATATGCGACGTAATCAAAAGCCCAACTGTGTTTGGGCTTTTTTGTGTCTGATTGATTGAATACTGTTTTTATATACAGTAACATGTGATTAGTTTAAATATTCAGTGATGGTTTAATAATGCGTAAAATCATTCACATTGATATGGATTGTTATTTTGCGGCTGTGGAAATGCGTGATTTTCCTGAGTTACGGGGAAAACCCATTGCCGTTGGCGGCAGAAGCGATCGCCGTGGTGTGATTAGTACATGCAATTATGAAGCTCGTCACTTTGGTGTACGAAGCGCAATGTCCAGTTATCAGGCCCTTCAATTGTGCCCTCATTTGGTGTTAGTCCCGGGGCGCATGGATGTTTATAAGTCTGTTTCATTACAAATCCGTGAGATTTTTCATCGCTACACTGATTTAGTCGAACCTTTGTCATTAGATGAAGCCTACCTCGATGTGACTGATTGCGATGCCCACCAGGGCAGTGCAACTTTAATCGCTCGCGCTATTCGTGATGAGATTTTTGCCGTTACAGGGTTAACCGCATCTGCTGGTGTCGCGCCAATAAAGTTTTTAGCCAAAATTGCCTCAGATTTAAATAAACCCAATGGCCAATTTGTAATCACTCCCAACCAAATCAGCGACTTTGTAAGGGACTTACCTTTGAGTAAAATCCCTGGCGTGGGTAAAGTAACCTCTAAAAAACTGGCTGATATTGGCTTATCCACCTGTTATGACGTACAGCAGTATCCCCAAGCTAAATTGATTGATGCCTTTGGTAAATTTGGCCGCGTATTGATTGAGCGTGCTCAAGGCATTGATCCTCGGCAAATTAGCCCTCACAGAGTACGTAAATCAGTTGGTGTTGAAACTACATTGGCTAAAGACATTTTTACCCTAGAGCAATGCCATCAAGTTTTACCGCAACTTATTCAAGAATTGAGCGCTCGGGTACATCGAAGTGCTAAAGAACGTAAAATTCATAAGCAGGTGGTGAAATTGAAATTTAATGATTTTAAACAAACCACGATAGAACATCGCAGTGATGAAATTTCAATCAATATGTTTCATGAGTTACTGCAACAAGCTTTACAGCGAAGCCATGGACGAGGTATTCGGTTACTGGGTGTGAGTGTTGGCCTAGCTGACATAACAACAAATAATTCAGATGTTAATACCCATCAAATTACCCAACTGGATTTACAGTTTTAAAGATGTTTGTATTTATACCCAATCGACCTAGCGATTTCAGCAAGAGTTTACACTCGTTTAGGCAAGGCATTGATTGTAGGTAATGGTTGTTCCCTTTCCAAAATCAATAACAAAGAATAAACGCGGCTAGTATTGAAAACACGGTGAAGCTCTCAAACACGTATCTTCTAGTTGATTGGGTATACAATAAAGGCGACATCATTGTCGCCTTTATTGCTAGTATTGCTAACGTTAAAATAAATAACCCATTTATGCAGCTTTTGCTGGGATGCGTGCTAATACGGCTAGTAGTAGCTCCCAATATTGGCCCACAGTTGTAATGTTTACCATCTCATCTGGGCTATGTGGATAACGAATGGTTGGGCCAATCGATACCATGTCCATGTGAGGGTATGGCTCTTTAAATAAACCACATTCAAGACCAGCATGGATAACCATTATGGTTGGATCTTTTTTGTAAATATCATTGTAGGTGTCACGTACAATCGCCATTACAGGCGAGCTTGTGTCTGGCTTCCATCCAGGGTAAGCACCGCTTAAGTCGATACTTGCGCCCGACAGGTTAGCTAGGGCGGTAAGCATGCCTGCGACCTCTTCTCGGCCTGAATCAATTAATGAACGAATAAGGCAAAGCACTTCAACACTTTCATCTTCGGTACTAATGACACCAACATTGAGCGAGGTTTCGGTCACACCTTCTATTTCGTCACTCATACGAATAACGCCATTGGGGCTTGCATGAAGTAAATCTATCAGGGTGTTTTGTGCATCTTCGCCCATGACTTTTGTTGGAGGATCAATATCAGCAAGTGCTAATAGCATGCCAGGATCTGCTACCGCTAACTCTTCACGAACTAATGCTTGAAACGAAGCTACAGCTTGCTTTAGCGCGTCAATATTCTCGGTTGGTAACATAAAGTGAATATTGGCTTCGCGTGGGATGGCATTTCGAAGTGAACCGCCTGTAAAACTCACTAACTCTAAAGCTAATTCATCACTGTATTTAAACAAAAAACGAGCTAGAAGTTTGTTTGCATTGCCGCGGCCAAGATGAATGTTAACGCCGGAGTGTCCACCTTTTAAACCTGATAAGGTTAGTGAAAAGCTGGCATTGCTATGCTCTGGCGCTTGCCAAGACATGGGTACACTGATTTGCGCGTCAACACCACCGGCGCAGCCCATGTAAATTTCGCCTTCTTGTTCTGAATCTGTGTTAATTAAGATTTCAGCATCAAGGTAGCCGGCTTCTAAACCAAAGGCGCCTGTCATGCCAGCTTCTTCATCAATAGTTAGTAATACTTCGAGTGGCCCATGTTTGATGTCAGTACTGCCAAGTACGGCTAATGCTGAAGCCATACCAATACCGTTGTCTGAGCCTAATGTTGTGCCTTTAGCTTTAACCCAGTCGCCGTCAACATAGGCTTCGATTGGATCGGTTTCAAAATTATGCACTTTGTCGGCATTTTTTTGTGGCACCATATCGATGTGAGCTTGTAGCACCACGGTTTTGCAATTTTCCATTCCCGCCGATGCAGGTTTACGAATAATAAGGTTACCGACTTTGTCTTCAACTACGGCAAGTCCTTGTGCTTTAGCCCATTGTTGAATATGTTGCGACAACGCATGTTCATGTTTTGATGGATGTGGAATTGCACAAATTTGTTCGAACCATTGCCATAGTGGCTGAGGATATAATTGAGTTAATGCAGTCACGAAACGCCCTCTAAGAAGAATTCAATCGGATAATACGGCGTGTATTTTAACATATTCTGTGGCGTTACTTGATATTGGCGCACCAATTTGCCAAGGTTTAGATCATAAATCTGTAAATAATTATGAACCCGCAATTTTAAACGTGAATAAGGAATTTTATGTCTCAAACAAATCAAATTGCTCAGGCATTTCAAGTGCCGTTTATCGATGTAACAAATGACGATGCCATTTTTGAAGGGGAGGGCTGGGACGCCGTTGTGGTCGTAGCACCAAGATTGGCTGATATTAAGCAGGATGAAATTAATTTACTGGCAGCCCATGCTAGTCAAATCGATCTGCGCGTCGGTAAAAGTGCGACTTTGTTATTAGCGCCAGGTTTAGCGGGGGGGCGTTTAATTATTTCGCCAGTTGTAGGCGCTGATGATGCATACAATGATGTGCGAATTTTTGCTAAAGCGGCCAGAGAAGGGATTGCTATTGCAAAAGCGGCTGGAGCCAGTAAGCCATTGCTTGTTGTACCTAGTTTGAGTGACTCTCGGTTTAAAAATGCGCAGCAAGTCGCAGCGCTGGCGTGTGGCCAAGAGTTATGGCAACCACTAGAAGCAAGAGAAGCGAAATCATTAGCCCCAAGTTTTAGCGCCATAGGATTACTCAATAGCGATACTCATAGCTTACTGATTAACGCTGCCGAGTCAGGAAGAGTGCTGGCTCGTGATCTTTGTGGCACAGAACCAGAACGCATGTCTGCTATTGGTTTTGCTCAATATTGTGTCAATGCTTTTACTGGTAGCGGTTTAACGGTGTCGGTAGTCGATGAACTTGAGCAACTAAAGCATGATTATCCATTGTTAAGTGCGGTAGGTCGCAGCTCATTTGGTGTGGAACGTCATCACCCGCGAGTGGTAAAACTAGAATATGTTGGCGAAGGTACTATAACTAAAACTTTATTATTTGCTGGTAAAGGCGTTGTTTACGATACGGGCGGCGCAGACATTAAAGTTGCAGGCTCTATGGCTGGAATGAGCCGCGATAAAGGCGGCGCGGCAGCCGTTGCTGGACTAATGAAGGCGCTATCTATCCTAAAACCTAAAGGCATTAAAGTGGTGGCAGAGTTAGGGCTAGTGAGAAACAGTATTGGTAGCGATGCTTTTGTTACCGATGAAATAATACAAAGCCATGCAGGAGTGCGAGTGCGGATTGGTAATACTGATGCCGAGGGTCGACTTGTGCTGGCCGATTTATTATCGCATTTGCGTAGTCAAGCTGAGCATGAAGTGAATCCTCAGTTATTTTCAGTTGCAACGCTAACAGGCCATGTCGTTCGAGCTTATGGCGGCTATACAGCATTGGTAGAGAATTGTGTGGCTAAACAAAAAGGCATAGCAGTTGCTTTAGCTGATGTTGGCGAGCAATGGGGAGAGCCGTTTGAAGTGTCTCGCCTACGCCCAGAAGATTTTGACAAAGTGGCTGATAAAAATGGTGCTGCAGATGTTGTGTCGTCTAATAATGGCCCGTCATCGATTACTGCTCGCGGTCACCAATATCCAGCGGCTTTTCTTTTAAAAGCTTCTGGATTAGCCCAATCTGAGCTGGCATTTACTCATATTTATATCGCGGGTAGTGCTGTTGAAGGTGATCCTCTTTATGGCAAGCCAACGGCTAACCCTTTGGTTGCTTTATTACAGTTTGGTTTTTTGTGATAAGGATTTGGTTTAATCAATTGTTTTGTATCAGTTTTATTTTTGCGTCACAAGCTGTTAACAATAATAACACATAGTTTTAGTGTGCCAAATTGGTAATTAAATAACTTTTAATGACATTTTTGTGAATTCAATCAAATAATACTTGTAATTAAATTACAGTTTTGTATAATTCTTTTCGTCGGCAAGCAGTGTGATTGTCGGCTCTAGTTAATCCAGGATGGATATAGCCTCCAAGGATCTGAGTGACAAGTTGTCTCAACGGATTTGAGAAATGTACGTTCCAAGGAACCGAGCCAAGCTTTACTAGGTTTATGCAACTTAACTTTTATTCAGGAGAAGACCATGTCTTATACAGGTAACGGCAAAATTTATTGGCAAAACACTTGGTTTGCTGATGTATCAGTTTTACGTGGCGGTATTTTCGCCATGAAACTTTAAGAATTGACCCTCTTAAAGTCGCTTTAATATCCATCAACCTTTTGTTCGTCTCGTTTGACGTTTTAGACAAGGTGGTAAGTTAGTTAATTTATCGCCACATCACGTTAAGTGATGTTAGCTTTCCTTTCCCCATATGGGATGCTTGTAACATGTCTGCCTACTCTATTGAGTAGGCTTTTTTTTGCCTTAAATTTATTAATTCGCTGTATAAAAAACTGAAATCTTTGAATAAAAAGACGGTTTGTAGCTATCGGTGCTGTAAATAATTATAATCCCCCACCTTAAAGTTGGCATAACTTCACATTGTTGGTTTTATGACCCCGTTATACTGCTTTATTGTGTTGTGTGACAGCTTACTTATTTAGCTTAACCCCCACCTAATGCATTTAAAACAATTACTTATACTTAACCCTTACCCAAGGAACCTTGTTCCATGTTAGAAAAATTATTTAAATTAAAGCAAAACAATACCAGCCTAAAGCAAGAAGCTGTTGCCGGGTTAACTACCTTTTTAACCATGGCATACATTATTTTTGTTAACCCAATGATGTTAGCTGATGCAGGAATGGACCACGGTGCAGTATTTGTTGCTACCTGCTTAGCCGCTGCGTTGGGGTGTTTAATTATGGGATTATTAGCCAATTATCCCATCGCACTAGCACCTGGAATGGGATTAAATGCCTTTTTTACCTATACCGTCGTCGGTGAGATGGGTTACAGCTGGGAAACCGCATTAGGTGCGGTGTTTATGTCTGGTGTGTGCTTTTTGATTTTATCGTTAGTGAAAATCCGAGAGTGGATTGTTAACAGTATTCCAATGTCACTTCGTTTTGGTATTGCTGCTGGTATCGGTTTATTTTTAGCGTTAATTGGCTTAAAAAGTGCTGGTATTGTGGTTGCAAGTCCTGCCACTTTAGTCACTATGGGCGATATTACGTCATTCCCTGCGATGATGG
Organism: Shewanella inventionis; assembly: GCF_014641855.1. GTDB lineage: Bacteria > Pseudomonadota > Gammaproteobacteria > Enterobacterales > Shewanellaceae > Shewanella > Shewanella inventionis. The sequence goes on from NZ_BMII01000027.1 coordinate 57,674, forward strand.
CGGCATTAGGCTTCTTTTTGATTATCGCCATGGTACAGCGCGGCTTAAAAGCTGCGGTTATCTTCAGTATTTTAATTGTCACCGTATTAGGTTTGCTATTTGGCGATGTGCAATACAACGGCCTTGTTTCAATGCCGCCATCTATTGCGCCAACTTTCATGAAAATGGATCTTTCAAGCGTGCTTGAAGTGAGCATGTTGTCGGTTGTTTTTGCTTTCTTATTTGTCGACTTATTTGATACCTCCGGCACTTTGGTTGCTGTGGCTCAACGTGGTGGTTTACTTGATGACAAAGGCCGTTTACCAAGGGTGAAGCGTGCGTTAACTGCCGACAGTGTTGCTACCATAACTGGCGCTGCATTGGGGACATCGACGACAACAAGTTATATTGAAAGTACAGCCGGTGTGAGTGCTGGCGGTCGTACCGGATTGACCGCGGTTATTGTTGGGTTATTGTTTATAGCAGCATTGTTTGTTTCACCTTTAGCTGGCATGGTTCCCGCTTATGCGACTGCTGGCACATTATTTTATGTCGCCATTTTAATGATGTCTGGCTTAATCAATGTAGAGTGGGATGACTTAACAGAAGCTGCACCTGTGGTGGTAACCTGTTTATTAATGCCATTAACCTTCTCAATTGCTAATGCTATCGGGCTTGGTTTTATCTCTTACGCTATGATTAAATTATTAACCGGTCGTTTTAAAGATCTTAATGCTGGTGTGCTTGTGGTTGCTGCATTATTTTTGATTAAATTTATTTATGGTTAATAATCGTTTAATTTACGTTTTAAGCTGTGCTTAACGCGTGATTATACCGCAAAGGGGCTTTTAGCCCCTTTTTTGTGCTTTAAATATAAAAAAAGCCCTCTATTAGTGGCTTTCACTATGAATTATGGACGTTATTGGGTATAAAAATAATTCGAATATTTATAGTTAACTGAGTGAAGTCATGGGTTATCGGCGTGTGGTGGTAAAGTTAGGTACAAGCGTGTTGACATCGGGCAGTAAAAAGCTTGATAAAGCACATATGGTCGAGTTAGCAAGGCAAATGGCCATGCTAATGCGTGCAGGTGTTGAAGTGGTGTTGTGTACTTCAGGTGCAATTGCCGCAGGACGTGAACACCTTCATTACCCCGTATTCCCCGACACTATGGCCAATAAACAATTATTAGCTGCCGTGGGGCAAAGTCAGTTGATATTAGCCTGGTCACAACTGTTTAGTATTTATGGATTGCATGTAGGGCAGTTGTTATTAACCCGTGCAGATCTGCAAGATCGCGAACGCTATCTTAACGCGCGTGATACGCTAAATGCGCTGCTGGCAAACAACATTATCCCAATTATTAATGAAAATGATGCAGTGGCGACCAATGAGATTAAAGTTGGCGATAATGATAATTTATCTGCCCGAGCAGCCTTGTTATGTGATGCTGATCTACTGATTTTATTGACCGATCAAAAAGGCTTGTTTGATGCCGATCCTCGCACCAATCCTGATGCGCAATTAATTAAACAAGTCGTTAATATCGATGACAGTTTGCGTTTGCTGGCTGGCGGTTCTGTATCAGGGTTAGGCACTGGCGGAATGGCCACTAAATTAGAGGCAGCTGACATTGCTCGCCGTGCAGGTATTGAGGTGGTGATTGCTTCAGGCCATCTCCCAGATGTGATTGCTAAAGTCGCTGCACGAGAGTCGGTAGGTACTCATTTTAGTGCGATTGAAAACCCATTAGAAAGCAGAAAACAATGGATATTAGCTGGCCCTGCAACTCAAGGGAAAGTGGTTATCGATGCTGGGGCATCAGCGGCTGTTGTAGCAAGTGGCCGAAGCTTATTGTCAAAAGGTATCGTGGCTGTTGAAGGTAAGTTTGAACGTGGTGCAACCTTGTTAATCGTTGATCAAAAAGGAAAAGTGTTGGCTAAAGGTATGAGCCGATATTGCGCCAACGATTTAATTAAAATTAGTGGTAAACACTCAAATGACATTGAACCCTTGTTGGGTTATGACTACGGTGACGCAGTTATTCATCGTAATGATATGGTTGTTCTCGATAATTAAGGATAAGTAAATGTCTGCCAACGAAACAGAGTATTTAACCCAGCTTGGACAGCGTGCAAAAGCCGCAAGCTTTATATTAGCCTCATTGTCAGCAAGGCAAAAATCGGCTTTGCTTGTTGAGATTTCACATCAATTGGCTGCGCGTACAGATGACATTTTACAAGCTAATGCCCAGGATGTAGCGAGTGCTAAAGCAAACGGCTTAACTGAGGCCATGATCGATCGTTTAATGCTTGATAAAGGCCGATTAGCCGGGATTATTGCCGATATTGATAATGTAATAGCACTTGCCGACCCTGTCGGTAACGAGTCTGAAAGTCGTGTTCTTGATAATGGATTGCGTTTAACTCGTCGCAGTGTGCCTTTAGGGGTGGTTGGAGTGATTTATGAAGCTCGCCCTAATGTGACAGTCGATATTGCTGTATTAGCCCTTAAAACGGGCAATGCAGTTATTTTGCGAGGTGGTAAAGAAACCTTATCATCAAACAAAGTGTTAAGTGACATTATTCGTTCTGCTTTAGCGATTCAACAGTTACCTCAAGATGCTGTGCAGCTTATCGACTCGCCAGATCGCAGTATTGTTAGTGGTTTACTGCGTTTAGATAAATATGTCGACATGATTATTCCCCGTGGTGGGCAAAATTTGCAACGCTTATGTGCAGAGCAGTCAAGCATTCCAGTGATTTTAGGCGGCATTGGGATTTGCCACTTATTTGTTGATAAACATGCAAATTTAGTACGAGCGATTGATGTGATAGCCAATGCTAAAGTACAACGTCCAACCGTGTGTAATGCGTTAGATACCTTATTAGTGCACCAAGGTGTTGCTGCAGAGTTTATTCCCAACATTGCCTCACATTTACATTCACTTGGGGTTCGGTTTCATGCCTGTAACAAAGCATTACCTTATTTAGATGGCTTAGGGTTTGATGTCACACCAGCGCATGATGAGTCATTTTCTACCGAGTGGTTATCGCTAACATTAGGGATTAAAGTGGTCAGTGATATTGATGCTGCGGTTGAGCATATTAGGCAATATTCAAGTGGCCATTCTGAGGCCATTTTAACCGATGATATACACGCTGCAGCTCATTTTATGAATCAAGTTGATTCAGCGGCTGTGTATGTTAATGCCAGCACTCGGTTTACCGATGGCGCTCAATTTGGCTTAGGAGCAGAAGTGGCGGTAAGTACCCAAAAATTGCATGCCCGTGGGCCCATGGCGCTTGATGCATTAACAACTTATAAGTGGCTTGCCTGGGGAGATTACACCAGTAGGCAATAAAGCATATTAATCATCACTAATATAAGGGCGCAAATTTGCGCCCTTATTTTTGTGCAATCACGGCTTATAAATTATAAATTAGGTGGCTTGGCGTAGCTGGAAGGGTAAAACGTTCGTAAGTGGTCATTAACCAAATAATGAAAAATGCGCAGGTCATTAAAATTGCGACAATGCGAAAAGCTTGGGCGTATTCCATGACAAATGTGAAATAACGACGCTGCACGGCATTGGTCAATAGGGTTGCAATTAATGCAAATACACACAGATACATTGCAGGGTATTGAGTTAAACTGACGCCATAGCATTTCTCATAGGCCATAATTACCCCAACAATTGTTAAAATAACAATCCGTATTTTACGTTCAGTGCTATCACTGAAATTCCATCTTGGCAGTCCCATTGCCTCACATCCTCAGCATTAAATCTACTTTTAAGCTTGTATATTGTTATAACTCTGATCGTTTTTTTTATCAAATATTTAGCGGTAAAATGGCACGCTTTACTGTCAGTGGCGATGGCCCATTTATTATCCACTGGTTAATAAGGCAAATGCGGTATTTTGTTTATAACATAATTTTTTTATCCGTCCCCTTGTAATTCCATTTGTCGTCCCAATATAGGTATCAAGGCTGATATGAGTGGTGAAAAGTGAACCACAAAATAACCAACCAAAAGGTTGAAAAATACGTAGTTCATCCCCATATCAACATCAAATAACATATTAGTGACGTAATAGCGTCAATTCTGGAGGACCCCATGGGCAAAATTATTGGTATCGACTTAGGCACGACAAACTCTTGTGTGGCTGTCCTTGATGGTGGCAAAGCACGCGTAATCGAAAACGCAGAGGGCGATCGTACAACTCCTTCTATCATCGCTTATACCGATGATGAGACTATTGTCGGCCAACCAGCAAAGCGTCAGGCTGTCACTAACCCAGCAAACACTTTCTTTGCAATTAAGCGTTTAATCGGTCGTCGTTTTAAAGATGATGAAGTACAACGTGACGTGAACATTATGCCATTCAAAATTATCGCTGCTGATAATGGTGATGCATGGGTTGAGTCGCGTGGTAACAAAATGGCACCACCTCAAGTGTCTGCTGAAATTTTGAAAAAAATGAAAAAGACGGCAGAAGACTTTTTAGGTGAAGAAGTCACTGAAGCGGTTATTACCGTTCCTGCTTACTTTAACGATTCACAACGTCAAGCTACTAAAGATGCTGGCCGTATTGCAGGTCTAGACGTTAAGCGTATTATCAACGAGCCAACAGCGGCTGCGTTAGCTTACGGTATTGACAAAAAGCAAGGCGACAACATTGTTGCAGTATATGACTTAGGTGGTGGTACATTCGATATCTCTATCATCGAAATCGACAGCAACGACGGCGACCAAACATTTGAAGTATTAGCGACCAATGGTGACACTCACTTAGGTGGTGAAGACTTTGACAACCGTTTAATCAACTATTTAGCTGATGAATTCAAAAAAGACCAAGGCTTAGATCTACGTAAAGATCCTTTAGCAATGCAACGTTTGAAAGAAGCAGCTGAAAAAGCAAAAATCGAGCTTTCAAGCACTAACCACACTGAAGTTAACTTACCTTACATCACAGCTGATGCAACAGGTCCTAAGCATTTAGTGGTTAAAATTACTCGTGCTAAATTAGAGTCATTGGTTGAAGACTTAATTCAACGTTCTTTAGAGCCGTTGAAAGTTGCCCTAGCTGATGCAGACTTATCAGTATCAGACATCAACGAAGTGATTCTAGTTGGTGGTCAGACTCGTATGCCTAAAGTACAAGAAGCTGTTACTAACTTCTTCGGCAAAGAGCCACGTAAAGACGTTAACCCAGATGAAGCCGTAGCCGTAGGAGCTGCAATTCAAGCTGGTGTGCTTTCTGGTGATGTAAAAGACGTACTATTACTTGACGTGACGCCACTATCACTTGGTATTGAAACCATGGGTAGCGTAATGACTAAGCTTATCGAGAAGAACACCACTATCCCGACAAAAGCGAGCCAAACGTTCTCAACTGCTGACGACAACCAAAATGCGGTAACCATTCACGTATTACAAGGTGAGCGTAAGCAAGCAAGCGCTAACAAGTCTTTAGGTCAATTTAACCTTGAAGGCATTGAGCCAGCGCCACGCGGTCAACCACAAATTGAAGTGGCATTTGACATCGATGCTGACGGTATCTTACATGTGTCTGCAACAGACAAGAAAACAGGTAAGAAACAAAACATCACCATTAAAGCGTCTTCTGGTTTATCTGATGAAGAAGTGGAACAAATGGTACGTGACGCAGAAGCTCACGCCGATGAAGATGCTAAGTTTGAAGAGTTAGTGCAAGCGCGTAACCAAGCAGACGGCTTAGTTCATGCAACCAAAAAGCAAGTTGAAGAAGCGGGTGATGATTTACCAAGCGACGACAAAGAGAAAATTGAAGCAGCGATTGCCACTTTAGAAACAGCTATTAAAGGCAAAGATAAAGAAGCAATGGATACCGCGACTCAAGGTTTAATCGAAGCGTCGGCTAAGTTAATGGAAATCGCACAAGCTAAAGCACAAGCTCAAGGCGGCGCAGAAGGTCAAGCACACGATGCTGGCCAATCAAAGCCTGCTGATGATGTTGTTGACGCTGAGTTCGAAGAAGTGAAAGACGACAAAAAGTAATTAACAATTTCAGTTAGTTACCATTGAAGCGGGCGTTGGGGCTATCCTCACACGCCCGTTTGTATAAATTGATTTTAACAATTTACTCATACCTTCGAGAAACAGAACACTATGTCAAAGCGTGATTATTATGAAGTTCTTGGTGTCTCTCGTGACACCAGTGAACGTGAAATTAAAAAAGCGTACAAACGCTTAGCGATGAAGTATCACCCAGACCGTAACCCTGGAGATAAAGCCGCAGAAGCCAGCTTTAAAGAAATTAAAGAAGCGTACGAAATATTAACCGACAGCGACAAAAAAGCCGCTTATGATCAGTTTGGTCATGCAGGGGTTGATCCTAATCGTGGTGGTCATGGCGGTGGTCATGGTGATTTCGGCGATATCTTTGGTGATGTATTTGGAGATATTTTTGGTGGCGGACGCCGTGGTGGTCAACGTCAAGCTGCTCGTGGTAGCGACTTACGCTACAACCTTGAGTTATCACTTGAGGAAGCTGTGCGTGGCTTAACCAAAGAGCTGCGAATTCCAACATTGGCGGCTTGTGATCTGTGTGATGGCAGCGGTGCTAAAAAAGGCAGCTCAGCGACAACTTGTGGCACCTGTCATGGCCAAGGCCAGGTACAAATGCGCCAAGGTTTCTTTGCTGTGCAACAAGCCTGTCCTACCTGTCATGGACGCGGCAAAATTATTAAAGATCCGTGCGGTAAGTGTCATGGTGAAGGCCGTGTTGAAAAGAGCAAAACACTGTCTGTTAAAATTCCTGCAGGTGTTGATACCGGCGATCGTATTCGTCTTTCTGGTGAAGGCGAAGCAGGTGAATTCGGTGCGCCTCCAGGTGATTTATACGTTCAGGTCAGTGTACGAGAACATGCTATATTCACCCGTGATGCAAACAACCTCTACTGCGAAGTGCCAATCTCATTCAGTAAAGCCGCGTTAGGTGGCGAGATTGAGGTGCCTACACTTGACGGTAAAGTGAGCCTTAAGATCCCTGCCGAAACCCAAACAGGACGTATGTTCCGCTTGCGTGGCAAAGGGGTTAAATCGGTACGTAGCCATGCAGTAGGTGACTTACTGTGTAAAGTGGTTATGGAAACGCCGGTGAACTTAAACGACAAGCAAAAAGAGCTATTACGTGAGTTTGAAGCCACACTAACTGGCGAATCAAAAAAGCACAGCCCAAAAGCGGAAGGCTTTTTTGATGGGGTTAAAAAGTTCTTTCAAGACCTAAACAGTTAATAACGCTAATTTGCGCATCATTGGAAGGCTGTTTACTGCGGTAAGCAGCCTTTTTTGTTGGGGGTATGGAATAGATATTATCTGTATTCGCGACTATGGGGTATCTTCATGGCATTTTCAGTTTTTTCGCTCAATCCAAAGGTATTAGCTGCATTACCAGAAGCAGTTATCGAACCTAGTCGTATCCAGCAATTAGCCATACCTGCAGTGTTGTCAGGGCAAGATGTGTTGGCGTTAGCGCAAACTGGTAGTGGTAAAACCTATGCATATGGTTTACCTATTTTGCAACGTATTAGCCAGCATTCAACATCGGTTTTATCGGCGGTTGTGATTGTTCCCACGAGAGAGTTAGCTGTACAAGTTGCTCAAAACCTCAACCTCTTAGCACAAGCGCTTGGTTTACGTGTTGAGCATGCATGTGGCGGTGAAGCGATTGAGTGCCAAATTGAACGATTAACCACTCCTGCCAATTTGCTGGTGGCGACACCGGGTCGCTTACTAGCACTAGTGCAACAAGGCGTGGTTGAATTTACCCATGTGCAAAGCGTGACGCTAGATGAGGCCGATAGATTACTGGATATGGGCTTTATTAATGATATTAAAATGCTTATAGCCATGATGCCTGCGGGGCAAAGAGTGCTATTTTCGGCCACCATGCCAGCTGTATTAACTCAATTGGCTCAGCAAATACTGTCTGCAACACATGTGCGTATTGAAGCTCAGGTACTTAATAGTGCGGTTGATGATATCGCGAAAGTCGTTTATCACGTCAATAAAGGCAGCAAAGCGCAAGCGTTAATCCACTTAATCGATTTACATCAATGGCGACAGGTGTTGGTGTTTGTCAATGCAAAGGCTGATGCCGACACCTTATGTAAAAAACTGCTTAAAGCAGGTGTCAAAGCCGCTGCGCTTCACGGTGACAAAGAGCAAGTGCTGCGCAGTCAAACACTTGAGCAATTCAAATCGGGACAGCTTAGCGTATTAGTGGCTACCGATGTGCTAGCGCGCGGCATTCATATCGATGCGCTACCTGTGGTCATTAATTTCGATTTACCCGCTCAAGCATCTGTATATGTGCACCGTATTGGCCGCACTGCTCGCGCAGGGCTCACTGGTGTGGCGTTGTCATTGGTGAGTCATTCAGAATTGGCTTACTTGGAGGCAATTAACACCTTAACCACTCAAGCTTTGCCTTTAAATGAACTTGCTGGTTTTGCGGTGACAGATAAGCCTTTAAGCGGTAGCAGTAAACGCGCACCGCGCGATAAACAAGCTAACCGCCGCACCATGAATAAACGCAGTGCGAGTGATTTTGCTAAGCGCAAGCCGACACGTTAGTTTAGCCTGTGCAAATGATGCACTCGTAATCTAGATTAGTATAAAATAAACTAAGTTATGGATTATGTTTAGTCACTTATTGTTAAAGGAAGAGACGATGAAAGCTGTTGCACTAACATTTTTGGCTGCTACTTTATTGTCAGGTTGTGTTAATAACCAATCGCCGACTGGACGTGGACAAACCTTGTTGTTTTCTGATGCGCAAATGCAACAAATGGGCGCTCAGTCGTTTGAGACCATGAAACAAAATGAAAAGATTAGCCAAAATAAAGCCCAAACTGATTACGTCAATTGTGTAGCAAAACGTATTATCGATGTACTGCCAGATCAATCTCAGCAATGGGATGTGGTGTTGTTTGAGTCAGAACAAGTCAATGCATTTGCTCTACCTGGCGGGCACATTGGGGTATATACCGGCTTATTAAAAGTGGCGACCAATCAAGATCAATTAGCGACTGTGATGGGCCATGAAGTGGCTCATGTGTTAGCGCAACATGGAAACGAGCAAGTGTCGCGCGCTCAGTTAACGGGTCTTGGCATGCAAGTAGCCGATGCTGCAATTGGCGCATCTGGTGTAGCCAATAAAGATTTATACATGGCGGCACTGGGGTTAGGTGCTAATGTGGGAATTATTTTACCGTTTGGCCGAAGCCAAGAGTCTGAAGCTGATATTGTCGGGCTTGAACTGATGGCTAAGGCGGGGTTTAATCCTGCTCAAAGTATTACACTATGGCAAAATATGGCTAAAGCAGGGGGAGCGCAAGGTCCTGAGTTATTGTCGACCCATCCTTCTCACAGTCATCGCATAGAAGATTTACAAGCGGCTCAAATTCAAGTGATGCCGCTTTATACACAGGCAAGAAAACAGTCTTTGACTGAGTGTAAAATTGCTCAAGTTAAATAACGTTTTTTGCCAACATGAGAGGAGATTATTGTGATAAACTCTCGTGCGAATTTTTAATGAATTATTGAGAGAAACTTTATTATGTCAGATTTGTTCAGCACTATGGAACAGCATGCAAGCTACGGTGTAGGTCGTCAAATGGGCGAGCAACTAGCTGCAAATTCTTTTGAAGGTATTGATATCCCTGCTGTTCAAGCTGGTCTTGCTGATGCATTTGCCGGTAAAGAAAGCCAAGTAACAATGGAAGAGCTACAAGTTGCTTTTACTGAAATTAGCCGTCGTTTACAAGAAGCACAAGAAGCCTCTGCCGCTGCTGCAAGTGCTGAAGGTGATGCATTTTTAGCTGAAAATGCAAAGCGTGATGGTGTGATAGTAACTGAGTCAGGCCTTCAATATGAAGTATTAGTACAAGGTGATGGCGAAAAGCCAACATATGATTCAACTGTTCGCACTCACTACCACGGCACGTTCCTAAATGGTGATGTGTTTGACAGCTCTGTGACTCGCGGTCAGCCTGCTGAGTTCCCTGTTTCTGGCGTTATCGCAGGTTGGACTGAAGCGCTACAGTTAATGCCTGTAGGTACTAAGCTTAAATTGTATGTTCCACATCACTTAGCATACGGTGAGCGTGGTGCGGGTGCTTCAATCCCGCCTTACTCAGCTTTGGTATTTGAAGTTGAGTTGTTGGATATTATCTAACACATTAAAAACGCCTAAGTTAACTTAGGCGTTTTTGTATACGCTGTTTTAGGTCAACACTGGGAGATGTTTATGACAGCCAAAGTAAGAATTGCTGTAGTGGGTGCCAGTGGCCGTATGGGCCGTACGTTAATAGAGTCTGCTAAACAGCAAGAGCTTATTATACTTGGTGCTGCGGTTGAGCGAGCAGGTTCAAGTCTTGTTGGCGTTGATGCGGGTGAGCTTGCTGGTGTAGGCACCATGAATGTGGCAATCACTGATTCACTCGAACAGGTGGTTAACGACTTTGATGTACTGATTGATTTTACCTCTCCAGAGTCTTCTATTATTCATCTTGATTGGTGTGCTAAAAACCATAAAGCCATTGTGATAGGCACAACAGGTTTTAACCATGCTCAAAAAGAGCAAATTAGTGCCTATGCTGAACAGGTACCCGTTGTACTTGCGCCAAACATGTCTGTAGGCGTTAACGTAATGTGGAAGCTGCTTGAATTAGCTGCACATGTAATGGGTGATTATACCGATATCGAAATAATAGAAGCACATCATCGCCATAAAAAAGATGCCCCATCGGGTACAGCACTAAAAATGGGTGAAGTTATCGCCGATGTTTTAGGCCGCGATTTAGAGCAATGTGCTGTGTATGGCCGTGAAGGTATCACAGGTGAGCGCGATCCAAAAACCATTGGTTTTGCGACCGTCCGTGCAGGTGATATTGTCGGTGAACACACTGCTATGTTTGCAGATATTGGTGAAAGGTTAGAGATTACCCACAAAGCATCGAGTCGAATGACTTTTGCTAATGGGGCGATGAGAGCCGCTTATTGGCTGTCAGATCAAAATGCAGGTCTGTATGACATGCAACAAGTGCTTGGGTTGCATTGACAATAAAAAACACCATTGATTGGTGTTTTTTTTTGAAAACAATCCTGCTTAATATAGACGCTATAACCAATTTCTTATATAATCGTCAGAATTTGTCAAAATTTCGTAATAAAGCGGAAGTTGGTATCTTAGTGCAAAATAAAAACACATAATTTCAGTGGCTTGGCTCTTTTCTGGAGGTCGCGTTGACACAGTCTGCCTTACTCGTACTCGAAGATGGAACCGTATTCTCTGGCACAGCAATTGGTGCTACCGGTATTTCTGTTGGTGAAGTGGTATTTAACACTTCAATGACTGGCTACCAAGAGATTCTTACGGATCCTTCATATTCACGCCAAATAGTAACATTAACCTATCCTCACATCGGTAACACAGGTACCAATGATGAAGACACAGAATCGGATTCGGTTCATGCATGTGGCTTAATCATTCGTGATTTACCGCTTATGGCGAGTAATTTCCGTAATCAACAATCATTAAGCGATTATTTAAAAGCGAATAATGTAGTTGGTATTGCGGACATAGATACTCGCAAACTAACTCGAATTTTGCGTGAAAAAGGTGCTCAAGCCGGTTGTATTATGGTGGGTGACCTAGACGAAGCAAAAGCCTTAGCGGAAGCAAAAGCATTCCCTGGCTTAAAAGGCATGGATTTAGCTAAAGAAGTCACTACTGACCACACTTATCAGTGGCGTAAAGGCAGTTGGAAATTAGTTGGTGGTTTACCTTCTGATACACCAGAGTCTGAACTTAAATACAAGGTTGTTGCTTACGATTACGGCGTAAAACGCAACATTTTGCGCATGCTGGTGGATCGTGGTTGTGATGTGACAGTTGTACCCGCTAAAACTTCTGCAGCAGACGTATTAGCGATGAACCCAGATGGGGTATTTCTTTCAAATGGCCCAGGTGACCCAGAACCTTGTGACTATGCGATTGAAGCTATTCAACAAATCTTAAAAACCGACACGCCGGTATTTGGTATTTGTTTAGGCCATCAGTTACTTGCCTTAGCGTCAGGTGCTAAAACCTTAAAAATGAAATTTGGTCACCACGGTGCCAACCATCCAGTGAGCAATATTGAGCAAGGCAATGTAATGATCACCAGCCAAAACCATGGTTTTGCTGCTGATGAAGCGACATTGCCAGCCAACATTAAAGTGACGCATAAATCATTATTTGATGGATCACTTCAAGGTATTCACTTAACCGATAAGCCAGCGTTTAGTTTCCAGGGTCACCCTGAAGCAAGCCCTGGTCCAAATGATGCCGCGCCACTGTTCGATCATTTCATCGAGCTTATTGAACATTACCGTCAGCACGCTAAGTAATTATCTGGGAGAAGATGACGCAATGCCAAAACGTACAGATATTAAAAGTATTCTTATCCTAGGTGCAGGCCCAATTGTAATTGGTCAGGCGTGTGAGTTTGATTACTCAGGTGCTCAAGCCTGTAAAGCCCTTCGTGAAGAAGGCTACCGAGTAATTTTAGTTAACTCTAACCCAGCCACCATTATGACAGATCCAGAAATGGCCGATGCTACATACATTGAGCCAATTCACTGGGAAGTTGTACGCAACATTATTGCTAAAGAACGCCCAGATGCGATCCTACCGACCATGGGTGGACAAACCGCATTAAACTGCGCGCTCAAGCTTGAAGAAATGGGCGTACTGAAAGAGTTTAACGTAGAAATGATCGGCGCAACGGCTGACGCAATTGATAAAGCCGAAGACCGTAGCCGTTTTGATAAAGCAATGAAAGCCATTGGCCTTGAGTGTCCGCGTGCTGGTATTGCTCATTCTATGGAAGAAGCCTATGGCGTATTAGACATGGTGGGTTTCCCATGTATTATCCGTCCTTCTTTCACTATGGGTGGCAGCGGCGGTGGTATTGCTTACAACAAAGAAGAGTTTGAGGAAATTTGTTCTCAAGGCTTAGATTTGTCACCAACTAACGAATTATTGATTGATGAATCATTAATTGGTTGGAAAGAATACGAAATGGAAGTGGTTCGTGACCGCAACGATAACTGCATTATCGTGTGTTCAATTGAAAACTTTGATCCAATGGGCGTACACACCGGTGACTCGATTACTGTTGCGCCAGCACAAACCCTAACCGACAAAGAATATCAATTAATGCGTAATGCTTCATTAGCAGTACTGCGCGAAATTGGTGTTGAAACGGGCGGTTCAAACGTGCAGTTTGGTATTTGTCCTAATACTGGCCGTATGGTGATCATTGAGATGAACCCGCGTGTATCACGCTCATCTGCATTGGCATCTAAAGCAACGGGTTTCCCTATTGCCAAAATTGCAGCTAAGTTAGCGGTTGGTTTTACATTAGATGAACTTAGCAACGACATCACTGGTGGTAAAACGCCTGCGTCGTTTGAGCCAGCAATTGATTATGTTGTAACCAAAGTTCCGCGCTTTAACTTTGAAAAATTTGCCGGTGCAAACGACCGTCTAACCACGCAAATGAAATCAGTAGGCGAAGTCATGGCCATTGGCCGTACTTTCCAAGAATCGTTACAAAAAGCGCTTCGTGGTCTTGAAGTGGGTCGTAATGGTTTTGACTCAATCGTTGATTATAAGTCTGCAGAAGGCTTACAGCGCATTCGTCTTGAGCTTAAAGAGCCGGGTTGTGACCGTATTTGGTACATTGCTGATGCATTCCGTGCAGGTCTATCACGCGATGAAATCTTCAAGCTGACCAATATTGATCACTGGTTCTTGATTCAAATTGAAGACCTAATTGCAGATGAAGCCAAAGTGGCTGAGTTAGGCATGTCTGGTTTAAACGAAGACATTTTACGTAAATTAAAGCGTAAAGGTTTTGCTGATGCTCGTCTTGCTGATGTGCTAGGCGTTAGTGATTCTGAATTACGTAAACTACGTCATCGTTACGACATATACCCAGTTTATAAGCGTGTCGATACCTGTGCTGCTGAGTTTTCGACAGACACAGCTTACATGTACTCAACATACGAAGAAGAATGTGAAGCCAACCCTTCAAACCGTGACAAAATCATGGTGTTAGGTGGTGGTCCAAACCGTATTGGCCAAGGTATCGAGTTTGATTATTGCTGTGTTCATGCTGCATTAGCGCTGCGTGAAGACGGTTACGAAACCATTATGGTTAACTGTAATCCTGAAACGGTATCAACCGATTATGACACCTCTGACCGCTTGTATTTTGAGCCTGTAACCTTAGAAGACGTACTTGAAATTGTGCGTATCGAAAAGCCAAAAGGTGTGATTGTGCAATACGGTGGCCAAACGCCATTGAAACTTGCCCGCGCCCTTGAAGCTGCAGGCGTGCCTATTATTGGTACTAGCCCTGATGCAATTGACCGTGCAGAAGATCGCGAGCGTTTCCAACAAGCGATTCAACGTTTAAACATGATCCAACCACAAAACGCGACAGTCACTACAGTTGAAAGTGCTGTGATTGAAGCTGGAAATATTGGCTATCCGTTAGTGGTTCGTCCATCTTATGTGTTGGGTGGCCGCGCGATGGAAATCGTATACGACCAACAAGACTTGCTACGTTACTTCAACGAAGCCGTTAAAGTATCTAACGCATCACCAGTGTTACTTGACCATTTCTTAGACGATGCGATTGAAGTGGATATTGACGCTGTGTGTGACGGTGAAACTGTGGTTGTGGGTGCCATCATGGAGCACATCGAACAAGCAGGAGTTCACTCTGGAGACTCTGGTTGTTCATTACCACCTTACACGTTAAGCGCTGATATTCAGGCAAGAATGCGTGAACAAGTGTCTAAACTTGCGTTTGAGCTGGGTGTTGTTGGTTTGATGAACGTACAGTTTGCAGTAAAAGATAACGAAATCTACATGATTGAAGTTAACCCTCGCGCTGCTCGTACCGTACCGTTTGTCTCTAAAGCCACAGGCGTACCGTTAGCTAAAATTGCAGCACGTGTTATGGCGGGGCAAAGCTTAAAGTCGCAAAACTTTACTAAAGAAGTGATTCCACCTTATTTCTCGGTGAAAGAAGTGGTATTACCGTTTAATAAGTTCCCAGGTGTTGACCCATTATTAGGGCCAGAAATGCGCTCTACTGGTGAAGTGATGGGCGTGGGTGATACCTTTGCAGAAGCTTATGCAAAAGCGCAACTTGGCGCGACGTCAGAAGTGCCAAAATCAGGCCGTGCTTTATTATCTGTGCGTAACAGTGATAAAAAACGTGTTGCAGACTTAGCCTCTAAGTTGATTGAATTAGGTTACGAAATTGATGCGACTCACGGCACTGCCATTATCTTGGGTGAAGCAGGTATTAACCCTCGCTTGGTGAACAAGGTACATGAAGGCCGTCCGCACATTTTGGACCGCATCAAAAACGGTGAATACACTTATATCGTCAACACCACCGAAGGTCGCCAAGCAATTGAAGACTCTCGTCAAATTCGCCGTGGTGCACTTCGTTATAAAGTAAATTACACCACTACACTGAACGCTGCCTTTGCAACTTGTCTTGCACATGCTGCCGATGACCGCGTAAAAGTGAGTTCAGTACAAGAACTTCACAAGCGAATAGTTAGTTAAACCATAAAGCGTTATTAAAAGGTCGCCAATTGGCTAACACCATTCAGTTAAGAGTTTCTTCTCTTAACTGGATAGCGAGTTTTGTTAATTCGAACGGTCCTACTTTTGGGCCGTTTTCGTTTTTTGGGCAAGATAAATTGTTTAACGTTTTCCCTCATTGC
>NZ_BMII01000028.1 GCF_014641855.1 Shewanella inventionis
CGCTGCTAAAGTGGTCCTAAATCGCTATTTACGCGAATTAGAGCAAGCGGCATAAGTAATTAATCAGGTTCGGGCAGAGCCGTAGCGTCTGTGAAGTGAATTGCATTAGCAATCAGCAGCAGAAAGTAGATGATAAAGTAATTTATTATCGCCTGTATTCAGGGATCCCCGTCATTCATGGCGGGGAGCATGTCAAATTGCGTGAATTTGAGCCTTAGGGGCGTACAAAGACATGAGGGAACTTATGCAACAACAATTAGCAAAAACAATACCGCAAGAAGCGTTTGACTGGTATGACTCCTATGCGCATGGCGGGATGGACCGACGTACGTTTATTGCAAAATTAGGCTCGTTAGTGGCGCTAGGCTACTCAATGAGTGTATTAACCTCTGCTTTATTACCTAATTACGCGCTGGCTGAACAAGTGTCGTTTAATGATGCAGATATTAAGGCCAGGTACGTCAATTTTGATTCGCCCTCAGGACACGGTAAAGGGCGAGGATATTTAGTTGAACCGACTCATATTGATAACGATAAAGAAGGGCGCTTACCTGTGGTGCTAGTCGTACATGAAAACCGTGGATTAAACCCCTATATTGAAGATGTTGCAAGACGCCTGGCAAAAGCAGGTTTTATTGCTTTAGCGCCCGATGCATTATTCCCCTTGGGTGGCTATCCAGGTAATGATGATGAAGGCCGTCAAATGCAGAGCACGCTTGATAGAAGCAAAATAGAACAGGACTTTGTCGCAGCGGCTGAGTTTTTAAAAGCCAATTCACGCAGTAATGGCAAATTAGGCGCGGTTGGATTTTGTTTTGGTGGTTACATTGTTAATTACCTTGCAGCTTATAAACCCGATTTATTGCAGGCTGGGGTGCCGTTTTATGGCACACCTGCTGAAAAAACATTAAGGGCTAATATTAAAGCGCCGTTACTCATTCAGTTAGCTGAACTTGATGAACGTGTTAATGCAACCTGGCCAGAATACGAGCAAGACTTAATCGCAGCCAAAGTGCCTTATACCTTGCATATGTATAACAAGGCCAATCATGGTTTTCATAATGATTCTATTGCACGATATGATGAGGAAAATGCAGAACTGGCGTGGCAACGTACCCTCGTATTTTTTAAAAAACACCTCAGTTGATCAACGGACGATAAAGGGCGAGAGCTTGCCCTTTTATCGACTTGCTTATTGCTATTAGCTAATTCCACTCAACCTTAGCCCGATAAAAATGCTGATAAGAATGAGCGTGGCATTAAATATTAAATTACCCATTCCCAGCTCACAATCAATAAAGGTTGATTGATAGTTTACTCATTCTGGTGTTCGTGGTTTACGTTAACAACGTAGAGTATTCGCCATTGTTAACGTAAAACCAATCAGCAATCTCTTTTTACTTATTTATCCTGATTGGTATCACCTTAGTTCGATTCAGCGGGTTTAGCGGGTTTTTCGGTTTCTGTTTCAGTTTTAGGTTCTGCTGGTAAATCGGTTTGGTTTTCTTTTTCAGTGTCAGATGAAGCTTCTTTATCTGTGTCAGATTTGGGTTGTAAATAACTGATTAGCTTTTGCTCTAACACCTTGTAATTTAATGGCTTTAAAATGTAGCCCGACACACCGGCGCTCATTGCCTGTACAATTTGCTCCTGTGAACCATTGGTGCTCATAATAAACACATCTGTATTGGCCAATGCTTCATCTAGTCTAATTTCTTTTAATAAATCGATACCGCTTTTTCCTTCCATATCATCATCTGTTAACACTATTTTAAAGGGTGTACCCGCCTATGCGGCTTCCTTAAGCTGTGTTATTGCTTTTTCTGCACTTAGCACCGCAACCACTTTAGTAAAACCAATTTTATATAAAATATCATCAACTATTGTTTGTACTTCATCTACATCGTCAACAATAAGCACTCTAGGGATCTGTGGTTTGTTCGCGTTTGCAAACTGACTTGCATGGTAATTAGTTAGTTTGTTGTTGATTGAAACAAGCTGCATTAGCCTACTGTCAGTTTCGTCTGAAGCACCAGCCTGGCTATTTTGTCTTTGTTGTTTGATCATTGACTCAAAAATCTCTAAACAAATTTGTACTTCAGATAATGTGAACATTTACTACCTCATACTTAAGAAAAATCGTTGTTATTAATATAAATTTAGCCTAGCAATTGCAACGTGTCACACTCAGTTAGTTGTTATTGTTGCGAACATGACGGTTTGAAGTAATTTTTTTACTCTCAGTAGCAGCAATAATCATTTTATTTCTTAGCCATTTATTGGCGGGCTCTTTGTCGACATTAACGTGCCAGTATAAATGCACGCCAAGTTCGGGCAATTCAACTGGCATAGGGTAAATCGCAATATCGAGCATATTGGCGTACATTTGCGCTGCTGTTTTGGGCAGTGTGAGCAACATATCATTATTTAAAATAACCCGACATGCTGATAACGCATGTTGACAACGCAGGGCAATTTTTCGATGTAGACCAATGCGTGACAGTTCAAAATCTTCCAAACTTGGGCCTGTTGAGCGCGATGAAACTAATACATGGCCAAGCTTTAGGTAGGTTTCTAAATCTAAATCAGGATTAATCGCGGGATGATTTTTTCGTGCAACAACCACAAGCCGGTCAAGCTCTAATTGGGTATGCATGATGTTATTGCTAACCGGTATGAGGGTATCGATGGCGAGATCTATGTCTCCACTGGCGAGTTTATTTTCAAGTTCTGTTCGTCTTACTCTTTTATTGCTACGCAAATTAATGGCCGGCGACTCTAGCGATAAACTTTCTTGTAATATTGGCAAGTAGTATGGCTCCAACGAGCCATGCAATGACAACGAAAAGCTTTTGCGAGACGTGAGCGGTTCAAATTGCCTAGACTGCACTAAACATACCTGTAATTGATGTAATGCTTCACGCACATCGTCAATCACATTTTTGGCCACAGGAGTTGGCCGCATTTCATTACCCTGGCGAATAAATAAGGCGTCATCAAAATGATCCCTTAATTTTCCTAGTGAGTGGCTTACAGCAGGTTGAGATAAGTTCAGTACCGATGCGGCCTTGGTGATATTGCCTTCACAATAAATAGCATCAAAAACCACAAACAAATTCAAATCAATTTTCATACTTACTCCGTGTATCTCACCATGTCCATTGTTATAGCCAATGGCACTCATCAACTATTAAAAATATAAATAGTAGGGTATTAGAACTATTCATTTGTTCAATTTAGATGTTGATATTAGCATAGTCAAGTAGATTTAATTTAGTCGTTAGTATCCTTAGAACAGGTATTAGTCATGGCCTTGTAATGCATTTTCAGTGAGTAACCCGTTAAGGTTAATTACAACAAGGTGATCCCTGTATTTACGCCCAGTTAAGGCATCACATATTCAGTTAGAGACTCTTCATGGCAGCTATTTATTTGATAAGACACGGGCAGGCATCATTTGGCAGTAATGATTATGATCAACTGTCTGAAAAAGGAAGTCAGCAAGCAGCCATATTAGGGCAGTATTGGCGCGCTAGACCTGAGCCGAGTAAATTTTTTTGTGGTGACTTATTGCGTCATGGCCAAACATTAACTGGCTTTATGAAAGGTTATCAAGGCGAGACAACACCGACTGTTATTCACTCAGGTTTTAATGAGTTTGACCATGTTGATATTTTGCAAAAGTACAATGCGCAGTGGCACAACTTTGCAAAAATGAATGAGTCACTCAATCAATTAAGTGATCCGAATAAAGCGCTACAAAAAGAGTTTCTTCAGGCTTTAAATCGTTGGATATCGGGCACCCACGACCAAGATTACAAAGAGAGTTGGGTTCAGTTTAAGGCGCGCTGTATACGGGCGCTGCAAAATGTGATTGAACAGGAGTTGGCTAAAAAACGTCAACCTTCACGCGACAGCCAAACTAGCAAATCAAAAGATATTTTAGTGTTTACCTCAGGTGGGACCATTTCGGTGATTGTGCAGCACATACTGCAATTAAGTGATCAACAAACATTAGCCTTAAACCAGCAAGCAAGAAATACGGGGGTCACTAAATTGTTGTTTTCTGAAAACATGCTAAGTATAGATTATTTCAATAATTATAGTCACCTAGAGCAAGTTGGTGAAGAATGGGTGACATTTAAATAAACATTTTACGTTCAAAAAATATAAAGGAATGAATATGAACAACAGTAATTTATTTGATTTAACAGGGAAGGTTGCATTAGTGACAGGTGCAAGCCGTGGCATTGGTGAAAGTGTGGCAAAAGTATTGGCGCAGTATGGTGCGCATGTGATTGTGTCGAGTCGTAAAATCGATGCATGCCAAGCTGTTGTTGATGAGATTGTAAAAGCCGGTGGTAGTGCACAAGCAATAGCATGTCATATTGGCGAATTAGATCAAATTGATGCCATTTTTGCGGCCATTACGGAGCAACATGGCAAGTTAGATATTCTGGTTAACAATGCTGCTGCAAACCCATATTTTGGCCACATTATCGATACTGATTTAGCCGCATTTCAAAAAACTGTTGATGTGAATATTCGCGGTTACTTTTTCATGTCGACTCAAGGCGCCAAGTTAATGAAAGCCAGTGGCGGCGGTTCGATTATTAACGTGGCTTCTGTCAATGGTGTTATCCCTGGTGATTATCAAGGCATTTATTCAGTCACAAAAGCCGCTGTCATTTCAATGACTCAGGCATTTGCCAAAGAATGTGCCCAATTCAATATTCGTGTTAACGCCTTACTCCCTGGTGGTACCGACACCAAGTTTGCTTCAGCGCTCGTTGATAACCCAGCCATTTTAAAACAGATGATGCACCACGTGCCGATGAAACGGGTAGCCCAACCTGACGAAATGGCCGGTACTGTGTTGTATCTAGCCTCAAATGCATCAAGTTATACCACAGGTACTGCCATCAATGTTGATGGTGGTTACTTGATTGGTTAACGATTCAAAACAAAAACAAAAAACGAATATCACGCATAGGAATTTATGATGACTAGCACTCAAAACACCAGCATCAACAAGCTATTTGAAACGTTTTCAAATAAATCGTTATCGCTTAAAAACAAAACGGTAATGGCGCCAATGACTCGCGCGTTTTCGCCTAATTATGTCCCAAATGATGAGGTTGCTGGTTATTACCGCCGCCGTGCCGAAGGGGATGTGGGCTTAATTATTACTGAAGGCACTTTTATTTCGCATAAAGCCGCCAACGGCTATGAAAATGTACCGGCCATTTATGGCGAAGCCGCATTAGCGGGCTGGAAGCATGTTGTTGATGAAGTCCACGCAGCTGGCGGCAAAATTGCGCCACAGCTTTGGCATGTTGGCGCGGTGAGAAAACCCGGTGTAGGGCCAGACAAAGAAATGCCTGCATACAGCCCTTCTGGATTGTATAAACCCGGTGCACCTAATGGTGTTGCCATGACACAAGCTGACATTGATGAAGTGGTTGCTTCATTTGCCCAAGCAGCACTTGATGCCAAAAACATAGGTTTTGATGCGATTGAAGTGCATGGCGCCCATGGTTACTTAGTGGATCAATTTTTTTGGGAAGGCACCAATCAACGCGATGATAAATACGGTGGCACGCTTGAAAACCGTACTCGCTTTGGCGTTGAAATTGTTAAAGCCATCCGCGCAGCAGTGGGCGATGACTTTACCATTATCTTCCGTTTTTCGCAGTGGAAACAACAAGATTACACGGCAAAGCTGTGTCAAACCCCAGAAGAACTCGCCATCTTTTTAGGCTTATTAAGCGATGCTGGTGTGGATATTTTTCATGCGAGTACCCGCCGCTTTTGGGTTCCAGAATTTGAAGGTTCTGAGTTAAACCTTGCTGGTTGGACTAAAAAACTGACTAACAAACCTGTGATCACCGTGGGTAATGTGGGCCTTGACGCTGACTTTATTGGCGAAGGCAATGCTGATTTATCGGGCACTTCAAACCCTACTGGTATTGATGAATTATTGGTGCGCTTAAATAACGACGAGTTTGATTTAGTCGGTATTGGCCGTGCGTTATTGGTTGATCCTCAGTGGGTGAACAAAATTAAAACCAATGCAATTTCAGAAATTAAACCGTTTAATAAAAAGTCATTAATGTCGCTTAGCTAAGTTGTTGATTAAGAGATGGTAAACCATGCAATCGCGCCAATGATGACGCACTAGGATCCAATACAAGGACAGCATATGAATTTTGAATACAGTGAAAAAGTTCAAGGATTAATCGACCAGGTTAATGCGTTTATGGACTTACATGTTTATCCGGTTGAAGAAGAAATGCATCGTCAAGTTGAGCGCGATCCGTGGTCAACGCCCCCATTAATGGAAGAGCTTAAGGCCAAAGCAAAAGCGCAAGGTTTATGGAACCTGTTTTTACCTGTGGCATACGGCAAGTACAGTGGTGGGTTGACCAATTTAGAATATGCGCCATTAGCTGAAATTATGGGTAAAGTGATGTGGGCGCCTGAAGTATTTAACTGCGCGGCGCCCGATACCGGCAATATGGAAGTATTAGCCAAATACGGCAGCGAATCTCAAAAAAAGCAGTGGTTAGAGCCACTGCTTGAAGGCAAAATTCGCTCGGCATTTGCCATGACAGAACCCGAAGTTGCCTCAAGCGATGCAACCAACATTGAATTAAGCATTGTCCGTGATGGTGATGAATATGTCATTAATGGCCGTAAGTTTTACATTAGCGGCGCGTGTCGTAAACAATGTGAAATTATGATTGTGATGGGTAAAACCGACCCTCATAACAGCAACCGCTATATTCAACAATCTCAAGTGCTTGTACCCATGAAAACCCCAGGTGTTAAGGTGGTTAGGCCAATGAAAGTATTTGGCTACGATGATTCACCAGAAGGCCACGCAGAAGTGACCTTTAACGATGTGCGTGTACCAGTAGACAACATTATTGTGGGTGAGGGTAAAGGCTTTGAAATCGCCCAAGGTCGCTTGGGGCCGGGGCGCATTCACCATTGTATGCGTTCAGTTGGGATTGCACAGCGTGCGTTAGATTTAATGTGCAAACGTGTGAGTGAGCGCATTGTGTTTGGTCAACCTATGATTAAACAACAATCTGTACGTGAAGATATTGCCAAATCGGCCTGCCAAATTGAACAAGCGCGTTTAATGACGTTAAAAGCCGCGCAAAAAATGGACACCGAAGGTAATAAAGCCGCTAAAGACCTCATTGCCATGATAAAAATCGTGGCGCCTAGTATGTCGCTTGATGTAATAGACCGTGCCATTCAATGTCATGGCGCTGTTGGTGTGAGTCAAGATACCTTTTTAGCCCATGCCTGGGCAGGCCAGCGCACTCTGCGTTTAGCTGACGGCCCTGATCAAGTTCATATGATGCAACTTGGCCGTGATTTAGTGAAAAAAGTAACGCAATAACCTTGCAGGCAGGCCAATAATTTCTGGGGTGAGTTGGCCTGCCATTATCATTTTATGACTGTCATTAATCTAATCCAATCTATTCAATAATAAGAGTATTTAGAAATGCCACATACGTTTCCTATTGATAATGAAAAGCTGAGTGCTTATTTGCAGCACCATGTTGAGGGCTTTCAAGGGCCAATTACACTTGAAAAGTTCTCGGGTGGGCAATCTAATCCTACTTATAAAGTGACCGCTCAGTCGGGCGTTTATGTTTTGCGTCGTCAGCCACCCGGAAAATTACTCAAGTCAGCTCATGCAGTGGACCGAGAATATCGCGTGTTACATGCATTAAATGGCACAGATGTGCCGGTTGCAAAGGTGTATCACCTGTGTGAAGACCTGAGCATTATTGGCTCTATGTTTTATGTGATGGAATATTGCGACGGCACTGTGTATTGGAGCGCGTCATTGGCTGAAATTGACACCAACGAGCGACGTGGGGCCATGTACAGCGAGATGAATAGAGTGCTTGCAGCGTTACACAGCATTAATGTAGATGACATTGGGTTAACTGATTACGGCAAAGCCGGTAATTATTTTGAGCGTCAGTTAGGGCGTTGGACCTCGCAATATCGACTCACCGAACTTCAAAATATTCCTGCTATGGATGTACTTATTAAATGGCTAGAAGACAACTTACCCGTCGATGACGGTCGTGTGTGCCTGGTTCACGGTGATTTTCGTTTAGACAATATGATGTTTGCAAAAGATAAGCCCAGTGTTATTGCCTTGCTTGACTGGGAGTTATCTACCTTAGGCCATCCTTTTGCCGATCTTGCCTATCAATGCATGCAACTGCGTATGCCTGCTGGCATGGGAACCATTGACGGTTTAAAAGACATTGATAGAGCCAGTTTAGGCATTCCGAGTGAAGAAGACTATGTGGCGCAATATTGTCAACGCATGGGCATTGACCGAATCGACAATTGGCCATTTTATCTTGCTTTTAGTTTTTTCCGTTTAGGTGCAATTGCACAGGGCGTGGCTAAACGCGCAGCCGAAGGCAATGCTTCAAACGAAAATGCCAACAAAGTAGGCGCTTTTGTTGCACCGCTGGCGCAAATGGCATTGCAAGTGATTAACAACGCAAAATAATCAATGACAAAAACAATACAACAAGACCATCAATTACAGGAGTTACTCGCATGGATCCATTATTAGATTTTACTGGCAAAGTTGCTGTTATTACTGGCGCTGCACAGGGTTTTGGTCAGTTACTAGCACAAGAATTGGCAAAGCGTGGCGCAAAACTCGTCATCAGCGACATTAACGAAGCCGGTGTTCATCAGGTGGCTGACGATATCGCGGCTACTGGCGCTGAAATTGTCGCTATGAAATGCGATGTATCAAAAGATGAATCTTGTAAAGCCATGGTCGACACCGCGCTTGAGTATTTTGGCCGCGTTGATATTGGGGTTAACAACGCAGGTATTGCCCATGAATTTATGCCGCTGCACATGATTGACGAGTCAATCATGGACCGCCAATTTGCGATTAACGTTAAAGGGGTTCAATTTGGCATGCGCCATCAAATTGCCCAAATGCTTAAGCAAGGCGAGGGCACCATTTTAAATGTCAGTTCAATGGCTGGTTTAGGTGGGGCAGCTAGAGGCAGTGCTTATGCAATGGCAAAACATGCGGTGATTGGCTTAACCAAAACCGGTGCAGTGGAATATGGCCGCGACAACATTCGCATTAATGCCATTTGCCCGTTTTTTACCTTAACTCCTATGGTCACCAATTTTGCCGATGAAGAAAAGCAAAAGAAAATGGCCCGTGGCACACCGATGAACCGCCTTGGTGAGCCCAAAGAGATTGTTGCTGTAATGCTGATGATGTTGTCGCCAGCAAATACTTACATGACAGGGCAATGTATTGCCGTTGATGGTGGTGTGTCAGCCTTTTAAAGGCAGGTAATTTAGCCATCACCATTGGGTTACGCATTAAAAGATAAGAAGAGAATATTATGCCAGCAACATTAATGAATGAACGCGATCTTGAATTTATGCTTTATGAGCTATTTGACAGTGAAAGCTTAGTTAATCGGTCGCGTTATCAGGATCACGATCGCCAAACCTTTAATGAAGTGGTTAGCACAGCAAAAACCATTGCCGAAAAGTACTTCCTTCCGATCAGGCAAAAATTAGACACGCACCAGCCCACGTTTGATGGCAAAAAAGTGCATATCATTCCAGAGCTTAAAACCGCAATCGATGCAGTTAATCAATCAGGTATAGGCTCTGCTACTGCTGATTATGATTTGGGGGGAATGCAACTGCCGCCAATTATTGCCAGTGCTGCGGCATCTTATTTAACCGTAGCTGGCGGTGTGGGTATGGGTTACAACATGCTCACCACAGCCAATGCCAATTTATTACAAGCTCATGGTAGCCCTGAGTTAATCAATACCTGGGTTAAACCCATGCGTGAAGGCCGATTTATGGGCACCATGGCGATGACAGAGCCAGGCAGTGGCTCGTCATTAGGTGATCTCATCACTAAAGCCGTAAAAGCAGATGATGGCACGTATCGCATTAGCGGTAATAAAATTTATATCTCAGGTGGCGATCACGATTTAAGCGAAAACATAGTGCATTTAGTGCTTGCGCGCATTCAGGGTGCACCAAAAGGGGTGAAAGGTATTTCGCTATTTGTGGTGCCAAAGTTTTTACTCAATGAAGACGGTTCTACTGGTGCAGATAACGAAGTGGCCCTTGCAGGGTTATTCCACAAAATGGGGGGCCGCGCTCAAACCTCTACGGCGTTGAGTTTTGGTGAAAAAAACGGATCAGTGGGTTATTTGGTCGGTGAAGAAAACTGCGGCTTAAAGTACATGTTCCACATGATGAATGAAGCCCGCATTATGGTGGGTACTAGCGGTGCGGTACTGGCTGTGGCGGGTTATCAATACTCTGTTGATTATGCAAAAAATCGCCCTCAAGGGCGTTTACCCTCATGTAAAGATCCGCAATCACCCATGGTCAATATCATTGAACATGCTGATGTAAAGCGAATGCTTTTAGCACAAAAAGCCTATGCCGAAGGAGCTTTAGCATTGGTGCTATACGGCACGCAGTTAAGTGACGATGAACATACCGCCGAGACCGAAGAGCAGCGTCAACACGCCCATACCTTATTAGACTTTTTAACCCCAATCATTAAAACCTGGCCGTCAGAATATGGGCCTAAAGCCAACTCGTTGGCAATACAAGTGATGGGTGGGCACGGTTACATTAATGAGCATCCCGTTGAAATGTTTTACCGCGATAATCGGTTAAACCCAATCCATGAAGGCACTACCGGGATCCAATCGTTAGATTTGCTCACTCGTAAAGTGCCGATGAATAACATGCAGGGCTATAAAGCAACCCTACACGAAATCGCAAAAACCATAGAAAGTGCTAAGCAATACAATAGTTTACAGGAATACACTCACAAACTCAGTGATGCACTAAACACACTTAACAGCACAACCGATGCGGTAATGACCAGTATGGCAACCAAGAATATTGATTTAGCCTTGTCTAACTCGGTTAAATACCTTGAGCTATTTGGCCATGTGATTATCGCCTGGTTATGGTTAAAACAAAGTATGGTTGCCACTGATGCCTTATCGCACCAACCTCACCAGGACGACTTTAATTTTTATCAGGGCAAGTTACAGGCAGCTCAGTATTTTTACCGATTTGAGTTACCTGAAATTGAATTGTGGTCTAGGTTACTTATTAACACTGACAGCACCAGTTATGACATGCACAGCGATTGGTTTTGATAACTTACCCTGAGTTGAAGTTATCACAGCCAACTTTTTC
Source organism: Shewanella inventionis (assembly GCF_014641855.1). Lineage (GTDB taxonomy): Bacteria > Pseudomonadota > Gammaproteobacteria > Enterobacterales > Shewanellaceae > Shewanella > Shewanella inventionis. The sequence continues at coordinate 11,272 of NZ_BMII01000028.1, forward strand.
AGCAACGCTGAGTTGCGTAGGGGCATTTAGCTCAATTATGTAGCTCAAACATGCAGATCAATGATCTAAAAAATAACCAGCATCATTTATGTTAAATGGTGCTTTTTTTTATTTTTCACCCCACCACTATTCATTTGGTTAATATCCAGGTATCAAAACTATTCATTTGTTTAATTAACTTAGCCCAATTAGCATGAGTTATCGCTTAATTTTCATTCATGGATTGTGTTGCGAAAGCAAACGAGGACAGGATAATGCCAACAGTGATTAATCGAAATAACATTGCAAATTATATTGGCCATCAAGCCGCACCCACTCAGTGGCATCAAATCAACCAACAGCAGATTAACCAATTTGCTGATTGCACCTTAGATCACCAGTTTATTCACGTTGATGAAGAAAAGGCAAAAGCCACGCCTTTTGGCTCAACCATTGCTCATGGCTTTTTATCGTTATCTATGCTGTCGCATTTTGCGGAAGAGTTTAGCGTTATTATCGACGGTTTTTACATGGGGCTGAATGCTGGGTTCGATAAAGTACGATTTTTGCAGCCGGTAACGGTTAATAGTCGCATAAGAGCCCATGCCAAAACCTTGTCGATAGAAGAAAAAAAGCCTGGTCAATTTCGTATATCAACCGAAGTCACCATAGAAATCGAAGGTATAGATACGCCAGCCTTGGTTGCTGAGTGGATATCGGTGCAAATGGTCAAATAACGAGGGTTTATAGGGTGTAATAGTCATTAATAGTAAATGCCACACTTAGCCCTATTAACTATTAGCTATTCATTTGGTTTCATTTTAGTCAGTAATCACACAACTAATAAAACTGCGACAACAAAGATAACAATAAAATAATCAGCACAGTGAGAGGTTCAATATGACTATCAGTTTTGCAGGGCAAGTTGCCATAGTTACAGGTGCAGGTAATGGATTAGGCCGCTCACATGCGTTGGAGTTGGCTAAACGTGGCGCTAAAGTCGTGGTCAATGATCTTGGCGGTGCACGCGATGGTAGCGGCGCTTCTTCTGCTGCCTCAAAAGAGGTGGTTGAATTAATTCAAGCCATGGGTGGAGAGGCCATCAGTCATGGTGCAAATGTAGCCAATTTTGATGAAGTCCAAGACATGGTGCAGCAAACCATGGACAAATGGGGGCGTGTTGACATTCTCATTAACAATGCTGGGATTTTGCGCGATAAGTCGTTTTCTAAAATGACCTTAGATGATTTTAAACTGGTGATGGACGTGCATGTAATGGGCTCAGTTAACTGCACTAAAGCCGTTTGGGAAATCATGAAACAGCAAAATTATGGCCGAATTGTTATGACAACGTCATCAAGCGGCATGTACGGCAATTTTGGACAGTCCAATTATGGTGCCGCAAAAATGGCAGTCATTGGGTTAATGAACACGCTAGTACTTGAAGGTGCAAAAAATAATATTCACATTAATGCATTAGCGCCCACCGCTGGTACCCGTATGACAGAAGATTTAATGCCAGAAGAAATCGTTAAAGCCTTTGCGCCAGAGGCGGTTACTGCAGGCATGTTGACCCTGTGTGATGAAGCCGCACCTAACCGATTTATTCTATGTGCAGGCGCTGGCGGTTATTCAAGCGCAAGCATTTTTGAAACAGACGGCTGCTTTATTCCAACTGCTAAACAAAGCCCTGAAGCGGTACGAGAAAATTGGCCTAAATTAACGGCGCAAGACAACCAACAGGCGCTGGTATCGGGCGCTCAACAAGGTGAAAAATTTATCATGAAAGCCATGGCGTTCATGAAATCACAACAGGCATAACACGTTACCTGTTCATGATAAATCATTAACCGGCCGTTGTATTAGCCCTAATTTTAAACAATAAGAATAAAAGGACCTTGTCATGAGAGAAGCCGTTATTGTATCTGTCGCACGAACTCCAATAGGCAAAGCCTACCGTGGTGCATTTAATGATTTATCTGCGCCAACCTTGTCAGCAGTGGCAGTTAACGCCGCCGTTGAGCGTGCTGGGATCGACCCAAATGAAATTGACGATTGTATTTTTGGCGCGGCATTAACTCAGGGCAACCAAGGCATGAACTTTGGACGCCAGGTCGCAATGGCAGCTAACTTACCTGTTTCTGTGCCAGGCATGACAGTTGATCGCCAATGTTCATCTGGCCTAATGTCAATTGCCATTGCCGCAAACCATATTGTGGTTGACGGTGCCAAGGTGGTCGTCGCTGGCGGGTGTGATTCAATCAGTTTGGTGCAAAACGATAAAATGAACATGCACCGCGCCGTAGACCCAAGTGTAAAAGCTTATCGTCCTGCGATTTATATGCCCATGCTTGATACGGCCGAAATTGTGGCAAATCGATATGATATTTCCCGTGAACGCCAAGATGCCTATGCGCTTACTTCACAACAACGCACTGCAGCAGCACAAGAAGCCGGTAAGTTTGATGATGAAATTGTGCCGGTTTCCTGCACTAAATTAGTCATGGACAAAGACAGCGGAGCAATCAGTAAGCAGGAAGTCACTCTGACTCAAGATGAGGGTAATCGTCCATCAACTAACCTTGAAGGCTTAGCCGGTTTAAAAGCGGTAAAAGATAACGGTTCTATTACTGGTGGTAATGCATCGCAATTGTCTGATGGCGCAGCGGCCGTCGTTGTAATGGAGCGATCATTAGCCGAACAGCGCGGCCTTAAACCCTTAGGCGCTTATCGAGGCATGGTGGTTGCTGGTTGTGAGCCGGACGAAATGGGTATTGGGCCAATTTATGCCATTCCAAAGTTGCTTGAACGCAATGGCTTAACCATGGATGACATCGGCTTATGGGAAATCAATGAAGCCTTTGCGGTACAGGTGATTTATTGTGCCGACAAACTCGGCATTCCCGCTGATAAATTAAATGTCAATGGAGGTGCTATATCGATTGGGCATCCTTATGGTATGAGTGGCACACGCATGGTGATGCACGCATTAATTGAAGGCAAACGCCGTGGGGTTAAATACGTTGTCATCAGTATGTGTATTGGTGGCGGGCAAGGCGCAGCTGGTTTGTTTGAAGTCTTGTAAAACTAAGTGTAGGTTAAAGCATTGTAAAAAAGAAAAACAATAACAATGACAGTAGCTAATTAAATGGCTACAGATCATTTTGTCAACATTGGGGAGAGTATTATGGAAAGGATTTGGCTAGAAAAGAGTTATCCACCTGGGGTTGAGTTTGAAATAGATCCCGATAAATACCGCTCTTTAGCAGAATTATTTTTTAAATATACCAAACAATACGCAAGTAATACGGCATTCATTAACATGGATGTGAGTATCACTTATCAACAGCTTGAACAGCAAGCTACTGATTTTGCAGCCTACTTACAACATAATTTAGGGTTAGTAAAAGGCGATAAGTTTGCCATTATGATCCCCAATACTTTGCAATATCCTATCGCTTTATTTGGTGCACTCATCGCAGGGCTAACCGTTGTTAATGTCAATCCATTGTATACAGCCCGTGAACTAGAACATCAATTAAAAGACTCTGGTGCAAAGGGCATTCTAATTCTTGAAAACTTTGCTCATGTATTGCAGCAAGTTATCAATAAAACGGATGTAAAGCATGTTATTACTACTGGTGTAGGCGACCGCTTAGGGCTTATCAAAGGCGCGTTAGTTAACGGTGCAATTAAACACGTTAAAAAGCTTGTCCCTGCGTTTGATATCCCAAATGCGGTTAAATTTAATGATGCCATGGCCAAAGGCAGCAAACACACTTTTACACCTGTAGACATCAATGGTGAAGATTTGGCTTTTTTACAATATACCGGTGGCACCACAGGCCCATCAAAGGGCGCAATGCTAACTCACCGCAATATGGTTGCTAACCTCGAACAGTCCAATGCTGTGACCAAAAATGTGTATGAAGTCGGCAAAGAACTCATTGTTACTGCACTACCGCTTTACCATATTTACGCATTGACCTCTAATTGCCTGGCCTTTTTACCCTTTGGCGGCATTAACTTATTAATCACTAATCCGCGTGATATGCCAGGCTTTGTTAAAGAGTTAGCCAAGTATAAATTTACCGTTATTACTGGGGTAAATACGCTATTTAATGGTTTGCTTAATACGCCAGGGTTTGATCAACTCGATTTTAGTGCATTAAAAATGGGTTTTGGTGGCGGAATGTCAGTACAACGCCCTGTAGCAGAACACTGGGAGCGCGTGACCAAAAGCCGTTTACTGGAAGGTTACGGTTTAACAGAATGTGCGCCACTGGTAACCATGAGTCCCTATAATCAAAAAAGTTACAATGGCTCAATTGGCTTACCAGCATCATCGACAGACGTTCGTTTAGTGGGTGCAGACGGTGAAGATGTGGCTTTAGGTGAACCAGGTGAAATGTGGGTTAAAGGCCCTCAGGTGATGAAAGGTTATTACAATCGCCAAAAAGCCACCGATGAAGTATTAAGAGACGGTTGGCTAGCCACGGGCGATATTGCCACCATGGATGAAAACGGCTTCTTTAGGATTGTTGACCGTAAAAAAGACATGATTATTGTGTCTGGTTTTAATGTATTCCCTAATGAAATCGAAGAAGTGATTGTGGCACATGAAGGCGTACTTGAAGCCGCTGCGGTGGGTGTGTCTTGTGATGCAACCGGTGAGCGGGTAAAAGTGTACATTGTGCGTAAAGATCCTAACCTAACCGAGCAAGATATCTTTGACCATTGCAACAAAATGCTCACTAACTATAAACGCCCTAAAACTATTGAATTTATGGATGAATTACCAAAAAGTAATGTGGGCAAAGTATTGCGTAAAGACTTACGCAGCAAGGCATAGTTAATCCTTAGTACTGAGTCGGTGCCATGCCGACTCAGTGTATCAATCAACTTCAGTTAATCTCTTTTCTATGGCGAATCGTCATGTTTTTAATTTAAACATGGCATTTGAGTAGCTGTTTGAGTATGAAATAAACAATTTATGTTAGAAATTTATGCCGGTGATACGGCGTTAAAAACAATACAAAGAGATGGATTTTCTCCTGATCTATTTAACGCTTTTTTGGGTGCCAGTGGCGGCCCGAAATGGTTTACCTTGTTTGGTTTAGATAAATATTTATTTGGCGAATTTTTTAATGGCAGGCAACAACCTTTAAACTTAATTGGGTCAAGTGCAGGGGCTTTTCGTGCTGCCTGTTTTGCCCAAAATGATCCCGTAGCCGCAATAGAGCGTTTGGCAAAAAACTATAGTGAGACAGTCTATTCAGACGATAAAAAGCCTCAACCTGTTGAAATCACCACTAAAGCCTTTGAGTTACTTGAAGCCTTATTTGGCAATACAGGGGCAGATGAAATCATTAATAACCCCGTATTTAAAGCCCATTTTATTGTGGCAAAATGCAATGGCTTGGTCGCTTCAGAAAACAAATTTAAGCAGGGTCTTGGTCTAACCAAAAGTTTTATTAACAATGCATTACGTCGGCCATTACTCAAAAAACAGTATGAGCGGTATATTTTTCAACATAATCAGAGTGATCTGTTATTAACCGATCCAGATAACTTACCTACAACCTCAGTCAGTTTAACGACAGATAATATCAAACGAGCATTGCTAGCGTCGGGCTCAATCCCGATGGTAATGCAAGGCATTAACGACATTCCTGATTGTCCTAAAGGCATGTATCGTGACGGCGGCATAATTGACTACCACTTTGATTTTAATATTCAAAATGACGGCTTAACCTTATATCCGCATTTTAGTTCAACGTTAAAAGCAGGTTGGTTTGATAAAAATTTGTCTCGTAATGTCAGATTACAGCATTACGATAAAACCGTGTTGCTGTGTCCATCTGCCGAGTTTGTTGCCTCTTTGCCCTATCAAAAAATACCCGATCGCAAAGACTTTGTGGAACTAGCGCCACAGCAACGAATTAAATACTGGCAACAAGTGTTTGTAGAAAGCGAAAAATTGGCCTTGCACTTTAAACACTTTTATAAACACCAACGCATTGATCAAATTAAAAATATTAAACAGTTAATGTAAAGCAATACGATAAATACAACGCCATTGACGGCGAAACAACTAACCACTGAGAGAGAAAACCATGAGCACATTTACCGCAATCAATCTTATCGCTCGTCCACAAGGCGGCCCAGTTGGTCCTGAATTATTTGAAGTAGTGCAAAAGCCAATGCCAATCGTAAGCGATGGCCAATTTCTGGTGAAACAAAGCCATATGTCCCTTGACCCAGCCATGTTTGGTTGGATGAGCCCCGACACTGAAAGTTACATTCCGCCAGTTGAGTTAGGCGAGGTGATGCGCAGCTCTGGCATTGGCGAAGTGGTTGAAAGCAAACACCCAGATTTTAAGGCCGGTGATCGCGTAATGGGCATGATGGGTTGGCAAGAATATTTTTTAAGTAATGGCCCAGGGTTAAACAAAGTCACCGCGCCTTTACCCGACGAAGCTATTTTATCTGTATTTGCATTACCAGGGTTAACCGCCACCCAAGGGCTTTTTAATGTGGGTAAACCTAAGCCAGGCGAAACCATTGTGGTGTCAGGTGCTGCGGGTTCAGTGGGCTCTATTGTAGGGCAACTGGCTAAAGCTGATGGTTTAACGGTGATAGGTGTTGTTGGTAGCGATGAAAAAGCAGATTGGATTGTCAATGAGTTAGGTTTTGACGGAGCGATAAACTACAAAACCGATGATATTGCCGCCAAGCTCGCTGAGTTAACGCCAAAGGGCGTTGATATTTATTTTGAAAACACCGGTGGTCCTATTCAACACCATGTATTTGCCAGAATGAATGCCCACGGGCGTATTGTGGTGTGCGGCATGATTGCAGATTATCCAAAATCAGTACCTGATCTTGGGCCAAACTGGATCCAAGTAATAAAAAAACGCTTAACCATTCAAGGTTTCACCATGCCAGATCACTTTGGCGACGTACCGGCTTTATTACAAAAACTAACACCCTATGTCATGAACGGCCAGATTAAACATCGCGCGCATGTGTTAGAGGGGCTTGAATCAGCGATGACAGGGCTTAATTTGTTCTTTACCGGTGCGAACAAAGGCAAATTAATCGTTAAAATTTAACCCTTAATCCATCAGCACAATTGCTACCGATTGTGCTGTTTTTACATCTGGCCAAGCAGGTAAACAATATGAGCGAAATCAAAAGCCATTATCGAAATTGCAATATCTGTGAGGCCATGTGTGGCCTAGACATTAGTTACCAAAACGGGCAAATTATTGCCATAAAAGGCGATCAACTTGACCCATTCAGCCAGGGCTATAACTGCCCTAAGGCGTTGGCTTTAGAAGATTTTTATACCGATAAAGACCGCTTAAAAACCCCAATAAAACGTACCGCTGAAGGTTGGCAAGCCATCAGTTGGGATGATGCGTTTAGCGAAATCGTCGACAAATTCAAACATATTCAGCAACAACATGGCAAAAATGCATTAGCGGTGTATTTGGGTAATCCAAATGCCCACAGTTTAGGTAATGCGTTATTTCTCAAACCGTTTATGAAATCCCTTGGCACCCTTAATCGGTTTAGCTCAGCTTCTGCCGACCAATTACCGCATCATGTTGCGGCTAATTTTATGTTTGGCGCAGGTATGTTAATTCCGGTGTCTGATATTGACCGCACCGACTTTATGCTCATTATTGGCGCAAACCCTGTGGTGTCAAATGGCAGTATGATGACAGCCCCTAATGTGATAGGTCGCTTAAAAGCCATTCAAAAACGCGGTGGTAAAGTGGTGGTGGTTGATCCGCGCAAAACCCGCACCGCCAAAATAGCCGACCAACATGTGTTTATTCGCCCCGAAAAAGACGCTTTTTTATTGCTGGCATTAATCCATTGCGTGTTTGCGCATAACAAGGTCAATATACGCCATTTAAGCGATAAAGTTGATGGGTTAGGTGACATCGAAAATCTAGTAAGAGATTACTCGCCACAAGTTGTTAGCCCATTGGTAGGCATTGAGGTAGAAGTCATTGAAACCTTATCAGCGCAAATGCTTGCAGCCGACTCAGCAGTTTGTTATAGCCGCATGGGTGCATCAACCCAGAGCTTTGGCGGCATTTGTTTATGGCTCACCAATGTGCTCAATATTATTACCGGCAACTTTGATAGAGCAGGCGGAGCAATGTTTCCGCAACCGGCATTTGATTTATTGCGTAATCACCAGGCGGGTCATAAAAGCTCATTTGGCCAACACCAATCCCGTGTGCGCAAATTACCGTTTTTTAATGGTGAGTTTCCGGTTGCAGCATTAGCAGAAGAAATTCAAACCCCAGGAGAAGGGCAAATTAGAAGCATAATTACGATTGCGGGTAATCCTGTGTTATCAGCGCCCAGTGGCCATAAATTGGCTGAAGCATTTAGTGAGCTTGAGTACATGGTATCGATTGATATTTACCTCAATGAAACCACTCAATACGCTGACATCATTTTACCGGGCACCACGGGCGTCGAAAACTCGCACTTTGATATTTTCTTTAACTCGTTCTCAGTGAGAAATACGGTTAAATATTCAGCGCCATTATTTGAAAAGCACAGCGAGCAACGCGGTGATTGGCAAATATTGAAAGAGATTGCTGCGCGCATGCTTAATGTGCCAGCAGATGACCCAATGCAACAAATTACCCCTGAAATGATCTTGGATATGGAGCTTAAAAAAGGACCATATGGTAAGCAGGGCATGAGTTTGCAAACGTTAATTGATAATCCACACGGTATTGATATTGGCCCATTGATGCCGTGTTTATCAGAGCGGATTAAAACCGCGAATGGCAACATTGATTTATTCCCGCAGGTTTATCAAGACGATTTACCGCGATTGCAGGCGTTTATGACTCAAACTACACGCGATAATCAATACCCATTTGATTTAATCAGCAGGCGCTTAGTGAAAAGCCACAATACCTGGACCCAAAATTCAGAGCGGCTCATTAAAGGTAAAAACCCGTGCACCTTAGAAATGCATCCGCAAGATGCACAAAAGCTTGGCGCGCACACTGGCCAGCAGGTAATAGTAAGCTCAGCGGTTGGTGAAATTAAAATAGACATTGTGATTACCGATGATGTACAACCCGGCGTTGTTACCATGCCGCAAGGTTGGGGCCATAATCAACCTGACACCAAAATGTCGGTAGCCGCCACTCAACCCGGTGTGAGTATTAATGATTTAACAGATGCTAAACGAGTTGATATGCTCACAGGTAATGCGGCTTTTAATGGCACACCGGTAGCGATTAAACTTGCTTAATAATTCAACGCATTATCAAAAACAACGAATAAATATAAAGGTTGACCATGTTTAAAAGTACCAACAACTACATTGCCTCAAATGAACTCACACTCGCGGTTAATGCCGCCATTGCGCTCGAAAAACCCTTATTAATAAAAGGGGAGCCAGGTACAGGCAAAACCCAGCTTGCTGAAGAGTTAGCTCGCTCGCTTAACTGTAAACTGTACCAATGGCACATCAAGTCGACCACCAAAGCCCAACAAGGGTTATACGAGTACGATGCAGTATCACGCCTGCGTGACAGTCAATTAGGCGATGCCAGAGTGCATGATATTGGCAACTACATTGTCAAAGGTAAGTTGTGGCAGGCGTTTGAAGAAGAACAACGTCCCATTTTATTGATTGATGAAATCGATAAAGCCGACATTGAGTTCCCTAACGATTTGCTGCAAGAGCTCGATAAAATGGAGTTTTATGTGTATGAAACTCAACAATTAATCAAAGCTAAACAGCGCCCCATTATTATCATCACGTCAAATAATGAAAAAGAACTGCCCGATGCTTTTTTACGTCGTTGTTTTTTCCATTACATTAAATTCCCAACCAAAGATGAAATGGCAAAAATCATCGACGTGCATCACCCTAACGTTAAGCAAACCCTGTTAACTCAGGCTTTAGAAGTATTTTTTGATCTGCGCGACGTTAATGGCATTAAGAAAAAGCCGTCAACATCTGAGCTCATCGACTGGTTAAAACTACTGATCTCCGATGATATTGCCCAAGACACATTACTTGATAAGCAATCTGATATTATTCCGCTGTTTGGCGCATTATTAAAGAATGAACAGGATGTGTCCTTAATTGAAAAACTGGCCTTTATGAGCCGCAGAAACAGGTAGTATTGCTGTGTTTATTGATTTTTTTCTCACCCTAAAAAAACACAAAGTACCCTGTAGTTTGCGTGAACTACTGGATTTAATTGCATTATTAAAAGCTGGGGTCGTGTTTGCCGATGTGGACGCGTTTTATAACTTAGCCAAAATTGTCATGGTGAAAGACGAGATCCATTACGACAAGTATGACAATGCCTTCGCCGAATACTTTAAAGGCATAGAAAGCATTGATATATTTGATAAGATCTTGCCAGAAGATTGGCTTCGCAAAGAGTTTGAAAAACACTTAAGCCAACAAGAGAAAGACCAACTTAAGGCGCTTGGCGGGCTAGAAGCATTAATGAAAGCGTTAAAAGAGCGCCTAGAAGAACAGCAAAAACGCCATGCCGGTGGCAATAAATGGGTCGGAACTGGCGGCACATCGCCTTTTGGTGCTTACGGTTATAACCCAGAAGGCATAAGGGTTGGTCAGGATAAAAACCGCAATAACCGCGCGGTGAAAGTATGGGACAAACGTGAGTTTAAAAACTTCGACCAGGACCGAGAACTGGGTACCCGTAATATCAAATTAGCATTAAAAAAATTGCGAAAATTTGCCCGCACAGGTGCCAGCGAAAAACTCGATATTAATACCACTATTCGTTCTACCGCCCAAAATGGCGGCTTACTTGATGTGCACATGGAGCCAGAGCGTCACAACGCGGTAAAAGTGCTAATGTTTTTTGATATCGGCGGCTCAATGGATGATTACATTCATACCTGCGAAGAGTTATTTTCAGCCGCACACAGCGAATTTAAACACCTACGCTTTTTTTATTTTCATAATTGTGTGTACGACAAAGTTTGGCAAGACAATCGTCGCCGTTTTGATAACATGATCGATTTAGAAGAAGTCATAAGAACCTTTGGCTCAGACTATAAAGTGATATTTGTAGGTGATGCCACTATGGGCCCTTACGAGATCATCGCCAAAGGCGGCAGTGTTGAACATTGGAATGAAAAGCCCGGCATAGATTATATGAATCGGCTACTCGGTCATTTTCATAAAGTCGCCTGGCTTAACCCACAGCCAGAGCAATATTGGCATGTACATCATTCAATTTCGATTATTCAAAAGCTGGTTGGCGACAAAATGTACCCGTTAACTGTAGATGGCATAGGCCGGGCCATTAAAGACTTAAGTTAGTCTCGTATTATTTTAGAATTGTTAATTCATATTAAGGACAGCGATGTTATATCAAGGAGTGTCACTTATTTTATCGCCACTGTTGATTGCTCAAGGGCTCAAAGTGCGTCGCACAACACCAAAGTTGCCAGAGCCAGAAGGCGAACGAGTGGGGCAAACCGGGCCAAACCCAACATTAAATTTATTGATTTTAGGCGACTCAGCCGCCGCGGGTGTTGGGGTTTCTAATCAAAGTGAGGCACTTCTTGGCCAGGTTATTGAGCAATTAAGCCCAACACTAGATGTGAATTACGCCTTGTTTGCCAAAACTGGTGCGACAACATCTACAACCTTGGAGGCGCTCAAGCAGCAGTGTACACCGGCACACCCAATATTAGGGCAATCAACATTTGATGTAATTATCACCTCACTTGGTGTAAACGACATCACCTCATCGGTAAGTTGCGATAAATGGTTGCAGCAACAACAGCAATTTTTTGAACTTATCCGTCAGCGTTATCAGCCAAAACTCATACTCGTTACAGCATTACCGCCACTGGGATTATTCCCGGCTTTACCCCATCCTCTGCGGTGGAGTTTAGGCCAACGTGCTAATCAGTTTAATGAGCGCTTAGCGCAATTAATCCATAAACTTAATCAGCAAGGCAATCAAACAAGCCGTTTTGCTATAATTAAATTACCATTAGATAACCCGCAACCCGAATTAACTATGCTCGATTTTATGCGACAAGTGATGGCCAGTGATGGGTTTCACCCAGGAGCACCGATTTACAATGCATGGGCGAGTTTAGCGGTAGAGCAGATCCTTGATGGTGCTGTTGCTCCAACGTTTGTTTAGCCACTAACACGTAAGGTAAGCATGAGATTAATCGGTATAGATTTAACAGGGCTGTATTACTGTTTGATACTTTCTAAAAATTGAATAAACTCTGCTGCCGATACATACCAAATATCATCTTTGTTTGAGACCGTCCGAATAAGCTTTTCGGCGTAATCCCAATTATTATTTTTGGTATTTTTATCAAACTCCCAAGCGTGGCCCCATATCATCATCACGGTCAGTTTTTCGCTTTTAAGTGCGATATATTGTTTAACTAATGGCATCGCTTTTTCATGATGAACTGTAGGGTTCCACTCCATATGGTTTTTGGGTAGTTCAAAATCAAGGGTATCGTTTGTGGTTCTTGCGTTGGTCAATCCTGCTTGTTTAACTAATTGCATGGCGGCGTTATCGTACGAACCTAAAGGGTAAGCAAATGATTTTAAAGGGCTGCCTTTAATCGGTGCTAAAATTTGCTGATCGCGAGACAGTTGAAATTTGAGTTCCGCTTCGTTTAACCCAGCAAAACCAGGATGTGAGTAACTGTGACTTGCAATTTCATGGCCTTTATAAAGCGACTTTATTTCATCAAGGTTAATGTATTCACCTTGTTTACCAGTGAAGGCTTCCATCCAAGGTAGTTTTTTACCAAACAACCCTGAATTTAAGTTAAATGTGCCCACCACATGATATTGGTTAAATAATTCAACCAATTTTCTATCTTGAATAACACCATCATCATAACTGAATATAACGGCTTTTGTTGCCCCGTTTGGATAGCTGTGTATGGGTTTTTCATCTGCAAGGCATAAATTTATCGCCAAAAAATAGAGTATAAAAATATACTTCATTTTAACTCTGCCATTATTGGAGCCAGTTGCTCCGCCCATAGTGCGTAGCCTGCTTGATTTAAATGTGTCCCATCGGTAGTTAGAGAGCTGTTCATTGTGCCATTTGAGGACAAAAATGCAGAATGTAAATCGATATAGGTAAAACGAGCGTGTTTAATCGTTTTGATTTGTTGATTAACGGTTTGCACCATGTCAGTGATAAAATCTCGATGATCAGGCAGAATACTTTGCACAAAAATAGGCGTATTGGGCAGGGCTTCGTTTAGTTGTATCACGATGTTTTCGATGTTTTCACTGACAGATGATAAGTTTTTTATTTGTTTAATATAATAAAAATTAAAAATATCGTTTACACCTATTTTTAAAAATATCGCCTTAGGTTGTGCCATTTTCAGTTCGTCTAAGCGAGCCAAAACACCATAGGTCGTGTCACCGCTAATACCACGGTTTCTCACTCGCAGGTCGTTAAACCTTATTGCCCAATTTAGCCCTTGCTCAGTAATACTGTCGCCAATAAATACAATATCACCAGATCTCAGAGGCTGTATTGTAAAATGAGCAATTCGTTCTGCGTAATGATTTTTTAACCAGTCAGATTGATAAGGGATTGGTTCTGAACCGTATGCATTCCCCCCGACAAGAGCAGCCCACATAAAAACAAAAAAATGAACCGTCGCGGTGTATTTGTGTCGGAGTTTGTTTTGTTTAAAACCCATAAAAACCTGTACTTGTAGATATTCGTTTTTACAATGTATCGATTAATACCATTTTATGTAATGTACTGCATTCGTATTCAAGCACTAAAAAATTTAGTGGTGTCAGGTTAACGTTTATTAAACAAGTTCAAAACTTGCCCCTTTAGCTAATATCTGTCAAAAAATGCATTAAATCTTTTAATGACAAACAAGGTTAAATCGAAGATATCCATACAGCTGATGTCATCGCGGCTATGACCTAGAGCGCCCATGGATTGGTCGAGCTACATGGATGTACTTGCGCGTGTTGGTAAGTGAATGCCATGTTGACGCCAAATAAAACCTTACAGTTACATGCTTTACAATTGGCGAGGCACCACGACGTTAGTGCCGCAGGCCATAAGTACAAAAGTAGAAGCAAACACCTGGATCCCGGCTCAAAAGCATTACCGGGACGACGTTAAGTTGCCATATTTTAAACACAATCTGTGTACATGGATAAGTTACGTATATTGCTTGCAAACAGCCCAAATTCAACTCTGAACTTGAGGCCGTTGAAGACATTTTACAAAAGAATACGTGACCTGACCAACGCATGCACCTCACTAAACTATTCTTTAAAACTTGCTGATAAGACAAACATTGACAGCTTCATCATGGTGGTTTGCGAGCCGACCGTCCGACCCACGGACGGGTCGGTCGAGCTACATGGATGTACTTGCGCGTGTCGGTAAGTGAATGCCATGTTGACGCCAAATAAAACCTTACAGTTACATGCTTTACAATTGGCGAGGCGCCACGACGTGAAAATTAGGACGACGAGAAAATAGCTAACAAGCTTCTATCCAAAAATGCGTTAGATCTTCCCATTACAAACAAGGTTAAATCGAAGATAACTATACGGCGGATGTAATCGCGGCTATGACCTTCGAAAACACGGATGTTTTCGCAGAGCGCCCATGGAGGGGTTTACCGCGTGTCATAGAAGTGATTTCATTGAGTATTGCCACCTCACCCCCTAGTTTTGTTTAGTTAGATAGCCTCAACCATTCTTGATCTGGTGTGGGCGCAGACCATAAAAAGTACAAACACCTGGGTCCCGGCTCAAAAGCATTACCGGGACGACGTGAAAATTAGGACGACGTGAAAATTAGACGATGAGAAAATAGCTAACAAGTTTTTGTAAAAAAATGCGTTAGATCGTTCAACCACAAATAAGGTTAAATCGAAGATACCCATACAGCTGATGTCATCGCGGCTATGACACAGAGCGCCAAGGGATGGGTTTACCGCGTATCAAAGAGTTGATTTCATTGAGTATCGTTGCACAGTGGTTAAGTTAAACCTTAACGCTACTGGGTATAACTCACCCGATAAATTGCATTGGCAAAGTCATCTGATATCAAGATAGAACCATCTGCCAGAGTCATTACATCAACTGGACGCCCCCAGCTTTGTTCGCCATCAAGCCAACCTGTGGCAAAGGGTTTGTAATCTATCACCTTATTGCCTTCAAGTACGACTTGCATTACACGGTAACCGACTTTGTTTGTGCGGTTCCACGAGCCATGTTGTGCAATCAAGATTGAGTGTTTATAAGCGGCAGGAAATTGCTTGCCTTGATAAAACTCCATGCCTAATGCGGCAACATGAGCGCCTAAAGCTAATACTGGAGGCGTGTTGAGTTTGGCAATGGTAGGGTTAGTAAAATCGGGGTCATTGATGTCAGAGTTGTGAATAAAAGGAAAACCGAAGTGTTGGCCAGTTTGAGTGACATGATTAAGCTCATCATCAGGTAAATCATCGCCCATCATGTCGCGGCCGTTGTCGGTAAACCATAAATCGCCGGTAACGGGATGAAAATCAAACCCAACGCTATTACGCACACCTTTAGCCACAATCGTGGTTTGTTTAGTGTCGACATTGAGTTTTAAGATGGACGCAAAAGGTAAATCACTTTCACATACATTGCAGGGTGCGCCAACGGGAATATATAAATGGCTATCGGGTCCAAAGGTAATAAATTTCCAACCATGGTGGGCTTTATTAGGTAGCTTATCGAAAACTAATTCTGGTTTAGGGATGCTAGGTAAGGTGTTTTCAATGTTAGGGTAACGCCAGATTTTATCGACCTCTGCAACATACAAACTGCCATTATGAAATGCTAATCCTGATGGCATAAACAAATCTTTCGCAATAACGATCTGTTTGTCGGCTTTAAAGTCATTATTACTGTCTATAAGCGCATATACATTACCAGCCTTGCGACTGCCCACAAATACCGTGCCTTTATCGCCCAGTGCCATTTGGCGTGCGTTTTCGATATTGTCAGCGTAAATATCAATACTAAATCCCTGAGGGAGTTGTATTTTATCTAACGGTAACGCGAACACAGAAAAACTTAATCCCAAGCCACAGGTAAGGGCGGTTAACAATGTCGTTGGCTTTAGCATTGCACACTCCTTTTATTGCTATTTAATCAACACCGACTATTGCTGTTACCAATCTTTAATAATCTCTTTGACCATGGCAGCAGTGTTTTCGGGCTGTTCTAATGGAAACATGTGGCCGCCCTTAGGTAACGTCATTAAATCGATGTCGTTTAATTTAGCAAAACGCTTAAAATGTTTAATTGGAAAGATAGTGGTTTTTTCACCGTAAATGAGTTTAGCGGGTACCGTTAGTTTATGTTTAAACTGAGATAAATTAGTGGGTAAGTGCCTAAAAATATCAGCTTCTACAGCGGGCGAAAAACTTAGCTCTAACCGATTATTACGCTGCACTGCACAAGATGAGGCGTAGTCTTGCAAGCAACGCGGGTCAAAATCTTTAAACAAACTTTTCTGTGAAAAATAATCAACCAAATTTGTGTTTTCTGGCCAATGGCTTTGCCGTGTTTTTGCTTTTCCAGCCGGTGAAAGCTTGTCTATATATGGAGTTCGTTTGATAAAACTCAGTAAATGTGAAAAAGCACCGGTGACAACAGGCGGGTCTAGCATGACTAAACCGCGAAACAACTCAGGGTGTTGGCAGGCGGCAATAAATGAAATAACGCCACCAAATGAATGGCCAACACAAATGACTTTTTCATCTTGTTTCTTTATAAATTCAGCAAGTTCTGTTACCAGATGCTGCCAGTTACTGTGAATTGGATATAAGGCATTATGGCCAAACTGATTGTGGGCAACGGTTCGGTAATCGTTTTCAAACTGATGTAAAAATGTTTTATAGCTGCCAGCAGGGAAGCCATTAGCATGCACGAGATTAATTAATGGTTTTGTCATAATTTGCTCTAAGGGCTCAGCGTCAATTACTGTTAAAATAATTCATCCAGTGCGGTTTACGCAAACCCATTACTTATATCTATCAGAATAAAAAGTGATCATGCTTACAGGTTAATATCGCTTATAACGTCGTTAAACATGTTGAAGGTAGAACAAGGAGTACGCTGAAATTTCTACCTTATTTTAAACGATTTACACTCTATACGATTTTCATTAGGCAATCGCTGATCACTTATTTTCCTGATTGATATTAGAATATTTTTACAGGGTCGATGGGTGTTAACTCTTCAAATTCAGGAGCGCGATTTTGCGCCTTAGCATTAAAGACTTCCATCATGTCATTTTGCGGTTGAAACATACCGCTTTGCCAAACCGACATATATTGTAGACTGTCGGCGACACTGTGATCGCGGGCATAATTAATCATTTCTTTACAGCCGGTAACCGCCAGCGGCGAGCGCGCCGCAATCTCTTTTGCAATATCAAATACCGCAGCAAGCATTGTTTCATGGTCTGGATACACCTGATTAACTAAGCCTGAATCTTTAGCCTCAGCAGCGGTCATTCTGCGGCCTGTGAAGGCTAACTCTTTCACTAAGCCCATGGAAATTAATTTGGGTAAACGTTGTAAGGTACCGACATCTGCTGTCATACCGAGTTTGGTTTCTTCGATGCTAAAAAATGCATCATGAGTGCAGTAGCGGCAATCAGCGGCGCTGATCATGTCAAGCGCACCACCAATACAACCACCATGAATGGCCATGAGTACCGGCATTCGGGCAGTTTCAAGTACAGTAAAGCAATCTTGAAGTTTAAGGACTAAACGGCGTAAATGATCGTGCTTGCGGCCCAATTCAATAGTGTTATCAGCGCCTGTGGCTGTAAACACGCCTAAGTCCATGCCGGCGCAAAAATGCTTACCAGTAGATGAAATCACAATGGCACGCGCTGCAGATTGATTGTTGATGTCATGTATGACACTAGGAAATTCATGCCAAAAGTCGACATTCATTGAATTCAATTCATTTGGTCGATTCAGCACAATGTGAGCCACTTTGTCGGTAATGTCGACCGTTAAGGTTTGGTAGGTTTTGTGCGATAGCATCGTGATGTCCTTATAAATTAAGTGTGATGTGCTTATCTTGCTCTATCGCCTCATCCAATGAGGCGAGTATCGACTGTCGCTCTTTTAATTTGGTGCCTAAATGTGCTGGCATATTAAGCGTTTGCATGTGTTTAGCCACCATATGAGCTGTGTTCATGAGTTGATCAGGCTCAACCACTTGATCAAGAAAGCCTGCTAACACGGCTTGTTCGGGGGCAAATAATTCGGCATTGATCACCGCACGCGTTAGGTAATGTTGCGGGATGCGATTACGAGCAATTTCAATGCCTGCTTGGTGCATAGTCATGCCAATAGCCACTTCATTAAGGCCGATTTTAAAAGGACCATGACAGCCAATGCGATAGTCGCAACTGAGCATTAAAAAGGCACCTTTCGCAATCGCATGGCCAGAGCAGGCGCCAATTATCGGTGTAGGAAATGACAACATTCTGCGAGCTAATGTTGACCCCGCAGTCACAAGTGCAATGGCGGCTTCAGGGCTGTGCTTCATTGTTTTAAGATCGTAACCGCCAGATAAAATCCCAGGTTGCCCAGTTAAAATAACCACGGCATTTTGTTGCTCAGCCTCATCTAATGCACGATTAATTTGGCTAATCACCTCAGGAGATATTGCATTGACTTTACCGTTATTAAGGGTAATGACATGCACGTTGTTTTCGATTGTTACACTGACAAGTTCCATTTTTTACCTTTGTTATTATGATGAGTTAGGCTAATTATTTTGCAGTAGCACCTGCAAGCTGTTTCGATTTTACATACTTAGAATTTAACATACCCGCTAGAATCCCTGCGGTAAAGAACATTGTGAGAGTGTATATTGCTGGCGTAAAAGACATTTTGTAATTACCTAACAATGTTAACGCCATAAACATTGATAAGGTGCTGTTTTGTAAGCCACATTCTATTGTTATTGATGTTCTTTGTGCAAAGTTAAGCCCAAACCATTTACTTGAGTAATAACCCAACAGCATGGTTGATAAATTAAGAATAATCGACACTGGACCTGCGGCTATTAGTGCAGGGATAACAATATCTTGTTGGATATAAGTAAGAAAAATCATCAACAAGGTTAAAAACAAAATACCAAATCTAGATACATGAACCTGAGTGCTTGCAGCAAGGTTAGGGGCAAAGCGTCTTATTAACATCCCTATACAAATGGGCACTATGGTGAGCTTCATTAAACTTATCATGGTCGCAATAATGGGTAATTTAAACTCACTGCCAGCACCCATAAAATGAATTAGAGAATAATTAAGCACCACAGGAATGGTAAATACGGTAATTAAACTGGCCACCGCTGTCATAGTAACCGATAGCGCTACATCGGCTTTGGCTAAATGTGAAAACATATTGGAGGTGGTGCCACCAGGACACAAGGCTAACAACATCACACCTACAGCATACTCAGGCTCTAACGGCATGATATTGGCCAAGGCAAAACCAATAATGGGTAGCAGAATTAATTGATTTGTGAGCCCTATTGCTGCCGCTTTAGGGTATTTAAAAACTCGTTTAAAATCATTTACGACCAGTGATAGACCCATACCCATCATAATCAAAAAAATACACACTGGGATAATTTGAGTATTCACTAAGGTAATCAATTGCATATTGTCCATAATAACCTCTTAAAATAGGTAATGTGCTTAAGGTAAACATCCATTGTTAAGCAACATAAGTTAGCCATTTGGGTGAACAACGATGCCGACAGATGCATTGGCTTGTCCGGCAAGTACCGCTTGGTATGCAGGATCTATTGCTTCAAAATCATTAATGTGTGCAATCGAAATGCTGTTTTTACAAAAATCGATATAACCTAATAATGCCGTGTTAATGAGTGTCATTGTGGCCGTTGCGCCATGTTCTTTGCTGCGTTTGGCAAGCTGCGAGGGCGCAAAGAAAAAACTCGGGACAGGACCAGGAAGAAGGGTGTTGTTGTCATTGATGTCAATGTCTTGATGATGAGTTAGGCCAATGCGACAAGAGTATTTAAGTTGCTCGCTAAAGTGATGATGGATCAAAGCCAGTGTGGTTTTGCTGCCCGCCATATCCACTAAAATGGTCGCGGCAGTGTCTAATTGGCTCACTTGGTCATAACTAATCACCTTGTCATAACAGCCCAACGAGGCAACAAACGCTTTATTTTCATTTGATGTCACGCCAATAACTGGCCTTTGTGCTTGCTGCTTAATGCAAAAGGCAAGGGCGATACTGGTTTTACTTGAAGCGCTGGTAATTAGGTATTGCTCAGCACCAAAATACTGATTGTCGCTCATGTAATCATTGATTAACCATGAGGTAGTAAACAGGCCTCTCAGTAAAATGTCATAGTCTTCGTTTTGGGGCAGATAAAAAGGATTAGCATTTACACGATCAAATCGGCTGTATAAAGGGGATAATCCCTCTCGGCATGGGCTAATATCACTGAAGCTATTTTGTGAGACATTGCCAGCCACAATCATAAAATGGCTCGCCATTGGCATGAAACCCCAAACTCGCTCACCCACCAATATTTGATCATTTTTAGATTTAATCACTTCGGCATAGCCCATAACAGGCAATCGCCCCCAATGAACGGGATCGGTAGAGGGGAAAAATCGCCAATACCCTAATGAATCGCCCATAATGCCGTAGCTGATGTTGTTAGCTGTTAATGCAAATTTATCTACCCGTAATAACACATCGTTATGAGCCATGGGCGCCGTAAACGCGAGTGGGTTTACGCGGGTGTTTTGTAAGCTATGTTTATTGACTTCAAATACGGTTGCACTTTTTGGTATCGCATCATGCGAAGCTTCATCGGTTGTCATGCTATATCGCCTTTTTGGTTTTTATTGTAATGACGTTAAAAATTCACTGATCGCGTTATTAACCTCGTTTGGCCGCTCATGTTGGATCCAGTGGCTTGTATTAGAAAATCGTTTGATGGTGCAATCTGTTACGTAATCAGTTAATCCATCTAAGTTTTCATTTACAAAGGCTAAATCTTGCTCGCCCCAAAGCACTAGCGTGGGAATATTAATGCGAATATTGGGGATTTTTAGGGCCGAAACCGGTTTAACCTGATGACTTAACCTAGTATCGCCGTGGCCTACATTATCGTTTGTGTCATCATGGGCCAGTTGTGGCATGGCGCGATAATATTGCAACATGCCATTTATCGCCCCTGGCTGTTGCCAAACCTGGCGATACGAGGCTAATAACTCATCTGTAAACAGAGCAGGTAACTGGCTTTGCATCAATTTATCGACCAAGTATTGGTAGTTATTTTGGCTGAGTAGGCTATTTGCCCCAGAAGATATCAGTTGATGAATATAAGCACTTTTAGCTCGCTGATTTGGATTATTAATCATTTCACGGGTAAAGGTGCTAGGGTGCGCAGCATTTAAGATAACTAGTCGACTTAATAACGAGGCGTTAAATGCGGCTAATGGCCAAGCAATGGCGCCGCCCCAATCGTGGGCAACTAAAGTGACTGGCTTATGTGGGCTAATGGCACTAATCAATTTTGCAATAAATGCGATAAGCTTGGGTACAGTGTAAAACTCAAGATCTGTAGGTTTATCGCTGAGGTTATACCCAGGTAAATCGGGCGCGATGACTCGATAATTAGGGGCAAAAAATTCAAGTTGTTTATGCCAAGTACCCCAAAACTCAGGAAAACCATGTAAAAATACTAAGGTTTCAACCTGAGTTGGCTTACCCATTGGCACAGACTCAACATAATGAATATTAGTGTGTTCTATATTGATATAATGATGGGTGAGTGTCATTGGCATTCTCAGTATCGCAGGTGTTCGATTGCGTTAGTCAAAAAAGGCAACAGCGTTATCGAGTGACTCTCGCTCAGTGCGAGTTTGATTAACCGGTGCGTTTTCATCGGCATAACCAAACGACATACCAAATAAAATTCCACGCTCTTCTGGTAGGGCTAAAATTTCACGAACAGGATCAGGGAATTGCCCCAGCGCGCCTTGCATGCAATT
Organism: Shewanella inventionis; assembly: GCF_014641855.1. GTDB lineage: Bacteria > Pseudomonadota > Gammaproteobacteria > Enterobacterales > Shewanellaceae > Shewanella > Shewanella inventionis. The sequence continues at coordinate 33,375 of NZ_BMII01000028.1, forward strand.
TGCTACGCCGTGCTCTGCCATAACTAATGACAATGTTTGCGCATAGATGCCTAAATCTACTGCGCCCATAATGTCTAAGTATTTATCCATAGTAAAAAACACCGCATGTGGCGCATCAAAAAACTGCCAATTACGTACCATCGCCATTTGACGGGCTTTTTTGTCTTCACGAGCGATACCTACCGAGCTATAAAGCGCATTAGCTGAGCCAAATTGACGGTCGCGGTGCACCCCTTGATATTGTGGCAACCAATTAAAATCGGGGTTAGGTGTGGCGCCGCTCATTAAGGTTTCGATAAATTTGGCTTTTAATTTGTCTTTAGTTGCCCCCGATACCACGCACGTTTGCCAGGGTTGCACGTTACAGTTTGAGGGGGAAAGTTGCGCACTAGAAAAGATTTGTTTGAGCACATTTTCTGGTACAGGTTTAGGCTGAAAGGCACGAACGGAATAGCGATTTTTTAAGATTGATTCTATAGACATAGTGACGACTCTTATTGTTATTCATCAGGCTACACCTGATGTTGAGAATGTAAATCAAGCAGTAACGCCAGCAATCTACTGCCTGGCGTTACTATTGTGGTGATTAAAATTGGTACGACACGTTTGCACCAAAAGTACGTGGTTGATTAGGGTAGCCGTTAAAGCTGCCAGACTGGATTGGTGGTGGGAAAGCCGACAATAAATACTCGTCATTGGTTAAGTTACGTACCCAAAGCTGAACACTCACACCATTATCAAAGGCAAGCCCTGTACTGGCATTAACGGAATTGACTTCACGCGTTAATGACTCTGGTGTGTTTTCAGCCACTTTAACGTCGCTTTCATATAAATAATCAGCACGTACATAACCATCTGCGCCGTTAAATACCTCAAAGTTATACACCACTCCAGCAGTAATACTCACTTCATGAATACCTGCAGGTTTTTCACCAGACAAGTCTGTAGGGCCGTCTATACCTGATGCGCCTTCAAACGAATCGTAAATAGGATCAAGGAAGGTGCCTGCTAATGTAAATGACCAGTCATCGGTTAAGTTGTAATTTGAATCAAATTCAAATCCTTGGGTACTTTGCTTACCTGCATTAGCCAGTACATAGCCGGTGCCGATAAAGATTGATGATTGAAAACCTTCAATGGTTTGGTCAAAAATCGTGGCATTAAACGAGCCGTTTTCAAATTGGGTTTTAATACCAATTTCATACACCATGGCTTCTTCAGGAGAGGCATAGCGGCCACCGTAAACTTGATTGGGTTCTTCAATGCCTGCTGTGGCGAGTGCGGCTTGATCGGCAGCAAATGGGCTAGAGTATCGCGATAAGTTCCACGATGAAGCCTTAAACCCTGTTGCGGCAGTAGCAAACACGTTAATGTTGTCGTTAATTTCGTAAGATAAACGCAACGACCAAGTGGTTTTACTGTCATCGGTTTTGTTGTCTTCAACGCCATTTGGTAAACCTAACATGGGCGGTAAAAACTGTAAGCTTTTTAATGTAGGTACAGCCGGCGCTAAAGTGGGAATACTGCCAATAGGCACACCAAATAGCGTAGACTCAGTGTCTAAGTCTAAAGATGAAAATACATCGGTGTTATTTTGCGAAATCGTGATTTCTTTTTGGTCGTTGGTATAGCTCACTCCAAAAATAGCGGTAAATTGATCTGTAATGTGATAATCAAAACTGGCGAATAATGAGTAGGCATCATTGTCTTGTTCAAAGTCTGAACTCACCGCAGATGTATTAGGGCTTGTTGATCTTTCGTGATGGATTATTAGACAGCATGATGGGCTGGTATAATTACTTTCGCCAAAAACTAACCATGACAACCCATCATGCCAAGAACAATGTTAACAGACGAGTACTGGTCAAAGCTAATCAGATTGATGCTTAAAACGGGCCGCGTATATGACAAGCCCGAACACAGAAATACTTTCGAAGGCATTTTGTATCGGATGCGGGTCGGTTGCCCTTGGCGCGATGTGCCAGAAGCTTTTGGAGATTGGAGCGCCATCTACCGGCGTTTTAACCTGTGGTCTAAAAAAGGCATTCTAATGCAGCTATTCGCAGAGTTAAGGCAATTGGCTGATTTAGAGTGGGAATTTATAGACGGCAGCATCGTCAAAGCGCATCAGCATGCGACAGGTGCTCGCTCAGAAGATAAAGAAGCGATTGGGAAAAGTCGTGGTGGTAACACGACGAAAATCCATATGGCAGTGGATAGTTGCGGCTTGCCAATAGATTTTATTGTGACAGGCGGTGAGGTTCATGACAGTAAAGCTGCCATAGAGTTACTAAAACAGCTGCCTGATGCCGAACACGTTATCGCTGACCGGGGCTATGATAGCGAGAAGATACGAGAGCAGATCCGAGAGAAAAAGGGCGTCCCTAACATACCGCGCAAGCGTAATTCGAAGATTGGGAATGGCGATATTGACTGGTGTCTGTACAAATATCGCCATCTGGTTGAGAACGTGTTTGCCAGGCTAAAACATTACCGCTCAGTAGCAACAAGGTATGATAAATTAGCCCGGAATTATGCAAGTACACTGGCCTTGGCTTGCTGCCTTATATGGCTGCCAATGTGGGTTGGCTGAATTATGAACAGCAAAGATCAACAGGCCCTAGAAAAGAAAGTACCTTGATCTAAGCCATAAACCCCTTCAACGCCACTGAGTAATCCTGCAGCGCCACCAGCCGCCATTAACATATCAAAATAGTTTCTGATATCGTCGCCATAGTACAAAGTGTCACCTGTGGTTACTTCCTCATGAAAAAGGTAAGCACCGAACATCCATTCTAGGGTGCGATCACCCGTAGATGTTAGACGAAACTCTTGTGTCATGGTGTCAATATCTGTGTATCCACCTTCAGTGAGAATATCTAGAGTGGTGTAATCAACATCGTTCATAAAGTCAGATTCGTTGTTACGTATCGCACTGATTGAAGTAAATGAATACCCATCAAAATCGATATCGAGCTGCAACGACACGCCACCGTCTTTAACGTTGTTGATGGGGTCTGAATTTAAAGCCGATTGATAGGCAAATGAACTGGATTCATCGATGTCTGTGCCGCCCAGCGCGCGAACAACAGCAGTGGTTGGGCCGTTTACAGAGTTCTCGACGGTACAGCAGGCCTCTTCAATTTCGCTGTAATCAGCAATTAAGCGTAATTTAACCGCGTCTGTGGGCTCAAACAGGGCTTGACCGCGTACATTCCAACGATCTTTGTCGTTAACATCATCTAATCCAGAAACCGACTCGGTATAACCGTCACGAGTATTAAAACCACCCGATACACTAAAGGCTAAATTATCTGTAATGCCATTGGTGTAATAACCTTTCATCACTCTTTGATTAAAGTTGCCAATACCTGCTTCAATTTTACCTTCTTGATAATAAGCTGGCTCACGGGTTGTCACACTTATCACACCCGCAGAAGCATTTTTACCAAACAGAGTACTTTGCGGACCACTTAATACTTCGACTTGCTGAAGTCTTGGTAAATCACCTATTTGAGCCGCAGCACGCGAGCGATAAACACCGTCAACAAATACCCCAACAGAGGGTTCAATCCCGGTATTGTTAGTCCCGTTACCAAAACCACGAATGGCAAAGTTGGTATTGGTTGAGCGTTGTAATGGAGTGACTCGCAGCGTAGGAACTAAAGTTTGTAGATCGTCAATGTCCATCACCTTTGCCTGATCAATGGCTTTACTGCTGACCACAGTGACTGCCACGGGCGTTTCTTGTAAACCCTTAGGTCTTTTAGACGCTGTAACGACAATACGTTCCATATCTTCATCTTGCTTGACGGGTTTTGCATCATCTGCATAAGCGGCTGTACTGAGTACACCTAGTACCGCAAATGAGACGATAGAGTACTTGAAAATTTGTGATTTATTATTCATTTATTTCCCCAGATAAAGTCGAATCAAAATTAAACAAGCTAACTAATACGTTGAATTACCAATGATATATACGACGATTAAGCGTTCTTGTTTGTACAGTGTAAATATCGATCTTTGTAAAACAGCTATATTCAATAACGACAAGGGGATTCAACAGCACATCATTTTCGCTATGAAAATGTATCCTGAAAATACGAAATGACCACTTATAGTGAACAATTAACCGTAAAATCATGCTAGGACGAGTTACAACATTAAACAAATCAATTATTTTAATATGCAACTATTCGTAATACGAATAAGGCAAACATAAACTAGTGTTTTTACTCAAATTTTGTGTCGCGATTCAGTATAAATGCGCTTTATGATCATCAATGGTTGGTCACTCACCAAAGCGAAAACGGCTAAATACACCCAGCACTATTAATAATGCGAATGTGAACATATAAGTAATATGCATTTGGATAATACTTGCAGTTAACTTAGCATCAGTAATCTGAGATGAATTGCTTTATCTAAATAAACACTTGATAGACGCTGAAAAGACATGGAGAGTAACAACAATGCCTGAATATAAAGCCCCCATACGTGATGTAAAATTTGTAATGCAAGAACTGCTTGATTGTGAAGGGCACTATCAACGCTTGGGTTACCATGACGCCAGTATTGATATGGTTGATGCCATTATTGCAGAAGCGGCTAAATTAACCGAACAGGTCGTTGCTCCATTAAATCAAATTGGTGATCAGCAAGGATGTACCTTCAAAGACGGTGTTGTCACTACGCCAGACGGATTTAAAGCCGCATACGACAAGTATGTAGAAGGCGGATGGCCAACGTTGTCTCAAAGTGAAGAATTTGGCGGTCAGGGTTTACCACATTCATTAAACATTAGTATTGCAGAGCTTTTCTCAAGCGCTAACCACAGTTTTGCCATGTATCCAGGCTTAAGCCACGGCGCATTAGCCACCATTGAAGCCCATGGTACCGAAGCCCAAAAACAACAATTTATGCCAAACCTTGTTGAAGGTAAATGGACAGGTACCATGTGTTTAACTGAGCCTCATTGCGGCACAGATTTAGGCATGTTGCGTACCAAAGCAGAATTACAGACCGACGGCACATATTCGTTAACTGGCACAAAAATCTTTATTTCTGCCGGTGAGCACGATTTATCTGACAACATTGTGCATATCGTTATTGCACGTATTCCTGGTGCTCCTGAGGGTAACAAAGGCATATCGTTATTTATTGTGCCTAAATTTAACGTTAATGCAGATGGCAGCATTGCCGACAGAAACGGGGTAACCTGTGGTTCAATCGAACACAAAATGGGAATTAATGGTAACGCGACCTGTGTAATTAATTTCGACGGCGCAACAGGGCACTTAATTGGTGAGCCAAATCGTGGTCTTAAATGTATGTTTACCTTTATGAATGCAGCGCGTATTGGTGTTGCCAGTGAAGGTGTTGCCGCCGCAGAAGCCTCATTCCAGGGGGCGTTAGCGTATGCTAAAGATCGCTTGCAAATGCGCTCTATCAGTGGCGTTAAAAATCCTAATGGCCCAGCCGACCCCATTATTGTGCATCCCGATGTACGTAGAATGCTGTTAACTCAAAAATCTATTGCTGAAGGCGGACGTGCACTGATTTCGTATCTTGCCCAGCTTGTAGATATTGGCCATGCAGAAAAAGATGAAGCCATTAAAGCCGATGCCGAAACCAAACTGGCTTTATTAACCCCAATAGCTAAGGCATTTTTATCTGAGCTTGGCTTTGAATGTACAAGCCACGGTGTACAGGTTTTTGGTGGCCACGGCTTTATTAAAGAGTGGGGCATGGAACAGCTAATGCGCGATACTAAAATTAGCTGTATTTATGAAGGCACAACCGGTGTGCAGGCCTTGGACTTATTAGCCCGTAAAATTATTGGCACACAAGGCGAAGTATTAAAGCCGTTTTCTAAAGATGTCACTGCATTTTGCCAGCAAAACATGGACAACCCTGCTATGGCAGAGTTTATTAAACCGATTATGGCCTATGCTAAAGAGTGGCATGACTTAACCGTGCTCATTGGCGGAAAAGCCATGAAAAACCCAGATGAAATCGGCGGCGCATCGGTTGACTACCTAATGTACGCAGGTTATGTCACGCTGGCGTTCTTTTGGGCCAAAATGGCTAAAGTGGCGCAAGATAAACTGGCGGCAGGTACCACAGAAGCAGCGTTTTATGAAGCTAAAATCAAAACCGCGCAGTTCTACATGCAGCGAATGTTACCTAGAGCAAAAGGCCATGCAGCGTGTATCGCAAATGGTGTTGACTCTATGATGGCGCTAGACAGTGAAGATTTTGTCTTTTAATTTTACTACCGTTTTATCTTTGTAAAATAATAGTAATTTAATCTTAATCCTCAACCCAAAACCGCAACCAAACGTTGCGGTTTTTTATTACCTAGCTTCAGTCTAATTTTAAGTAATTCCAAGCAGGATAAATAAGTGTTCAGAGATTGCGTGGGAAAAATCGCTTAGATAAGGCAGAAATTGCAGCTAGCGAGTTGTTCTAACTTCAACATTTCTAACGATGTTATAAGCGGTTTTAACCAGTAAGCATGATCATATTCTTGTGCTGGTTGGTATAAAGTACCCATGATAATTATTGGTTACAGATTAGTTAATCTCTTGATAATCACTTTAGCGGATGATTCAGCTATAGTAATTGCTTCATATCAAAAAAGGATTTAGCTAATGTCAGGTAAACTGCTCACTTGTGTGATCCCATTGCTGGCTGTTGTTCCATTTGCATCTTCTGCTCAAACCTGGGTTGAGATCAGTAATGAATACACTAACAAACAAATTAATATTAACAGTCAATTTCAACCCGAAATGGCAAGCTCATTTGGTATTGTTGAAGCCGATAAGCGATGTAGCAACATTACAAAGGCACAACAAGATAAGTATTTAAACACCCTTAAAAGCAGTAAACAGACGTTATTAAAAGCACTAGATACTGAAACATTGCTGCCAGTACGCCAAGACTTAAACATCATTATTGACGATATAGATCAAACCATTGCCAGTGCAGCACTAGAAGACAAATACATGCTGCCCTGGGTAGATGTGCCTTTAATCATATTCAGAGGTGTATCGGCACTGCTTGATGATCAAATGTCAGATACGCGCAAGCAAGACGCAAATAACCGCCTTGCATGTTATGTCGGTAAAGCCGGGCAACCTGCATTAACCGAGCAAGCCAAAGCCTTATATGAAGCCGCGTTAGCCAACAAGTCGTTAATGGGACCAACAAAAGAAGAAGTAGAACAGGCGCTTGCAAGAACCGACACCCTAATACAAGGTTTGCAGCAGTTATTTGAAAAAAATGATTTTATCAAAGCAGATGACAATTTAGCGCTGTTAACACAACAAATTACAGATTACCGTCAATGGGCTGAAAAAACGGTCATTCCGACAAGTCGAGAAGATTTTCGTTTACCGCCAGAAATGTATGCACTAAATCTTAAAACTGTGGGTATCGATATTGAACCAGAGTTATTAATTGAGCGGGCCAAAGCAAGTTACATGATAACAAAGGCCAACATGCAAGCTTTAGCGCCATTAGTGGCTAAAAAGTTTGATATGCCATCAAGTGATTATCGAGATGTTATCAGAGAACTTAAAAAAGACTCGTTAACCAATGATAAGATTGAAGGCCATTACCATGCCATCAATAAACAACTCGAAGCCTTAATCAGTAAACAACAGGTGGTTAATTTACCTGAACGCGACATGATAATGCGTCTTGCAAGCGACGCCGAAGCCGCTGGAAGTCCTGCACCTCACATGTTACCGCCACCGTTTATTGGTAATACAGGTGAACAAGGCCAGTTTGTGCTTACCACCGGCAACCCCGCGTTAAAGGGTGATGCCGCTTACGATGACTTTAATTTTAATGCGGTAGCTTACACCTTAAGCGCTCATGAAGGCCGCCCAGGGCATGAACTGCAATTTTCGGTCATGTTAGAGCAGGGCGTGTCACTGGCACGAGTTTATTATGCGTTTAATAGTGTAAACGTTGAGGGTTGGGCACTGTACGCCGAAGCAGAAATGCTGCCGTATTTACCTATTGAAGCACAATTGATTGCACTGCAGCACAGGTTATTACGTAATGCCCGTGCCATGTTAGACCCAATGTTAAATCTTGGACTTACCACCAAAGAAAATGCATATGCATTATTGCGTAATGAGGTGGTGTTTTCTGAGGCGGCGGTAAAACAAGAAGTAGACCGTTACACCATGAGAATGCCTGGCCAAGCGGGCAGCTACTTCTATGGATTATCACGTTTACTCGAAATCAGGGCCGAGGTAGAAATTGCCTTAGGTGATAAATTTGACCGCTTAGCGTTTAATAACTTTGTATTAGAGCAGGGGTTAATTCCACCCAATTTAATGGCACAAGCGGTTAAAGAACGGTTTTTAACGCCAGCGGTAAAAACAAACTAAGCCATTATTATTAAAGCCTTAATTAATATACGTAAACATCCCATTGAAATCTAATTTGAATGGGATGTTTTTATTTGGTAATGACTATAAAAAACAAGGTTATTTTTTTGCGTAAGGTAAGCGCGCTAATTTATTCGTTGTGTGATAGCTATCAAGCCCAGAGATAGCCACAGTATCAATGGCATGTAAATCAATAAAACCATCATCTTCAACGGCGTTATCATCAACATACACATCAATGATTTCACCTATTACCAATTCGGTTCCATTCACGGCTAGATGTTGTTGTTCAACCAGTTTGACAGAATACTTAAGGCGGCTTTGTTTAACAAAAGGTGCATAAAAACCCGTTAGGTATTCAACAGTTAACCCCGTGGCATCAAATTCTGATTCATCTCTGTCATATCGAGCCGACGTTTGGTGCGCTTGTGAAAAAATAAACTGATTTACCTGATTAATGGTGTAAAAACCTGTTTGTAGAATATTTTCAAAGGTGTGCCTAGGCACACTGTGAGGTCGTATTATCATGCCCACAAGTGGCGGATTAGCGCCTAAGTGGAACACCGAACTCACTATCGACAAGTTGGTCTGGCCTTGAGCATCTTGCGTACCAATAAGATTGGCATTTTTAAACCCCGACAACGAATTAATAAAATGTGCACGTGTGCGTGTATCGAGGGCGTCGATACGCTCTTTAGTAAAATGCATAGGGATCCTTTACCTTGCCTGATTAACCTGATGTAAAATCTTCAGTTTAAATGGAAATATCCCTGTTATTACGTGACAGGCAATTGAATGGATCTGCTTACTAATCGATTAGCACATTATATTCATCTAAGGTGGTGTGGCCTCTTGAGGCTAAAAAAGATAACAAAGCCGCAGGGTTACGATTTAATAATCGATCTAGAGGAAAATCGACCGACTCAATGACCTCAATGGATTTATCAAACTCGCCTAGGCTAAATGCCACATGAGAGTCAGAGCCCATCACCAATAATCCGCCTGCATTTTTTACCGCTCTGGCGATGTCAGTACAGTTGTGTAGACTGCCATTACGTGATGTTAAAAATGACGAATTATTAATTTCAAGCGCAACATTATGTTTTGCTGCAGCCTGCGCCACTTTATCTATGTCGATAGGGTATTTGGGATTGCCAGGATGGGTAATAATATCCACGTGGCCACTTTCGATACAATTGATTAGCGCTTTTGTATGCGCCTCTTTGGTTGACGGGGGAAACACCGGCTCGTGAAAACCAGCCAGTACAATATCGAGCTCTTGTAAATAACTGCCAAAATAATCTATCTCGCCGTATTCATTTTTAATATTGGCTTCAATACCTCTAAGCAGCCCAATACCATCAACTATTCTGGGCAGTACTCGCATATTCACAAAGTGCCAAAAATGCGGAGCGTCGGCCATATCTGGGCCATGATCGGTTATGGCAAATAACTTCATGCCCTTTGATTTTGCCACAGATAAATAATCGTGAACTGTACTGTATGCGTGAGTTGAAGCTATAGTATGGGCGTGAATATCAACAGTGTATTTCATAGTTTGCTCACAAGAGGACTCATACCAATTAGCACAAAAATGTGATCATGCTTACTGGTTTTCATCGCTTATCACTTTGTTAGAAATGTTGAAGTTAGAACAACTAGCTCGCTGCACTCTCGGCCTTATTTTAAACGGTTTTTGCTTCGTAATCTCTGAATACTTATTTATCGTGTTTGGTATAAACAGATCGAAAGTTTATGCATAGCTTTTGAAAATATAGCCATTAAAAAATGGTCATTAGCTTGCCATTACGCTCTCAAAATAACATATCGTTCCCGCGATAGAAAACCCATCGACTCATTAATGGCTTTACGCTTCGTTATGATGTTGATTTAAGCCTTAACATTAAACCTAATCGTTAAAAAATGGCGTTGATAAAACTGGTTTTGCAATAAAAGGGCGCCTTTGCATAACGTTACCTTGTTACCCCAAACGGATACAAGCAGCGTCAATAAGCGGGATAGAGTAAATAACTGTAAGCCGTTACTGCACCAGCAAAAGAAAAGCCATTGGGTAAGCAATGGCTTGATGTGGTGTTTAACGCAGGTTAAATATTACTCAATATAAAACGGATTAAGCTAAAAGATTGTATTGATTTACAAACTGAGCTAAAACCGCTGTAAAAACACCATTTAACATCAACCTGCCAGAGTATTTATTTGCTTGCTTTTAGTAAGTAAGCATCTAAAAATTCGAGATATTTATTAGATGCACTAATTCGATTATTCTTTTTAGAAAAACCATGGCCTTCATCATCAAAAAGCAGATAATCAACATAGGTACCACCCGAGCGAATGGCTTGGACCATTTCATCACTCTCAATTTTAAGTACCCGTGGGTCATTAACACCTTGCACAACTAAAACCGGGTTATTAACTTTTTCACCAAAAAATACTGGTGAAATACGGTGTAACCTTTCTTTATCTGTTGCGGGATCGCCTAATTCATCGTACAAACTTTTTCTAAAAGACTCCCAATATGGCGGAATACTTTCGAGGGTACGCACCCAGTTCGTCACACCAAAAATATTAATACCAACCTTAAACTCATCGGTAAATGTCATTGCAGCCATAGTCAGGTAACCGCCGTAACTGCCACCCATCACCCCAATTTTTTCAGCATCTACCCAATCTAATGTTTGAAGATACTTTTTGTTATAAACGACATCTTGTAAGTCATCTTCACCATGGCGCTTATCATCCAAATGGAAAAAGGTTTTTCCATAACCACTTGAGCCACGATTGTTAATCATGATGATGGCATAACCGTTATTAACAAGATGTTGGATCGTTGCACTGTATCCTTTACGTGACTGTCCACCAGGGCCACCATGAATAAACACCAATGCAGGGACTTTATTTATCATGCTCGCTTGCTTGGGTTTATACAAAATGGCTGGAATGACTATGCCATCAAAACTCTTAAACCGCACCACCTCACCAGTAACCAAATTTTGCTCTTTTATGTTGGGATTACCCGAGTTAGTCAAGCGCGTAATCGAGTCTGAACCCAGTGTGTGAACATATAAATTTGAGGGAGAAGTATCTGAGTTGAGATAGAACACCATAGATTTAGAATCATTACTAAAATTAACACCACTTAAATCACCACTAGGTAATGCAGGTAATGTCAGCTCTGACTGGGTTTTTAAGTCTTTAATAATTAATTGTGTTTGCGCATCAGCATTAACACCAATAATTTGGTATCTGCCGTCTTTTGAAAAATAACTAAAGCTAACATCCCAGTCAGCTTTATAATTTAACGTACTTTTACCCGTGTCTAAATCGTAGGCCCAAGCCTGATTAAACTCACCAAACTCATCTGTTGCATATAACAACTGTTTATTTTTTTTTGAAAAGGTATGAACATAATATGAAACATCGCCACTATGCGGGGTGATCAATGTTGGCTTTGCCATTGTTGACTGTAAATCAACCAAGTAGAGATCTGAGTTACTATTTGAATGTGTTTTGCTCAGCGCAATAAATTGCCCATTCGGGCTGATATTTTCAACATTAAAACCTGAATCATTTTTAAACACTAATTCACGGCTATAATTATCAGCATTGTATTGATAAACATCAAAAAACTTTGGATCTCGCTCATTAGTGGCAACAAAAAATGAGCGGTCATTTTCATGCCAAGTTAACATTAAGGCTTTTAAACCTTCACCTGGGGTTAAATCGAGCTGTGAACCATCTAATTGTTGAACATAAAGATGGTCTAATTCATCACCGCCTTTGTCAGCGCTAAATAAAAACCGCTCATCGTTAGGAAACCAAGACGCAACAAAAATTGATTCTTTGGTCGAGAAAGTAAGTTGTTTTGCAGGTCCGCCATCTACCGGAACGCGGTAAGCATTAAAAATCCCACTGGCATCATTACTCACTAACACAGCATCACTTGAATGATTTATAGAAGAACCGTACACACTCGTTGTTTTATAAAACTCTTCAGCACTATAGGTTTCAAAAGCAACTGAACTCACTGGCGCAGACAGAGCAGTTACAGCATTGGGTTTATCCACCGTCGAACAAGCGCTGAGTACAGCGAATGCAACGACAGTTGTGACGACAAACTTATACATAAAAATATCCTTTTTTTATTGATCATATTAATCGAGAACGCCCGCAAACACAGACGGGAGCAACGTCATCCCAATCACCCAGTAAAAATCCTTAATAATAGGCAAGTTCAGCCTGTTATTAATGTTGATTATTACCGTATTCAAGCTAGTCGTAAAAACGGATATTAACAAGGAGGGTCGCACCACGAAAATTTGGACCTAGCAAACTTAAGGCGGCCAATTGGGGCTGATAAGATTTTTAACACTGTATGTTGTAAGTGTTAAAAAGTCTTTTAGAGTGAAAACGCAGAACTTTATGATGTTAATTTTGTATCTGCATGTAATTATTGGTGATTTCACAAATATGTGGCAAACTAATTTCAATTACAGTTTGTTGCTGTGCTAGAAGGAACTAGAATTCATATGAGCATCAATAAAGCCAAGCTTACCGAAACCGATATCATCTCCAAATACAGTTCCAACTTTAGATGTTGCAGCATTTGAAACGTTTAGAGGTTTTTTTGAGTTCATTACGGAAATTATCACTCCTGATACGGCACATTAATGGAATATCAACAATTTAAGCATAGGTATTGTATGGAAACATCTGAAAGAATTGAAATATGGAACGCATTTCTAACTGAGTGTTCATACCCTGGTTTTGCGCGTGACCATATCATTGCAATAGGCGATAACCCACCAGAAGTTATACAATTTGTTGGGGCTGTAGGTAATGCATACCACAGACTTTACACACCTTTGATGTCATATAAAGATGAACTTCAGCTCTTGAAAGGTTAATTTAATTGGAGCACCTTGATGACAATGCCAAGACCTGTTCGTTTGTTCCATATTACTGCGTTAGATAATTTGGCTATGATATGCCAGCAAGGGGAATTAACCAGTAAAGCTAAAAACGCGGGTTTAGGAATTAGCTATCACAATATTGCTCATACAGGCGCGCAACAGACTCGATCTTATAAAACTGTAATTAATCCACCTGGTGGTGGTATTCATGAATTTGTGCCGTTCTATTTTGCGCCTCGCTTACCTATGTTGTCGGCCATTCATCATGGCCGTGTAGTAGGGTGTAACTATGCTCAAATTGATATTATTTACTTTGAACTCACTATTGAAGGTGCTTTAAAGCAAGGGCTTAGTGAATTTGTTTTTTATGATCGAAATGCCACAAAAGCGTATAGTCAAGCATACACAGAGTTAACCCTATTACATTCTGTTATCGATTGGCAGACGCTAACTGAAGCCCCCACATTAGATGGATTTTGTAAGTATTTTCAAGATGTTCACAGCAACCCACGCTACATAGACCGAATGGAAAAGCGCCAAGCTGAGTTTTTAATAAAAAATGAAGTTCCACTCACTTGGATAACCCGGATAGGCGTTGCAAATGAAGCCAAAGCACAACAAGTTCATGCTATTTTGCAACAATTTGGGGTAAACTTGCCGGTAATGATAATGAAAGATTGGTATTTTTAGGAAATAACATGGTGATTAAATCAGTAGAAGGTGACTTACTACAGCAACAAGACGTTGATGCCATTGTTAATACCGTTAACTGTGTTGGTGTGATGGGCAAAGGCATTGCGCTGCAGTTTAAGAAAAAGTGGCCAAATAATTTTAAAGCTTATGCAGCCGCTTGTAAGGCGGGTGAAGTCAAGCTAGGGCAAATGTTCACTTTTGAGTTAGGCCCAATGGCGACCCCTCAATTTATCATTAACTTTCCCACTAAAGGCCATTGGCGCAGCGCCTCACGGATTGAGGATATTGAAAGCGGGCTTGCTGATTTAGTTAATCAAATTACATTACACAATATTGGTTCAATCGCTATACCGCCATTAGGCTGTGGCAATGGCGGTTTGCTTTGGGCTGACGTAAAACCCCTGGTTATACAATATTTATCAGCGTTACCTTCATTAGAAGTGCGTTTATTTGAACCAACAGGATTAATTAAACCCACATCACTAATTATTAATACCTCTAAACCTAAAATGACAGCGGGTAGAGCAGCCATACTTGCACTACTGGAAACCTATAAAAGTCTCAATTACGGTTTGTCTAAAATTGAAGTGCAAAAGCTTGCATATTTTCTACAAGTCGCCGGCCAAGATTTAAGACTCAAGTTTGTAAAACATCACTATGGTCCTTATGCAGATGCATTAAGACATGCGCTAGAACGTATGGATGGACATTTTATTCAGGGTGTCGGTGATGGTGTTGTTGAGGCTGAAATTAAACCTGATGAACAAGCGCTGCAACAGGCTAAACAATTTTTACAAGATGCTGACTCAACAATCAATTCACACATTGAACGAGTTGCGAATTTAATTGATGGTTATCAATCTCCCTATGGAGTTGAGTTGTTGTCAACTGTGCATTGGGTTATTAAAAACGAAGGCGCGCAAACACCAGAGCAAGCATTTCATTTGATCCAGCAATGGAATGCGCGTAAAAAACAATTGATGACACGACAACATATCGATGCCGCTTGGAACCAATTAGCAGATCAACACTGGATTTAATAAGTAACAATTGCAGTTAGTTATTAATGAAAGTGTATTTAGATATTCCACGAAGTGAGACAAAACTCATTTGGTATGAGAAACCACACACAGGTGATTAACCAATAAAACACAAATAGCGTATTTAACATAATATACATTGTGCGCATAATTGGTTTTGGTTATACATGCGCACATTTGTGGCTATGTTAATTAGCATGACTGATTGGTATTTATGTCTGTTTGATGGTTTTAGCCCATTACACCTTGATTATCGATTAAATCATAAGCTTTAAATCGTGCTGACATTGCATGCTTTTGGTTTTTAGCACTCATGCCAGCCAATTATTCAATTTGAGCAAGATGATTTAACGGTTTGTTTGCTGCACTTTGATGACGTTCGGTTTGTGTGGTGTGTAAATACTGTGACGTGGTGTCGATACTTTCATGGCCTGCATCTGCTTGTACATGTGACAATGGCCGACGGTTGATGTTGATATCGTGTGTAATACCGGTGTGACGAATATTATGTGCGGTGAGTTTTCTCATGAGTTGACTGTCGTGTTCAAAGCCATCCTTTGCGGCGTTGTCGGCGGCCAGGCTTATTAACTTGTCTATTTCATCTCGTATTTGTCTAATGCCTAAGTTTGCATTAACAATACCGGATTCTCTGCCATGAGCTGCGGCTTTATGCCGAATAAAAATAGGATGCTGGTCATTAATACTCGGTAAATCTGATAGGCCCAAATGCTGTCGGTATTGGATAAGGCTTTGCAGTAGCACTTTTGAAATGGCGATATTGCGAGCTTTTCCACTTTTAGAAAATGGCACATGAAAATACCAAACCCCGGAATGTGGATCTTGCCTAAATTGACTCATTATGGGTGCGTAACCAGCGCGAGCGCTGATCTCTGATATACGCAAATAGCAGCTATATAATAGTGTGATTAAAAATAAACTACGCTGATGTTGTTCTGGTTGCTGTGTTGCTAATGCCTCAACGGTACTGACAACATATGACCATTGTAACTCGGTAAAGGCATGATGGTTGTTATCTTCATCTAGAGTAAACTTGCGCTTTATCGCAAAGCGACTGTGTTTGAGCCACAGTTGTGCTGGGTTACGTTCTGTGTATTCTTCGCTAATGAGATAACCATAAAACGATGATAAAATAGCGATTTTGGTTTTTAATGCATTATCACTTAGCTGATATGGCAAACATTTACCGAGGTTTTTTTTACCAATAAATGGTCGCCATTGGCTATTGGGGTTCCGTTCGCCGCTGGCTTTGTCTAGTTTAAATTGTGCAACGTTGAAATATCCAATTAACTCTTGTGGTGGCGATTGGCAGTAGTCGATGTACTTTGCAATGTCTTTACGTGTGACTGCACTTGGCGATAATGCCACTACGTCAAAGCACCAATGTAAGTATGTTGTGAGCTCACTGCGGTAGGCTTTGTAGTTGTTTTCAGACTGTTTTTGCTCAAATAACCAGTCTGCACAATGTTCAATTACCAGCCCTGCGTCGGTTACTTTGTTGATTGAAATACGAGTAATGTATTGATTAACAATTGGATTACCTTGCAATACGTATTGAGCTGAATCAAATAATGGTAATACTGGTGGCAGTGGTTCTGTGATCATGACCTTAAACTTATACTATTGATTATACTAATATTATAGCTAAATATGTTTAATGCCGATAACGTTATTTATCGGCATTAAACCAGGTGAAAATTGGTTAGCAAATATCTTTGTCGTGGATCACTTGATATGCTGGTTGCTTAAGCCCAGCATAACTGCAGGTTTGCTGACACTGAGATTTTTGACAACCAATGCGATTTTGGCAACTCCAAAGACACAATTGCCACAGGGTTTGTTTACTGCTTTTATCTAAACAATGTAAATCTGCGGCACATAAATGCCCTGCTCTTATCAGCTGAGCCACTTTATGACTGTCGATAGCTACATTTATTTTGGCCATGTTACCTTCCCATTCAAAACTGATATGAGATCAATAATACATTGTTGAGAATGATTATCAATTAGGTTTTGTTTATGACCAGCCTTTTTGTGCGCTAGCACTCGTTTGTTGGGTCTGCCCTATCTTAGGCTCATAAGATTAGCTGATAGAAAAGTTGAGCTTAATCCAATCATGTAAGTTAGCACTACAATGTCCTTAATTAACGATAGGTGAACACGATGCCCTGCCCGTCGACACTCAAAGGCCAATATTTATTCGGGGCTGTCGGCTAAAAAGTCGTACGTTAGCGTTCGTGTTTGCCCTTGATAATCAAATGAAACAAATGCACGCCAAACCATGTAATTACTGCTGCATGATCCATAAATCAGTGTGCCTTGTGCTTGATTGTTCGCCGTTGAGGATAATGCAACCGGTATGATGCCCATAAACATATCTCGGCCTTCTACCCTCATCGCAATATTAGTGATCGCTTGTGAAAAGTTAAGCGTAATATTAAGTGGTTTTTCACTTGGTGTACGAACCGGATCTATCATCAAGCCGACGGTTAAATCGGCAACTTTTTGGTAACATTGGCCGGCTGAAAATTGACATAAGCTGGGGTCTTTTTCAAATGTGGTTTGTTGACTGTTTTTTGTATTGTCACATGCTATTAAAAAGATTGAAGAAATTACTAAAATGAATATTTTGGTTATTTTGTGCACAATAATTAACCTTTACCCTGTTGTTGATAACATTATCTTGCAGACCTTGATCTAGATCAACTTTGATGCATGTTGCGAAGTATCTTTTTTGACTCAGCTCAAGTATCATTAGTCCGCCTCGTGATAGAGAGCATAAAAACGAGGTAACACCTTGACAAACTGTTGTAAAAATAGCCTTTATGGTTGGTTTTGTAACCATTTGTCAACTTAACTGGTAAAGCTCGCTTTACTAAATATTAAAAGTATAAGTAATAAGCCGTGGAAGCATTATGATGAACCATTCCCAGTCTACAGGCGCTGATTACAATTACACTATTGTCCGTCAATTCGCACTCACCACAGTACTGTGGGGAATCGTTGGTATGGCAGTGGGTGTATTGATTGCGGCTCAGTTAATCTGGCCACAACTGAACTTTGAAACTCCGTGGTTAACGTTTAGTCGTTTACGACCTTTACATACCAATGCGGTGATTTTCGCGTTCGGAACATCAGCTCTTTTCGCTACATCCTACTATGTTGTGCAACGCACTTGTCAAATCCGTCTATTTGCGCCTAAATTGGCCGCATTTACGTTTTGGGGTTGGCAAGCAGTTATTATTGCAGCTGCAATCACTTTACCAATGGGTTACACCCAGGGCAAAGAATATGCAGAATTAGAATGGCCTATTGATATCGCAATTGCGGTGATTTGGGTCAGTTATGCAATTGTCTTCTTTGGCACAATCGCTAAAAGAACTACCTCACATATTTATGTGGCTAACTGGTTCTTTGGTGCCTTTATTATCACTGTTGCTGTACTGCACATTGTTAACTCAATGGCTGTACCTGTAAGCTTATTTAAGTCTTACTCACTGTACTCCGGTGCCGTGGATGCGATGGTTCAGTGGTGGTATGGTCACAATGCTGTAGGCTTCTTACTTACCGCTGGTTTCTTAGGGATGATGTATTACTTTGTACCTAAGCAAGCTGGTCGTCCTGTTTATTCTTATCGTTTATCGATTGTTCACTTTTGGGCATTGATTGCGCTGTATATTTGGGCCGGTCCTCACCACTTACATTACACTGCCCTTCCTGACTGGACTCAGTCTTTAGGTATGGTGATGTCATTAATCCTATTCGCACCTTCATGGGGCGGTATGATTAACGGTATTATGACCCTCTCTGGTGCTTGGCATAAGCTACGTACTGACCCAGTATTGCGTTTCTTAGTTGTTTCATTGTCTTTCTATGGTATGTCTACCTTCGAAGGCCCAATGATGGCAATCAAAACGGTAAACGCGTTATCTCATTACACTGACTGGACCGTTGGTCACGTTCACTCTGGCGCGCTAGGCTGGGTTGCAATGGTCTCTATTGGTTCGTTATATCACCTTGTACCTGTGCTTTTTGGCCATGGTCGTATGTTTAGCACTTCGCTAGTTAACGTACACTTCTGGTTAGCCACTATTGGTACTGTGTTGTATATCGTAAGTATGTGGATTTCTGGTGTTATGCAAGGTCTTATGTGGCGTGCAGTAAACTCTGACGGTACCTTAACGTACAGCTTTGTTGAGAGTTTAGAAGCATCTTACCCATTCTACTTTGTACGCTTTCTTGGTGGTTGTTTCTTCTTAACCGGTATGTTGATTATGGCTTATAACGTGCTTCGCACTGTGAAAGCGCCTAAAGATTCATTACCTGCGTTAGCAGAAGCTTAAGGAGCAGATTCGATGAAATTTAATCATGAATTAATTGAAAAGAATGTGGGCCTGCTAGCCATTTTCACCGTAATCGCTATTAGTTTTGGTGGTTTGGTGCAAATTACTCCGCTAATTTTCCAAAAAGACACTACTGAAGCCGTTGAAGGTTTGATCCCTTACACTGCACTGCAGATTGAAGGTCGTGACATTTATGTTCGTGAAGGTTGTTACAACTGTCACAGCCAAATGATCCGTCCTTTACGTGCTGAAACTGAACGTTACGGTCACTATTCTGTAGCGGGCGAATCAGTTTGGGACCACCCTTTCCAATGGGGTTCTAAGCGTACAGGGCCAGATCTTGCTCGTGTTGGTGGTCGTTATAGTGATAAATGGCATGAAGTGCATTTAATCAATCCACGTGATGTGGTACCACAATCAAACATGCCTGCTTTCCCATGGTTAGCTGAAAACACGCTAGACGGCAAATTGACTGGTGACAAGATGTCTATCCTACGTAACCTTCATAAAGGTGGTTACAAAGGTGGCGACTTATACACCGACGAAGAAATTGCTGGCGCTCAAAAAGCGGTTGAAGGCAAAACTGAATTACAAGCACTAATCGCGTATTTGCAATCTTTGGGTCATGCACTCAAGTAGGAGCAATGATGGATTACGGTACTTTTCAAGGCATTTTAACCATTATAGTAATGGTGACGTTTGTTGGAATTTTTTACTGGGCATACAGTAAGCACAGCAAGTCTAAATTTGACGAAGCGGCTAACTTAGTATTTTCAGAAGAAGAACTGGCAAAAATGTCTAAAGACTCGGGAGATCAGAAGTAATGATTATGAGTAACTTCTGGAGCATTTGGATTTCTGTACTGACTATTGTGGTCATTGTTGGTTGTTTTATTCTTCTTAAAGTGGTGAACAAAAATTACACCGGTGTTGAAGAAGGTAAATCAATGGGCCACGAGTTCGATGGTATTGAAGAACTTAACAACCCACTGCCAAAGTGGTGGGCTTACATGTTCTACCTAACCATCGTGTTTGGTGTGATCTATTTAGCTCTTTATCCAGGCCTAGGTAACTACAAAGGTCTGTTTGGTTGGACAAGCTCTAACCAAAGCATTGGTACTGAAAAAGGCCTAAAAGCCGACTCAGCTGCAGCATTAGAAGCGGCAAAAGCAGAAAATCGTTTATCTCAGTATGACCGCGAAGTGGCTCATGCTGACGAAAAATACGGTCCAATTTTTGCCGCGTATTTAGCAACTCCTTTAGAAGAGTTAGTTAAAGATGAAGAAGCATTGAAAGTGGGTGGCCGTTTGTTTTTACAAAACTGCGCTCAATGTCATGGTTCTGATGCACGTGGCTCAAAGGGCTTCCCTAACTTGACTGACAGTGATTGGTTATATGGTGGCGATTTAGCCACGATTAAAACCACATTGATGAATGGTCGCAACGGTATGATGCCGCCTAAAGGTGGTTTACCTATCGAAGACAGTGAGATTAAAGGTCTTGCTGAATATGTGATCAAACTGTCTGGTGGCGAGCACGACGAAGCCTTAGCTGCACAAGGTCAAGGTTCATTTATGAAAGGTTGTTTTGCGTGTCATGGTATGGACGCAAAAGGTAACAAGTTCATGGGTGCACCAAACTTAACTGACAATGTGTGGTTATATGGTGGCAGCCGCGGCAGCATTGAAGAGTCAATCATCAATGGCCGTGCCGGTGTTATGCCAGCATGGAAAGACATTCTTGGTGAAGAGAAAGTTCATGTAATTGCAGCTTATGTTTATAGCTTATCAAACAAATAGTTAGCAATACCTAATAAAAGGCCTCGAGTTTATCGAGGCCTTTTTTTTAAGTGATTATTAAGCACTAACGCGCTAAAATAGCGCAGTAATTTTTAGCGAATATTTAGGATGTATCATGTCTACTCAACTCCCTTGGTATAAACAGTTTTGGCCATGGTTTTTAATCGTTTTACCAATGTGTGCCGTTGTTGCCAGTATCACCACATTAAAAATTGCTTTAGACAATTCTGACTCCTTGGTGGCTGAAGAATATTATAAAGAAGGCAAAGGCATTAATATGGACTTGCGTAAGATAAAATACGCACAGCAAATTGGCATGAAGTTTTTGGTTAAAGTGTCAGATCAAGAATTACAAATAACACAACAAGGTGGGCCTGAATACCGCGCAGCACTTAATGTGCAATTTTATCACCCAACCATAGAAGAAAGAGACTTTAGTCTGAATGCTACGGCCGATGCAAGTTATGTGTATCGTGTACCATTGTCTGAAGCCATTAAAGGCCCCTGGGAAGTACGTATAGAAGGATTTGATGGCAAATGGCGTGTTCAACAACGCATTGATATTAAAGATGATGTTGAATATTGGCTAAATTAATCTATGACATCTTGCTTTCATTGTAATGAACTTGTCGTTACTGGCGACCAATTTACCACGACAATTAACGGGCATGCACAACCCATGTGTTGCCCTGGTTGTCAGGCGGTTTCACAAGCTATTATTGATGCTGGATTAACCAGTTATTACCAGTTCAGAAGCGAACCCGGTAATCGTCAAACTGCGCTGGTGCCTGAGCAATTAACTCAATACAGTGCTTATGATCTCCCTGAAGTGCAACAGGATTTTGTTCATAAACAAGGTAACGTGGACACCACTTCGTTATCGATTGACGGCATAACATGCGCCGCTTGTGCCTGGCTGATTGAACACAAATTAAAACCTGTTCAAGGTATTGATAAAGTGCTGGTTAACTCAACCACGCAGCGGGCTTTGGTGAGCTGGAACAATGACACCATTAAACTGAGTGAAATTTTACAATTAATTAGCCAAATTGGTTATCAAGCCGCGCCCTATCAAGTCGATGAGCAAGAAAAACAATCAAAAGCCGATAGCCGTAAATTTTTATTACGCCTTGGCTTAGCGGGCTTTGCTACTATGCAAGTGATGATGTTTGCCCTTGCTTTATATACTGGCTATTTTACCGAGTTAGACATTGAGTTTAGAGATTACTTTCGCTGGGTAAGTTTAATTTTTGCAGCCCCTGTGGTGCTGTATTCTGCACAGCCATTTTACTTTAGTGCCATGCGAAGCTTACTGAGCGGCAAACTTAACATGGATGTGTCTGTCTCAATTGCCATTGGCGGCGCGTTCATCGCCAGTTGCGTTGCCACAATTCAAGGTAACGGAGAAGTGTATTTTGAATCCGTGTCGATGTTTACTTTCTTTTTATTGCTTGGCCGATACTTTGAACAAACCGCCAGGCAAAAAGCCTCTGTCAGCTCAAGCAATTTACATAAGTTAATCCCATTAACGGCTCACCTGCTAAAAGATGGCCAAGTGACAGAAATCGCCGCAAAACAATTACGCATAAACGATATTATTTTGGTTAAACCTGGTGAGGTTATTGCTGCCGATGCGGTTGTTGTGTCTGGTAAATCCAGTATTAATGAGGCCATGTTAACAGGCGAGCAAATGCCTATTACCAAACAAATACACGATAATGTGTATGCCGGCACGATTAATGTTGAGCAGCCATTACAGGCTAAAGTAACCGCCTTAGGCCAAGATCAGCTTGTTGCTGAGATTATTCGTTTACAAGAATTAGCATCTAATAACAAACCCACCATTGCGTTAGTGGCAGATAGATTAGCCAGGTATTTTTCGGCTACCATTTTATCGATTGCGCTTGTGACTTACATTGTTTGGTCTTTTATATCGCCTGAAGATGCTTTTTGGGTGACTTTATCGGTACTAGTGGCAACCTGCCCTTGTGCCCTCGCCTTAGCAACCCCAACCGCAGTTACCTGTGCAACTGCAATATTTACCAAGTTGGGTATTATCACACGTAAGGCTGGTGTATTTGAAAAATTAACCCAAATTGATCATGTGGTATTTGATAAAACGGGCACGTTAACTTGTGGTCATTTGACTATCGGTGACATCAACATTGAACAACCCTATTCACAACAACAAGTATTAGCTATTGCAGCGGCCATTGAACAAGGCTCGTTACACCCGATAGCTCAAGCATTTAAACCGTTTTTTGATAACCGCTATGTTGTCACCGATATTCAACATCATGTTGGCCAGGGGATTGAGGGCATAATTGATCGCCAAAAGGTAAAAGTGGGGAAGCTTTCGTTTGTGTTACCTGAGCATAGCGAGCCTTCTCGTCAGCACCATTCTCAACACATTTATATGTCGATTGATAATAAGCTCGTTGCACAAATAGAAATGCTAGATCAAGTTAGATTAGATGTTAAAGATACTATTGCTAAGCTGTCTGGTGCAAATATCGGCTTAAGCATTGCCAGTGGTGACAGCTCTGGCCATGTTGAATATTTAGCTCAAAAACTTGGCATCAAGGATGTACATTCTGGCTTATCGCCTCAAGGCAAGTTATCGCTTATCAATCGATTACAGCAAGCCAAAAAGGTTGCCATGTTTGGTGATGGCATTAATGATGCCCCGGTACTGGCCGGCGCAAATCTCTCTGTTGCGATGGGGAGCGGCAGTGCAATTGCTAAAAACAGTGCAGATTTAATCTTACTTGGCGATCACTTGTCTCGGTTTAACGATGCAATTAGTGTGGCTAAACAGGCCCAAAATATAATTCATCAAAATTTATTATGGGCTTTTGCTTATAACGTTATTATTTTGCCTCTTGCTGTAACCGGACATGTTGCCCCTTATATTGCAGCAATTGGTATGTCTGTTAGCTCACTCATTGTTGTGAGTAACAGTTTAAGGCTACTTAGGATAAAACTATGAGTATCATTTATGTGCTAATCCCTATTGCTATGTTGTTTGTACTCATTGCCGTTGCCATCTTTTTTTGGGCGGTAAAATCTGAGCAATTTGACGACTTAGACAGGCAAAGTGTGTCAATTTTATTTGATGAAGAAGCCAAACCGTCAGTAACGGATAGTCAAACAGAAACAAAATCAGAGCAGCAATTGTGATTGAATACAATATAGGTGGTGCCTTTATTGTCGGGTTAATGGGTGCGGCACATTGTTTTGGTATGTGCGGTGGGTTAATCGGTGCTTTTTCTGCCAATATTCCAGACAACAAGCAAAATAAGCTAGCCAATCAATTACGATTTTTAATCAGCTATAATTTAGGCAGAATTAGCAGCTATACACTTGCTGGTATATTTGTTGGAGGCAGTGCCTCTGCACTTGGACAATTGTTTGACGCCGATGTTTACCTGCTTTGTTTACGCATTTTTGCCGGTGTAATGATGATATTAACAGGCTTATATATTGCTCAAATATGGTTTGGAATTGTCCATATTGAAAAAGTAGGTAAAGTGTTATGGCGTTATTTACAACCATTAACGCGCAAATTATTGCCCATTCAACATCCTTATCAGGCATTACTTGCTGGCATGGTTTGGGGCTGGTTACCTTGCGGGCTGGTTTATAGCACACTAACCTGGTCTGTTGCCTCTGGCAGCGCACTGCAAGGGGGTCTGATCATGTTAGCTTTTGGTCTTGGTACCATTCCAGCTTTATTTGCAGCGGGTTTGGCAGCCAAAACGCTTGCGCATTGGGTCCAAAAACGTGCTGTTAGGCTATTTAGCGGACTCCTTTTAGTGTTGTTTGGTTTACAGACACTGTTTATTGCGGTGGATCAGCTAAACTAGTTTGTAAAGTTAAATTGGTTTAACATGGTAATGTTTACATAAATTGAGAATGGGTATGACTTCAGAACTAACAAAAGCGCGTCGTCCTTCAAACAGTGGTTGTGCCATTCATTGCCACGATTGCAGTATGGAAGCGTTATGTATTCCTTTTACCTTGAACAATGATGAGCTAGATAAACTTGATAACATCATAGAGCGCAAAAAACCCATTCAAAAAGGCGATCTTATTTTTAAGTCTGGTGATGGCCTTAAATCCCTCTACGCCATTCGCTCAGGTACTATTAAGAGTTATACCATTACCGAACAGGGTGATGAACAAATTACTGGCTTTCATCTTGCTGGTGATGTTATCGGATTTGACGGTATACATGCACAGCAACACCAGAGTTTTGCCCAAGCATTAGAAACCTCAATGGTGTGTGAAATCCCTTTTGACACTCTCGATACTCTCGCCGGTACTATGCCCAAACTGCGTCAACAAATTATGCGCTTAATGAGCAGCGAAATCATGACAGATCAAGAAATGATCCTTTTACTGTCTAAGAAAAATGCTGAAGAACGCCTGGCTGCTTTTATCAATAATTTAGCCAAACGATTTGGTAATCGTGGGTTTTCATCTAAAGAATTTAGATTAACGATGACACGCGGTGATATCGGCAATTATTTAGGACTAACCGTAGAAACCATTAGTCGCTTATTGGGGCGTTTTCAAAAAGCGGGCTTAATTGAAGTGAATGGAAAGTACATCAGTATTGTTGACCATGTTGAACTTGCAAAATTGGCAGGCAATGCGCAGATAGCAACTTAAAATGAATTTGTATGATCTACTTCAAGGTTTATTAATTAGTAAAGGGTAATACTTAAAGCTATTAATATATAAACAAAAAATCAACAGCTTTGGAGGTTTTATGAAGGAATATAAAAAGATTTTAGTGGTGATAAACCCTACAACAGATCATCAACCCGCTCTAGCTCGTGCTGTAGAACTTGCCAGTAAAAGTAATGCTACCATCACCGCATTTTTATCTATTTTTGATTTTTCATATGAAATGACCTCTATTTTATCTAGCCAGGAGCGTGAGGCGATGCGCCAAGGCGTGATAGATCAACGCGTAGCCTGGTTAGAAAGTGCCATTAGCGGTTATAACAGTAAAAAATTAACGATTAATACCGAAGTGGTTTGGCACAATCGCCCTTTTGAAAGTGTGATTAATTACGCCATGAAAGGTGATTATAATCTGATTGTAAAAAGCACTCATCAACACGACAAACTCAAAGCGGTTATTTTTACACCAACTGACTGGCACTTAATGCGCAAATCGCCTGTGCCAGTATTGATGGTAAAAGAACATGACTGGCCTGTTGCGGGTAAAATTGTTTGTGCGGTCAATGTGGTGTCAGAAGATGAAGATCACCAAAACCTTAACGGTAAAATCATTAATCATGCACTTGATTTAGCCAAAAAATTCTCGGCAAGTGTGCATCTGGTTAACGGCTACCCTGGAACACCTGTTAATTTAGCCATCGAACTACCCGATTTTGACGCCAACATTTATAACAATACTGTCAGGATGCAACACGAACAGCGTGTTCAATATCTTGCTCAAGCCTATAACATCCCACTTGAGAATTGCCATGTTGAAGAAGGCCTACCTGAAGATGTTATCCCTGAACTGGCTACTAAATTAGACGCTGAACTTGTCGTTTTAGGTACCGTCGGTAGAACTGGGTTTTCTGCAGCATTAATCGGTAATACTGCTGAACACGTTATCGACAGCATTAATTGTGACTTATTAGCGATTAAACCCGATGGTTATAAATCACCTTTAGAAGATTAGTCGATTAAGAGTAAGCTAAAACCTTTACCCTGCCCTCGATTACTGGAATAATACGCGCCCTGAAACACTTGGTTACTGGGCGCATTTTTATGTCTGAAGTTGAAGTCGATACAATCGCAAAAAAAAATATTACTCGTATGAATAAACTGCAAAAGCGTTTACGTCGTGAAGTCGGCTCGGCGATTGCAGATTACAATATGATCGAAGATGGCGATCGTGTTATGTGCTGTTTATCTGGCGGTAAAGACAGTTACACCATGCTCGATATTTTGTTAAATCTTCAACAACGTGCCCCGATTAAGTTTGAAATTGTTGCGGTAAATCTAGATCAAAAACAACCTGGGTTTCCTGAGCATATCCTTCCGGCCTACCTTGATAAAATTGGCGTGCCTTATCATATTCTTGAAAAAGACACTTATTCTATTGTTAAAGAGAAAGTGCCTGAAGGCAAAACAACGTGTGCTTTGTGTTCTCGTTTACGTCGCGGAACATTATATGGTTTTGCACAACACATTGGCGCAACCAAAATTGCATTAGGCCACCATCGTGATGACATCATCGAAACCCTATTTTTGAACATGTTTTACGGCGGTAAACTCAAAGCAATGCCGCCAAAGCTATTGTCGGATGACGGCGCCAATATGGTTATTCGTCCATTAGCCTACTGCCGTGAAAAAGACATTGAAGCGTATTCAACGCTTAAACAGTTTCCGATTATTCCGTGTAATTTATGTGGTTCACAGGAAAACTTAAAGCGCGCAGAAATCAAAAACATGTTGCAGCTGTGGGATAAGCAATCGCCAGGGCGTTTAGAAACGATTTTTACAGCCATGCAAAACACCGCTCCATCGCAAGGTGTTGATCGCGAGCAGTTTGATTTTGTGTCACTTAAACGTGATCCCAACGCAGAAAACAAAGGTGACGTAGCGGATGCTGATTTACCTGCATTTGATTTTGTAGATGTTAGTAACAATGGCCACATTAATTTAGATATTAGTAATCGAATAGATATCGTGGCAACGTTTAAACCATAATCTTATACCTATCAGGGATAAACAAAAATCGCTTAGAATATGGCAGAAATCGCAGCTAGCGAGTTGTTCTACCGTCAAAATGTCTAACGACGATATAAGCGATTTAGAAGCGATGTTAACCAATAAGAATGGTCACATTTTTGTGCTGATTGGTGTTAGTACAGTGATGAAAAGGCGTTGATAATATCAACGCCTTTTTGTTTTACTGATATGTGGGCGTTTCATCTTTGATTATTTTCATCAACAAAGATGAGCGCCCTAATGTGGTTAAAATAAGGATTAATCGCTATTGATTAACCAAAGGGCTCACAACAATAGGTTGTTGGCTAAATGAAATGTGTTTTAGCCTATTGATTTGCTGCGCATTGAGCGTAAATTTTTGTGACGATGCTTGTACCTCACCATCAATAACGATCTCAGTATCTGATGAGAGAAATTCAAATGTAATGCCATCAATAGGTTTACGAAAATATTTCATCGGGAAACCTTGTAAGCCATCTAATAAACGATCCATATCGGCATTAAGTGCTAATAACTCAGCCTGGGTATATTGCTGCTGAGTATTACTGGCTCTAACTTGCATAGCAATAGCACATTGACTCGAGTCGCCTGCAACATCGATGTTGACCAACGCCCTGTCTGATTTTAATTGCGCATCATAAGGGATAAACAATCTTTGTTGACGTGTGTAAGTTAATGGAAAGGTTTGGTTTTCAGTTGTTATATTACCGGATTTTATCGTGCAATCAGTTGTAATGGGCACACTAAAGGCTAATTCAACCAACGGATAATTTTTCTTATTGACTTGCTTTAATCGATCGTAAAAACCAACATACTCTAACGACACTGTGTCAGCAAAACTGGTTGTGGTAATAAAAAGAGTTGAACATAAAATGAATCCAGTTCGTAGCGAACGGTTAAGCATTGGCTTGGTTTCCTGTTAACAAAGATTTGTTGTGTTTAAGCATTTCGAGCAACTCATCAATATAGTCTTCTCTTCGCTCTGAATAATTAATCAGTCCAAAAACGAGCTTTTCTGCTGTCGGTTTAATTTTTTGTGCGCGAAGATCGGCCCGCATTGCTCGAAATAAACGATACGCGTGGTTAGTATTTAAATTAACCATGTACGCAATGATAGAATCTTTAGGCGAATTAAATACAGCAACTTCATGATTTTTATTTTCGTCTCTTGCAGACGGCACAATGCCACAACCTTTAGTGAAACACCACTGGCCAAAAAAGTTAAACCCTTTTTTAGCAAAACGAGAACTGCCCCATCCACTTTCATTAGCAGCTTGAATCAATACCATCTCAACAGGAATGGTATCGATGCGTCTGAGTAAAGGAGATAACGACGCAGGGGTAAACATGTCTATATCGTACTGATATTTTTCTACAATAGACTGTAAGCGTTCATTGTCAGCTTTATTTAAACCAATACCTTTATCTAACTGCTCAATCATCGACACAACAAATTGACGCTCATGAATAATGATTTGGTTTTGCGCTTCGATGGCTGGACGTAAATAATCAAAAAATGTTTGTTTCTTGGTGGTTATATCATCTATGTTTGAAAAATCAGGCATTTTGCCCAAATCGATATTGTGCAAATGGCCTAAGGTCATTCGTTTTAAAGGGATACTCGTTGATGGAATAACAAATACTCTGATAGCTAACAGTGCGATGACAGCTAATCCTAACGCAAATGTGATTTGACCAACATGACCTATCTTCAAACGTACCTACCTTAAAATAAAATCGTTATAGCTCAAATAGTATAACCGCTAAAGTATTCTGATCCATTAATGTGATTTACCAATGAACGTAGCAATCGTTATCATATATTACCCAGGCAAAAGCTTAAAATTAATTACACTTTAATGTCATTAAAGGAGTAAAATCATAGGATTGTTATGTTGGTTGTTATTTTTATCATTTCAATTTACCTATTGAGCATTGCTGGGATAATTTTTAGAGTTAAAAACGCTTTAGCCGACATTTTCAGGCCTCGTTTTTACCATTTTCACGTCGTTATCGACTGTTTATGTAGGATAACATTACAGTATAAACGACGTTATTGGATCAATCAGTGCCTCATTCAACATGTTAAGGAAGTATCACAACATTATGTTGAATCATCAACTTATAAATACAAAGCATGTCGTCGCTATTGGTGGCGGGCATGGTTTAGGCCGAATTCTTGCTGCACTCTCTTTTTTAGGCCCGCGATTAACCGGCATTGTCGCAACAACAGATAACGGTGGCTCTACTGGGCGCTTAAGACAAGATCAACAAACCATTGCATGGGGAGATTTGCGTAATTGTTTGTCGCATTTAAGCCACCGCCCTTCACTCGGTGCAATGTTATTTGATCATCGCTTTACCGGCACTAATGAGCTGGCTGGGCATAATTTAGGCAACCTTGTGTTACACGCACTTGATCAGCTTTGCGTACGGCCGCTTGAGGCGGTTAATTTAATTCGTGGCATTTTAAACATTGAAACCAATATTATCCCGATGTCTGAAGCATCAACACATCTCGTTGCCCTCAGTCATTGTGGTGCCAAAGTCTTTGGTGAGTTAAATGTAGACAGCATGAAAGAGGCACCTATTGCGCTGTCACTCGAACCTCAAGTACAGGCAACCAATGAAGCATGTGCAGCTATAGAACAAGCTGAATTGATTATATTAGGGCCTGGGAGTTTTTTAACCAGCGTGATCCCGCCTTTATTGTTGCCTGAAATCGCAGCCAGTATTCGCCACTCAAATGCGCATGTGATACTCATTGATAATTTAACCGCTGAATATTCACCAGCAAGCACATTCAGCATAGAAGATAAGATTGTGTGGTTAAATCAATTGATTGGTAAAGAAGCCATTATTGATGTGATACAGGATAACAGTGCAGCAAATATAACCAGTCAGTACTGTACAAACGTACGATTTAACCAATTTAACTTAGTTAGTCATCATCACTCGGGCTTGCACGATAAACAATCATTAGCAGAAGCGATTGAACAGGTACATCTACACTACCAAACGCAATTACAACCTCAAGTTTAATCTAATACCATTAATCAGGTTAAATAAGTGTTCAAAGATTGCGTAAGAAAAATCGCTTAGCATAGGCAGAAATTACAGCGAGTGAGTTGTTCTACCTTAAAATTCTAACAAGCTTATAAGCGATGTTAATGAGTAAGAATGATCACATTCTGGTGCTGATTGGTACAATCGTTTAAATAATAATAAAGGCTGCAAATGCAGCCTTTAGTCCGGTATAAAGCCTGCGTATTATAATACTTGCGCGATAGCTTTACACACTGCTGGCATATTGTTTTTGGTTAAACCAGCCACACTTATACGGCCAGAACCCACAATATAAATGGCAAATTCATCTTTTAAACGTGCCACTTGTTGTTTATTTAAGCCTGAAAAACTAAACATACCATTTTGACGTGAAATAAAGCTAAAGTCTTGTTCTACACCTTCCGCTTTTAAACTTTCAACAAAAAGCGTACGCATTTCTGCGATACGTTGGCGCATCTCAGTTAATTCACCTTCCCAGAGTTGACGCAATTCTGGATTAGATAAAATGGTACTCACAATTAAACCGCCATGTGCTGGAGGGTTTGAGTAATTTGCACGGATGGTTTTTTTGATTTGGCTAAAGCTGTTAGTTGCTGTGTTTTCATCTTCTGCTACAACGGTAACTGCACCTATACGTTCATTGTATAAACCAAAGTTTTTAGAAAATGAATTAGCGATTAATAACTCTGGCAGCACGGCTGCAACAGCACGAAGACCTTGTGCATCTTCTTCAATGCCCACACCAAAACCTTGGTAAGCAAAATCAAATAACGGCAACAATTGTTTATCTAAACAAAGTTGTGCCACCTGGCTCCACTGTGCCAATGATAAATCAATACCGGTAGGGTTATGGCAACAGCCATGTAGTAACACAACATCGCCAGGCTGCGCAGTGGCAAGATCGGCTAGCATGGCATCGAAATCCATATCATGAGTTTCGGCTTTATAGTAACGGTATTCTTTAACCACTAGTCCAGCTGTTTCAAAAATATTTTGATGATTTGCCCAAGTAGGATTGCTTACCCAAATGGTAGTAGATTGAGTGTTACGAACTAAGAACTCAGCAGCAACACGTAATGCGCCTGTACCACCTGGAGCTTGTGCAGTTGCGGCACGTTTATCACTGATGATCTTGCTGTCTTGTCCAAATAATAAACCTTGAACAACCTGGTTATATGCTTGAACACCTTCAATACCAAGATAATTTTTGGTCGATTCTGTTTCAAGTAAGATTGCTTCTGCTTTTTTTACAGATTTTAGTACAGGTGTTTGTCCTGCCTCATCTTTATAAATACCGACACCTAAATTGACTTTATGTGCACGAGTATCAGCTTTAAAAGCGTCAGTTAAGCCTAAAATGGGGTCTGCTGGAGCTAGCGTTACTTCAGAAAAGATCATACAACTATCCTAAGTGGTGGGTGATACAAATTTTGCTTAGTTATACCATTGTATCAACAAACTGAGTAGTGAGTTTTTTGATTGTTGCGACAAAATGAGCTTTTCGTATTGTTATACCCAATCAACACAAAAATGTGATCATTCTTACTGCTTAGCATTGCTTATAGTTTCGTTAGAAATGTTGAAGATAAGACAACTCGCTTACTGCAATTCATGCCTATGCTAAGCAATTTTTCTACTCACTATTTATCCAGATTACAATTAGCAATATTGATTGAATTTGAGGCATAAAAAAAGGAACCCTAAGGTTCCTTTTTCCAAAACATTTCACTAATTACTTAGTTAATGCTTCTTTTGCTTTTTCAACTAAAGTTGCAAATACAACTTTGTCAAATACAGCGATGTCAGCCAAAATCTTACGATCGATTTCGATAGACGCCTTTTTCAGACCGTTGATGAAACGGCTGTAAGACAGACCATTTTGACGTGAAGCCGCATTAATACGTGCAATCCATAATTGACGGAATTGACGTTTTTTCTGACGACGGTCACGGTAAGCATATTGACCAGCTTTAGTTACTGCTTGAACAGCAACACGGTAAGTACGGCTACGAGCGCCATAATAACCTTTAGCTAGTTTAAGTACTTTTTTGTGACGAGCACGAGCGGTTACACCACGCTTAACTCTAGGCATTTGTTATCTCTCCTTTAATTAAGCGTATGGTAGTTGACGTGCAATTGCTGGCACATCAGACTTAGCGACTAAACATTTAGCACGTAAGTGACGCTTACGCTTAGTGCTCTTCTTGGTCAAAATGTGACGTAAGTGTGCTTGTTTGCGTTTGAAACCATTAGCGGTTTTCTTAAAACGCTTTTGTACACCCTTGTCTGTTTTCATTTTAGGCATTTCTAAAACTCCGCATTGGGACGTTAATAAACGTAAGGCGAGCAAAAGCCTCAAGAGACTTTTGCTACTTTAGGTTGCCCTACTATTTCTTTTTAGGTGCTAGCACCATAATTGCTTGACGACCTTCCATTTTAGGGAAAGATTCGACAACCGCATACTCTTCCAAATCAGCCTTGATACGGTTCAAAAGATCCATACCTAGGTTTTGGTGTGCCATTTCGCGACCACGGAAACGCAGCGTAATTTTCGCTTTGTCCCCATCTTCTAGAAAACGAATCAGGTTGCGTAGTTTTACCTGATAGTCGTTTTCATCAGTGCCTGGACGGAATTTAATTTCCTTAACCTGGACCTGTTTCTGCTTCTTTTTTTGTTCCTTTTGAGCTTTCGCTTTATCAAAAAGGAACTTACCGTAGTCCATTATGCGACAGACAGGAGGCTCAGCATTCGGGCTGATCTCTACGAGATCAACGCCTGCTTCATCTGCAATACTCTGAGCTTCTTTAATGCTAACGATACCAATTGATTCACCTTCTAAATCCGATAAACGGACTTCAGGAACACCAGTGATTTCTTCATTGATTCTATTAGGGGCTGGCTGTCGCCCTGCTGTTCTTTTGATCTTTATGACCTATTCCTCCAACAATTTGAGACTACGGAGCGAAATTTGTTGACGTATTTTAGAGGCAAAATCTTCTAATTTTAACTTGCCTAAATCAATACCGTCACGTGTACGCACCGCGACTTCCTTATTTTCCATTTCTTGATCACCAACGACCAACAAATAAGGCACACGTCTTAGTGTGTGTTCGCGTATTTTAAAGCCTATTTTCTCATTCCTCAAGTCAAAAGATGCTCGAATACCCTGTTCTTTGAAGAATTTAACGATTTCTTCAACATAATCAGCTTGTTTATCGGTAATATTCATTACAACAACTTGCATTGGAGCAAGCCACGTTGGGAATTTACCTGCGTATTCTTCTATCAAGATACCTAAGAAGCGCTCTAACGAACCTAAAATAGCACGATGGATCATTACCG
This sequence comes from Shewanella inventionis, assembly GCF_014641855.1. Lineage (GTDB taxonomy): Bacteria > Pseudomonadota > Gammaproteobacteria > Enterobacterales > Shewanellaceae > Shewanella > Shewanella inventionis. Next base: position 67,771 of record NZ_BMII01000028.1, read on the forward strand.
GCGTTTGGCGACTGTTGTCTTCAGCAACATAAGTTGCACCTAAACGAGTCGGTAATGCGTAATCGAGCTGTACTGTACCACATTGCCATGCACGATCTAAACAATCATGTAAGGTAAATTCGATTTTTGGGCCATAAAACGCACCTTCGCCTGGTAATATCTCAAATTCGATATTATTTGCGGCTAAAGCTTGTTTCAGTGCTTCTTCTGCACGGTCCCACATTGCGTCATCACCGATACGCTTTTCTGGGCGTGTCGATAATTTAACAACAATGTTTTCGAAACCAAATGTAGCGTAAGTATCATATACCATTTGGATACATGCACTCACTTCTTGTTGAACTTGATCGTCGGTACAGAATATATGCGCGTCATCTTGGGTAAAACCACGTACTCGCATTAAACCGTGTAAAGAACCTGATGGTTCGTTACGGTGACAACATCCAAACTCTGCCATACGTAATGGCAAATCACGGTAAGATTTTAACCCTTGGTTAAAGATCTGTACGTGGCCTGGGCAGTTCATTGGCTTAATTGCATATTCGCGGCTTTCACTGTTTGTCGTGAACATGGCTTCTGAATATTTGTCCCAATGGCCAGAACGCTCCCATAAAGAACGGTCCATCATTAATGGGCCTTTCACTTCTTGGTAAGTGTATTGACCTAATTTTTGACGAATAAACTTTTCAAGCTCTAGGAATATGCTCCAACCATCGTTATGCCAAAACACCATTCCTGGTGCCTCTTCTTGCATGTGGTATAAGTCTAACTGTTTACCAATTTTACGGTGGTCACGCTTTGCGGCTTCTTCTAGGCGAACTAAGTGAGTTTTTAGGGCTTTTTTGTCTGCCCATGCCGTGCCGTAAATACGCTGCAACATTTTGTTTTCAGAGTTACCGCGCCAGTATGCACCTGCGATACTCATTAACTTGAAATTTTGACAAAAACGCATGTTAGGTACATGTGGGCCGCGACACATATCAATGTATTCTTCGTGGTGATATAGCGCAGGCGTGGCATCTTTGCTGATATTTTCATCTAAGATTGCCATTTTATATTCTTCGCCACGTTGTGCGAATGTGTCACGCGCTTCTTGCCAAGAAACCACTTTTTTAACGACGTCATAGTTAGTTTTGGCTAAATCTAACATGCGTTTTTCAAGCGCTTCGATATCTTCTTGAGTTAGTTTGTGATCTAAATCGATATCGTAATAAAAACCGTTGTCGATAACAGGGCCAATCGCCATTTTAGTTTCAGGCCACATTTGCTTGATAGCATGACCCAATAAATGCGCACAAGAATGGCGAAGGATTTCAACACCCTCTTCGTCTTTAGCCGTAATGATAGCTAACTCTGAATCTGCTGTAATTAGGTCTGTTGCATCTTTAAGCTCACCGTTAACACGGCCAGCAATACAAGCTTTTGCTAAGCCAGGACCGATATCGAGTGCAACATCAAGAGTTGATACAGGATTGGCAAACTCACGTTTGCTGCCATCAGGCAATGTAATAATAGGCATGAAATGTCCTTGTCCAGTGGTGACCCGCACGTAGGGCCACATGGTAATTAAGTATGTTCTTTTGGAACGAGAGACACGTTAATGAAATCAAGACAGTACAGGAGTCTTAGTTACCCAAAAACGTAGGTCGATATTCTATGTGATAAGCGCTTTGTGGCGCAACCATGTAAGGCTTAATATCGATAATATTTAGGCCAGGTTGCAAATATCCTTACACTCAAATTTCGATATTTTTATTATTTTTAATATACAAGCGCTTATGTCAGATTTCGCTATTTAGATATTGTTAACATTAACTGGCCATCCACTTTGATGATAAAATAACATCCCATAACATTTTGTATTAAAATAAATAAATTAACATAACACCCGTAGTGATAATTTTAGAATCAAAATAATTCAACGATATAAAATCAGTACTATGGTTGAGCCAGAATAATAAAATCCCACTATAATCATTATATCGACAACAGTGGGAGGCTTTACGATGAGATTATTATCACGCGCAATTTGTTGCCCGCATTGCGGTCATCATCAACATATCACGATAGATGCAAGTGCAGGCGATCAAGAGTATTACGATGATTGCCGCATTTGCTGTAACCCTATTCATATACGTATGCACTTAGATGACAACCGGCGTATGATAGAGTTACATGTTGATTCAGATGATGAACAAATATACTGAGTGTTAGCGCATTTCCTGCAGCTAGCCACGTTTTACTCAACTGACGTGGCTACTGTGACATAGGTGATAGTAGTAACTTAACTATTAACAAGCTGCTTTTTAGCCAAAATACGCTCTACAGTATCGACTATGACTTGTGTCTGGCTGTCTATTTCAATATTGATATCATCGCCGACCTGATAATCGCTTAAGTTAGTTAATTTCAGTGTTTCAGGAATTAAGTGCAACATAAACCCGCTATCACTCACCTGTCCTACGGTTAAACTACAGCCATTAATACCAATAAACCCCTTGTAAAAAATGTAGTGCATCCATTTCGGATCTATTTCTAGTTCAATATTATAGTGTTCTGCCGTATTGCTAACAGATTTTACCTTTGCCTGAGTATGTATATGCCCAGACAAAATATGCCCACCGATTTCAGTACCAAACGTCAGCGAACGTTCAATATTAACTCTATCGCCAACAGCGGTTTTACCTAAATTTGTCAGCTGTAATGTTTCTTCCATTACATCAAAGAAAACCTTATCATTTAATATCTTGGTTACAGTAAGACAAACGCCATTATTGGCTACACTTGCACCTGTTACTAATCCCTTTGTTAATTCTGGTGTCATTGCGACTTCAAAGGTTTTTAGGCCTGCAGCTTTATAAATTGATACCACTTCACAAGTGGCTTGAACTATACCAGTAAACATATTTCTCTCGTTCCGTAATAGGCTTTTTGATGAATAATACAGGTTTTCAAATTCAGCGCTTAATTAAATTAGCGCTTCCGGTTCTTATTGCCCAGGTCACCCAAACAATGATGGGGTTTATCGACACAGTTATGGCGGGGCGTGTCAGTGCCGTTGATATGGCCGCTGTGGCAGTTGGCACTAGTCTCTGGTTACCTGCGATATTATTTGTACAGGGATTGTTAATGTCTTTTACACCTGTGTTTTCGCAGCACCATGGCGCAAATAACCAAAAAATCATCCCATCGCTTATTTTTCAAGCTGGATATATTGCCATAATTGGTGCTATTGGCGTGATGATCTTTCTCGCATCTTCAACCTATTTACTCGATTTGATGAATTTAGAACCACAGTTACACGCATTAACGGTAGGTTATATCGACGCGATCTTGTGGGGAGCGCCTGCATTTGTGATTTACCAGGTGTTAAGGGGCTGTAGTGAAGGCATTTCTTATACGATGCCACCAATGATGATAGGTTTTATTGGACTTGCCGTAAACATTCCTGCCAACTACATCTTTATATACGGTGGATTTGGGATCCCTGCCATGGGTGGTGCCGGCTGTGGTGTTGCAACGGCATTAGTTTTTTGGGCAATGTTAGCTGCAATGGTTATCTACATGCTTGTGGATAAAACATTTAAAGAACTTGCTCCTTTTAAACACTTCTATCGTCCGCATTTAGCCAACATGTGGTCAATGACTAAACTTGGAATGCCAATCGCAATGGCCTTGTTTTTTGAAGTCAGTTTATTTGCTGTTATCGCATTATTTCTGGCGCCATTAGGCTCTAATGTCGTGGCGAGTCATCAAATAGCCCTTAATTTTTCATCTATTGTATTTATGCTGCCTTTGTCTATCGGTATCGCAGTGTCAATTCGTATTGGCTACTATCTTGGTCGAAACCAACCTGAAATTGCAGCATTGGTAGCCAGAGTGGGCTTAGGGTTATCACTTATGTTGGCGGTATGTACTGCGTTTTTAACCGTTATGTTTAGGCATGAAATCGCCCTGCTATATAACGACAATCCTGAAGTTGTTGCATTAGCAGGTAGTTTAATGATGCTGGCAGCCTTTTATCAAATATCAGACTCGGTACAGGTGGTTGCTGCAGGCGCCCTGCGTGGTTATAAAGATACCCGTAGTGCTTTTTACATCACGTTATTTTCTTATTGGTGTGTTGGCATGACAACCGGGTATGTTTTAGGTTACACCGATTTTATTGTACACCCAATTGGGGCACATGGTTTTTGGATAGGGTTAATTGCAGGCTTAACCGTTGCTGCTATTTTGTTTGCTGCTCGGCTAAAGTACATCCAAAAGAAAGGATTTGAGTTTCAACAAATTGGATAAATTGATTAAGAATTTAACGTTTTTGTACTGACGATTGCTTAACCTTGAATCAAGTTGCACAGCAAATCACCATTTAGTCATAAAAATGTTTTTTTTACTTGCAAGCAACCGCCTATCCCACTTAAGATAGCGACCGCTTTAAAGCAAAACATAATTGGTGTTTTGCTTTAAACAATACACCCGTAGCTCAGTTGGTAAAAAAGAGTAGCACTACCTACTCATTTGAAAAGCTGTGTTAGGTGTCGGTATTCTCGATGTAGAAAGCAGTCCACTCGGGTGTACCACTCTTCTGACAGAGTTTAAACAGTCAAATTCAAACAATACACCCGTAGCTCAGTTGGTTAGAGCACTACCTTGACATGGTAGGGGTCGGTGGTTCGAGTCCACTCGGGTGTACCACTCTTTTCAAAGAGTCTAAACATTGAAATTCAAACAATACACCCGTAGCTCAGCTGGTTAGAGCACTACCTTGACATGGTAGGGGTCGGTGGTTCGAGTCCACTCGGGTGTACCATTTCTTAATGTAATTCAATATTTTACCTCTTTTAAAATCACTTAGCTCTGTGCCTTAAGAAACTTTTTTGTGCCTAAATTTTTAATTTATCAAATATATTTAAACACCCCTACTCCTGTTATCCGCGTGGTGATGCTTTAATCACGTAATTAAAATTTGTTACTTTAACCTCAAAAAATTGCGTTTTTATGATTTTGCGCCAATTTCGTGCCAAACAAGTTGGCACAAGAGGATTTTTGACATTTTTAAGCTGACCACAAGCTTAAATGGCACTAAAGCTGATTGTTTGGCCAGTGACGTGGTTTAATTGATACGACTAACCCAGTTAAGACATAATTGATTTATCTGGAGATTAAAATGAAAACACGTAAAACCTATTCAAAAGAATTCAAACTTGATGCTATCGCATTAGTTAGAGGGCAAAATTACAGTATTGCTGAAGCTGCTAGAAATTTAGAAGTAACACCTCAGCTTCTTGGCCGATGGATAAAAGAAGCAGAAAATGATGATGGCCATGCTTTTAGAGGTAACGGCAAGTTAACGCCT
>NZ_BMII01000029.1 GCF_014641855.1 Shewanella inventionis
CTCACCCGTCCGCCGCTCGCCACCTCAGGAGTAAACTCCCTTGTGCTGCCGCTCGACTTGCATGTGTTAGGCCTGCCGCCAGCGTTCAATCTGAGCCATGATCAAACTCTTCAATTAAAGTTTTTTGGGACATCGTCTCGGCTCAATGAATTCTGATTGCTTATCTCACCAAAGTGAAACAAGTCTTTTGTACATATTGCTATGAACATTCATCATTCTCACTTAAGAGAAAAACATTGAGTTTAAATTTTTTGATTGCCTACATTCCGAAGAACAAGAAGACAATTTCGAATAACTCAATACCTGTGAATGTCCACACAGATTACTTGATAAATTGTTAAAGAGCGTTGACCGTTTCAGTAGGTCAGGGCTGCGTATTTTACGCATTCCCTTTATGGCGTCAAGTGTTTTTTCAAACTTCTTTTTGCCGTTATCTCTGCTACCTCAGTAGCTTGATAACACTCACCGGTTTTTGCTTTCGCTGTCTGCCGTGTCAGTGGATGCGCATTATAGGCAGCTTCAGATTTAGTGCAAGCGCTTTTATGCAAAAAAATGATCTTTTTTCGATCTTTTAGGCCGTAGACTACTTAACTACACGATACACACTATTTACCCCCAAAGTTATCCACAATGGCTTTGTTTTGTTGATGTTTTACTGACAGTAGAAACCATAAAGGCAGCGTATATACGCTGCCTTTATAATTAAGTGGATTTGATAAATTAACTTAGTTTACCATGACACTGTTTGTATTTTTGACCTGAACCACATGGACATGGATCATTACGGCCAATTTTATCGCCATTACGAATGACAGTTTTAGGTACTTCTGGTGTTTGATCGCCAGTGTCTGTTAATGACTCTACTGCTGCATGTTGATAAGCGTGTTGAATTTTAGCTTCTTCTTCACGGCGACGTTGTTCCATTTCGTCAACATCAGATTGTGCTTGCACTTGTACTTTCGACAATATGCTAATGACATCATTTTTTAATGACTCGAGCATTTGCTGAAATAACTCAAATGATTCGCGCTTATATTCTTGCTTAGGATTTTTTTGGGCATAGCCACGTAAATGGATACCTTGGCGTAAATGATCCATTGCTGCTAAATGTTCTTTCCATAAGCCATCTAAGGTTTGAAGCATGACTGCTTTTTCAAATTGACGCAGTACTTGCGAACCGACCATTTGCTCTTTAACTTGGTAAGCTTGTGTCCATGAATTCATGATCCGTTCACGCAACGTTTCTTCGTGTAGGTCTTCTTCTTTATCTAACCATTCTTGAATCGTTAATTTGAGATTAAATTCATTACTTAGACGTTGCTCCAAACCAGGAATATCCCACAACTCTTCTAATGATTGTGGCGGGATGTATTGGTCAATCACACCTGCGATTACATCTTGCTCGATATTTTTGATGGTGTCTTCAATACTGTCGGCATCCATTAGCTCGTTACGCTGAGCATAGACAACTTGGCGTTGGTCGTTTGCCACATCGTCATATTCAAGTAGTTGCTTACGAATATCGAAGTTACGAGCTTCTACTTTACGTTGTGCATTTTCAATTGCGCGGGAAACCCATGGATGCTCAATCGCTTCACCTTCTTCCATACCTAGCTTTTTCATCATGCCCGATACACGGTCTGATGCGAAGATGCGCATTAAGCTGTCTTCCATGGATAAGTAGAAACGTGAAGAACCGGCATCACCTTGACGACCTGAACGACCACGAAGCTGGTTGTCGATACGGCGAGACTCGTGACGTTCAGTACCAAGAATATGTAAACCACCGGCTTCGATTACTTTGTCATGCTGAATTTTCCAGTCACTGCGAATTTTAGCAATTTGCTCGTCAGTTGGGTTAGCAAGGTTTTCGATTTCAACCTTCCAGTTACCACCTAACACGATATCGGTACCACGACCTGCCATGTTGGTTGCAATGGTTACTGCCCCAACACTACCGGCTTGCGCCACGATTTCTGCTTCTTTTTCATGAAACTTAGCATTCAATACACTATGAGGTATTTTGGCTTTTTTAAGTAAAGAAGCTAAAAGCTCAGATTGTTCAATTGACACTGTACCCACAAGTACAGGCTGACCACGCTCGCGACAACCTTGGATATCTTTAATGATTGCGGCATATTTTTCTGACGCGGTTAGATAAACCAAGTCGGCCATATCATTACGGACCATAGGCCGGTTTGTTGGAACAACTACAGTATCGAGACCATAAATATGCTGGAATTCAAACGCTTCAGTATCGGCGGTACCTGTCATACCCGCTAGTTTTTCATACTGACGGAAGTAGTTCTGGAAGGTAATAGAGGCTAAAGTTTGGTTTTCATTTTGAATATGAACACCTTCTTTGGCTTCTACGGCTTGATGCAACCCTTCAGACCAACGGCGACCAGGCATAGTACGACCTGTATGTTCATCAACGATAATCACCTCGTTGTCTTGTACTATATAGTCAACGTCTTTTTCGAATAAGGTGTGTGCACGTAATGCCGCATTAACATGGTGTAATAAAGAAATGTTTGTCGCAGAGTAAAGTGAATCGCCTTCTGCTAACATGCCTTTTTCAATAAGAAGCAGCTCGACCTTTTCCTGGCCACGCTCGGTTAAATGTACCTGTTTACCTTTTTCATCAATACTGTAATCACCTTCACCAACTTCGTCTTCGGTGTCTTCTTTATCTTGACGAATTAAGCTTGGGATAAGTAAGTTAATTTTTGTGTAAAGCTCTGAGCTATCTTCAGCTGCACCAGAAATAATTAATGGTGTACGTGCTTCGTCGATTAAGATTGAATCGACTTCGTCAATCAATGCATAGTGCAGTGGACGCTGAACACGTTCTTGTGGTGAAAATGCCATGTTGTCACGAAGGTAGTCAAAACCAAATTCGTTATTGGTACCGTAGGTGATATCGGCGTTGTACGCTTCTTTCTTCTCAAACTGGCCAAGGCCGGCAACGTTAATACCAACCGTTAGACCTAAGAATTCAAATAATGGGCGGTTGTTTTCGGCGTCACGACGGGCTAGGTAATCGTTGACGGTAATAACATGCACACCTTTGCCTGTTAAGCCGTTAAGATATGCAGGTAATGTTGCTGTTAAGGTTTTACCCTCACCGGTTCTCATTTCTGCGATACGGTTACTGTCTAAAACCATACCACCGAGTAACTGTACGTCGAAATGACGCATTTCAAATACACGCTTTGAGGCTTCACGAACGACTGCAAAGGCTTCTGCCATGATGTCGTCTAGGGTTTCACCGCTATCGAGACGCTTGCGAAACTCATCGGTTTTCGCTTTTAATTCGTCATTTGATAACTTTTCGTAATCAGCTTCTAATGCATTAATTTGGTTTACAATTTTTCCGAGACTTTTCAGGGTACGGTCGTTGCGACTTCCGAATACTTTTGTCAGTAGTTTGCCTAACATCTTTATCACTTATCTGTTGTAGGTTTGGCTCATTTGAGCGCATTAACCGTTAATTTTATTAACTTGCTTTGCGGTAGACGTACTTTTGTGGATCTATTTGCTGTTTACCACGCAACACTTCGTAATGCACATGGGGGCCGGTTGAACGACCTGTGCTTCCCATACTGGCAATTTTATCGCCTTTGGCAACGACGTCACCTACGTTTACTGACAGAGATTTATTATGACCATAACGAGTGCGAAGACCATTACCATGATCAATTTCGACTAACTCGCCATAGCCAAGCATGTTTCCTGACCATGTTACAACGCCTGCTGCAGTCGCAGTAACATCTGCCCCTTCTTTGCCAGCAAAATCAATGCCTTTATGCATTGTTCGTCGGCCTGTAAAAGGGTCATTTCGTAAACCATAGGGCGAAGATAACCAACCTTTCTCGATTGGTCGCCCTGATATATAACGTTCTTCATCTATATGGAGATTAGATGCTACTGTTTCAAGTAGGGATAACTGAACATTATTATTATCAATTCTGGAGGCTAGCTTATTCATTTCATCAATAAGCTGGCTTAATTCGACGCCATTACCTATTTCACTTAACCCACCGATGCCGACTTCTGCAGAGAAATCGAATTGATCATCAAGGAGGTTATTCTGTGCAACTTGCTGGCCGAGGGCTTCAAGTCGGGTAATTTTGGCTTGCATCTTTGCCACATGAGCAACAAGGGCTGCTAATTGGGTTTCGGTGGCGGTTTTGAGTTCAATCACTTGTTGCGTTTGCAGTTCACGTAGTTGTTTATTTTCGTCAACTTTAGCTTGTTGGCTTGCAAAGCGGTCTGTGTTGTATTGATATATTCCTGTGCCGGTGGCCATCAGAATAATAGGTAGAAGTAACCATCGTTTGCTTGGTTGCCAACGCGTTACGCCATTTCGACCTTGAATAAAAACTGTTACACTCATAGCCTAATTCAGCCATCTTATTATCATATGAAAAAGCCCCCTCAAGATCTCAGCAACTTAGTTCATGTGTCAGGGCGACTACCTGAACTTGCCGAGAAAGCAGAACTATTAAACAATCTGAATCAGTATGTAAAACAGACATTGAATGGTCCTGTGGCTGAGCAGCTTAAAGTGGCTAATCTCCGCCAGGGTGTTCTTGTTATTGAAACTACATCAGCAGCATGGGCTGCAAGAATAAATTTTCAAAAGCAGAAGCTATTACAACAGCTCCAAATTGACACGCTTCCGATGCTTACCGCTATTGAGGTAAAAGTCAATCCTGGGCTTGCATTATCTAAGCCGCAAGTTAACACCAATCAAAACAGGATTAGTGATACTGCAGCTCAACATATTGAGGCATTAGCTGAACATGTCGACGGTACACTAGGTGAAAAACTAAAACGGCTGGCTGCATTAGCCAGCCGTAATAGGCAATCTTAACCATTAAGCGTGTGCTAACGCACCCGGAACCATAAAGCTGACGGGGACATCGGCTTCTTTGTCGAAGCTTACTAATTCCCAAGCATCTTGCTGGGCAAGTAATGCTCGAACAAGTTGGTTGTTTAACGCATGACCGGTTTTATAAGCAACAAATTCGCCCACAATTGCGTGACCTGCCACATACAAATCACCAAATGCATCTAGAATTTTGTGCTTAACGAATTCGTCTTCATAACGCAGACCATCAGGGTTTAATACACGATATTCGTCAAGTACAACGGCATTTTCCATGCTGCCACCTAGCGCAAGGTTATTTGCACGTAGGTATTCAATATCACGCATAAAACCAAATGTTCTGGCACGACTAATGTCTTTTACAAACGCTGATGTAGAAAAGTCCATCACCATATGTTGTTGGCTACGGGCAATTTCTGGGTGAGCAAAGTCAATTTTAAAATTGACTCTAAAGCCTTTAAAAGGTTTTAGTTCGGCCCATTTGTCGCCGTCTTCAACACGCACAGGTTTGGTAATTTTCAAATATTTTTTAGGCGCCGCTTGTTCTTTGATCCCTGCACTTTGCAGTAAGAACACGAACGGGCTAGCACTGCCATCCATAATCGGGATTTCTGGTGCATCGACTTCGATAATCGCATTATCGATGCCTAAGCCGGCTAGTGCAGCAAATAAGTGCTCAATAGTTGATATTCTAATACCGGCATCATTCACTAGAGCTGTACACATAGTCGTTTCACGAACCATATCAGCCTTTGCTGGAATAGACACAGCAGGGCTTAGGTCGGTACGCTTAAGTACAATCCCGGTGTTTACTGGTGCGGGCATAATGCATAGAGTCACTTTATTGCCGGAATGTAATCCAACACCAGTGCTCTTCACCATTTTTTGAACAGTTCTTTGAAAAATCATTCAGTTACCCGTAAATATCAATATTAAACAAATAGTTGCAAAAACAGCCTAAGACCATCATGCAGAGCTGGTATGACATGCTACCATAAGTTTAGATTTTCACAAAAAAATCACTAACCCAGTAGCAAATCCGTGAACCGGCTTGCAAAATAATCTCTTTTACAACAGCGTACTCATTAATCACGCAAAAACATCACGTTTTATCCGAGTGTTAGTCAGCCTGCTTACGTAAGAATGCTGGAATATCAAGATAATCAGCATCTGGACGTTGAGAAGGTTGTTGCTGTGGAACCGCATTGCCTTTTGGCGTCGCATAGCTAGTTTGAGGAATCACTTCTTCAACTGGCTCTGGACGAGGCTCAATCGCAACTGGCTCTGGACGCGCAACTGGCTTAGACACTAATTGAATGTCCGGCTTTTTCTCTGCGCCAATACCTGTAGCAACGACCGTTACACGTAACTCATCGCTCATCTCTGGATCGATCACTGCACCGACAACAACCGTTGCGTTATCTGATGCGTAAGCTTTAACATGGTTACCCACAGTTTCTAGCTCTTCGATACTGATATCCATACCTGCAGTAATGTTAACCAATACGCCGCGCGCACCCGCTAGATCAATATCTTCAAGCAATGGACTGGCAACAGCGGCTTCTGCAGCTTCTTCTGCACGGTCATCACCTGTGGCAACACCGGTACCCATCATGGCATTACCCATTTCAGACATAACGGTTTTCACGTCGGCGAAATCGACGTTGATTAGACCTGGGCGAGTGATGAGCTCTGCAATACCTTGAACTGCGCCTAATAGCACGTTGTTAGCAGCAGCAAATGCATCAAGTAATGATGTGCCACGGCCAAGTACTTTCAGTAGCTTTTCGTTTGGAATGGTAATGAGTGAATCAACATGCTTTGCTAATTCGGCTATACCAAGTTCTGCGTAGGCCATACGCTTTTTACCTTCAAAAGGAAAAGGCTTGGTCACAACCGCAACAGTCAAAATACCTTCTTCGCGAGCAATTTCTGCCACAACAGGAGCGGCACCAGTACCGGTACCACCGCCCATGCCGGCTGCGATAAAGATCATGTCTGAGCCTTTAATGGCTGCGCGAATATTTTCGCGATCTTCTTCAGCTGCTTGACGACCCACGTCTGGATTAGCGCCAGCACCAAGGCCTTTAGTCACATCACGACCAAGCTGGATTGTTGAACCCGCACCTGATTTACGTAATGCTTGAGCATCTGTATTTGTGACGATAAATTCAACACCTTCGATGCTGTGTTTTACCATATGTTCGACAGCATTACCGCCGCCGCCACCGACGCCGATGACCTTAATCACCGCTTCGTCTGAATGAGTATCCATGATCTCAAACATTGTCTGATCTCCGTATGTCTGCGTTATTAAAATTCACCCTTAAACCAACTTTTGACCCGATTCAAAAAGCTGGTAACCCCTTGACGCTCAGGTCGTTCAAACTGACGTTCGATAACTCGCCTTGCGCCATAATGAAGCAAGCCTATTCCTGTTGAGTAAATAGGTTGATCCACATATTCGTACAATCCTTTAACTGGCAACGGCGATGCCACACGAACTGGCATACCAAATGTTGCCTCGGCAATGTCAACTGCACCTGATATGGAGGACGTACCTCCGGTGAGTACTATGCCTGCTGCAATTTGGTCTTCTAATCCACTATCTTGCAGCTGCTTGAGCACAAGCTCAAACAATTCTTGATATCTTGGCTCTACGACCTCGGCCAATGTATGTCTTGACATACTGCGTGAAGGGCGACCGCCTACTGACGGAACCTCGATGCTGTCTTCACGACTGACCGTTGAGCTTCTTGCACTGGCAAATTGCACTTTAATTTGCTCTGCATGTGTTAACGGTGTTCTAAAAATTTTAGCGATGTCACTGGTGACTTGGTTACCAGCCACCGGGATCACTGCACAATGTCGTAACGCGCCGTTGGTATATACAGCAATATCGGTTGTTCCACCACCAATATCGACAATGCATACGCCTAAATCTTTCTCGTCATTGGTCAATACCGAGTCAGCTGACGCTATCCCAGAAAAGACTAAGTCGTCGACTTTTAAACCACAACGCTCAACGCTTTTAGTGATGTTCTTTGCCATATCGTTAGCACAGGTCACAATGTGTGCTTTGGCTTCCATACGCATGCCCGACATACCAATTGGGCTTCTAATGCCATCTTGAACATCAATTGAGTATTCTTGTGGTAGCACGTGTAAAATACGACGCTCTGTCGGTATTTTTACCGAGCGAGCGGTATGGATTACATTATCTACGTCTTCTTGTGTGACTTCTTCGTCGTTAATGGACACCATGCCGTTTTCGTTTTGGCAAGCAATATGCTTACCCGAAATGCTTAAATACACAGACGACACTTGGCAGTCTGCCATTAACTCTGCCTGATCTAACGCTCGTTGAACACTGCGCACAATAGAGTCGAGATCGTTAACACCGCCTTTATCCATACCGCGTGACGGGTGGTTACCTAAACCAATGACACTAATCTCACCATCAGGTAATACTTCACCAATGATCACTGCGACCTTGGATGTCCCTATATCTAGCCCCACGATGAGGTTTCTTTCCTGATTTTTGGTCATTTATTGTCGACTCTCTGTTTTGAATCACCCCAGCCTACTGCAAACCCGGTATCGTAACGCAAATCAACGGTTGCAACTGGTTTATTACTTTGCTTCAAAGTAGGATACACGTTAATAAAGCGCTGTATCCGTGACATTTTATCTTCTCGCCCTAACTCAATTTCAATCCCGTTGGCTAATACTGCATGCCAGGCATAGCGGGGACTTAATCGTAAATTAACGAGGGTAAATCCGTTTATCGTCAGTAAATCATTTAACTGCTGAAAACTGGTTAATACTTCTTGTTCTGTTCCTTCCGGGCCAGATAGCATTGGCAAATTTTCGTGCTGCGCATGGGCTTGTGCATTAAAGACTTCACCATTCACATTCAACCATGCGCTATTATTCCAATGCGCTATTGCTTGCTGCTCTTGCAAAGTGACCTTAAATTTTGCAGGCCATTCTCGCCTTACAGAAGCATGATAAACCCACGGCAGCGCTTCTAATGCTTTTTGTACTTCAACAACATCTGCGCTAAAAAAGCTACTTTGCATTAACGATTGCAGCGCATTTTTAATCTCTTCATCAGTGGTGTAAATCCGCTCACCCTTAATGGCAACTGCTTCAATAGGCAGAGCATCTGCGTCATTAAGCAGGGTATGGAGCTGCATTCCAGCCCAAAAAACTGTGCCCAGCACACATAGTAAAAACAGCAAGCCGGTGCAAAAATACCAATTTACACGTGCTAGATTCTGTTTTAATTGGCGCCCTTTATCGCTCCACGACACCTTACATCCGCCTCTGACATAGTTCTGGGTGCTGCCCCAAAAGATCGGCCATTATATCGACCAATCCCTAATGATTAAAGCATGATTTCCACCCATGAAAATTGGTTGAAAATCAATCATTTCCTTGTTCTTCTTGCTGGGTTTTAAAGCCTAGTTCACTGAGCGCTAATTCTTTTGATAATGCTCCGATATTGCCTGCACCCTGGGTTAAAAATAAGTCACCTTGCTGCAATACATCCGGCAATACCGCTGCAAGTTGCTCTGGGCTAGCCACAAAAATGGGATCTATCTGACCGCGTAAACGAATTGAGCGACATAATGCCCGCCCATCAGCGCCAGGAATTGGGGCTTCACCCGCGGCGTAAACATCAAGAAGCAGTAAGCAATCAACTTGTGATAACACATCAACAAAGTCTTCATATAAATCGCGTGTTCGGCTGTAACGATGCGGCTGATACGCCATCACTAAGCGCTTATCTGGCCAACCTGCACGGGCTGCTTTAATTGTTGCTAGCACTTCACTTGGGTGGTGACCATAATCATCAACTAACATGACATTACCATTAGGAGTGGCAAATTCTCCTAAATGCTGGAAGCGGCGACCAATGCCTTCAAACTCAGCTAATGCTTGTACAATTGCTTCGTCGTCAATGTCGTCTTCAGTGGCTACGGCAATTGCAGCTAATGCATTGAGTACGTTATGTTGCCCTGGTAAATTAAGTACAATATCTAAATCATCTTTTGCATGGCGCTTTACTGTAAAACTTGACTGATGACCGTTTTGAGCAAAGTTAATTGCTTGCACATCAGCGTCTTCACTAAAACCATACGTGACAACTTGACGACCAATACGCGGCATAATGTCACGGATAACACCATCGTCAATACACATCACGGCAACACCGTAAAACGGTAAGTTGTGTAAAAAGTCGACAAAGGTGGTTTTTAACTTTTCAAAGTCACCACCATAAGTATCCATGTGATCAGCTTCAATATTGGTGATCACACTGACCATGGGCTGTAAATGCAAAAAGCTGGCATCACTTTCATCTGCTTCTGCAATCAAATAACGGCTAGTGCCTAAACGAGCATTGGTGCCTGCACTGTTTAGTAGCCCGCCAATCACAAATGTTGGATCGCGTTCAGCTTGACCATATACACTGGCAATTAAACTGGTGGTTGTGGTTTTACCATGAGTCCCAGCAATGGCTACGCCATGACGATAACGCATCAACTCAGCTAGCATTTCAGCACGGCGAACGATTGGAATGCGTAGCTCTTTTGCCGCAACAATCTCAGGGTTTTGCTGGTTAATTGCGGTAGAAACCACCACAACATCAACATTTTCAACACTCTGGGCCTGATGGCCAATAATAATTTTTGCACCTAAGCTATGTAGTCGTTCAGTCACGCTATTAACCGCAATGTCTGAACCACTGATTTGATAGCCTTCATTGACTAACACTTCGGCAATACCGCCCATGCCAGCACCACCGATGCCAACAAAATGAATGCGCTTGATCCGTCTCATTTCAGGGATCATGCTACGAAGTTGTGCGTATCTTTCTGTTTTTGTCATTTCAACCCTTTGTTGCAACTGAGGCACAAATATCTGCTACACGTTGAGTAGCATCTAACACTGCAACGCCTCTTGCTTTACGGCCCATCTGGGCGAGTTCTTCTCTATGTTCAGCAAACAATTGCAATTTTTCAGCAAGATTGTCTGCATTTAAAATCGATTGTGGCAATAAAAACCCTGCACCTGCATCAACCAGTACCGATGCGTTGACGGTTTGGTGGTCGTCAACAGCATGTGGGTAAGGCACTAAAATACTCGGGAGCCCTACCGCTGCAAGTTCTGATACCGTTAACGCGCCAGAGCGACACACGACTACATCTGCCCATCGATAAGCGGCTTCCATATCGTCGATAAACTCAGCCACATTTACCGAGTCTAATTGCCCCAACTGTTGATAACTGGCTTTTACGGCAGTGTGATTGTTTTTCCCTACCTGATGCCACACAGTTATTGAATGATGCTTACTTAAATGCGCCACAACAGACGGCATAACATCATTAAGCACTTTGGCACCTAAACTACCACCAACAACCAATATCCTTAACGCATCGACTTGTGCTGTTTTTGCGTGTTCGCCTAATGCAATAAGCTCTTGGCGAATGGGGTTACCCACCACTTCCACATTGGCGACATTATTGCCAAAGGTATTTGGAAATGCACATAACACTCTTTTAGCGATGTTAGACAGTAATTTGTTGGTCATTCCAGGGATGGCATTTTGCTCATGCAATACCACTGGCACACCCGACAACTTACCCGCCACACCACCAGGTCCGCTTGCAAAGCCACCCATACCCAAAATAACATTGGGCTTAAAATCATTAATGACTGCTTTAGCCTGTATAATCGAGCGCACAATTTTAAACGGCGCGGCTAATTTTCTTATCAGGCCATTGCCACGCACACCTTTAATATCGATAAACTCAATATCAAACCCGTGTTGGGGTACTAAGCGCGCTTCCATCCGATCGGCTGTACCTAACCAACGCACCTGCCAGCCTTTTTCAGCTAAATGTTTTGCCACTGCCAGCGCAGGAAATACATGCCCACCAGTGCCCCCTGCCATGATCAAAATGCGTGGAGAACGACTCACATTACTATTCATTAATTTGTTCTCCCTTAGACGGCCTGCACAAAACTCAGTCGACGCTCGTAATCAATTCTCACCAAAAGCATTACTGCAGCGGTCATCACCCATAAACTACTGCCACCATAACTAATAAACGGCAATGTAAGCCCTTTTGTAGGCAACATACCAATACTGGCGCCCACATTTACAACCGTTTGAAAGCAGACCCAAATACCCACGCCATAGGCCACATAGCTTTCAAATGGACGTTGCATCTTTAAACACAAATTACCTAATCTAATCGCGCGGATAGCCACAAAAAATAATGCAATTAGCACCATAATGATGCCTACAAAGCCAAGCTCTTCGCCTATGACAGCAAAAATAAAGTCGGTGTGTGCCTCAGGC
The DNA here is from genome assembly GCF_014641855.1 of Shewanella inventionis. Lineage (GTDB taxonomy): Bacteria > Pseudomonadota > Gammaproteobacteria > Enterobacterales > Shewanellaceae > Shewanella > Shewanella inventionis. The sequence continues at coordinate 12,267 of NZ_BMII01000029.1, forward strand.
AAATATGCCAACTTCTGAATGCTGTTTCCGAGACCTTGACCAAACCAATCGCCTCGACCATAAGCCATCAATGATTGCGTTAACTGATAACCGCTACCAAAAGGATCTTCCCATGGATCCATAAACGAGGTGACTCGTCGCATACGATAGGGTTCAAACAATACCAGCAGTATAAATGTCACTACGCCCAGTAGAACAAGAGCCATAAAGTCGATGATTCGGGCGCCCGCTAAAAACAATAAACTCACGGTGCAAACAAACAACACCACCACAGTACCTAAGTCCGGTTGTAATAAAATCAACACAGCAAATAGGCCGTATACTCCAATCGGTTTGTAGAATCCCTTACGGTTTTCACGTAATTCACCATGGCGCCGAACCAAATAACCTGCCATGTACACAATAAATACAAACTTGGCCATTTCAGCGACCTGAATACGAATAGGCCCAAGAGATAACCAACGCTTTGCACCATTTACTGAGGTACCAATAAACAACACGGCAACGAGTAAAACCAGTACGCCTAACATCAGCATGCCACTGTTTTTTTCCCAGTAACTGACATCAAACTTGAGCACAAAAAATGCAATAACAACACAGCCAACCAAATACAACACATGACGATACATAAAATAAAATGGATCGCCGGTCAGTTTGGTGGCTTCGGGCATCGACGCCGACATCACCATCACAAACCCAAAACACATCAAACCAATAATGGCGACAAGAAAACTGCGGTCATACAGCGGCATTCCTGGTTTGCTGTTATCCGACAACAATGACGGTAAAGCCCAATTCAAGCCTTGTTTAAACAGGTTGAGTTGTTGCTCGTTACTCGCCATCGACTAACGACTCCACACATTGCTTAAAATCATCGCCACGGGCCATAAAGTTTTTATACATATCTAAACTTGCACACGCTGGTGATAACAATACAATATCGCCCGACGACGCTAACTCTGCTGCTTTAGCAACAGCTTCTGCCATGTTAGTGACCTGTATTGAATCCGCTTTTAACTTGGCAATTTTAGGACCATCACGGCCTAATGTTATCAGCTGAGTAATATTGGCTAAAGGCTCGGCAAGCGGGCTAAAATCGCTGCCTTTACCGTCTCCGCCAGCAATTAAATACAAATCACCAAGATGCGAATTCAACCCTTCTAATGCCGCGACGGTCGCCCCAACGTTCGTGGCTTTAGAGTCATTGATGTAAGAAACACCTTGTTTAACACCCACCAACTCACAACGATGGCTTAAGCCAACAAAATGCTTTGCTACCTCAACCATCGACTCTTTATCTACACCACAGGCATAAGCTAGCGACATAGCAGCAAGTAAATTAGCGTGGTTATGGCTGCCAATTAATGAGACATCGATTAAATTCACTATCTCACTGTCGCCATGGAAAATCTTGCCATCACTTAGCCCCCAAGCGTCGCCTTCTGGCACACCTAAACTAAAATGGTTTTGATTCCTTGGTTCTAATGGATACGTCAACTCATCGTCTAGGTTGTACATGACAAACCGGCTTTGCGGATACAGACGTAACTTAGCTTCGCGATACGAATTTAAATCACTGTAACGGTCCATATGATCTTCACTGATGTTCAAACACGTGGCCGCAATACAATTTAACGAATGCGTTGTTTCAAGCTGAAAACTTGATAGTTCAAGCACATAAAACTCTGCATCTTGCTCGAGCAAATCTAATGCCGGCGTACCAATATTGCCGCCAATCGCCACCGACATACCATCCTGACGTAGCATTTCATAAACCAATGTTGTCACCGTTGATTTACCATTTGAGCCGGTAATTCCAACAACACAAGGCTTGCGTTCGGCCACTTCACGAGCAAATAGCTCCACATCGCCAATCACTTCAATCCCCATGTCTAGTGCGGCGCGCACTTCAGGGGTATCAATCGGTACACCAGGACTAATAATAATTTGGCTTGCTTGCACCAAATAGCGACAATCGAAGCCACCGGCAATTAATTCGATATCTGCAAACTCTTGTGCCAGTGTCTCTGCCCCTGGAGGATGACGACGACTGTCCATCACTAATGGCTTAATGCCCTTGGTGGCTAAAAAACGCACGACCGAAAGCCCTGTGGCTCCCAAGCCTAAAACGATGTGCGTGTACTTAGATTGCATAATATCTACCTTAAATAATTGCTTAGCGTAGTTTCAGCGTCGCAAGACCTAATAACACTAAAAACAATGAAATAATCCAAAAGCGCACAATCACTCGTGGCTCTGGCCATCCCTTTAACTCATAATGATGGTGTATTGGCGCCATGCGGAAAATACGTTGGCCACGCAATTTATATGAGCCGACCTGTAAGATCACCGATACGGTTTCCATTACAAAGACACCGCCCATTATCACCAACAAAATCTCTTGGCGAACAAGAATGGCTATAACACCTAATGCCGCACCTAAGGCCAATGAACCTACATCACCCATGAACACTTGCGCTGGGTAAGTGTTAAACCATAAAAAGCCTAAGCCAGCACCAACCATTGCAGTACATACAATCACTAGCTCACCCGCTAACGGTAAATGCGGTAAATGCAAATAACTGGCAAATTGCGCATGCCCAGACAAATACGCAATTAACGCAAATGCAGCAGCCACCATCACGGTAGGCATAATCGCTAAACCATCTAAACCATCGGTTAAGTTTACCGCATTACTTGCACCAACAATGGTGAAGTAAGCCAGCAAAATAAACATAAAGCCGAGTTGCGGCATCACATCTTTAAAAAACGGCACCACTAACTGTGTCTCGCCACTTATTGTCGATGAACTGTATAAAAATATCGCCACCACTAGGGCCGCAATAGACTGTAAGGCATACTTCCAGCGTGCAATCAGTCCTTTAGAATCTTTTTTCACCACTTTACGGTAGTCATCAATAAAACCGATAACCCCAAAACTGCCTAAAACAAAGAGTGTCACTAATACATAACGATTAGATAAATCACCCCATAACAGCACACTGATAAAAATGCCTGCAAGAATAAGAATACCGCCCATGGTTGGCGTGCCACGCTTACTAAAATGCGACTCTGGGCCATCATTGCGAACAACCTGGCCAATTTGCAGCATTTGTAAACGCTTAATTAAAATGGGGCCCCACCACAAACTAAACACTAATGCAGTCAACAAGCCCAAAATAGCTCGAAACGTTACGTATGAAAAAACGTTAAACCCGCTATAAAATTGGGTTAAATACTCGGCTAGATAAACCAGCATCTACACTAACTCCCCACGCCCATAGGCATTTAATAAACTGTCGACAACTCGCTCCATCGCGGCGCTGCGAGAACCTTTAACTAAAATAGTGATACTAGCTTCAACCTCTTTAAGGTGCTGTTGTAGTGCCGCTATCAATGTGTCTTGTGTTGAAAAATGCTCGCTACCAAATGCCTCACTGGCATGCACAGATAGTTGGCCGCAACAAAATAAACCCTCTATTGCTGCATTTTTCGCCTGCAAACCAACGCTGGCATGCAAAGGGGCAGCATTGTCGCCTAATTCGCCCAAATCTCCCAGCACTAAACAACGAAAACCTTCACGTTGTTGCAACCAATTGATGGCTGCACTGACAGACGAAGGATTTGCGTTATAACTATCATCAATTAATAGGATCCGCCCAAGATTATGGGGTTGCATACGCCCTTTAACCGGTTTAAGTAATGCAAAGCCTTGTGCAATGTAAGCGAGAGGAATATCAAGTGCTAAACACAACGACGCTGCGGCCAAGGCATTACTCACTTGATGTAATCCGGCCAGCGGTAATTGCACCCTCGCGTGCTGATTGTTAAACGTTAAAGTGAAATGGTAACAGCCATTCTGATCGGCGTTGATATCAATGGCTTTCACATCTGCCACCACACCTTCTTGACGAGAGAAAAGCAGCTGGTTATGCCCCTGTGATTGCTGTTGCATGTATGGAGCATATTTATCGTCGGCATTGATAACCGCGGTGCCATTTTTAGCTAAATGATTAAATATTTCAGACTTAGCCTTGGCCACGCCATCAAGGGAGCCAAAACCTTCTAAGTGCGCACTACCAATATTGTTGACTAATGCCACTTGTGGCTGCACTAATGACGAAGTGTAATCGATTTCACCACTGTGATTGGCGCCTAGCTCAAACACGCCATATTTATCACCTTCGGTTAGGCGTAATAATGTTAACGGCACACCAATTTCATTATTAAAATTACCCGCTGTAAATAGCACTTGGTGTTGCTGCGATAAAATCGTCGCCACCATTTCTTTTACGCTGGTTTTCCCGTTAGACCCTGTTAGTGCAATACTGATAGGGTTAACCAATTGACGCACCAAAGCCCCAATTCTGCCCATGGCTTTTTGTGTGTCGGCTACCACGATTTGTGCAACATCAAATGGCAAAACGTGGTCAACCAACAACGCAACTGCACCGTTCTCAATGGCGGTGCTAGCAAAATCATGGCCATCAAAACGCTCACCCTTTAGGGCAACAAATAAACACTGACCGTCTATTTTGCGGCTATCTGTACTTACAGCGGCAATCATTTGGTCATTACCCACTAAAGCACCTTGTAAATGCTCGGTAATTTGGGTTAACGATAAGCTAATCATAATGCGTCCTTAGACAAAGCAAGTGCTAAAGCGCGTTCATCATAATCGATACGTTGGCCTGCAACTTCTTGATAGGTTTCATGGCCTTTACCTGCAAGTAAAACAATATCGTCAGGTTGTGCCAATGCTGCAACCTGAGTAATGGCACTAATACGGTCAACATGGGTCAGCGCTTTTTGTGGCTGGCTAATGCCTTGTAAGATGTCATCAATAATGGCTTGCGGATCTTCGCTGCGAGCATTGTCGCTAGTAATCATCACTTTGTCGGCATAGCGCTCAGCGGCTTGTGCCATTAACGGCCGTTTGCCTTTATCACGATCGCCACCACAACCAAACACACACCATAACGTGCCTTTGCAATGTACGCGCAATGCTTTTAACGCTTGCTCAATGGCATCTGGCGTATGCGCATAATCAACAACCAGTGTGGCTTTATTTGGCGCAGAAAAACGCTCCATTCTGCCGGCTACTGGCACGATAGTTGGCATTACAGCTAACATTGCTGTCATCGACATGCCCTGTAAATACAAGGCAGCAATGGCAGCGACTAAATTAGATAAGTTAAACGCACCCAACAAAGGCGACTCGATTTGGGCTGATAATGTTGTTTGATCATTTAATGCGGGATAATGTAACGTCGCGCTAACACCCGCGTCATGGTAATGCACCTTGGTACAATAAAAATCTGCACTCGTATCGCCAAGAGCACTAAATGAATAAATTTGTCGGCCAGCTAACTCAGCAAACCATTTAGCACCTGTTGTATCGTCGATGTTGATCACACCGTGTTTTACGCTAGGAAAATGAAATAAACGTTTTTTCGCTGCGGCATAAGCGTCCATATCACCATGATAATCAAGATGATCGCGGCTTAAATTGGTAAAGACAGCCGTCGCAAAAGGCACCGCTTCTACACGTCCTTGCACCAAGCCATGGCTAGAAACTTCCATCGCGCATACTTTTACGCCTTGGGCATTAAACTCAGCTAATTGCTTCATCACAGTTATGGCGTCAGCCGTGGTGTTACCGCTGTCGACCAACTTACCCCAAACACCGTTGCCTAATGTCCCCATAACAGCAGATTGATGGCCGAGTAAATTGACAATTTGCGCAATAATTTGCGTAACAGATGTTTTACCGTTAGTACCTGTTACACCAATTAACGCTAGCATATGGGTGTGCGCTTCGTAAAACTGAGCCGCCACAGCCGACAGTTGCCTTGTCAACTGAAAAAAATGCACTAATGGCACTTTATATTGTTGTAAATCAACAACACCGTGCTCACTTGGGTTATCTGTATGTACTAATATGGCAGCAGCACCAGCAGCAACCGCTTGCGGAATAAACTGACGGCCATCCACCTTATAACCAGGTAATGCCACAAATAGCCCATCAGCTTTAACATTGCGGCTATCGAGGGTTAAGTCGTTAATAAACTCTGAACCGGCATAATGAAACCACGGTGCTAATAAATCATTTAATAACATTATGCTGCGCTCCTTGCGCAGTAGCTAAATGAATAGCCTCACGCTCTGAAATTGGCTCAACGTTCAGCATTTGCAATGCCCCAGACATAATTTTGGCAAAAGCAGGCCCCGCAACATCACCACCGTAGTACTTGTCACCTTTTGGCTCATTTATCACCACCGAAATGGCTAAACGAGGATTATGAACCGGCGCAACACCAGCAAATAAACCAACATAATCATCGCCATACCCACCAGCAACAGCCTTACGGCTAGTACCGGTTTTACCCGCTACAGGATAGCCGTCAATGTGGGCCTTTCTGGCGGTGCCACCCTCTTCGGTTACTCCTACAAGCATTTGCATAACATCTTGAGCAACCTGAGTTGAAATGACTTGTTCGCCTTTAGGAGCCTGTTTGAGTTTTAAAATTGATACTGGGTACAAAATACCGCCACTACCTAACGTGGCATACATGCGGGCAATTTGCAGTGGTGTTGCTGTAAAGCCGTAACCAAACGACAGTGTTGCTCGCTCAAAGTCAGACCAACGATTACGATCATGAATTAACCCAGCGCTTTCTCCAGTTAAATTGATGCCCGAATAGTTACCCAACCCCATAGATTGATAAGTCCCTAACAGCTGCTGCACAGGCATAGACAACGCCAATTTACTGATACCGACGTTACTTGATTTAACAAGGATTTTGGCTAACGACATGTCACCGTAATTGTTAGAGTCGCGCACTTGACGCCCGCCAATGCGCATCCAGCCAGGTGAGGTTTGGATAAGCTCATTTGCTTTAACTGTGCCCGCTTCTAATGCAGCAGCCACAACAAAAGGCTTAACCGTTGAGCCGGGTTCAAAGGTGTCGGTTAACGCGCGGTTACGCATACGATGCGTCTGTAAATTATCGCGCGCATTGGGGTTATATGATGGCGTATTTGCCATCGCCAATACTTCACCGGTATGCACATCAATCACCACTACAGAACCCGATGTTGCTTGGTACATTTCAGTGGCTCGCTTTAGTTCACGATAGGCCAACTGCTGAATGCGTTGATCGATACTTAACACCAAGTCATTAGAGCTCTCACCCTCTTGAACAATATCTAAACGCTCAACCACATTACCATCACGAGATTTACGTACCTTTTGTTTAGATGGCGTGCCCGTTAGCCAAGTGTTGTAAGTATTTTCAATCCCCTCAATACCCACATCATCAATGTTAGTAATACCGATTAATTGCGCGGCAATTTCGCCACTAGGATAATAACGACGCGACTCAGATTTAAGATAAATGCCGCCAATTTTAAGCTGTTCAATATAATCAGCTACGGCAGGAGTGACTTGACGCTTTAGATAAACAAAACGCTTTTTAGGGTTTCCCTTTACTTTACGAACCAGCTCGTCAACAGGCTCTTGCAACACGTCGGCCAACGCTTGCCAGCGACGCATGTCTTTAAATGCATTTTGATCATGAGCATGTTTAGGGTCGGCCCACACCGCACGCACAGGCACACTCACCGCGAGCATGTCACCATTACGATCGGTAATTAGCCCTCGTTGTACTTGATTACTGGTGGTGCGCAAAGTACGCATATCACTTTCTTGACGCAGTTTGTCTGGCTCAATAATCTGAATATAGGCCGCACGAGCAATCAAACTACAAAATAATAACAACACAAACCCCACCACAACGTATAAACGCCATGGGATCAGTTCGTGATTTAATTTTCGTTTTGCTTGTCTTGCCATAATCCCTATGCTCACTGAACTCGAATAATAATTTCGTCTTTGGGCAGCGGCCGAGCCATATTCAGTTCTTTGGTCGCCATTCGCGTCACACGGCTGTGTTCAGACTGCGATTGCTCTTCTAATAATAAATTGCGCCATTCAATATCTAACCTGTCTTGCTCTTGCAGCAATTGGTCCCATTGCGAAGTCAATTGCCGAGTGACATGGCTGGTATAAACCACCACAACCCCATTTGCCATCACTAACGCACCAAGCAGAACAACCCACTTATGACGCCAAAGGTCTTGCAACACTATGCGAGGTAAACTTAATGGTGATTGGCTCACATTAACCTCGAAACTTAGTAATCTAAGCGCTCTGCAACTCTTAATACCGAGCTGCGGGCACGTGGATTTTGTTCTAGTTCTGCCTCTGAAGGTTTCATCGCTTTACCAACAGCTTTTAACTTACGCGACTTGTTAATTTCAGCTTCTGTAATAGGTAATCCATGTGGCACGCTTTCGCCTTGACTATGACGACGAATAAAACGTTTCACCATGCGATCTTCTAAAGAGTGAAAACTGATCACTGATAAGCGCCCTTCTGGAGCCAACACAGTTAATGCCCCCTCAAGCGCCTGATCTATCTGCTCCAACTCGCTATTGATATAAATTCGAATCGCCTGAAACACACGCGTTGCTGGATGCTTGTTACGTTCTTTATTCTTAGTAATTCGTGCAATTAAATCGGCCAATTCTTTGGTGCGTAAAAACGGTGTTTTTTCACGATCGGCAGCAATGCAGCGGGCAATATGGCGAGCATTTTTTTCTTCACCATAGGTTTTAAATACCCATGCCATGTCTTCCACTTCTGCGCGTGCAATCCACTGAGCAGCCGTTTGACCTTGGCTGTTATCCATACGCATATCTAATGGGCCGTCACGTAAAAAGCTAAAACCACGTTCGGCATCATCTAACTGCGGAGACGACACGCCTAAATCTAATAACACACCGTTAATTTTGCCGGTTAATCCTAACTCGCCAACATATTCAGCTAATTGCCCAAAACCACCATGCACAATTTGAAACCGCGGATCATCTGCAAATTGCTTAGCAGCCTCAATGGCTTGAGGGTCACGATCGATTGCAATTAAGCGGCCGTTTTCGCCCAAATGGCTCAACACATGTCGAGAATGCCCACCACGACCAAACGTGCCATCAATATAAATGCCGTCACGTTGGATATTGAGACCATCTACGGTCTCATTAAGTAATACTGATAAATGGGCAAACTCTTGGCTCATTGGTTTTTTAACCTTTTTGGTCACTACAGTGAAAAGTTGGCCAGGCGTTCATTGCTGGCTAAATCTTGGCTTTGGATCAGGCTATTACCGTCATCCATTTGTTGCTGCCAAGCTGACTCTTCCCATAATTCAAATTTATTCAGTAAGCCCACCAGCATGGTTTTCTTTTCTAAACTGGCAAAACTTCGTAATGCCGGCGGGATAACAATGCGCCCGTGGCTGTCTAGCTCACAATCTTGTGCGTGACCCAGTAATTTTCGTTTAAAGGAGCGTTCAAGCGGATCGGTATCAGAAAGCAGCCTTAGCTTTGCTTCTATCTGCTCCCATTCATGTAATGGGTAAATCAACAAACAGGCAGATTCAATATCAACAGTAATGATCACAGTACCGGCATGTTCTGCACGCAAAGCATCACGGTATCTCGCAGGTATTGCGATCCGTCCTTTAGCGTCCATGTTAATTGCACTGGCACCCCGAAACACCCTATTACACCTCTTTTGTTAGCATTTGATCCACAATGATCCACTTTTTCCCACAAATGCTAAGTTTAGGGACTCTATGCAAGTGTTGTCAAGGGATGGACTGATATATTAAATCCAGACGCCAAGCGGGTTAGCAGCAAATTGATCTAAAACAGGATGAATAACAAAACGCCTGATAAAAAACAGCTTGAAATCAGGGTAAATGAGTTAAACCAGACACATAACGGTCATTTTATCGACGTAAATACAGAGCAATCGTTAATGTAAAGTGACTATATTGTGTTAATAATCCACCTTTTGATTGAAATACAGTATTAATGCAGGAAGATTAAGGGCTGTTAACACTAAAAAATGGTCGATTTTGATCATTAAATAATGTTAAAAAAAACACTCCACCCTAAATGTAGCGCGTTCAACTATGCCAAATGGCCACACTCTTCGACGTTTACACCGTTGGTTTGCACTCGTTGCCGGACTCCAAATGGGGATATGGGCATTATCAGGTACTTACATGGTATTAATGGATATCGATTTCATTCGTGGAAACACCATCACCACACCACAAACGCCAAGCAAACTATCCGGCGTTAATTATCCATTAGCACAATTACTGCAACGATATCCAGATGCCACTCAATTGCGTATAAGCCAACAGCAAACGCAGGCATTTTATCAATTCAAATCACAATCACAGTTAATTATTCTTAATGCCGACACAGGCTTACCGCTTAAACAGCTAACAGAACACCATGCTAGGCACATTGCCCTGAGTGCATATTCGGGAGCAGCAAACATTAAAAATGCATTTTTATTAGCAAAAACGGCCCCCAGAGAACTCAATCCCAATTGGTTGCCTGTTTGGCAAGTTAACTTTGCCGACATCAGTAACAGCAGTATTTATGTATCGGCCATTTCAGGCGATATAGTGACAAAACGTCACAACTATTGGCGACTTTTTGATGTGATGTGGATGCTGCATATTATGGATTACGATACTCGCGATAATATCCATAATAATTTGCTCACTCTTATGGCTTGCCTAGGATTACTCACCGCAGTTTTCGGCACTCTGTTACTGTTGTGTAGATTACGAAATAACAAGGTGAACCCATGATCCGCTTGCAACAACTGCACAAATGGCTTGGGTTATTAATAGGGCTGCAACTGCTGCTGTGGTTGAGCACCGGTTTGTTGCTAAATATTATCCCACCTGCTTGGTTTTCTGCTGATTTACACCTGCAAACTCAGCCGACGTCTGAACATGTTACATCATTAAACCAAGACATTAGGGTTTCGATAAATGATGTGGTGAGATTGTCTAGCAAGCCGCTAAGTGAAATAGAATTAATCACCATTGTCGACCGCCCGGCATACCAACTCACCCAGTTAGATCGTCAGAAAATATTTATATGGGCTGACACCATGCTAACCACACACACAAACCAACAAGCATTAAGTATAGTGAGCCTCAGTGAGAGCCAAATACAACAAATCGCCCATGCAAGTTATCGAGGTGATGCTCCCCTAGAGCCTGCAAAAATACTTAACAATCCCACTACTATGCCTAAAGGCACATTGGTCATTACCGCTCGTGATGAAGTTGGTACACGTATTTTTGTTAATCGACACTCGGGTAATGTGATAGCACATCAAAATGATCGCTCTGATTATCAGCAGTGGTTATTGATGCTGCATTTTATGGATTACAACTCGGACAATGGCGTGAGTTTTAATCACGTTTGGACGCAGATTATGGCTGTGTTAAGTTTATTATTTGCTATAAGCGGTATCCGATTATTGTTACATCAACTGCGAAAGGGACACTTTTGGCCGCTAAGAAAAAACTCGGCGACGGTCAATCTCTATCACGCGGGTCAATTCATTGCACAACTCAATGGTCGCTCAGGTGTTATGCTCGACAATATCAACCGCTATGCTGGTCAAGGTAAAGGGTTAATCACCCAATGTGGTGGTGGAGGCCAGTGCGGTTTATGCGCGCTGCAGTACTTAACCAACCCGCCAGCCCCTAGCAAACATGACATTGCCAAATTAAGCGCACGTAAACTAACTCAAGGATATCGCCTCAGCTGCCAGCATATAGTCAGTAATGCAGACTTAGGCTTAAGCTCACACCAGCTCAGCCAGTGGTATGAAAATGACTCTAAAATGAATAAACAAACCTGAGCTCTGGATAACAAACGCCTTTCAAACAACCATTTGTCTTACTAACTGCGTTACTTGTATATAATAAAAAGACTTGTTACTAAAACAAATGACAAATTTGAAAGTAGACCAGAATTAACGTTTTGATTTTTAACATCATAAACCCATCTTTTATCCAAACTTCTGAATAACAACTTACAATGACTAAATTTTAACCATGAGGTGCCGATAACAAGTTATAGTAGAGGAAATATCCCAGATAGATTTATCAGCACAGGAGGGCCTGACATGAGTATCGACAGCATTTATGCCATGCTAGCAAGACCTGTGCGCGCGGTAAGTGAACGCAGAAGGATCGTTGAGCAGGTCAAAAACACTAGTGCTCTCAACGCTGATAGCCATGAGGCGCCGCAAACGCAACTCCCCCCTAAAATTCCCCACCAAACCCTTGTTGCCAAAAAAGCCCTTGTTCGCAAAGAACGGCGCGCAAAATTGCGCACCATCGACGACAAAAAAAATCTCGGCAGCCGCTTAAGGCGAATGACCACCGACGAGCGATTTTCCACTCGTGGAGAAACCGCCAGTCAGCATATTGATATAGAGGTGTAGCATTACGTATTTTATTGGGGTTGACTGTTTGGACTGACTTGCGCCACAGCTTGCTTCCACCCTGCATAAATTGTCGCCCTGTGCTCATGGTCCATATTAGAGGTAAACTCACGTTCGGTAGACAACATCGCTTTTAACTCATCAGTAGATTGCCAAACCCCCACCGCTAACCCTGCTAAAAAGGCGGCACCCATTGCGGTTGTTTCGGTCACAACAGGGCGTATGACTTTTGCTCCGGTTATGTCGGCCTGAAACTGCATTAAAAAGTCATTGGCAACAGCGCCACCATCGACTCGAATTTCTGATAGCGGCACTTCAGAATCTTTACTCATAGCATCCAGCACATCCCGTGACTGATACGCAATGGCTTCTAATGCTGCGCGTATGATATGGTTTCGATTTGCACCACGAGTCAAACCAATAATCGCGCCGCGAGCGTCTGCATCCCAGTAAGGCGCCCCCAAACCAACAAAAGCGGGCACGAGATATACACCATTGGTGTCATCCACTTTTTCAGCAAAATATTGGGTGTCGCACGCATCTGCGATTAGGCCTAACTCATCGCGCAGCCATTGGATCACTGCGCCGCCCATAAAGACAGAGCCTTCTAGGGCATAATTCACTTTAGCATCAGCACCAATAGCCACTGTGGTTAATAAACCATGTGTCGACTCAACAGCTTTCTCGCCAGTATTCATTAATAAAAAACACCCGGTGCCGTAGGTGTTTTTAGCCATACCGGGCTGAATACACAATTGGCCAAATAACGCAGACTGTTGATCACCTGCCATCCCCGCTACAGGTACATGGTTTCCTGCAAGTTCGGTGTAACCGTATATTGCACAAGAGGGTTTAATGTCTGGCAGCATGGCAGGAGGTATATCAAACAACTCAAGGAGCTCTTTATCCCATTCTTGAGTATGAATATTAAATAGCATGGTACGCGATGCATTGGTTGGCTCTGTCACATGAACCTCACCCTGAGTGAGCTTCCACACTAGCCATGTATCAACTGTGCCAAACAGCAAATCTCCAGCTTCGGCCTGTTCACGCGCACCGTCTACATTGTCTAAAATCCACTTAATTTTTGAAGCAGAAAAATACGGGTCTAATATTAGGCCTGTTTTCTGGCGTACCATTTCCTCAGCACCTTGTGCTTTGAGTTGTTGGCAAATACCTTGGCTCCGTCTACATTGCCACACCACCGCATTGCATATTGGCTTACCCGTGTGTTTGTTCCACACAATCGTCGTTTCACGCTGATTAGTAATACCAATAGCTGCAACATCATGTCGGCTTATGCCTGCTCGAGTTAATACCTCAACTAAGACTGAACTTTGCGATGACCAAATTTCCATTGGATCATGTTCAACCCACCCTGCTTGAGGATAATGCTGGGTAAACTCTCGATGCGCAACAGCAACAATATTCGCCTGGTGATTAAACACAATCGCACGAGAACTGGTTGTGCCTTGATCTAACGCGACAATGTATTTTTTAGCAACCATCTGATTTCCTATATCATTTTATTATGATTATTTTATATGATTTATCTGCTTAATTAGCCAATACTACATCCTACCTCGACACCTAAATTTAATGCAAGTATGTTTGCCGTTAATGACCATTTTTACATGACGATACAGATTAGGGATACTCCCACAACAACTCAAATCGTTGCCATAACGTATATTGCATTTGTCATAAAATAAAACGCCCCGCAGATGCAGGGCGTTTCAATTATTGGTTTATCGATTACATTTTATAGCTAAGTTGTAATCCAGTTAACCATACATGGCCGGTTGCTTCACCACTATAGCCGATTGATGCTAAACCAAGTAAGTCTTGAGTTTCGTCAATCGGCGCATCGCCATGCATACGAATATAAGTGACACCAAGATCGACACTGAGATTCTTAGACATTTGGTAGCCCGCACCCATGCTAAACCATAGGCGATCTGAGTCAGGGATTGTAGTCGTACGATGCTCATCATCTACAGCTGTATTATCAAGCGCGATACCAGCACGTAAGGTTAATTGATCGTCAATGCTGTAAGTCGTGCCGATTGAGTAGCGCCAGTTATCTTTAAAGTTTTCTTCTTTAACAACGTCAGACTCAAGATCGCCAGTCGGTTTTACCTCACCAGGGAAATAAGCCACTAAACGCTCAAAGGTACTCCATTCTGTCCAGTTAACGCTGGCATGCACAGCCCAGTTTTCTGTTAGTTGGTGATATGATGCCAACTCAGCAAATGCAGGAAGCTCGATTGGTAGGTAACCCTCAATTTCAATGTCTTGCCCACCGTTGTAAACCACACCAGATACTGAACCGTCTAAATCGAGATCAACGCCACTGTGGTAGGCTAAACCAATCCGGTTGTTTGCATTAATTTGCCAACTTGCACCCGCTTTCCAGCCGTAACCAATGTCATCACCTTCCATCGATTTAAGCTCTGTGCCTGCCGCAGGCAATGCCGCTGATATTGTTGCTGGTACATTGGCTTTAATCGCATCAATCCAGCCAGGTGTTGTAGCGCTAACTTCGCCTTCACCATAAACCAAACGAAGACCAGCGCCCACTGTAACACTGTCATCAACGCGATAAGCGATATTCGGGTTAAATTCAACGGTGGTGATTGCGGTGTGGCTACCAAAAATAGCCGAGGCACTTGTGGTGTCGGTTTCAGTGGCTAAACCATAGTTAGAATTAACTGCAAGGCCCCAAGTCCAATTGTCATTGAGTTGATTAGAATAATAAAAGTTAGGTACAAGGGCATTGTCTGCCACATCGATTTCGTCAGCATCAATAACTACCGCATCTGAGCCTAACAAAGGAGAAGTGATACTCACATCACCTAACACATCGATATCTGGCATAACGTAAATGCCGCCAGCCGAAAGCTGACGACCTTCAAGGTAAGCTAACATCGCAGGATTACGTGCTTGCGTTGAGGCATTATCGGCAATAGCAGCTTCGCCTGCAAATGCGCGACCTAGGCCTGTTGCTGAAGATTCTGCAAGTTGAAAACCTGCTGCATTGACTTGAGTTGTTGCTCCAAATACGATGGCACTAATGGCCAAAGTTAACACTGTTTTTTTCATTATCATTCTCTGTGCTTAAGATCCATACTGCTTGAACCGGCCTTAAATAGAGTAAAAGCTCGATTCAAATGAGGCATCAGTTTACGGATCCCAACTCGCTTTGCAACAGGGGTTACCTTGCTAAAAGGGCTAAATAAGTCGATTTAAAACTGTGATCTAGTGCAATATTTTTAATTTTTATCTCACCTTACAACGTAAAAATAAAAATGACTGTACGCTCAAACTATCAAACTTATAGAAGTAAGTTAATTTAACAAATAAAAATAAACACTTAGCAAGTACTCATCCGAACGCTAGTTAACTTTTAAAACTGGGCGTGTCCACTTAATACCAAGATATAATGCGTGTTTTATCCAATTTCAAACATCAATAAATTTACAAAAAAAAATAAAAAAACCTCTCTTTGCCCGCAAAGAGAGGTTCTAAAACAGTAAATTTTCGCAACTTTAACGGCGCAAAATCCGTCAGTACGTGTTAACTACAGGTCAAGTTATGCAAACCATGCTGGGATGTTAGCTTCGTAATCACTGATGCTCTGTTCAAAAGACAAGGTCAACCCAATCGCATCTAATCCATTAAGTAATTTATGTCTTGCAGACTCGACCAAACTAAAACCAAACACCTTACCTGAAGGTGACGTGACGGTTAATGCTTGTAAATCGACGGTTATTTGTGCACCCTCGCTTGCTTCAACCTCATCCATTAGCTGTTGTACTTGCTCTGAAGGCAGCTTTACCGGTAATAAGCCATTATTAATGGAGTTACCATAAAAAATATCTGCAAACGTCGGAGCAATAATCACTCGCAAACCAAAGTCAGCTAACGCCCAAGGCGCATGCTCGCGAGATGAACCACAACCAAAGTTCTCTTGAGCGAGTAAAATAGAAGCCCCTTTGTAGCGAGGCTTATTTAACGCAAAATCAGGATTCGGTTGATCACCAGCATCGTCTAAATAACGCCAGTCATGAAATAAATGCACACCAAAGCCATCGCGAGTCACTTTAGACAAAAATTGCTTTGGAATAATCTGATCAGTATCGATATTGGCGCTATTAATGACTACCGCTAAACCGGTATGGGCAGTAAATGCTTGCATGTTTCTCTCCTATCTCGGTTTAGTATGGTTTACGGATATCGACAAAGTGACCAGCCACAGCTGCTGCAGCGGCCATTGCCGGACTCACCAAATGGGTGCGACTTCCACGCCCTTGACGCCCTTCAAAGTTACGGTTACTGGTTGATGCACAGCGATCACCCGGCTCTAAACGGTCATCGTTCATTGCTAAGCACATCGAGCATCCTGGTAAGCGCCATTCAAACCCGGCCTCAATAAAGATCTTATCTAAGCCTTCAGCTTCTGCTTGCAGTTTTACCTGGCCTGAACCCGGTACCACAATGGCCACCACCCCCTCAGCCACTTTACGATTTTTAGCATGAGCTGCTGCAGAACGTAAATCTTCGATACGTGAATTAGTACAAGAACCAATAAATACCTTGTTAATACTAATGTCGGTCATTTTAGTGCCGGGGGTTAAACCAATGTACTCTAATGCTTTTACCATACTGGTACGGTTAGTCATGTTAGGTTCATCTTGCGGGTTAGGGACCACACCATCAATAGCCACAACTTGTCCAGGGTTGGTCCCCCAGGTTAACTGTGGGGCAATATCTTTAGCCTCTAAAACCACTTCGGCATCAAACACTGCGTCAGCATCGGTTTTAAGTTGTGACCATGCGGCAACGGCTTGTTCCCATACGGCATCTTTGGGCGCAAACTCACGGCCTTTTAAGTAATCAAAAGTCGTTTGGTCAGGTGCCACCATGCCGGCTTTAGCGCCCATTTCAATGGCCATGTTACATAAGGTCATGCGACCTTCCATGGTTAACGCTTCAATGGCTTGGCCACAAAACTCAACCACATAACCTGTACCGCCATCCATACCTAGCTTACCGATAATCGCTAGTACAATATCTTTTGCCGTTACGCCATCAGTTACCTGGCCGCGTACTTCAACCTTCATGGTTTTGGCTTTTAATTGGCGTAAGGTTTGTGTTGCTAAAACATGCTCAACTTCTGATGTACCAATACCAAAGGCCAACGCACCAAATGCGCCATGAGTGGCTGTGTGTGAGTCGCCACACACAATGACTGTGCCAGGTAGAGTAATACCGAGCTCAGGCCCCATAACATGCACGATACCCTGGTTTGGGTGGTGAATGTCGTATAAACGCACGCCAAACTCTTTACAGTTTTGCGCTAGCGTTTCTACCTGTGTACGCGCCATTGGGCTTAAGGCATCTAAACTTGCGCTACGGGTCGAGGTATTATGATCCATAGTGGCAAAGGTTTTTTCTGGTGCGCGTAATTGACGTCCAGCCACTTTTAATCCACTAAAGGCTTGTGGTGATGTCACTTCATGCACTAAATGGCGATCAACATATACGATTGGCGCTTCACCTTCTGGGCTAGCAACAACGTGTGCATCCCATACTTTTTCATATAAGGTTTTACCTGTCACTTGGCTCATTTACACACCTTCTCTTATTGCCTGAGCGATAAAATCACCCATTTGTGCTGTCGATTTCGCTTCGTTGCGTTTATCTGCTGCTAGCAGTTCACCCGTTAGGTAACCACTTGCTAATGCTTTTGTTACCGCGCGCTCAATGGCACTTGCGGCTTCTTCTTGCTTTAAGCTATGACGTAACATTAATGCTGCTGATAAAATTTGTGCCACTGGGTTAGCAATGCCTTTGCCTGCAATATCAGGTGCACTACCACCGGCTGGTTCAAATAAACCAAAGCCTGTGCTGTTCATGCTCGCTGAAGATAATAACCCCATAGAGCCGGTTAACATGGCGATTTCATCTGACAAAATATCGCCAAATAAGTTTGAACATAACATCACGTCAAACTCGTCTGGACGACGCAGCAGTTGCATTGTCGCGTTATCAATATAAATGTGCTCTAAGGTCACATCAGGAAAGTCTTTAGCAACTTCTTCTACCACCTGGCGCCATAATACTGAGCAGGCTAACACGTTAGCTTTGTCTACTGAGGTCACTTTATTTTTACGGCCACGGGCGGCTTCAAATGCAATGCGCGCAATTCGGCTGATTTCGCGGCGGCTATAACGCATGGTATCAAACGCTTCTTCGTTTTCGCCCTCACCTTGGCGCCCTTTTGGCTTGCCAAAGTATATGCCACCGGTTAACTCACGCACACACAACACATCAAAGCCACGGGCTGATATGTCACTGCGAAGTGGCGACATATGCTCTAAACCATCGTGTAATTTTGCTGGGCGTAAATTACAAAATAGCTCAAAGTGACCCCGCAGAGGCAATAATGCACCACGCTCTGGCTGATCATTTGGTGGCAAGTGCTCCCACTTAGGGCCACCGACACTGCCGAATAAAATTGCATCTGCAGCTTCACACCCTTTTAAGGTTGCATCAGGTAATGGGCAACCATGGTTATCAATGGCGATACCGCCAACATCGTATTCGGTGTAGTGAATGTCTAGCCCAAAACGAGCTTCCACTTCAGTTAACACTTTACGTGCTTCAGCCATTACTTCCGGGCCAATACCATCACCCGACAACACTGCTATTTGATAACTCATACGCCACCTAACTCCCTTTCTTTATGGATCTGTTGTTTAAAATCAGCCACTTTATCTGCGCGGTACACTAGATTCATCACATGCACCAATGCTTGAGCAGAGGCCTCTACCACGTCTGTAGCTAAACCGACACCGTGGAACATTTGTTCGTTATATTTTGCGGTAATATCAACCTGCCCAAGTGCATTTTGGCCTTCGCCTTTTGCACTTAATTTATAATTGGTGATATTGATTTTGCGGTCAGTGGCACGGGCAATCGCATTGTATGCCGCGTCAACGGGGCCATTACCTGTTGCCGCTTCGGTAATATCTTTGCCATCAACGGCGATACGTACCGTGGCAGTTGCAACACCTTCAGTTGAGTCAGAGTGCACCATCATATGCTGAAGCGCATATTTATCGTCGTCTTGCGCCTGTGACTCCATAAATACCAATGCTTCTAAATCATAATCAAACACCTGGCCTTTTTTATCTGCTAGGGTTAAAAACTGCTCATACAGGCTGTCCATATCATAGTCGGTTGGCAAATAGCCCATTTCTTCCATACGGTGCTTAATCACATGGCGACCAGAGCGAGAAGTCATATTTAGGTTATTACGATTTAAACCTATACTCTCTGGGGTCATAATTTCGTACGTATTTTTTGCTTTTAACATACCGTCTTGGTGAATACCTGACGAATGCGAGAACGCATTGGTACCCACAATCGCTTTGTTAGCTTGAATTGGCATATTACAAAGCTGGCTGACTAACGATGATGTACGGTGAATTTCTTTGGCATTAATACCGCACTCTAAATTTAACAAGCCTTTACGAGTGGCCAAAATCATTGCGATTTCTTCTAACGAACAATTACCTGCACGCTCTCCGATACCGTTAATGGTACATTCAATTTGGCGCGCCCCCATTTCGACCGCGGCAATCGAGTTAGCCACCGACAAGCCTAAATCGTCATGACAATGTACAGAGATCACGGCTTTATCAATATTGGGGACACGGTTGAACAGTGTTTGAATAATGCCACCAAACTCGCTTGGAACGGTATACCCAACCGTATCAGGAATGTTAATGGTACGAGCCCCAGCGTTAATGGCAGCTTCAACCATACGGCACAAATTATCTATTGGTGTACGACCCGCATCTTCACAAGAAAATTCAACATCGTCAGTGAAGCGTCTTGCATATTTTACTGCACCGACAGCCATATCTAATACGTCATCAAATGAGCGTTTTAATTTACTTTCCACATGAATGGTCGACGTTGAAATAAAGGTATGAATTCGGAATTGGTCAGCCACAGACAAAGCTTGCGCCGCGGCATCAATGTCTTTTTCTAATGCACGCGATAACGCACACACACGACTGTTTTTAATGGTTTTGGCAATGGTTTGAACTGAGTGAAAGTCGCCTGGTGAAGACACAGGAAACCCCACCTCCATTACATCAACACCCAAACGCTCTAGAGCCAGCGCGATTTGTAGCTTTTCTTTAACGGTTAAGCTTGCAGCAAGTGCTTGTTCACCATCACGCAATGTTGTATCAAAAATTAAGACTCTATTGGACATCGAATTTCTCCATCGACCATCTTGTTTGTATTTCACCTAACTGC
Organism: Shewanella inventionis; assembly: GCF_014641855.1. Classification (GTDB taxonomy): domain Bacteria; phylum Pseudomonadota; class Gammaproteobacteria; order Enterobacterales; family Shewanellaceae; genus Shewanella; species Shewanella inventionis. The sequence goes on from NZ_BMII01000029.1 coordinate 32,992, forward strand.
AAATATCACAACCGGCTCGTTTCAAAAGGGCTAAAAACAAAAAACCCCGCGACTATTAGCGCGGGGTTTGTGTAGGCTGAATGCGTTATTTCGCATGTAACACAAAGGACTCCGCGCAGTCTATGCGAGAGAGGAGTAGGAGTCCGAGTAAAATTGATTGTGTGTTCATGGTTTTAGTATTCACTTTAAACAATTTAATATTCACATTTAAGCAAACATTATTAAATATATATGCTGTAAAACTTTTCTATGCCTAATATTTAACGCGAGCAGGCGCTGCTGTCAACCCTAAATTACTCAACTTGAGAAAGATTACTAATGTACTAGTACTTCATTACAGCAAGTAAGCGATAATACTTCGTTGATTTACCTTCATAACCTATCTGGAACACCTAAGTGTGCAAGATCAAATTTTATCAATTTAACTGGCAACATCATTGATATTTTTGTGTAACAACACGCAAAAAATCGTATACTTCGAGCAATTAAATTTGAGAAGAAGCGATCGATGACGCGTGTGAAACCGGCTAATAAGAGTACATTTATTCAATTTACGAACTTTGTTTTTAGCTTATTCCTTTTTATCTTAGTTTCCCCTTCCTTTGCGATGCCATCACAAGAGCTATTGCTCAGTGAAGATATCATTCAAAGAACCCAATTACTCAGTGTGAGTGAGCAATTAAACGTCATCAATAGCATTAATTCGCAACGCTCAGAAGATGCAAACACCCTAATTACCGCACTTGAGAAAAAACATGCTCAACAACCTTTGGCCAATGCCGATGCTCTGAGACTGTCGCTTTTGCGTTGCTTTAATTTATTAGAGTTTGGAGAGTTAGACCAAGCTATTTCCTTATCCAAGCAAGGTGAGCTATCTGCAAGAGAATTAAAATATGATTCTGCAAGGCCTTACTTTATGTTGTGTGAGGCGTCGGCTAGGCAGACCCTTGGCCAAATGTTACAAGAACAACTTCTCACAGAAGAGGCTTTACGCCTTGCTAAACGTTATTCTGAAAAACAAGCGATTGTTAATAGTCTCTATTTAAAAAGCAGGCAAAACACTAGCCTTGAAAACTACAATCAATCAATTGAAGATTTGCGTTTAGCACTTGATTTATTTGATGAATCATTAGAACAATTTCAACATTGGTATTTATTACCTTTATCTTACTTAAAAGCTGAAATATCAAACGTATTTTTTTCTATGGGTGATACTGAAGAATCTCTACATTTTGCTGAATTAGCGAACTCAGATCCTTCTGCATTTGGAAAACTAAATTTCGCTTATGCCATTAATCTAGCAAGAATTAATATTGTTTTTAATAATAGAGATAAAGTCATTTTTTATCTCGCTGCTGCTGAAGCTGAAAATACTAAAAACACGGCAGAAAAAGATATTGCAATTGGTAACGCAATTCTTGCAGGAATAAACCTATATGTAGGTAATACTGATTTAGCAACTAAGCAAGCATTATCAAGCATTGAGGTACTAACCAAATACCAAGAACCACTTTACGTTATGCGCATTAAACGCACGTTAGCAAAGGTGTATTTTGCGCAACAAAAAGATGCACAGGCATTAGCACTGCTGCATGAGATTATTGAACAGGCAACCCAGGCAAAACAGTTTTCAGATTTAGAAGAGTTTAATCAAATTGTCAGTGAATATTACGCAAGTAAAAACCTATTTGAATCTGCCTATCATTACCAAGTTGAACGCTTTAATGCTGCAAAGCAAGCCAATAGTAAATTAAACAATGCTCATTTTATGCAGTACAAAGCGCAACTAACAGCGCAAAACGACACGCCTCAAACAATTGAAACCCCAACCATAAGCCTTGGACAAAATCTGGCAATCGCGGCTCTTATTATTTTGCTTTTATCTATCGGATTAGTGCTCTTTTTAATCAAAAAGCCTCTTATGCTAACCGATAACGATAAAGAGGAAACCCAAGAGCAGCGCATTAACGCTTTGCTCAATAATGCTAAACAAGGCCACTACCAACTCAGTATGTTGTTAGTGAATGTCAATCATATGCGTCAAGTGGACATGCCGCATTTAATGCAACAGTTTCAACACACGCTTCGCGAACAAGATCAGCTATTTCGCCACAATCTAGATGAAGTGATTATTTTATTACCACACACTTCTACCGAGGGCGCCACACGCGTCATGCATCAAATCGAACAAGTGTTAACGCAATGGCCAGCTGACAACAAAAAAAGTATCGGTATTGCCAACCTGCAATTACTGGATACATTTGAAGGATTAATGAAAAAAGCGGTGTTAAACCAATTAAGTAAAATGAAACCACAAGATACGTCATCAACTTAACCATTAAGCTGACGCGATAACGGCAAGGGGCTAAGCGCTAGCCCTTTGTAAGATAGTCACTAATTTCATCTAAAAACTCACCGCCAAATCTATCCAGTTTGATTTGCCCAACCCCGTTAACGGCAAGCATTTCACCAGGGCTGGTTGGGAGCATGGCAGACATTTCTGCAAGCGTGGCATCGTTAAACACCAAATACGGCGGGATATCATGCTGCTCTGCTAACTCCCGGCGCAGCAATTTTAATCGAGCAAATAATTTTCGATCATATTGTTGTACTGCTCGAGTCGTTGATTTGCGTTTAACATCAAGCAACTGAATTCTCGGCTCAGCCAACATCAAAGTCATTTCCGCTTTTAGAATAGTTCTTGCAGCAGGATTTAACCTAATACTTGAGCCTCTAGTAATATCCTGACTTGCTAACCCTAGATGGATTAACTGTCGCAGCACGCTCAACCAGTGTTCCGTCGACTTGTCAGCACCAATACCCCATGTAGTTAATTTGTCATGCCCGCGATCAATCACATTCGCGGCTTTAGAGCCCCGAAGAACATCAATCACATGATGAATACCAAAGCGTTGCTGTAAACGGTAAATACACGACAACACTTTTTGAGCATCTTCAGTGCCATCGTATCGCTTAGGCGGGTCTAAACAGATATCGCAGTTACCGCAGGGCTCAGATGCCACTTCGTCAAAATAGTGCAGCAATACTTGTCGCCGACAGGTTTGCGCTTCAGCAAAGGCGGCCATAGTATGTAATTTATGAAACTCCACCTGCTGTTGAGGCCCCGGTTCAGACTGTTCTATTAAGTGCCTTACACGCCCAATGTCGGCAGGGTCAAACAACATATACGCTTCAGCATCTAGGCCATCTCGGCCCGCACGACCGGTTTCTTGGTAATAGGCTTCGATACTTTTAGGGATATCATAATGCACCACAAAACGGACGTTAGATTTGTTAATCCCCATGCCAAAAGCTACTGTGGCAACAACAATATCAACCTGATCTTTTAAAAACTTATCTTGTACGTCTGCACGATCTTCCTGGCTCATACCTGCATGGTAAGCCTGGGCATTAAACCCTTGTAAACGCAGGCGGTCTGCCACCTCATCGACACGACGTCGGCTACTGCAATATACAATACCACTGGCGCCATTTTGTGCACTGACAAACTGACGTAACTGATTTGAAGCATTCAGCTTTTCTGCCACAGTGTAACGAATATTAGGTCGGTCAAAACTCGACAACAGTGTGTAAGGTACAATATTAAGACGCTCACAAATACTTAAGCGGGTGGCGTGATCTGCCGTTGCGGTTAATGCCATCAACGGAATATAAGGAAATTGAATTTTTAACTGTCCAAGCGCTGCATACTCAGGCCTAAAATCATGGCCCCATTGGCTTATACAATGCGCTTCATCGACCGCAAACATTGACACATCAACCGATTGCAAACGCTCCATAAAATCTGGGCGCAATAATCGCTCTGGCGATACGTACAATAGCTTAATTTCACCTGTATGCAGTTTGCGCAGCACCTCTGCACTTTGTTCGCGAGGCAATGAAGAATTAAGATATGCAGCCGACACACCACTTTGCAATAAACTGTCGACCTGATCTTTCATCAAAGATATCAGTGGCGACACAACAATAGTCACCCCCGGCAACACCAAAGCAGGCAACTGGTAACACATACTCTTACCGCCACCGGTAGGCATAATCACTAAGGTGTCTTGCCCCTGCAAACTGCGCTCAATAACGTCTCGCTGCCCTTGACGAAAATCACGATAGCCAAACACCTGCTGCAATCTTGCAGACAAGATGTCCTGCTCAGAGGTTAGGGAGTCAAGCGGCATTATAGGCGTCGAAGTCAGGTTATCCATTCATACTATGATGTCATTTAAAGGACGCCCATTTTAAAGCACTCAGCCAAAGAAGTCTTGGTGCAAAATACGATTGTCGATGATTAACACGCCATTGGTGATTGAGTATTGAGCACTTTAGGGTTAGATTAAATACTCTATGCGCGTTGAAAATAAATACAAAAATAATAAACACGACAAGGATTCCCCATGAGTTCATCAATTCAAGATCAGGTTTTACAGCAGGTTGCTGAGGTTTTTGACAAACATGTGCCGTTTCACAATTTACTCGGTTTAGACATAAAACATTACGACATCAATGGCGTTGAAGTCGTGATTAAAATGAAACCCGAGCTTATCGGTAACATCCACCAAAATATTCTTCATGGCGGCGTTACGGCAACATTGCTCGATGTTGTTGGTGGCCTTACCGCTTTTGCTGGGTTAGTTGCCAGCCGGGATGACTGGTCAATTGAAGAGTTACAACAACGCTTAACGACATTAGGCACCATTGATATGCGGGTCGATTTTTTACGCCCTGGCCGCGGAGAAGTGTTCACTGGTACAGGAACCGTTATTCGTGCAGGCAACCGGGTATCTGTTTGCAAGATGGAGCTGCACAACGAACTCGGCACTCACATTGCGTTCGGTACTGGTACCTACATGGTGGGCTAGAAAATACCCACACCGCCACAATAAAGTGACACATCTCGCAATAAAAGAAATCACTGAATAACTTGTATCATTAAAAGGGGCGACCTACAATCGCCCCTCCTTCGCTTTTACCAACGTAGATAACTATGCCTGATTTAGAATACCGTAAAGGGGTTTTTCTCGCGATTTGCGCCTACACCATCTGGGGTGTCGCCCCTTTGTATTTCAAGCTTCTCCACCAGGTTCCTGCCACTGATATTTTAATGCACCGTGTTATATGGTCGTTTCTGTTTATGGTTGTGTTAATGCAATTTATTGGGGGATTTAGTCGCTTACGTCTTATTCTGAAACAACCTAAACAACTACTGATTTTACTGTGTACTTCAATCTTAATAGCCGCTAACTGGCTGATTTTTATTTGGGCAGTTAATAACGACCACATGCTCGACGCAAGCTTAGGGTATTTTATTAACCCATTATTTAACGTGTTACTCGGCATGGTGTTTTTAGGCGAGCGCTTACGAAATTTACAATGGATTGCAGTCGCATTAGCCAGTATTGGAGTTTTGGTGCAACTGATTTCATTTGGCTCAATTCCACTCGTATCTTTGGCCCTCGCAGCCAGTTTTGGGTTTTACGGTTTGCTGCGTAAAAAAGTCAACATTGATGCAAAATCCGGTTTACTGGTTGAAACCGCCATTTTACTCCCCGCAGCATTAGGTTACCTGTTACTAACCTTAGACAGCTCACCCGTTAGCATGTTAACCAACAGTATCAACCTCAACTTACTTTTACTCGCTGCTGGCGTCGTTACTACTATCCCCCTTTTATGTTTTGCCGGTGCGGCAGTCAGGATTCCATTTTCTATTTTAGGCTTCTTTCAATACATAGGCCCGAGCATCATGTTCATTTTAGCGGTAAAGTTGTTTAATGAACCCTTTGATATAGAAAAAGGAATTACCTTTTGTTTTATATGGGCAGCACTGCTAATTTTTATTAGCGACATGGTATTACAACGTCAACGACGCAATGTAGCAGCCACTAAGCAAGCTCAATAAATTACCTTTTTGACCCTATTGCCTGAGCGCTTGCATGTAATTGTGCAAGTGCTTGCTCAGCATCAATGACACTTACCAAAATCAGCGTTTTTTCAGCTGTCGGTAGCATAAGTACCTGAGTAGGATCGGTTATCGATAATAGCGCCTTAGCCTTGTTATTCAGCGAAAACCAACCAAGTGAATAACCTGGTAGCCCCAATCCATTAGTACGCCATTTAGCCGCGTATTCAGGCTCGTTAATCAGGTTGATAATACGTGCTTGCGTAACATCGACATTGCTCATATCAAAGCTATTCGAATACAACGGAATATTCACCTGCAACTGAGTGTCATCCCACAAAATAGCGCTGCTAAACGATTGGTAGAGCGTAAATACAAACAGCCCCATTAGCGGCAACATCACACCTAAGGTGAGGTATTTTGCATTACTCGGGAGCGGCTTGATAAAGATAAATACCGTTAAAGCGAGTAAACCTAACAATAAAGCAATAACGCTGTATATCGCTCCAGAACCAAGTGGAGCTAACTCGATACTATTCATATATCTCCTTTAACAAACCCATTGTGCATTAATAGGTGATGACTTAGCAAAAGTGTAAAAGACCATAAACAAGACATATCACTGAATGAGTTTCCCATAAAAAATGCCGGATTAACCGGCATTTTTATTGTACGTATCAATGATAAGTTGAGCGGTAAAATTTTATAAATCGAGCGCTAAAATTTTTGAACGACGCTGATAGTTATACAACTGCTTTTTCTTGTTAGGTAATTCATCGACATCAACAATATTAAAGCCATGCTCTAAAAACCAATGAATACTGCGAGTCGTTAAGGCAAATAAACGTGAATAACCACGCACTCGGGCTTGGCCAATAATGTTATTTAATAAAATACTGCCACGATCAGCATCACGATAATCAGGATGCACCACTAAACACGCAAACTCACCAGCGTTATCTTCCTCAAACGGATAAAGAGCCGCGCAACCAATCACTAAGTTGTCACGCTCAACCAGCATAAACTGCTCAATTTCCATTTCAAGTTGCTCACGAGAGCGACGCACTAAAATACCCTGCTCTTCCAATGGACGAATAAGATTTAAAATACCGCCAATGTCACTAATGGTTGCACGGCGTAAACGCTCTGCACTTTGGGTAACAATTTGAGTACCAATCCCTTCGCGGGAAAATAACTCTTGTAGTAGTGCGCCATCGTCTAAATAGCTCACCAAATGACAACGTGGTACGCCGCGCCGACAGGCTTCTACACTGGCTTTTAAAAATGCCATAGTCCCAACTGACGCTATGCTATCTGGGCTCATGGTTTTAAGCATTTCTTCAACATCATCAGGCATGAGTTCAGCAATTACCTCACCGTTGTCGCCCACAATGCCATTGGTTTCACTAAAGCCAATAATTTTATCGGCTTTAAGCTTAATAGCCACTTGAGTGGCAACTTCTTCAGCCGTTAAATTAAAGCTTTCACCGGTCACAGACGCCGCGATAGGCCCCATCAACACAATGCCATTATTATCTAACTGACGACGTAAACCTTGAGCATCGATACGACGTACCTTACCACTCAAGCAAAAATCAACACCGTCATCAACGCCAAGTGGTTGAGCAATAACAAAATTACCACTTACCACGTTAATCTGTGCGTTTTGCATTGGGGTATTACCCAAACTCATCGACAACCTTGCAGTGATATCAAATTGTGTCGCACCTGCAACCTGCTTAATAATTTTTAAGCTATCTTCGTCTGTTATACGCACACCGTTATGATAGACAGGCTCAATACCCGCGGCTTTTAACCCTGCATCAATTTGCGGCCTCGCGCCGTAAACCAACACCACTTCAATGCCGAGTGAATGCAGTAAGGCAACATCATTTAAAATGCCACGAAATTGCGGATGCGCTAATGCTTCGCCACCTAACATGACGACGAAAGTTTTACCTCTATGTGCATTAACATAAGGAGCAGAATGACGAAATCCATCAACCAGTTCGGTGGTTCTCACAGGCAAATTCACCTCGGTATTAGTTTGGTGTTAGACACGCTTACAAAGGTTTCACCATTGTAAGCCAGAAATTTGTTAACCATTTATTTAACCATGCAATGCTATTGCATTTTAATTCACTTTTAAAGCATTTTATTTCACATTGGGTAAAAAATAGTTTGCAGGTTAAGTGTGAAAAAATCATTACAGCCAAAAAGTTAGTTTAACTTAACCGGCTATTTTGCTTTACGCACTTTTTATCGCTCAAACAGCATATTCAGTACAGTATAGCTTATTTTCTTTGGACATAAAAAAAGCCCCAATTAAGGGGCTTTTTTAAGATTCTAAAATCAATTACTTGATTTTAGCTTCTTTGTAGATAACGTGCTGACGAATTACTGGATCAAATTTCTTGATTTCCATTTTCTCAGGCATGTTACGCTTGTTCTTTTCAGTAGTGTAGAAGTGACCAGTTTTAGCAGTAGATACTAATTTGATCTTCTCACGATTACCTTTAGATTTAGCCATTTTCTATTATACCTTCTCGCCACGGGCACGAAGTTCAGCAACAACAACTTCGATACCTTTCTTGTCGATAATACGGATACCTTTAGTAGATACACGTAATTGTACGAAACGCTTTTCTTCTTCTAACCAAAAACGGTGGTTTTGTAGGTTAGGTAAAAAACGACGACGAGTCGCGTTTTTTGCGTGCGAACGGTTGTTACCAACCATTGGCTTCTTGCCAGTTACTTGGCATACTCTTGACATGTCAATCTTCTCCAAAACAAATTTTTAACGCTCGAGCATTAATGTGCCTCGTATGGCCGTCGCCCGAGGCACAAAGAGGGCGCATTTTATACACGATTGACCATATAAGATCAAGCAGTGTTTATACAATCCACCCTCGCTCGGCAAAGGAGACTATCTCCTGATCACCTACAACCATATGATCTAACAAAGAAACATCTATGGTTGCCAATGCATTTTTTATTCGCTCAGTTATTCGCCGATCAGCCTGACTTGGCTCAGCAATGCCAGACGGGTGATTGTGACACACTATCACCGCCGCTGCTTTTTTCTCCAAAACAAGGCTTACAACCTCGCGAGGATAAACCGAAGCAGAATCGATGGTGCCACGAAATAATTCTACAAATTGAATGACTCTATGTTGGGTATCCAACAATAGTAAGGCGAACACTTCATAGGATCGGTCTGCCAATTGTCTCATTAAATAGTCCCGAGTTAAATCAGGATTTGTCAAAATTTGTCCTCTTTGTAGATTTTCATGAGCAATTCGCTTAGAAATTTCAGCTGCGGCTTGTAATTGAGCATATTTTACCGGCCCAACACCGGCTAATTTGCACACCTGGCTTTTAGACGCGCTTAATAAACTGCGCAAACCACCAAATTGATTTATCATTTCTCGAGCTAAATCCACTGCATTTTGTCCAGCCAAGCCATTACGTAATATCACAGCGAGTAATTCGGCATCAGACAATTGCCCTGCGCCATTAAGTAATAACTTTTCCCTGTGGCCAATCTTTAATTCCCATGTAGGCTCCTTGCGCTAAGTAAGACACCATCACATCGACAGTTATCAACATTAGCTACCACAATGCTAAAACTGAGTCGTTGAGTGTTTTAAAACAGCTTGTAAGTCGATTACACAGTATGGTCGATATTTTTGATATTGGATCCACGCAACTTGTCACAGGTTTGTGATATTGTTAGCCGCAATGAGATTTGAGTCGGAAAAATGCACATCATGCTGACAAATAAAAAAGTATTACTTGGTATTGGCGGTGGTATTGCTGCTTACAAAAGCGCGGACTTAATCCGTCGATTAAAAGAGCGCGGTGCAGATGTTCGCGTCATCATGACCCAAAGCGCCATGGAATTTATTACCCCATTAACCATTCAGGCGCTTTCAGGCCACCCAGTCGCCTCTGATTTGCTCGACCCTGCAGCTGAAGCTGCCATGGGCCACATTGAACTCGCGCGCTGGGCAGACGTCGTATTGCTTGCTCCTGCAACCGCAAACTTAATTGCCCGCATTAATGCAGGCATGGCTGATGAGCTACTCACCACTACATGTTTAGCCACTAGCGCGCCAATTATTGTATGCCCAGCGATGAACCAACAGATGTATCAAAACATCGCCACTCAAGAGAATATGGCCAATCTAGCCCGTAAAGGCTTATTAATCTGGCAACCTGCATCTGGTAATCAAGCCTGTGGTGAAGTCGGTCCAGGCCGTATGCAAGAGCCCGTCAGCATAGCTGAGCAGTTAGTGCAATTTTTTGGGCCAAAGTCTTTACAAGGGCATAAATTATTACTCACAGCGGGGCCAACCCGTGAGGCAATAGACCCGGTGCGTTACATCTCTAACCACAGCTCAGGCAAAATGGGCTTTGCCTTAGCACAAGCTGCAGCAGAAATGGGCGCAGAAGTGACACTTGTTTCGGGGCCAGTCAACCTTGCCACACCAGCTGGTGTTAAGCGTATTGATGTTGAATCTGCACAGCAAATGCTCGATGCTGTAATGCAACAGGTTGAGCGGCATAATATTTTTATCGGCTGCGCTGCAGTAGCAGATTATCGAATTGCCGATGTCGCCGATCAAAAAATCAAAAAATCAGCCGAAGAAATGCAGCTTGCGCTGGTGCGTAATCCTGATATCTTAGCCACGGTAGCTCAGCACACAACACGACCTTTCACCGTCGGTTTTGCCGCTGAAACCAACGATGTAGAGCAATACGCACGTGGCAAACTCCAGCGTAAAAAACTGGATATGATTGCCGCCAACGATGTCTCTATTCAAGGCTTAGGCTTTAATGCCGATAGCAATGCACTACAGGTATTTTGGCAAGATGGCAGCCAACAACTGCCCGCAACAGACAAACTGACCCTAGCGCGCCAACTACTTACATTGATAGAAAAACAATTAAAAAAATCATGAAAACACCCATTGAACTAAAAATTCTCGACTCGCGTATTGGCAGTGAATTCCCATTGCCAGCTTATGCAACTCCCGGTAGTGCAGGTATGGACTTACGCGCAATGACCGACACGGCAATGGTTATCGAACCAGGCCAAACCGTATTAATTCCAACGGGTATCGCCATTCACGTGGCCGACCCAAGCCTAGCGGCGGTTATTTTACCTCGCTCAGGCATGGGCCATAAAAATGGCATTGTATTGGGTAATTTGGTCGGTTTAATCGACTCCGATTACCAAGGGCAGCTGATGGTGTCATGCTGGAACAGAAGTGATAAAGCATTCACACTCGAGATTGGCGATCGTCTAGCTCAATTGATGTTTGTCCCTGTTGTGCAAGCCCAATTTACCCTAGTGGATGAGTTTAATAGCTCAGATCGTGGAGAAGGCGGATTTGGCCATTCTGGTACCAAATAACCTTTCAAGTAGTCACTGAGCCAAGGAACACATCATGGCCGAAAGCCCAAAAATAAATCGTCGCGAGCATATTTTACAATGCTTAGCGCAAATGCTTGAAACCAGCCCAGGGCAACGCATCACAACCGCCAAACTGGCCGCTGAAGTGGGCGTGTCAGAAGCGGCTCTGTATCGTCATTTTCCTAGCAAAGCTCGCATGTTTGAAGGCTTAATCGAATTCATTGAAGACGCCATTCTGTCACGATTAAACCTCATCATGGATGAAGAAAAAGACACCATGACACGCTGCCAACTAGTGTTACAACTATTGCTAGTGTTTTCAGAACGAAACCCAGGTATTTCACGGGTGTTAAATGGCGATGCATTGCTAGGTGAAAATGAACGTTTACGTAGCAGAATAGACATATTATTTGCCAAAATAGAAACTCAAATAAAACAAATTCTGCGTGAAAAAACCTTACGCGAAGGCGTTGGCTTTAATTTAGACGAAGCCATACTCGCTAACTTGTTATTAGCATTTGCCGAAGGCAGAATTTCACAGTTTGTTCGCAGTGAATTTAAACAAAAGCCTACGCTACATTTTGATCAGCAATGGACCTTTATTCAGCAGCAATTGCTGAGAAGTTAACCAACGCTAGGGCTATATGCAATTGGTATGTAGCTCTAGCTTCCTCCTTATATCTGTTTAATCTCATTACAAATTTACCCACATCTCTTGCTCCCAAAACTCAGATAAAATACAATACCGTTACATTTTTAACATTTATTACACGGACTGTATTTATGCTGCGCATTTTATACCTCACTTGCTGTTTGTTTATTTTATTCACTACCCACACTTTTGCCTCCCCATCAATTAAAGATTTCAGCGCTGATTCTGAGTTTTCAGGCGTTAAAATTTCACCCGACGGTAAGCACCTGGGTGTGATCCTTATTGAAGAAGAAAAACGCACTTTACTAATTTTAAACCTTGAGTCAATGAAACCGACTTATGCAGTAAAATTCAGTGGTGATGAAGAAGTCGGTAGCTACTATTGGGTTAATAACGAGAGAATAGTATTACAAAAGCTCTATAAACATGCCCAACGTGAAGTGTCAGACTATTATGGTGAATTATTAGCTGTAAATTATGATGGCAGCAAATCAAAATACTTATTTGGTTATAATGGCGGAAGCTCTACAGGAACCAGTATTTCAAATAACGAAGCTATCCGCGCAAGTGCATTTGTTTTAGATACCCTAAAAGATGATGACAAATACATTTATGTCATGGCCTACCCTTGGAATAGGCAAAATTATGCATACACTCTGGCATACAGAGTAAACGTCTATTCTGGTAAACGTAAACGCCTTACCACCTCACCCATTGCCAATGCAGGCTTCCTTGTTGATAACAATGAAGAAATACGATTTAGTTTCGCCACCGATGATAAAAATAATGACCAGTTGTTCTATTATGAAAATGGTGAATGGGTTGATGCTGATAAAATTAAAGGCGGCCTCACCGATTTCTACCCGCTTTCGTTCACCGAAGACAATAAATCAATTTACGCTTTAGCAAATGGTGAAGGTTCAACACGCGCAATTTATGAAGTCGAACTCGCCACTGCTAAGCATAAAAAAATTATCCAGCATGACGTTGTCGATCCATTGATGACATGGGTAAGCGACCAAACAAACGCCCTTTACGCGGTTGAGTTTGAAAACGGCTACCCAGAGTATCGTTTTGTGGATACTCAAAGCGATAAAGCTAAAGCCCTGCGACAGTTAATGGATGCAATTCCAGATCACCGCATTCGTATTGTTAGCGAAACCGTCGATGGCGACACGCTTATAGTGATGGCGATGAATGATAGAAACTCAGGTGACTATTACTTATTTGACCGTAAAAAGCTTAAACTCAAATTCTTATTTGCTGAAAACGCAAAGCTAGACCCAAGCGAAATGTCAGAGGTACGCCCAATTAGCTTTACAAACCGTGATGGCGTGACCATTCATGGTTACTTAACGTTACCTGTCGGCATGAAAGAGCATAAAAACATGCCGCTTGTGGTTAATCCTCATGGCGGTCCACATGGTCCGCGCGACTTGTGGGTATTTAACGCAGAAAACCAACTGTTAGCACAAAATGGGATTGCCGTTTTACAAGTTAACTTCCGTGGTTCTGGTGGATACGGTAAAGCATTTGAAGAGTCTGGCTACTTATCTTGGGGCAGCAAAATTCAATACGATATTATTGATGCTACCCAATATGTTATTGACCAAGGCTATGCCGACAAAGACAGAGTGTGTATTTCGGGCGGCAGTTTTGGCGGCTACTCAGCACTCATGAGCCCAATGTTAGCGCCAGATATGTTTAAATGTGCTGTAGGCGTTGCTGGTGTGTATGATTTAGAGCAAATGTATAAAACCGGTGATGTACCTGAATCATACAGTGGTGGAGCATACTTAGAAGAAGTGTTAGGCACTGATATTCAACAACTACGAGCAATGTCACCGACTTACAACGTGAATAAACTAAAAGCCAAAGTGCTGCTAATTCATGGTGAAGAAGATGAGCGCGCACCAATAGAACAATATGAAGCAATGGCAAAAGCGCTAGAGCAAGCTAACTACCCTTTCCAAAAAGAAATTTGGAGAAAAGAAGGCCATGGTTTCTTTAACGCCGAAAACCGCGCTAAGTATTATGAAATCATGCTTAAGTTCATCAAAGAGAACTTAAACGTTAAGTAGTAATCGCTTAAGCGTTTAATCAACAAAAGCCGATACTTGACTAAAAGACTCGGCTTTTTTATTGCCTACAGTATTAATTTACAGCAAATCGCGCTATTCTCCTCGTCCCTTAGCAGCAGCTAAGCACGTTTTAACGTACACTTAAAAACAGTGATATAGAGTCGTTGGAGGATATATGGCACTCAGTGAAGCCGCAATTAAAGTACAAGCAGCACTAAAAGACCGTGGGCTAGAAACCCCAATGCTGCCAAAAACTTCCACGCCTGAACAACGTAAAGTTAAAATTGAACACCATATGCGTGAAATTTTGACCTTAATGTCACTCGACTTAACCGACGACAGCCTAGCCGACACACCACGCCGCATAGCCAAAATGTATGTCGATGAAATCTTCTCTGGGCTTGATTACGAAAACTTTCCCAAAATCACCGTCATTGAAAATAAAATGGGCGTTGATGAAATGGTGCGAGTGCAAGATATTAGCCTAACCAGTACCTGCGAACACCATTTAGTCACCATCGATGGCGTTGCAACAGTGGCTTACTTACCACGCACAAAGATCATTGGTTTATCTAAAATTAACCGCATCGTGCGCTTTTTTTCCCAACGTCCGCAAGTGCAAGAACGCCTAACCCAACAAGTGTTAGTGGCGTTGCAAACTTTGCTTGAAACAAAAGATGTAGCGGTAAAAATGGATGCGGTACATTACTGCGTTAAATCTCGTGGGGTCATGGACTCAACCAGCTCAACCACCACCACAGCGCTTGGCGGTATTTTTAAGTCTAACCCTGCTACACGTGCTGAGTTTTTACACCAAGTGAAATAACGTACTCGGATTACAAAAAGAGCAATAAAAAGCTGCATCAATATGACTATTGTGCAGCTTTTTTAATTTTCCAGTTTCAGCGGATCAGTTTGTCTAACTAAATAACCTGAGCTCAGGCTAAATACCATATTGCTCACGATATGCGCTGACGCTAGCAAGCTCAGCTTCCATGCCCGGCTTTTCAGACAA
The DNA here is from genome assembly GCF_014641855.1 of Shewanella inventionis. Classification (GTDB taxonomy): domain Bacteria; phylum Pseudomonadota; class Gammaproteobacteria; order Enterobacterales; family Shewanellaceae; genus Shewanella; species Shewanella inventionis. The sequence continues at coordinate 48,070 of NZ_BMII01000029.1, forward strand.
GTAACTGATTAAATCAGCAAGCTTAATAATCGACACAATTTGACAACCAAAATCGCGCTCAACTTCTTGAATCGCCGACAGCTCACCTTTGCCTTTTTCTTGGCGATCAAGCGCAATCAATACGCCTGCAAGTTGGGCATTGTGGGCGTTAATAATGTCCATCGACTCACGGATAGCCGTGCCCGCGGTGATCACATCGTCCACCAGCATCACTTTACCTTTAAGCTCGCTGCCAACCAAACTGCCGCCTTCGCCGTGGGTTTTAGCTTCTTTACGGTTAAAGCAGTAAGGAATATCCACATCGTGATGATCGCACAAGGCAACAGCAGTCGTAGTGGCAATCGGAATGCCTTTATAAGCTGGGCCAAACAACAAGTCGAACTCAATGCCAGAATCCATTAACGCAGCAGCATAAAAGCGGCCTAAACGCGCTAAGTCTTTACCCGTATTAAATAATCCGGCATTAAAAAAGTACGGGCTCGTACGGCCAGATTTAAGGGTAAACTCACCAAAACGTAATACTTGGCGCTCTAATGCAAACTCAATAAATTCGCGTTGATAGGCTTTCACGATTATTCCTCTTTCATCAAATTTTAGACTAATACCAATTCCAGCAATTATCTGGTCATTCAGCGGGAATTCTGTACCTTCTAGGCAAGTAATAGGATTGTAGGCATAGTTGCTCTCGGCAACTGCTCCTGCGTTGCTCTACCTCCTGCGTCCATGCAGTCGTACGTCAAAATACTATTAAGCAGCATAGAAGGCACAGAAACCCGCCTTGCAGGAGGCGCTCAGACTGTCCATTTCTTTGTTGCATTGCCTTAGAAGGGAATAACCATTATTACAACAATGCGCCTCAAACTGAACAGTCTGAGCGACTCTGATTGGTCACATAATTAATGGAAATGGTATAAAAAAAGGACCGTAATCGGTCCTAATTTTCAACAGCATATTAACTTAATGCGGCTTTTTGCACATCGACGATTTCGCGAATACTGTTTTTAGCCAGACCAAGTAGTTCAATTAATTCTTCATGGCTGAATGGCTCGCCTTCAGCAGTACCTTGAATTTCAATAATCTTACCGGTTTCAGTCATCACTACGTTCATGTCAGTTTCGGCAGCGCTGTCTTCAATGTATTCTAAATCACTGATCGCTTCGCCTTTGTAAATACCCACACTTACAGCTGCAATTAAAAACTTAAGTGGGTTGGCTTTAATAATACCCTTAGCACGGGCCCAGTTAAGGGCATCGACCAATGCAACACAAGCACCGGTAATCGCCGCAGTACGTGTGCCGCCGTCGGCTTGAATCACGTCACAATCGATAACGATGGTGTTTTCCCCTAACAACTTCATATCAACAGCAGCACGAAGCGCACGGCCAATTAAGCGCTGAATTTCTTGAGTACGACCTGATTGCTTACCACGAGCCGCTTCACGGTCCATACGGCTGTGAGTTGAACGCGGTAACATACCGTATTCAGCAGTCACCCAACCTTGGCCCTGGCCTTTAAGAAAACGTGGTACACCTTCAGTGAAGCTGGCAGTACATAATACTTTTGTGTCGCCAAACTCAACTAAAACAGAGCCTTCAGCATGTGCAGTAAAAGAACGCGTAATAGTAATAGGGCGAGTTTGAGCTGGTGTACGGTTACTTGGGCGCATGAAAAGTCCTGTAGTCGAATTCATATCAGATTTGAGCGCATATTATAGAGGTTCGCGCCGCCAGATGCCACGACAAACCCACCTATTCGTTATCGCTAACATCATTGCCCAACGATTTAAGTGGATATCATCCAAGATACAACACAAATCTCCGCACTAATCCTTTAATCACAAGGCCTAAAGCGGCTATAATCACCCCACATTTGCGTAATAACATAACAGGACACTTCATGATCCAAAGCATGACAGCCTATGCTCGTATCGAGCACAAAGCACAATGGGGCACCGCCTCATGGGAAATTCGTTCAGTCAATCAGCGCTACCTAGAAACCTACCTACGCCTACCTGAGCAGTTCCGCAGCTTTGAACCTGTCTTACGCGATCGCCTACGTAAACGCCTTAATCGCGGAAAAGTAGAAGTGAACCTACGTTATGAGCTAGCCGACAATAGCAGTAATGAATTACAGCTAAACCAAGCGCTAGCCAAGCAATTATTAAGCGCTGCAAACTGGTTAAAAGAAGAAGCCGGTCAAGGCGAATTAAGCCTTACTGATGTATTACGCTGGCCTGGTGTACTCGCCTCAGCCGAGCAAGACATGGACGCCATTGGCGCAGAGCTAATGACAGCCTTTGACAGCGCAATCGATCAATTTATCGAAGCGCGCGGCCGTGAAGGTGAAGCCATTAAAGACATGCTACTCACTCGTTTAGATGGGGTAATGGAGCAGGTTAATATTGTGCGCGAACACATGCCAACCGTCATGCAATACCAACGCGACAAGCTCACCAACCGTTTAGCCGATATTGCCGGTGAACTCGACCCAGCACGCATTGAGCAAGAAATGGTACTCCTCGCGCAAAAGCAAGATGTTGCCGAAGAAATGGACAGACTTGAAGCCCACGTAACAGAAGCCCGCCGTATCCTTAAAAAAGGCGGCAGCGAAGGTCGCCGTTTAGACTTTATGATGCAAGAATTTAACCGCGAATCAAACACCCTAGCGTCTAAATCAATCAGTGCAGAAATCACTTCAGCCGCAGTTGAGCTAAAAGTATTGATTGAGCAAATGCGCGAGCAAATACAAAACGTAGAATAACATCCTACACGTTACCCTCTTTCATAAAGCCCTTAATGATAAGGGCTTTTTCATACTCGATTAGTGCATTACAACACATTCGACGCGCGTACAAATGTAAGCGAGAGTTAAACTGTAAGGTTTAAAGCAAATCACTCAGCCGATTTAGCAGTGCTTTGCGACTGTTATTGGCTGCAATAAATTGCTTAAAACGTTGATCAAACGCCGCTTCATCCGCGCTAAACTGATAGGCCTCAAACAACTGATGTAGATAATGCGACGCGTAATCGTAGCCACTTGCGCAAGTTCTATCAGCTTGTTCTTGTGCTTGCTGCCAACGGCGCTCCCGCTGGTTATAGATATCCGCCAACGTTTTTTCTTTTGCTGCTTTTTCGATGGCCAATTTCTTTGCGCGAGCTTCAGCTTGCTCTTGCTGAAATAGGCTTTGAGCAGTTTCAATGTAGGGTTCAATCGTATCTGGGGTTAACCAATACCGATAGGTTTCTTCTGTGTTAACAGACTCTTTTTGCGTCATCGCTAACGCCTGCTGGCGGGTTAACTGACCTTGCTTAAAAATGGCACTTATTAGTGTGTTTTTGTCCGCATCAGTAAGATTGCTCAGCCACGCATCAATCTGAAACTGGGCTTGTTTGGCTTGGTGACTTGGTAGTGCTGCCAACGTCATCGCAAGAGCCTTAATCAACGCGAAAGGTACATCGTACAATTGAGCAAAAGCCCTTAGTTCATCGCTAATATGATTAAAATCAAAATTAATCAAAGGAATCGCGTCAACGTCATCACCGATATCTAACGCCCTAAGCCACATAAAGTATAATAATTGCCAATTACCTTGTATTAACTCGCTGCGTAAACTGGCTAAATGCTGGAAAAAGTCTTCAGCATTTTCATCGTCAAAATATTCGTCATACTCCTCAAGGGAAAAAATCAGCAACTGCCACTCATCGTTTTCGTGTACATGCAGCCCATCACTTGAAAAACCAAGTAACGCATCAGGAAGCGTTCCAGCTGGTAGCTTGATGTAAGCATCGATTGAGCCCCAGTTGGCGTAATAAAAACCGATATCAAAATACCTTAGCATTACCTGATGTGGCTCGGCTTTTAAATCACTGTAGTTATAGACAATCTGAAAGGACGTAGCGCTGATCTCGGCACGGCTTGAAATGGCTCTGAGTGCTTGGCGCGCTTTAGCATCTAAATAACCATCCAGACGCTCAAATTTATAGTATTGATATTCGCTCACGATGACCTTGCTATGTATTTATTGTGAATTGAAAAGTTTGTTTTACTGTCATTGAAAAAGCGCTGCATTTTCCTGTTTGCGCTGATCCAATGTCTTAGCAATCGCAGACACTGTTGTTTTACTGATCCCTTGTTGCTGTGCAAGATAAGTAAATTGGTTGATCGCTTCTGCGACTTCTTCAATGACTTGCCTTGCCTCATGCCAACTCCCATAGCCCGCACTGGTAGCAAGTTTTTGCATTACCTTAAGCGGCGGCGCTTTGCCATAACCACCAAATGCGGTGGCATGCTCGTTAAATGGATGTGGGCTGTAAGTAACATCGTAAAAAGGTGCAGGATCCCATTGACCGTCATCCGCTTGCAAAAACGCCCAGTTTTTACTGTGGTCGTCTTGATTAGACGACAGCAGGTTAAATATGGCACGGCGAAATTGCAGTTGCCCAGCCGCTGGTGATTTACACAACTGACGGCTGGCTTTAATTAAATCAATATAATCTAAACTTGGCGTTCTAAAGTCTGCATCCAACAACCCGCAGGCGCTGTGCATATGTAAGCGCCCTGAACTGCGTTTACTGCCTGAATGGGTATGTTCATCTACATAATCAAAACGTTTTAGCGCAAGCCACGCAGCTGCACCACTTGTTTGCGGCGCCTCAATGAGTTGCCAAATTGGCGGTTGACACTTAGCGATTTCAGCCATTTGTAAATAAACTGCCTCGCACAAGCCTTCTTCATGCCCGAGTGCGAGATTTTTCGAGGTAAATTTAATCAGCCAGGCTTCATCACCAGGCTGAGCAAAAGTTCGACAATGCTGAGTTTCCCCTGTGGGCATATAAATCTGTGCCTTGGGTTTTGCTCCACCCGCACTACCACCGGCGACTAATGCGGCCAATACCTGTTGAGTATGCCCATCTAACTCATCGTGATTATCATCCATATAATCTGACATTGAAGCATCAAACAGCGTTTGTGCTTCTAAGCCCAAAACAGCTAAATCAATATCCGCGTGCGTCGTGGTTGAAAACTCTGACACCGGAGAAAAAGACAATGCACCCATGCCTTTATCACCAACAAAGGCCAGTCTATCCATCGCCGTTAATTGATGAGGCAGGATGCCCTTTTGCCGGAAAATACGATCTTGTAACAACATGCCCCAACCATCGGGCAAACAATCTCCAAATACGCCATGCACACCCTGGTGCGGCGCTTTAGGTGCGACTTGAACTTGCGTATTGGCTTGTAAAGTAAAAGGCGATAAATGACCAAACTGCTGTAAATAGCTGTCTGCATACTGAAAAAACACGCCTTGCCGATTTTGTGCCAAAACGCCTACAGCTACCTGCTCACCCGAGCTTAACGTACGGGTTACGGTAAGTTTTTGAATGGGTTTAAAACTCATCTTTTAGCACCTCATCAATGCTAGAGGGCATAGTGATGCGCTCTTTATTAGGAAGTGTAAGCTGGTAAAGCCTATCCAATGAGTCGAGGGTCTGCCAAAGTAACAGCAATTGGCGAAATGAAATTTGCCCAGTCAACTCAAACTTCTTAATGGTGGCCGCAGGTACGCAGCTTCGCTCTGCCAGTGCAGCTCGTGACAGCTTTGCCTGCTTTCGTAACTCACGCAAATAAGCAGCATAAGCTTGGCTTACATCGGTGTCATCAAGTAAGGTAAAATTCATCCGCAAAGACCAAATGGATACAGTTATATCCATTATAGCGAAATAAAGGAAAAATTGGCTACTATTGTATCCAACAAAAAAGATTGAGGTGTTGAGAACCCTCTCGATAAAACCCTTCAAAACTGCTATTTTTAAACCCTAACCGCAGCGTAAAAACGGCACTGTTTTTCCGCACTCATAATCAAGAAGCGCCGCTAAGATTGAGTAAAAGCCATAAGCAAGGCCGTTAACTGTACTTTATTTAGTCACGCATATACTCTCTTGAAATATTAAGCTTACAATGAATACTCTTCCTCTATCTATTCAGCCGTCACGCTCATCAACCAAGGTTTTTTCATGACCAACCCTTACTCACCCACACAATGGTTACAGTTAAGTATGCAGCAGCAAGGTTTGTTGCAGCCTTTTGGGTCATTGCCATCGCTATTGCAGCAATTAAGTTATGTGCAAATAGACTCCATTAATGTGGTTGAGCGCGCGCATCATCATGTATTGCACAGCAGGCTGCCACACTATGCCACCAGCATGTTAGATGAGGCGATGGGCGATAAAACGGTGTTTGAATACTGGTCCCATGCGGCAGCATACCTACCCATGGAAGATTATCGGTTTAGTTTGTATCGCAAGCAGCAATTACAGCAAGGCGACAAACATTGGTTTGAGCCAGAGCATAAAGTCATGCGCGAGGTAAAAGCCCGCATCACAGCAGAAGGCCCGTTAAAAGCCAGCCAGTTTAAGCACAACGCCGACGCTAAAGCTGGCACCTGGTGGGATTGGAAACCCGCCAAAAAAGCCCTTGAACAGCTGTTTATGCAAGGCGAGTTGATGGTGGCAAAACGCGACAAGTTTCAAAAGGTGTATGACTTAACCGAGCGCGTGTTACCAAACCATATAGATACCACAGTGCCCAGCGACAGCGAGTTTGCTCGGCATTTAATTAAGCGTTATTTAGTAGCGCATGGTTTTGGTAATTTGCAGCAAATTCAGTACCTACGCAAAGGCCTTAAGCCTCTTTTGACGCAAGCATTGGCACAGCTTTGCGAGCAAGGCGACATTGCCCGTTTTACCGAGCCACACACCCGGCAGGTTTATTTTTATCTGCCCAACCTCACCCTCCCCAGCACCATACCCAATAAAGTTTGGCTGCTTAATCCGTTTGATAATTTAGTCATTCAACGGCAAAAGCTTAAACAATGGTTTGGGTTTGATTATCAAATAGAAGTCTATGTACCTGAGCCTAAACGCCAATACGGTTATTATTCTCTGCCTATTTTATGGCGCGACCGCTTTGTTGGCCGTGTTGATGTAAAAACCGATCGTAAAAACCAATGCTTGTTACTGCAACAACTCCATTTTGAGCCAGGTGCATTTAGCGCAGAAGAATCAAAAAATGAAGTATTGAGCAAAGAGTCATTAAGCAGAGATGCTTTTGTGCCAGCGTTTATCGAGGCCATTAATCATTACAGCCAGTTCAACGATTGTCAGCGTTGGCAGTTAGTAACTTGTAACGATAAAGCCATAGGTAAAATGTTGCACAGGGCCTGCAAATAAATAGTTGCATCGTTTAACCATTGCTCTGCTTCCACTGATAAGACTTGCTCTGCATTGATGTAAATCAGTATGTAACCTTGTTCACGTTTTAAACATTTTTCAAGTTGCTAATTCAATAGCATGAATTAAGTCACTAACCGCAAATACGTTGTGAGATAACTTCAGAAGGTCAAAAAATAAAATTACAACCTACATGGGGATTACACGATGTTTTATATACACATGCTGCTGTTATTAGCGGTGATATTTGTTGGTATCCGCCATGGCGGTATCGCGTTTGGTTTACTCGGTGGTTTAGGTGTATCGGTGTTGGCGTTTGTGTTTGGTATCGCGCCTGGTGCACCGCCTATTAGCGTCATGTTAATTATTCTTGCGGTAGTGGCGGCCTCTGCAACACTCGAGGCCACTGGCGGGTTAAATCTGTTAGTTAAGTTTGCTGAAAAAATACTGCGTAAACATCCTGAACATATCGTGTTTTTAGGCCCTTTGTGTACTTATTCTTTAACCGTATTGGTGGGTACTGGCCATTCGGTTTACCCACTTCTGCCGGTTATTTACGATGTATCGTATAAAAAAGGCATTCGCCCTGAGCGCCCATTAGCCATTGCAACCGTGGCATCGCAAATGGGTATTACCGCCAGCCCTATTGCGGCAGCTGCTGCGGTAGTATTGGCAACAGCGGTTGATAACAATCTTGATATCAGCTTAATCGATGTGCTTATGGTGACCATTCCAGCCACATTGGCAGGTTTACTTGTGGCCTGTATCTGGAGCTTAAAGCGCGGTAAAGATTTAGATAAAGATGAGGAATTTCAAGCTCGTTTAGCGGATAAAGACTTTCGTGAGTCGTTAGTTGACCCACAAGATGACGATGCTGAAACACCTGCAGCACAAGCAACGGCTAAAAAAGGCTTAATGGTCTTTTTACTGGGTATTCTTGCGGTAATTATTGTGGCAATGTTTAGCAAGCAAATACTCCCTGCTGGGGTGAGTATGTCGGTTGCGATTCAGTTTATGATGCTATCTGTTGGTGGGGTGATTTTACTGGCTACCAATGTTTCACCTAACAAAATTGCCACCAGCAATGTATTTACTGCGGGTATGACTGCGGTCATCATTATTTTTGGTATTGCATGGATGAGTGACACAATTATTGAGCACCACAAAAGCTATTTAGTGAGTGCGGTGAGCGACATTGTCAGTGTGTACCCATGGACATTTGCTATCGCGATGTTTGTGTCGTCTATTTTCTTAAAAAGTCAGGCGGCGGTATTAACCATTATGTTGCCCCTTGGGTTTTCACTCGGTATCCCAGCACCAGTGTTAATTGGTGTACTGCCAGCATGTTATGCCTACTTCTTTTTCCCATTCTACCCAAGTGATTTAGCGGCCATTAGTTTTGACAGAACCGGTACCACTCGCATTGGTAAGTATGTGCTTAATCACAGCTTTATCATTCCTGGCTTTATCGGCGTCATCACCGCAACATTTGTGGGTTACTTTATATCGATGGCGATTAACTAGCTAGCGCTTTGGCTTTGAGCTAATGACTAAAGTGATAAACCGCTAGCGAATTGACCCAAATAAGTCACTCGCATCAATAAGAATGGCAGCCAGCGTGGCTGCCATTGTTGTTTTTAATTATTGAGAATCTAAAGACCGAAGAGCTAAAACGAAGACAAGAAACTGAAATTATCTGATGAGTTATCGACAGGTTCATGTGTTATCCCGCCCACCACATCGTCCTATGCAACACGCCGTAAACCCATCCATGGGGGCTTGACGAAAACATCCTGTTTTCAACAGTTGCCTATGCCAATATGGCAGGCTACCCGATAGTCCGTTGGTCGTTGATAGTTGATAGTTGGTCGTTGGTCGTTGGTCGTTGATAGTCAGCAGTTTGTCGTTTCATGCCACATAGCATGTCGATGCTATTTTTAAGCGATTTGAATAATCTAAAGCATGAAGATGGGGACTAAGTTATCTGCTGGATTATGTACCAGTTCACCCACCACATCGTCCTATGCAACACGCCGTAAACCCATCCATGGGGGCTTGACGAAAACATCCTGTTTTCAACAGTTGCCTATGCCAATATGGCAGGCTATCCGATAGTCCATTGGTAGTTGGTAGTTGGTAGTTGGTAGTTGATAGTTGGTAGTTGGTAGTTGGTAGTTGGCAGTTTTATGCCACATTGCATATCGATGCTATTGTGTTACTAATCTTGATAATCCCTGATCAATGAGTTTTTTTGCCATAAAAACGAATACGTTTCAAACCACGTAAAAATGAGCAACTCGGTCATTTATAAGCGTTGAGTTAATTCATCTTAGAAACGAAAAGCGATCAAAACACTCTTTTCACCCAAAAGTCAGCTGCAAACCGGTAAAAATCTAAGTTTAGGCTATACTTAATTATCCCCTTAAAACATAAGAAATTTGATTATGCAGCCATATTTGCAAGCTTTTGGATCTGAGTTTAATTTAGGCTTTAATCCTCATGATTATCCCTTTTTAATCGATAACAGCTATGGTAACGACACTTGTGTCAGTTTCTATTTTCAACAAGGTAATCAATACAAAATATTATGGGTTGATCATGAAATGCCTGATGACCGTGAAGAAAATGGTGCACGCTACATTATTGAATCCGCAACGAATGAGGGGACGGATGAAGCACCCGAAATCTATGCCGGTTCAGACGCAATTATCATTTTTGAGTGCGAAACAAGCGAACATCTTATCGCGCATCTTAATCAAATACCTCTCTAGCACAACTAACCCACCACATCGTCCTATGCAACACGCCGTAAACCCATCCATGGGGGCTTGACGAAAACATCCTGTTTTCGACAGTTGCCTATGCCAATATGGCAGGCTTTGATGGAATCAAATAATCCTAAACAACGGTAATACCACAACGTTGTAGGAAATCGAAAGTGTCATCATAAAACTCAGGCAGCCTTGTTTTATCTGAGTCATCTCCACTGGGAACAAAAATAACCATCCCTTGTCTCGCTCTTGTCAGCAGCACTCGGTAAGCATTCTCTAAATAAATTTGAGTTTGTTCTTGTTGGCGCTTTTCCCATTTATTTCCGCGAAATCGCCAATGTTCTTTCCCAGTAGGTTTAAATCGAAAATCACCGTCCCAAGCAACTAAGCACCAATCTAACTCTAAACCTTGCACATCAAACTCAGTTGCAATATCTTCCAAGAAATGAGATGAGCGAATATCTTCTGGCGGACCTAGAAACCAATCTTTAGGTTCAATTTTGTTTTTTACAAAAATGCCCTCTGCTTTAAGACGTATTGCATTGGATGAAGCAAGCATGCCAATACTTTCAGTAGCTCGACTCTGCGACTTTATCCACTTCTTTGCAGTGTCTAAATCTCGAGTCACTTTAATAGGATATAAGTGCGAGAACGTAGTGAATAATTTCCAAGCTAATACGCTATCACCATCAATCAAATAATGAATAAAACTTGATAGTTTTTCCGCCCTGAATGACCGCATCGACGTTGCTAAATGCAAACACGGTAGGACTGTTCCTTTTGATAAATGGCTAGCGGTTAAATTTGATGCAATATATTCCTCATTTAGTAAATCTGCAGAGTAATAAGCATCCCAATGACTAAATTTTTCGTCTAGTGCATTAAGCCAACCTAACAACCCCACCTCTCCGGTATTAATTTCTTGCCCTCCACCAATCAGAGCAATAATTACGGCCCAATCTTCGTGACGATCCATGACTTCAATGAGATATTCGGGTTCTGATTTATTAAAGCCTATTTGATTGCGTTTTGTTTGCATGAACTTACTAGTTTGCTCTTTATTCCAAGCTCTTTGTGCCTCATCAAATATTGCGACCTGTTCGGGCGGAACCGCGCCGGATAAAGAGTCATCCCTAAACTTATGAATATTTTGAATAAACTGCTCTGTCTGTCGTCGACAAGATGCCATTGTATCAGCAGTTCTTACTTTTCGATCACGAGCTAAGGCCTCTTGTAACACCGACACTAAAGAGCCATTGCCACTCAAGAATACTGAATACTCTTTCTCTTTTGGGTTTGAATGAGTACTCGCAATATTTAATCCAACAAGTGTTTTTCCCGCACCTGGGACACCGGTGACAAAACAAATCACTTTGCGTTTTCTTTCACGAGCGTCGTGTATTAGCTGCAATAATTGCTGACTTGTTTGGCCGATATTTTGAGTATCCGCTTCACTTTTAGCAATATCCTCAACGTTATGTTGGGCATAAAGAGCTTGTGCAGCTTCGATGATTGTTGGAGTCGGTAAGTAACCAGATGCAGCCCATTGATTAGCACCAAACTCAACCTGCTTTAAAGATGTAGTTATTTGATTAATTACATTAAGTATTTGACCTGAATGAATAGCAATCGGAGAAGCTACGTTATCAAATGCAAAGTCTAATTTGAATAATGCTTGCTGGGGTGTTGGTTTAGCTAAATTCGTAGCAATTAAAATGGGCACGATAAATTTATCATGACTGCCACTATGAAAGTTTTTTAGATCGAGTGCATAACCATGGGCTTGCCTTAAATCGGCATGATTAATTTGTTGTGCACCAACTTTGAACTCGATAACAAAGATGACACCTTTCACCACGAGAACAACATCAGCACGTCGTCCCATTCTTGGGATCATAAACTCAAAAAAGATATGTGTATTATCAGCACTACATAATTTCAGTTCTCTTTTGAGTATATCTATTTCAGCCCCCCACGCTCTGGATTGCTGATGCTGTAGTTGCTGAGTATGAGCCGCGGATATTTCACCACTTATAGACAATGCGTTAGTAACTAAAAACTGTTCGAGAGGTGCGGAATAAAATGCTCTGTTAGACATATTTATTCCTTGAACTTAAAATCAAGAAGTTGCTTAGGAGGTAACTCCAAAGCCTCTGCTAGTTTGACAATATTGATCAAACTAACATTTCTTTTCCCTCTTTCGATTCCACTGATATATGTCCGATCTAAATCAGCTTTTAGCGCAAGTTGTTCTTGTGATAATCCCTTTGAAACCCTTAAATTTTTAAAGTAGGCACCAAATGAAACTAGTATCAGATCTTCCATGAAAAATCCTAAAAAACGGTTTTCATGATGATGCAAATATGTAGACAATGAGTCTACGGACTATGAGTCACATATTAAGGTTGTTATGATAGTAAATTCACACCAACAACACATACCTTATACTTCTACCGCCCGCGCCGGTTTTACCAAACATTGTTGTTCAACTAGTTGAGCTAAATGGCGGGTTGCGGTTGCGCGGCTGACTTTAGCCACTTTTTGATATTGCCGACGACTTATTGCATCACTTAAAGCCTCGCCCTCACCGATAAAAATACACTTTTATGCGCATAAAAGTGTAAATTATGCGTTCTTTTATGCTTATTATGGCCATTAGCATTAATTACCATCGGTTGGTGGCTTTATGAAACGAACTTTACTCAACTCATTAATGACGTGGTAAACGTTCGCGAGCTAAATCCCTTGCGTCATATATCGAAAAGTGCGCAACAAGCAAAACATTTAAGCTTACCGGAACACAAGGATCTGCAGCGTTAGCGCAAACCAATATCGTGATGCCGTTATATTACACTCAATATTTACCACAGAGATGGTAAAAGCGCTCGACACTTAGGTTTGTTTGGCGTGGACATTATAATATTCAAAAAATTTTAACGGTGGCAACCATTGTTAAATTTGCGATGTTATCTTTTGAGTCAACAAGTTACTCCCCTCCCAACAAGGCAGACTATGGCTTGTTAGCGAGCAGACCTCGCCCATGGCTGCTCTTTGGCATATGACCCAGTTTTTAAACAATGCCCCCAAGTAATAACAGCATTGTGGGCATGGTTTGAATATTGGCTAAGCAAGGGTTAATTGAGACTGGAAATTTAAACAGACCCTAGCTTATTAAACATTAAACGCTGATTGTTTAATGGCTTGCTCGGCTCGGCTGATCCCTAGCCGCTTTGCAACGGTTTGCCATTGCCTAACCGCATTTAATACTTCATCGTAAATTTGCGTGGCTTGGGTTTGAGAAAGCCGGAAGAAGTCTTTTACGTCAAAGGCCAATTGGTAGTCTAAAGCGTTGTCTGCATCGGTAATATTGAGATGCAGGCCGTGCTTACCTACTATCGGGTTTAAATCATAAGCGGGTGATAACTTCCAACCATTCTTTGTTAATAAAAACCCATGATTACGCAGGTGATCATCTGTGTTGGACACGGCAATATTAAACACGATACGACGCCATAGCTGTGCTAGATCAGCTTCGGTTTGCGCACCAAAATTGGAGAGAAATTCAGCAATCTCTAAGTAGCTGGCACCTTGAGATTGTTCACCATCATAGTATTGCAGTTGTGTCATAGCCGATGAAAAATGCAGCCGCTTTCCGCCGTCGCGGTCAAACCGTTTTGTCAAAAAGGTATGATGCCCAGAGGAAAACTGCCTAATTTCACTTGGAAACATGTCAACACCTGCCGCCAAAGCCAATTCATAACAGACCATCTCCCACGCCCCCACGTCATGGGTATCGTTTAAATTGGGAAACTTGGCAATCCACAAGTGGCCTTGCTCATCTGTCACACAAGCCTTGGGCCTTGCACCACCTAATGATGAGCCTGGAGAAATCAGCATCTTCAACCAGCGGTAATACTCGTCACTGTCGATATTATCGTCTTTTTCAATCTGCATTGCTGCGTGCTCTAGCTCTCGCAGAGAAGCCATTGGCGGCGCAGCAAACTCAGAGTTGCCATCTAAAAAAGCATCCGAGCCTGCTCGCCTAAATCGAATCCCCCCCATCCGGTAAGAGTCATGTACGCCCAGCAGGTAATCCAACTCGTTTAATCGACTTGTTGCTCGAATGCCCTTGCGCGCTTCAATGGCCGCACGCCGTTGCATTAAAATACGCCCCCATCGATCGGGGGATGAATCAAGAAATACACGGAAGTTTTTATCGGCTTCATCGTTGTAGAGCTCACCTGAGTGAAGCTCAAGCATTGGATCGATTTGCAAGCGATAAGTTGAGGTTAAAAACGCTTTATCGTAGGCAAAACTAAACACGCCACCTCGGCTTGAGTCGCTGTAAGTAATCCGCCCTATTAGCTGTGGCGCTTCGATTGGCTGCCAATCGGCATAGACTTCGACGACTTCGCGGCTCATCTTGAACCTTCCAGCAATTTTATGTTTTGAAGCTTGATGCCTACTTCATCATGAGCGGCCATTTCTGCAAAGTTGCTTTCCATGCCAAGTACGGCCATTACTTTCAAGTAAGTGCCAATGGCAACACCTGGATCACCTGCGAAGACTTTGTTCACGGTTTTATGATCAAAGCCAGTGCGCTCACACAGCAGTTTTTTTGTAAAACCACGTCGTTTCATCGCCAATAACAAGTCCTCACCAAAATGAGTCAGGATTTTACGCTGCTTTGGAAACAGTACATTGTGTAAATCTCGCTTAGCCATATCACCAGCCAAAGGGACTATATTCCCATTATTCAACCATTAATGGGAATATAGTCCAACCCAACGATTTAAACAACTATCACGAAAAATAAATGGTACTATATTCCCATTTAAAGCGAATAAATGGTATTAATATCCCATTTTAAGATTTAGCTTCGCGATGGGTAAAGCAATAGTACTGAGCTTGAGCCTGTGTGGAAAAAATTAGTGAAAATAATAAACATCTCGCTAACACTAGAGTCTGTTTATTGCTATTCAGAAATCGATCACCCAACGGGTTATTGCTTGGACTTTCGCTGTTGGACAATTACCCGCTCAATAGCACTTTAAATGGCTATTTCGGTATAATCATTTACCAGCTCAATAAACACGATACAAAAGCGACTGAATGACACCTAAACTGACAACATCAACTGAATCATCTTCAACAGTAACTAACCTAAGTTTGGTGAATAAGTTGCCTCATAAGATATTTATTATCGGTTTGCCGCGTTAGTAGTACCTACACTTGATGTGCATATACGTTTAAATTTTACAATTCCTTACTCCATCTAACTTGTAGTACTGACCATATAAAACTATATTTATTTAACTTATAAAGATTTCTATGCTATACAAATGAGGTGAATTAAGTAACACAACGGTAAATTAGCTACTATATCTAATTCAGTTAAAATCAGTATGTCTTTTGCTAGTCTACTGATACACATGGTAAAAAAAGAGATTATAAAATGAACATTGTGTACTGTAATTTCACAACGTCAAAACGTTCAAAATTGGCAAGATTGAAGGGTGACATTCCACAGATGTTCAATAATGACACTTCACCATGTGTCGAAGTAAATCAGTATCTGAGACAATTAGCTTTAAAAAATAAGCCCAAGAGCTTACAAACAAACGCTGAGCATCTTAAAGAATTTCTGCTTTGGGCTAATTCATCATTGAATAACATTGGTTCAATAACAGACGATACATTCGACTTTTACATTGATGCATTATGTGAATACACAAAAAATAATGGAGAAAGACTTTCTTGGAATACAATTAATTCTAGAGTAGCTGGTGCTTACCGCTATCTTATTTGGTCATATGAAAAGGGGTTGTCCCCTTACCTTAATCCAAAGGAAATACAAAGTTTAAAACTATCTTTGAGTCAGCGATATCAATCTAAAGGGCATCACTCTCAAGCTGTTTCAGAACCTATTAAGTTCATGCTATTAGAGGATGCTTTAAGATTTGTCTCTTCAGTCGGAAAGATCTCAGGAAAAAGAAATGCGCTAGTGAAAAAAAGAAATGTATTGTTGACATCATTTATACTCCAGACAGGATTAAGAATATCTGAAGCCTGTAACTTTCCTCTTCGTGATCTACCAGAAGTGAATAGTCGAGGAAAATTTACGCCAGCTAGAGTTATTGGAAAAGGCGGAAAGGCAAGAGTGATATTAATACCTAATGATTTACTTTACCAAATTTGGGAGTATGTAGACATAGACAGAGAGAAAAAAATCGATGCTATTACACACATAGATCCGAAAGATTGCCTTACATTATTTATCACCATAGACGGACAACCATTGAGCATTAACTGGGTTCAAAAACTATTTAGAAAAACCAGTAAGCACATTGGAGTTAAAGCTCACCCGCATCTTTTAAGACACACTTTTGGGACATATCATTATTTACTTAACCACGATCTAACTGGTCTTAGTAAACTACTTGGCCATGCAAGTGAAGAAACAACTAGAACATACTACGTGCATATAGCCACCTTAATAGCTTATTCTGGCTCATATAATGCTTTTCAACGTCAAATTGATATAGTGACAGAGGATTCTATTAGTGACAATTAAGTACGTACAAATTACTAAAATCACTGCTGATGAAGCTCGAGCATATCGTGATTTAAAATTTACCATAAAGTGCAAAAACACTGGTCACCCACATACCTATAATCTTAACAATAAGTGCGAATTGGGCTCTAAAAAAATTATCAGTCTTTTTTCATGGGCTATGTACAAAAATAGACACTCTCAAGGGCATTTCACACGCATATCTGTTATAGAGAAGTTTCAAAAGTTCCTCCAATTTGCCTCCTTGCATGATATTACATCTCCTTCGGATCTCGATGGCACGGTCCTCATAAATTTTTGCCTTTGGCTAAAGAACGAATCCGGCCTAAAATACTCTACAGCAGGAAGTCTGTTTCGTTCTATAAGCAGTATTTTTAAACAATGGCAAAAGCATAAATCGATTTCTCCAACATTTATAATTCCGGAAAATATGTTCCCAAAAAGTAGTGGGTTATCTTCAAGTAATGAAGGATACGATATGGAAGAAATAAGGGAAATATCAACAGCTGTACAACAATCACTAATTACCACATCGAAGCGTCTTGAATCAACATATAAACCACAATGGCTAGGAAAGGAACCTCCTATTACTGATGTTGCACCCGTTATCACAAATAAAAAAAAGCGTTCCGTATGGGCAAGCAAAGATTATTGTATTTGGTTTTGGGTAAATGAACTGCACTGTGAAAAATTAAATATCGAAAGTCTCTATAAAATACCTAGAGGTCAATCTTTTTTGAAAGGGATATCTAATGGAACAACTTATTACGCCAAAGCACTAAAAAAATTCTATAAAAGTGTCAGTGATACTGACTATTACATAAATAATTTTGCAGGAAAACCGTCTCCAATTAAGTATAATTCACCTTGGCAAAAGACTGATTACCTGGTTTGGTACTGGGAAAATATTATGCAATGTCAGGTTTTAAGTGATGCCGATACCCTTAAAAAGTACCCATTGTTTTATCATGGTTTCAGACACCGACAACCAGGTTGGTTAACCGCATTCTATAATGAGAACAACCTTAAGCTTTGGGTCTCTGCATCAGATTTAACCCCTTATTACCTAATGTTACTTATTCGAACTGGATTAAATCCAAGCACTATCTCTAGACTTACATTAGACTGCCTTGAAGTAGACCCTCTGGATTCTAATAGAATGTTTATTCGGTGGGAGAAGTACCGTTCCAACAAAAAGGATAAAACAATCCCATTAATAAAAGGAAGTGATAGTTGGCCGATTAGAATAATTCAACGAGTAATAAAAATCACTGAATCGTATAGACCTAAAGGACAACAAGCGTTATGGATTAGTAATGCTAGCTCTGATCAAGTTCCCAGAGTAATAACAGTAAGAAGATTTCAGCAAGCTATTTACGATTTTGGAGTGCAGCTTAACCTAAAACGCCCCAGTGATAACAAGCCCATTACGTTACAAGCAAGTTTATTTCGACCTACAATGGCTTGGCAAGAATACCTTCGTACAGAGGATTTAACATACTTACAAGCACTCTTAGCGCATACTAGGTTAAAAACTACATCAGATTACTTGAGAAAGCTTAACGACCCCATATTTAAGGCTCGAAGAGGACTCCATCTAGAAGCTATGTTACTTGGATTGGAAGGCGATAATGATGACCCATTCTCTCGATTACCAACTGAAATCGATAAACCTCAAGAGAATCTATTAAATCATTGTAAAGATCCTTTAAACTCGCCTCAAAAGAATCAATCTGTAGGAGTATATTGTAGCTCAGCGACAGAGACTTGTCTTGGTTGTCAAAATCTTGTTATTACACAGCTTGATATAAAAAAATATTTCAGTTATTTAAACTATCACCAAACCCTTTTAGCATTAGGTGAAATTAAACAAGATGAATTTAATTTAGCTACTCAGGAGAAACAGTATATGTGGGATACATATATACTCCCTAAATATGATAAATCTATTGTTGAAATGATTCGCAGCGATGCAATCCACAACCCTGTTCCTGAATGGTCGATTAACAATATAGGTTAAGCCCATGATAAACATATCGAATCAAGAGAGAAATGCAGCACCAGATATAAAAAATAAGCAGATTTCAAAACACTCTAAATATTCTGATAATAAGTGGGACTTTAGTTACGAGAACCCAAAATTAAAGAAATGTGATGTGACATTTAATTTTGAAAAGTTAGTATTTAACGATGGAACAAACGCAGGGCGGGATTAAGCTTTGTTAAATCTTTTAACCAAAGAAAATCTCGCTCCTAAAATCGCCATTCCATGCTGCCTTTCTTATTTTGGTTGGTTTACTGGCTTTTAGTGGATGCTGCTCTAAAAGGT